>NZ_JACFSH010000001.1:0-765150 GCF_016100525.1 Snodgrassella sp. W6238H11 | reverse complement strand
CAATTTGATGCTCTGAAAATTTTTTCATATTGAAATTCTCCTTAAAAATATCATAGAGAATTTTCTACTTTCTTGCTGTACTATTTTAGGGGATAGTTACAGAATTAATCTTCCTAAAGCTAAATATATTTCCGTATTTTCAACATATAATGAAAATAGATATTTCTTGGACGATATTGTTTATTCCGGTGATGATGCAGAACTTGATCACTTAAAATCAGGATTTACAAGAGTAACGCTAACAGACATATCAAAGCTATGCGAAAATAATAATAACCTTGTTCCTCAATATCTTGAATTAAAAAAGCACAATTAGAGAATAGTGATTATCCAACATTTTCTTTTTTGTCAAATAAAATACCCAATGGAATTGTTGCGTGTGAAAAATTAATGCATGAATATGATTTTATTGGTCAATTATATTCATCAGATATTCCAGTTCATGATGGTGGAGCATTATTTTTATCTGATGCTATTGGGTATTTATTTTTAAAAAAGAAAATTGATGATTTTAATAATGCGGGTCTTTTTTTGCTCAAACGGCATAATTATTTTAACATAACTATCTAACTGCACCGCGAAGTATCACGCACTCAGGGATGCCTGAACACCCAGTTCAAATACGACCGCAACAGCCGGCTGCAACGCAAACAGATACAGCGCAATCAGAATCCCATCCTGCCTGATATCCTCATCGAACGCAGCTACCAGTACGACAACCTCGACCGATTGGTAAGCAAAAAACACAGCAAACACGGCCAGACCGATTACCGCTATGATCACACCGGCAGAATCGAAGGCTGCCGTAATCAGAGATACTGGGAAACCCTGCAATACGATGCCGCTGCCAACCTGCTGGACAGCAAATACAGAGAAGACTACAGCAATCACAACCTGATTCGCTGTAACCAGCTCCTGCATTTCAGAGGACACCACTACCGCTACGACGAGCACGGCAGAACTGCCAGCAAACAGACCATCGGCACAACCCAGCACTACCACTACGATGCTGAACACCGCCTGAGCGAAGTACGCATTGAGCAAACGGCCGCAGTCAGCGTTACGGCTACGTTTACGATGCCCTTGGCCGGCGTATCGAAAAACATCAGATAGACCGCGAAGGCCAACCCTACAACCGTACCCGCTTCCTGTGGGACGGGCTGCAGATGATTCAGGAAAGCAGCGCAGACAAACGGCAGAGCCTGTACCTGTATACCGGTGAAAGCGGCTATGTATTGCTGACGTGTTATGTAATTAGCATAATTAGATTAGCATAGCCAGAATTAGTAATATAAAAAACAGGAGAAAGAATAATGTTTAATGATAAATTCAGCTGAAGCAAAGATTTTGTGGTAATGTATTATGCAACTGCAGATAAATTGCTTAATAAACAGAGATTTATTCAGTCTAATTAAGAAAAAGCTATTTTTAGAAAAAAGTTAATAGTAACTTCTGATAATATTTAAAGAGGAATTTATAAAGGATTCAACAATAAGATAGATTTTGATACATCTTTAGAAAAAGTCAAACCTGAACAGGTTTGACTTTTCTGATTGCTAAGATAAAAATATATGATTAAAATCAATCATCTATAAGTATGACGCTTATAATTTATATGAAGTAATAAAATATACGATTTTATGTAAGGGTAAAAATTGAGTGTTAATTATAAGTTTGATTAATTAAGCAACTTTACTTTAGTATTATACTATTGAGCAGTACTAAAATTTATGCCAAATCATAAATAATTATTCAATTTGTACCCCTGCAATTTAGTTGTAGTTTAGCTGTTATGAGTACTTACCAGATCTTCCGGTACGCCCAGAGCATTGATACTGTAACCGCCATCAACATATGTGATTTCGCCTGTAATACCTGAAGCCAGATCTGATAACAGGAAAGCAGCAGTATTTCCAACTTCATCAATAGTGATATTACGACGAATAGGATTTTGTGCAGATACATGTGCCAGCAAACGGCCGAAATTGGCAATGCCTGAAGCAGCAAGAGTTTTAATCGGGCCTGCTGAAATACCATTGCATCGAATTCCTTCCTCTCCGAGGCAGGCTGCTGTGAAGCGGATACCTGCTTCCAATGATGCTTTAGCCATACCCATTACATTATAGTTAGGTATGGCACGTACTGCACCAAGATAGGTCAGGGCAAGAATAGAGCTGTTATGGCCACTCATTAACGGACGGGCAGCTTTAGCCAGTGCAGGCAAGCTATAAGCAGATACTTCATGAGCCGTCATAAATGCTTCGCGTGTAATACTATCCAGAAAATCCCCGTTTAAGGCTTCTTTTGGTGCAAAAGCAATAGCATGTACCAGACCGTCAAGCTGTGACCAGCTTTTCCCTAAATCAGAAAACAACTGGCTGATTTCATCATCACTTTGTACATCACAGCGATATACCAGTTCTGAACCCAGTTCGGCAGCCATTTTGCGTACCCGGTCTTCTAGTTTGTCTACAACATAGGTGAAAGCCAGTTCTGCTCCCTGTTCACGACAGGCTTTGGCAATGCCATAGGCAATAGAGCGTTCAGAAATCATACCGGTGATGAGGATTTTTTTGCCTTGCAAAAAGCCCATAATTATTATCCTTGAACGTGATTTGTGTTTAGCTTAAAGGTCGCATTATAACTAATATTTACTTTTACGCGAAATATAGCGCTAGAGTAGAAACTTTAAAACCGGCTGATGTGATGACATTCAGCCGGTCACTTTATAACAATAAAAAATTATTCAGTTAATCCGGATAAATAATGGTCTGCATCCAGTGCAGCCTGACAACCTGATGCTGCGCTGGTAATGGCCTGACGGTATATGTGGTCTTTCACATCTCCTGCGGCAAATACGCCGGGAATGTTTGTTGCGCCGACATTGCCATCATTACCACCTTTGGTAATGAGATAACCTGTTGCATCCATATCCAGCTGGCCTTTGAAAATTTCGGTGTTGGGCTGATGGCCAATAGCAATGAATATGCCGGTTACTGCCAGAATTTCACTTTCATTATCGGCATAATTGATGCGTACTGAGTTTACTCCTTTGTCATCACCAAGAATTTCATCAACTATGGCATTAAGTTTAAGAATGATTTTGCCTTCTTTTACCCGCTCCAGTAATCTGTCAATCATGATTTTTTCAGCACGAAAGTTGTCACGGCGATGTATCAGGGTAACGGTACGTGCGATATTTGCCAGATACAAAGCTTCTTCAATCGCAGTATTACCCCCGCCGACAACAGCTATATCCTGATCTTTGTAGAAAAAGCCGTCACAGGTGGCACACGCGGAAACGCCTCTGCCGGCAAAAGTTTCTTCACTGGGTAATCCCAGGTACTTGGCAGAAGCACCTGTTGCAATGATTAATGCATTACAGCTGTAACTTCCCATATCACCAACAAGAGTAAACGGGCGCTGCTGTAAATTCACCTGATTGATATGGTCAAAAATCATATTGGTACCAAAGCGTTCGGCATGTTCCAGAAAACGCTGCATCAGTTCAGGGCCTTGCACACCATTGACATCAGCCGGCCAGTTATCCACTTCGGTTGTTGTCATCAACTGACCACCCTGTGCCATACCGGTAATCAGTGTAGGTTTCAAACCTGCACGGGCTGCATAAACCGCAGCTGTATAACCGGCAGGTCCGGAACCAAGGATAATTAATCGGCTGTGTGTGAGTTCACTCATGACATTTCCTTATTATTTGGGCTATACTAGGTAGGATAAATGGAGGTAACTGTACCACAATATTAAAAAAGAATTAAATTCTCAAATTTCGATTTAATTGAAGAGTAGTTATTGGTTATGTGCATGCCTGAACAAAGTTAGTGATGATTGTCAGCAATACCATCCAGATGATATTGTTTGCCACAATAGGGGCATTCAATACTACTGTTAGACTGAATGGGTAAAAATACCCGGGGATGACCATTCCATGTTTCATGTTCCGGGCCGGTACATATCAATGGTAAATCATGCGGTGTAATGGTTGTAACTGATTGGGCAGTATTACTCATAATTATTTCCCTTGGTTGAGCTGAGAGCTAATCATACAAAACAGACCTGATTACAGCAAATAATGTTGTAATCAGGTCTTTTATTCAGATAATTAAATGATATAAGTCAGCCAGGATTCATATTTGGTAATTTTGCCATGAACAATGTCAAAATATCGCTGCTGAATCTCTGTAGTCAACGTACCGCGGGAGCCACAACCAATTACGCGACCGTCAACTTCACGGATAGGTGTGACTTCAGCTGCCGTGCCTGTAAAGAATACTTCGTCTGCGCAATAAACTTCATCCCGGGTAATATGCTTTTCAGTAACGGTTAAATTCATATCAGCTGCGATAGCCATTACTGTACGCCGGGTAATCCCATCCAAAGCTGCATCCAGAACCGGTGTGTAAAGTTTCCCATCATTGACGATAAATATATTTTCCCCGGATCCTTCAGCAACAAAACCGTTTGAATCCAGCATTATTGCTTCATCATAGCCATTACGGGTAGCTTCGGTATTAGCCATAATAGAATTCATGTAGTTGCCATTGGCTTTGGCTTTAATCATGGTGATATTGGGGTGATGACGGGTGAACGAGCTTATTTGCACGCGAATACCCTTTTGCATACCTTCTTCGCCAAGATAGGCTCCCCATGGCCAGGCAGCCACAATTACCTGTACATCATTTTGATCTGGTGCTACACCCAGTTTGTTTGAACCATAAAAAGCCATAGGTCGAAAATAGCAGGAAGCCAGTTTGTTGGCTTTAACTACTTCAATGTGAGCCTGATTGATTTCTTCCATTGTGAATGGCAGATGCATGCCAGTAATTTTAGCGGAGTTAAACAGACGTTTAGTATGATCCTGTAAACGGAAAATAGCTGTTCCGTTTTGCGTTTCATAAGCACGTACGCCTTCGAAAACCCCCATACCATAATGCAATGTATGAGTTAAAACATGAGTTTGAGCATTTCTCCACTCAACAAGATTACCATTAAACCAGATAAAACCGTCTTGGTCGGCCATAGACATAATAAAACTTCTCCAAAATAAGACATTAAGCTGCGGTGGCCGGAACCCTGTGTTGCAATGGATAGGGCAATGCAGGATTGATGACTAGGCAGTACAAAAAATAATGGTAACAACAGCTGTTGGACTTATCTTTAGCCGATAGCCGCTGTTACTTTATATAAAAGTAAATATTATCACTGCCTGTTTTGCTTGCCAATGCTGAAAGCAGGGGGCAGTTTTTGCTAAAAAGGCGTGAAATCGTTTAAACTGTGTTGCTTCCTCAATAATCCGGCTTGTATCTGACGTCTGATTAAATCTTCAGAAAACAGTACAGTGTAAGGTGAATAAGTATGAAAATTATTTATGCATTAATAAAAATAGTGGTGTTGCTGATATTGTTGCTGCTTGCTGTAAGCAATACACAAATGACTGCATTCAATTATTTACCCGGACAAACTGTCAATTTGCCATTAATTGTCCTATTACTGATATTTTTTATTATTGGTGCTGTTTTTGGTGTGTTTGCCATGTTTGGGCGATTATTACGTCTGCGCAGCCAGGTCAATCAGTTACAGGCTAAGCTCGATAAACAAATTAAGGCAGCCGCTCAGGCAGTACATACTGAAAATCTTGCCACTACTGCTACTCAGTCACAATCCGGTAATTTTGATCAGAAGAAAGTAAATAATTAATATGGATAGTAATGATTTCTGGATGTGGCTGGCACCGGTTATTTTGTTACCTGTATTTTTTGCTATGGGCTGGTTTGCTGCCCGGGTAGATATGCGGGCTGTGCTGAAACAGGCGAAAGCCATACCGGAAGGATTTTATAAAAGTCTGGATGCTCTGGCTGAGAATAAAAGTGCGGTTGCAGTACGTGAGCTGGCTGAGGTTGTCGATCAGCAAAATGATGCCCGTCAAAGCACTTATGAGCTGCATCTGACATTAGGGAAGTTGTACCGTCAGCGTGGTGAAAATGATAAGGCCATCGCTTTACATCAGAAATTACTGGAGCTACCGGAAACTATCGCAGAACGTCGTGATATTGTCGCTTTCGAACTTGGACAGGATTATCAAGCCGCCGGTCTGGTAGACCGTGCCGAGCAGATTCTGGTTGGTTTGCTCAATGGCAGTAAAGCCAGACAGGCACGGCAGATATTGCTGAATATTTATCAGCAGGATCGGGACTGGGAAAAAGCCATTAAGCTGGCAGAAGAACTCAGTACCGGAGACCAGACTTATCAATTTGAAATTGCCCAGTTTTACTGTGAGCTAGCTCAGTTGGCTTTGTATCAGTCTGAGTACAATAAAGCACGTGAGTATATTTTTCAGGCTCTGGCAGTCAATCGCAAATGCAGCCGGGCTAATATGATTCTGGGTGATGTTGAACTGAAACAACAAAATTTTCAGGCTGCTGTAGATGCTTATAGCGCTATTGAAAAACAGAATTATGAATATCTCAGTCTGGTAGGTGAGCGTTTATATGATGCCTATGATGGAATGAATAAAGCCGCAGACGGTCTGGAAGTTTTAATTGGTTTTGCCCAGACGTTTCCGCAGCTGGATTTATCTGGTGTGATATATGAAAAGTCTTTACCTGTATATGGTGAAGACCGAGCTACCGAAATTGTTATTGATCTGGTGCGGCGTAAGCCTACTCTGACCGGAACTTACCGTTTACTCGGAGTTTTACAAAATACTATCAGTTCGAAGTGGAAAGCCGAAGTTGATATGATGCGTTCAGTAGTGGGTATGCAGATGCAAAAATCTGTGATGTACCGTTGCCGCCATTGTCATTTTAAATCTCAGGTATTCTTCTGGCATTGTCCGGCTTGTAATAAATGGGAAACATTTACGCCAAATCGTATTGATGTGTAGTTGGCTGATAAGTCTTATCAGTTGCTGAATATTTGGTCTGATGTACAGAAATTCTGCACACAATCAGTTACAGATGATTTTTTAAAATCATAAAATGACTTTTAAAAATAATATGATATTAAATTAGAGTTTAATATCATAATTAAATGATTTCTATGAATAAGTCTTTAGCAATATATATATGTGTATTGTTAAAGACAATATTGAATGATGACTTGCGGAATATGAATCCATTGATGCTTGATACTACTTTAATGAATCAGAAAGCTAAACCTGTCATTGTGGCACTGGATTTTGCCAATGCTGAAACAACGCTGAATTTTGTTCGTCAGTTAGACCCGGATTTGTGCCAGCTTAAAATAGGTAAAGAACTATTTACTGCTACTGGCCGCTATCTGGTTGAGCAGCTTGTATTACAAGGCTATCGGATTTTTCTTGATTTAAAATACCATGATATTCCCAATACCGTAGCGTCTGCCTGTAAAGTGGCTGCTGATATGGGAGTGTGGATGGTAGATATGCATGCATCGGGCGGTCGAAGAATGATGGAAGCTGCTGCTGAAGCTGTTAGTAATTGCAGCCAGCCACCATTATTAATTGCAGTAACGGTATTAACCAGTATGACTCAGAATGAACTGGCAGAAATCGGTATAAACTCATCCATAGATGAAACAGTTATTCGTCTGGCTGAATTAACCCGGCAATCCGGTCTTGATGGCGTGGTTTGTTCTGCTCAGGAAGCATCTTTATTACGCGGACAGCTCGGGCAGGATTTTTTACTAGTTACGCCCGGTATCAGATTACAAAATTCAATTACAGATGATCAGCGGCGTATTATGACTCCAAAAGCAGCTTTAGTAGCAGGCAGCAGCTATCTGGTAATGGGCAGACCGGTAACGCAAAGTCAGAACCCGATTGAGCTATTGCAACAAATTAATAACGGTCTGATTTAAGCAGAAAAATTTTGATAAAAAATAGCTGCTAACACATATATAGTTAACAGCTATTTTATTGGTTGTATAAATTGGATTATCCGGTTAACTGTTTGCTAATCAGTTTTTTCACCGGAGGCAGATTATTGCTGATACGCAAAACCAGTGAGCGCATCAGTCGGGCAGGGTGGCTGTCGTTAGTAAATAAAGACACCATAGCGTTAGTTCCGTGATACAGAATCCGGGTATGCGGCATATGCTGTCTCTGATATTGAGCCAGTAAAGTCTGGCTGCCAATATCTTTTCCTTTAGAGACGGCTTCATTAATCAGTTTGGACAATATACCTACTCCGCTTAGTCCAAGATTAAAACCATGAGCTGTTACCGGATGCATACCAACTGCCACATCTCCAATAAGAGCACTGCGCTGAGTATAAAATGCATTGGCATGGACACCGACAAGCGGGTAATGATGAACAGTGCTAACCAAATGCATCTCACCTAGTTTACCTTTGAGCTGCTGGGTAATATCAGCTGCCAATTCAGCGGGAGACATGGCCAGAATGTCACCTGCATGTTCATTATTAATAGTAACAACACAATTAGTGAGATTTTCTTCAAGTGGCAGTAGAGCAAGAGTACGCCCGTAATGGAAACATTCCAGTGCTGTATGCTGATTACTCAATGTATGCTGCATTCGGAAAACAATTACTGTACGCCCGAAATCGTGAATCTGAGCCGAAACTCCCAACTGGCGGCGTGTATTGGAAAAACGGCTATCGGCAGCAACAAGTAGTTTCCCTTTGATTAGCCGGCCATCATCCAGCTTGGCTTCAATTTGATTTGCATGATCATTTTTTACATCAATAATACTATGGCCAGTAATAATATTTACATTATTAAAGGCCTTGACTGCTTCGTATGCAGCACGCCGGATATTATGATTACTGATTAAAAAACCCAGTGTATTGGCCGGTTTGCCGCGAGCCATTGTTGGCTGTTCAAAATGGAGCTGATAGTTAGAATAGCCATTAATTACTTTAGCATCACGCAAAGGATAAATTTCATCTGGTGCAATTTTGTCCCACATATCTAACTGCTGCATTAATTCCTTTGAATAATGTGTCAGAGCAATTTCCCTGCCATCAAAAGGCGGGTGCGCCAGTACAGCCATTTCCTGTTTTTCAACTACAGTAATTGAAAGCCCTGATGGAGCTAAAGCGCGTGCCAGACTTAAACCAGCAGGTCCGGCTCCAACGATAATGACATCAGTTTCTTTATCTGAGTGTGAAGACACATTATTTGCTGCCATAAAATCCATTCCTGAATGAATATATTCAATACAGCGTTAGAATAACTGAAAATGAACTTGAATCCTATATCCGTTTGAAAGAAAGTTAATAAACGTCAAGCTTAACTCTTAAATTATTGCTCTGTTAAAATCATGGTAATAGGATTTATATATGAATGATTATACAAATGGTTAAAAACTCATTTCAGGATCAATTGCAGCAACTGGGTAAACAGGCTAAAGCGAAACGTCTGGCAGAAGAGCAGCAGGCAAAAGAAGTACAAAAGCGCCAGACGGATGTTAATTTTGCTGAAGCGATCGGAAAAGATATTACGCCGTTAAAGGCAAGAAATCAGTTTCAGCATCCGCGTGATACCAGCCCGATTAAATTGCGAACCCGTCAGGAAGAATCAACAGACGAAAGCAGCTATTTTTATGTTGGTGAAAATCAGAATGATACTGCACCGCCAGTGTTCAGTAAAAATGGTCGCGGTACGGCTGATATTAAGCGTTTGCAGGCGAAGCAATGGCCTATCGTAGCTTATGTGGATTTACATGGCTATCGTCAGGATGAGGCCCAGGAAGTATTGAATGAATTTATAGATTATATTCAGCAATACGGTGTAGTTGGTGAAATAGTCCATGGCAGCGGACTGGGATCAAAGGATTATCAGCCTGTATTGAAAACACTTGTACGCCGCTGGTTAATGGCACACCCCGAAGTGCTGGCTTATGCCCAGCCAAATGAGCGTAATGATGGTGCAGTATATGTGCTGGTTAAAAAGAAGCATCGTGCGTTTGAACGGGAATAAATTTGTATTTAATTACCTGTCTTAACTCCTCAGCATAAAATAAAAGTGAAAATCAACAGAATCAGGTTAAACCGGATATTAGTATTAAGTTATTATCATAGCAAATGTCTGATTTTTTGTTTGATTTATAATTAAAAAAATAGGTTATGTTTTTTTAGTATGAAAATCTGTATTGGTAATTTTCAAATTTGGTCCCGGCAAGATGCTAAATAGTAGCCTGACCAAATGGATTCAGTATATGCGGCAAAAAATGCCAACACAGGCATCATTATTTACTTCTCCATGGTTTAAACCATTTGCACGCTGGTTTGACAGGCCATATTACTGGCAGCTCAATCGAGAACGTGCTGCCTCTGCTGTAGCTGTTGGCATGTTTTGTGGTCTCATGCCCGGACCTACCCAAATGCTTACTGCTCTGATAGTGGCTTATGTGGTCCGCACACATTTACCCGTGGCACTTTTAACTACACTGTATACAAATCCGCTAACTTATATACCCTTATATTACTGTGCTTATCAGATTGGTGAGGGCTTATTATATGGTCAGTGGGGCAAAGCCATGCCTGAATTGCCAGAGTTTAAATTAGGTCATCTCGGGACTGAATTATGGCAATGGCTGATTCAGTTTGGTAAGCCTTTACTTTTGGGTGTGCCAGTATTGGGCATGATACTTGCAACCCTCGGATATATTGTGGTTTGGAATGGCTGGCAGTGGTTTGCCCGCAGACATGTGACCACCATTCAGAAATAAAGACATGCAAAGATCATTAACGGATAACGAGTTGAGGTTGGTCAGAAAGTTTCTGGGTAATGCAGCAGACTGGACAAAAGTGCAGATAGTACGTGATGCATGGTGGCTAGTACATCCGCATGCTGCCATAACATGCGGAAATCATATTATTTTTCCGGCGGCATATTATGTTGATGATTTTACTCAGTCGGATTTGAGCATGCAAGGCTGGCTGATGCATGAGCTTATGCATGTCTGGCAAAGCCAGCATGGTTTTCCAATTTTATTTGCCGGAGTCTGTCTTGCACTTAAAGCAGGCTACTATCAGGCTCGTGCCTACCGGTATCCGCCCCCAGAAACAGTTATCAGCCTTAATCAGCTGAATATGGAGCAACAGGCGAATATAGTACAGCATTATTTTCTGGCATTGAGCGGTGATAAACGGTATCAGCACTCTCTGGTAGATTTTCGTCGCTTGCTTAAACCGCTTATCAGACATCCGGATAATCGTAGTCTGTTACCGCATTATTAACAGCTGGCTTTGGCCGGTTATTTTAGATAACTTTTTAACTGTTATAATTCACACTTGTTTTATTGCCGGAGTGATACATGTCTGTATTTGAAGCAGCAGCGCAGCAACTGCATACTGTACGTGATTTTTTACGCTTTACTGTGAGTCAGTTTCAAGAGGCAGAATTATTTTTTGGTCATGGAAATGATAATGCCTATGATGAAGCTGCCTACCTGATTTTACATACCTTACATTTGCCACTGGACACATTAGAGCCGTTTCTTGATGCCCGTTTGCTCGACACAGAAAAGTCACTGCTGCTACAGCTTGTTCAACGCCGTACCAGTGAACGCATACCAGTGGCTTATCTTACTCATCAGGCATGGCAGGGTGCATATGAATTTTATGTTGATGAGAGAGTAATCGTGCCGCGTTCATTTATTTATGAGCTTTTAGGTGCACCGCTTCATCCATGGATTGAATATGATGAACTGGTACACAGAGCACTGGATTTATGCACGGGCAGCGGTGCACTGGCTATTCAGATGGCGGACATTTATCCGGATGCGATGATTGATGCAGTAGATATCAGTCTTGATGCGCTTGAAGTAGCAGGTATGAATATTGAAGACTATGGATTAGAGGATCGAATCAATCTGATTCATACCGACCTGTTTACCGGTATTGATACAACTTATGATTTAATCGTGTCAAATCCGCCCTATGTAGATGCCGAATCAGTCGCACAATTGCCAGAAGAATATCTGCATGAGCCAGAACTAGCATTAGGTAGCGGGATTGATGGTCTGGATGCTACTCGGCAGATTATTCAGCAGGCTGCCAGATATCTTAACCCAAAAGGAGTATTGCTGGTTGAAATCGGACATAATCGCGAAGTACTGGAGCAGGCATTTCCGGAATTACCATTTACCTGGATGCCTACCAGTAGCGGAGATGGTTTTGTCTTTTTGCTGACACGCGAACAATTGTTAGGTGAAGTATAGATTAATTGTGATATATCTGGTTAGATTGTTCAGAAGTCCGCAAATTAAGACTTATGCCACGATGTAAAAGGCTTTCTGACTAGATTATTATTGTAATATCTGGGATCATCCGATACTTCCTGTCCTATCCAGTCTGGAAAAATAATATGCTCATCAGTGTGGTTTAATTCAACTTCAGCCACAATCAGGCCTTGATTCACACCTAAAAATTCATCAATTTCCCAGATAAGTCCATTTAGAGGTATGCAGTAACGGTATTTCTCAATTATTGGCTGCTCTGCCATATGAGTGAGCATATGTCTGGCATCTGCAACCGGAATTGAGTATTCAAATTCAGTACGAGTAATGCCACGATTTGTGCTTTTAATCGTTATCCATGCTTTATCATCACAAATACGGATACGTACGGTTCGTTCTTTAACCGTCGATAAATAGCCCTGACAAAGATGCTTAGCTGATGCCAGATTCCGCCACGCATTGCCTACTACCAGAAATTTACGTTCAATTTCCTGTGCCATAATAAAATCTTGTGAATCAACCTATATGCTAAAAAGCACCAGAAACTGTTTGGCAGTAAACAGGTGCACAGATTTGTGTCAGGCTAAATAATAACAGTTATGATGCAAGCCTGTTAGCAATTGCATTAAACATTAAAGATGCTTCCAGTGGCTGTTCCAGAAAAGAGGGCTCAGCTTTAGGCCAAGTAGACCATTGCACAATAACCAGTTTCTGTTTCTGATTAACCATAATAATCTGTCCGTAAATTCCTAAAGCCCACATGCTGTCCTGACTGTTCAGCCCTGTTTTTGGAGAAACATCATTTACAGTAGCCGGTACACTATTATTCCACCATTCATAGCCATAACTTCCTTCCGGATGCAGTTTGCTGACTGAATTTTTCGCCTGATTCCAGTTACGGGAATCTTTAACCCAGTTTTTAGGTAATATTTGCCTGCCATCTGGCAGCGTACCATTATTCATTACGAAGAGGCCAAATTTACCCCAGTCTTCAAGCGTGGCATTAAATCCGTGTGCACCAACATCATGTTGTCCCACGGTATAACTGTGCCACACACCATCTTTGCTCATACCGAATGGTTGCCAGATTTTATTCTGTAGATATTGAGCAATACTTTCACCAGTTGCTTTTTCAAGCGTGTCTCCTAGCAGCCATGCACCACCGGATGAATAAGACCATGCTTTACCGGACTTAGCATATGATTTTCGGCCGGGTGCTTTTACCAGACTGTTGACGCAGGTATAAGTATCAGGATTGGCTTCACATTGAGTAAGTTGTGAAAAATCAGATTTCGGATCAGTGTAATCTTCGTTCCAGTTCACACCAGAAGTATGCTGAAGCAGTTGACGAATTGTCACGTGCTCCCATGCTGTTCCCCGCACATCAGGATTATATTTTACTATCTCATCATTCAGCGATTTGATTTTACCTTCTTTCAGAGCAATACCTACTAGTGTAGAAACCACCGATTTACCCACTGAGCGTGATGTCCAAAGTGTAGTAGGATTATTACCATTAGCGTAATAATCCCATACTACTTTGCCATCTTTAATTACCATCATTCCAGTTACATTATTACGCTTTAAATAATCTTTTAGCAGATATGACTGACCATGAATCTGATAATTTACATTAGACAGATTTTGAGGCGCTCTGGGCAGTAGCAGGCCATGAGCAGCGTGAAAAACATCACCGGGATAAGAGCGATAGTCATTACGAAAGCCAATTGCCCGTTGTTGTTGATTCCAGCTTAACATGTTTTTGACATCCGGTAATTTTTTGTCCAATGGGGCAGGGCAATTGTTGAGACCTAATAATTTACAGCTATTTGGCGTAGTTGTTGCATGAATGTTAAAACTGGTAGTTAAACATAGAGTTAACAAAGCCGCTTTAAAAATTTTGTTTGTCATTTTGATAAAATATTCTGTACATTATTTAAATCGTCAAGTATAGATAAAGTTAAAAATTCAGAAATTATCAGATTAATGCTTCCAATAATTTTAGATAATACCAATATAGATAAAAGATAAAGCTAATTTAGAGGTTAAAAAAAACCTGCTTTACAGCAGGTTTCTCAATTAATAATCAGGCAAAAGTCAAAATACCATCCTGAGCCGTTAACATAATTGTACTGTTAGGAGCATAGTCTCCAGCCAGTAATTCTTTAGCCAGTGGATTTTCGATTTCGGTCTGAATAGCCCGTTTCAGAGGACGTGCGCCATAGACCGGATCAAATCCCACCTTAGCCAGTACATCCAAAGCAGCATCATCAACCTGTAAATGTAAATCCATTTTTTCCAGACGCTGACGCAGACCGGCAAGCTGGATATTAGCGATAGCACGAATATTGGATTGGTTAAGACTATGGAATACAACAACTTCATCAATACGGTTAATCAGTTCAGGGCGGAAGTATTGTTTAACTTCATCCATTACTACTGCCTTAATCGCAGCATAATCATCGCTTTCCATTTTCTGGATTTCCTGACTGCCAATATTGGAAGTCATAACGATAACCGTATTTTTGAAATCAACTGTACGTCCCTGACCGTCAGTTAAACGACCATCATCCAAAACTTGTAACAAAATGTTGAATACATCCGGATGAGCTTTTTCAACTTCATCCAGCAAAACCACACTATAAGGATTGCGGCGTACCTGCTCAGTCAAAAAACCGCCTTCTTCATAACCAACATAGCCGGGAGGTGCACCAATTAAGCGCGCAACGGAATGTTTTTCCATATATTCCGACATATCTACACGAATCAGATGGGTTTCGCTATCAAACAAAAAGCTTGCCAGAGTTTTACACAACTCTGTTTTACCTACACCGGTGGGACCGAGGAACAAAAAGCTGCCATATGGTTTATTCGGGTCTGATAAACCGGAGCGTGAGCGGCGGATTGCATCTGCTACAGCGCGTACAGCTTCATCCTGTCCCACTACACGTTCATGCAATACTTCTTCAATTCTCAATAGTTTTTCCCGTTCACCAGCCATCATTTTGGATACCGGAATACCAGTCATGCGCGAAACAATTTCGGCAATTTCTTCTGAGCCTACTTTAGTGCGTAACAGCTTGTTAGGCTGATTATTCTGTTGCCCGTTGTCAGCAGCCTGTAACTGTGATTCAAGCCGGGGTAATTCTTCATATTGCAGCTTGGCCACTTCTTCCCATTTACCATTACGCTTAAGCGCATCCATCTTAACTTTTAGCTGATCAATCTGCTCTTTAATTGTAACGCTGCCTTGAGCTTTAGCTCGTTCCGCTTTCCAGATTTCATCCAGATCAGCAAACTCACGTTTAACATTATCCAGCTCTTCATCCAGCAGTGCCAGACGCTTTTTGCTGGCTTCATCATCTTCTTTCACCAGAGATGCGCGTTCAATTTCCAGCTGTATTTCACGGCGTTTAAGCTTGTCCATGCTTTCAGGCATAGACTGGCTTTCAACTTTAATTAATGATGCAGCCTCATCAATCAGGTCAATGGCTTTATCTGGTAAGAAACGGTCGGTAATATAACGATTAGATAATTCAGCAGCAGCTACAATTGCCGGATCAGTGATTTCTACGCCATGATAGATTTCGTAGCGTTCCTGTAAGCCACGTAAAATGGCAATGGTATCTTCAACTGTCGGTTCTTTTACCAGTACTTTCTGGAAACGGCGTTCCAGAGCAGGGTCTTTTTCAATATATTGACGATACTCATCCAATGTTGTCGCACCGATGCAATGCAATTCACCCCGCGCAAGAGCCGGCTTGAGCATATTACCTGCATCCATAGCACCATCGGCTTTACCAGCTCCTACCAGTGTATGTATTTCATCAATAAAAATAATGGTATTGCCTTCGTCTTTAGCCAGATCATTAAGTACTGCTTTCAGACGTTCTTCAAATTCACCCCGGAATTTTGCACCGGCAATCAAACTAGCCAGATCCAGCAAAAGCAAACGCTTATTGCGCAAAGAATCCGGAACTTCATTATTCACAATTCGTTGAGCTAAACCTTCAACAATAGCAGTCTTACCTACACCCGGTTCACCGATAAGTACAGGGTTGTTTTTAGTACGCCGTTCAAGCACCAGAATAGTGCGCCGGATTTCATCATCTCGCCCGATTACGGGATCCAGCTTACCCGAACGTGCTTTTTCAGTCAGGTCGGTTGTATATTTTTTCAATGCTTCACGTTGATCTTCTGCGTTAGGATTATCCACACTTGCGCCTCCGCGAACGGCATCTATCGCCGAATTCAATTTATCTTCTGTAACACCAGCCTGTTTAAGAATACGTCCGCATTGTCCGTTTTCCTGAACAGCACCAAGCAAAAACAACTCGCTGGCAATATAAGCATCATTACGTTTAATAGCAGCTTTATCCATCAGATTGAGAATGTGCTGCAATTCAGTACTGGGTAGGATTTCACCCCCCTGACCGGATACTCTGGGTAAACCATTAATAGTAGAGTCAACCTGCTGTTTAACCTGTGCAACATTTGCACCAGCCTGAGTAAGTAAAGCAGCACAGCCACTATCATTATCATTCAGTAAAGCCTTCAATATAAATACGGCTTCCAGATAACCAGCATCCTGTCCTAAAGCAAGACTTTGTGCATCTTGTAATGCCTGTTGAAACTTTGCAGTAAGCTTATCGAATCTCATCAAAATTTCCTTTAGTTATATTTTCATTAACAGATATATTGGTATCAGAAAATTAATGTCAAGTACCAGTATGAATAAATATTTTGATTAAATTTAATTTATTGATTTCTAAAAAAATCAACCTAAATATACTTATATTTTTTATTTATGTTTATTGAAGAATTCAAGTCTAAATTTCCTACTTTGTATAATTTTATGGTGCATTATCAATATTATTGAAACAAAATCTATATGAGTAGAAATTGTGAGTGTTTAACAGGATATTTTTAATTCAAAACGTCTGGAACTACTGAACTTTAATTTCAATTATGTTGTTTTACTTTTTCAATTTACTTAATAAATTAAAAATGTTTTAAAAACATATATATATGATTGATTATTTTTATTATTCAGCCTTTACTATCATTTCAAAGTACTTCAGAATTTCACAAATTTTGTGAGTATATCTGTGGATAACTATAAAAAAACAAGGTGAATCAATCCAATTTAAGCGTGATTAATTTTTGTGCAATTGCTTTGCTTATATCTCTAATATTTTGAGAAAAAAGTACTTGAAATTTTGATTCAGAATTTTAAATTTCTCTATTCCCGTATTTGTGAGAATAAAGATAAATTTTTTAACGAATGTAATATCAGATATTTAGATTAATAATATCTGAATAACTTAAATATTAATTCAATTTCTCAATGCTAATTTCTGTAAATGGTGTAAAATTTAGATATTGAGATTTTTTTAATATATGAGCCATGAGAACTGAAGAGTTTAATAAATGCCGTGAATTTCTTGAAGGGCAAATCATGCGAACTCCTGATAATAAAGAGTTGATTGCTACTTATCAAAAATTGCTCGAACTGAAAAGCATTTATGATACAGAAATTCATATATCAATGCTGGATAAAAAAGCCCGGAAAATGGAGTTTCAGCAACATGTTCAGACAAGTTTATCTTCAGGATCCAGTAGTGCTGAAGATAATCCCGAGCTGAAAGATGGTAATTCCAAATATACTGAACTACAAGAAAATCAACCTAATTTGATGGCAAATCAAACAAACTGGTATAATTATCAGCGAATCAAACATCATGATTTCGGGAATAGTTAATTAGTTTCACATAGCAGAGTATAAAAATATATGTCTATGATATGTAGTTTAAAATTGTAAAATAAAAGTTTCACGATATGGATGTGAAACTTTTATTTTACATATCACAATGATTTACTTTATCTTTTAAAAACTATAATAAGGATTTTGCTTTTTATAAGTAAATAATCTTTCGTATAGAGTAGTCATTTCTTCTAATATTCTCTAGCCTAGATAACCAATGCTGTTTTCTGCTATTTATCCCAATAATGCATTAATATCAAAAATTCTTTATGATAATTGGCAAAAATATTGCCAACCGAGCATAGTGAAATGAGCGGTAAAAATTATTTATTTTATTATGCAATTTATTTAAACTTATTCTTATAAAATATTCTAATATTTTAGAAATAACTGTGATCAGCAGGTTAAAGGTTTTGCTTAAGGCTTATCAGTCTTTATCTTAGCTTTTTTACAATCTACTTTCCTTTTTAATGTGTAATTCAATGCAGTATTTTATTTTTTATCTTCGACTTTAAGCTAGATAAATGAAATTTGAATAAAATTATCGTAGTAATATATCCGTTTTATAATTATTTAGTCTGTTAAAGTTGATTAGCATAGGACGGCATGCCGTAAACGGTGCAGAAAGACTGCCTCTGCGCATCGTTGGGAGATTCTGGGTATAAGTGGTGCGCGTAGCTGACGGACATGATAGAAAGACAATGGCAAGTCTATAGTGCATCGGTAGGGAGAACGACTAGGCAGTTAACCTGAAGTTTCGTTGATCGAAGCTCGCGACAAGACCTGCTAACTTTGTAAATAAGTTTGAAGCAGTATATCGACCCATCGAACAGAGAAACAAGACTGCGAAGCCTTGCGCATTCATTAATCGAAGGTAAAGACGTTCCGCGAATGCGCCCTAGTCGTGATTGTGAACGATTCGCGCGAACCCAAGTACGCATGCAATGGAAATCGAAGCTTCAAACCTACGCTTAACCGATTACTGTCGAACCTATCGTAAAAATATTATGAAGTCCGATGTTATCACCGTGCTTAAATCTATATGGCAGACGAAGATTAAAGAGAGAACTACCTTCACGGGTGCATCGAAACCATCTTGGATTATGCAAAAGCGATGGAATACTGCGAAGATGACAACCTCGTCGCAGGGAAGAGAGCGCTAGGACCAATACTTGGCAAGGTAGGTTGAGAAGTGAAGGCGCAACTATCCTTATCCTACCGCGAAATCAGCATGTTTATTGTCGACTGCGTAAGCACGAAAACATGTCATCGCGCGCCAGCCATGAAAGCGAAATTGGGAATATAGCCGCGAACAGGTGAAGCAAGCAGGCCGTCCGGCGAAGGTGCGTGCGGCGATGCTCGAAAGCAATGACGTTGCCGGTGTCATCTTTCATTCGCGCGGCTTCCTTGTTTGCTTCAATGCCAAAACCCATTCGAAGTTTCGTTACGATACGATGAAAAGTTGGGTTTCAGACGTCAACAAGCGCATGACAGACAGCATCGCGCATCGGGAACTTGCGTTGAAGTTCGACAAGATCATCGGCAGCGTTCGCACCAGCTTCTACAACCCGACGCTTGCGGCGAAAGCTTCGACGCGCGTTCGCATCTGAATTCCCAGTGCCAAAGGGACTTCGCCCGGCCATTGCACCGGGCTTTTTTCATTACCACTCTTGAAGAGTGGGTATTTGGCCCCAAGTTAGAAAAAACTTGACAACCAGAAGGAGTTCTAGATGCCTGCGATCCAAAAAAATAACCTGAACTACACCGATTACAGTTGGACGGCTGTACCGGGCGACGATCCGAAGAAAAAGGTAGAAGACGCTGACCGCTTTAGCCGAAAGGAAGGCTATGAGGTGCTTGACCTGCTGAACTCGCTCAAAGGGGCAAACAACGTCGATCTTTCGGTTCGTACCCGCCAAATTTGCGAGTGGATGATCCACGAAAAATTGCCATCCAACATTCAGGGGCGCTCTAAAGTTATCAGTTGGATCGCGGCAAACTACTCGGGACTGTCCAGTCAGTACCCTTACTGATAGCAATAAAAGCGAGGATGTGGCACGTCCATCGACAAGAATGAAAAAGCCCACAACAGGCAATCTATTGTGGGCTTTTTTGTGGGGCAAAACCAAGAATGCAACTTAACCGCTTGATTTTATTGAATATCTGGCGGAAGCGGTGAGATTCGAACTCACGGAGGGCTATCAACCCTCGACGGTTTTCAAGACCGTTGCATTAAACCGCTCTGCCACGCTTCCGTCTTTGAAGATGCGCATAATAGACGATTAATACGGATTTGCCAAGTGTTTTGTATAAGCAAACAGCAAATTTCTGGTTAAATCGTTCATTTTATTTTTGATTAAATTTAGTGATGGCTGTTTTCTTCTCGCAGGAATACCCACTCTGATTCACTGGATGAAGCTTTATCATAATAATAGCCATCATAATCGAATTCTTTTAACTGTTCCGGATCTGTTAGCTGATTTTCTGCTGCAAAGCGCATAAACAAACCTCGCGCACGCTTGGCATAAAAGCTGATAATTTTATATTTACCGTTTTTTTGATCTTTAAAAACAGGTGCAATAACAGGTACAGATATTTTTTTAGTATTTATTGCTTTGAAATATTCTTGTGACGCGAGATTAATAAGTACTTTATATTCTTCTGACTGTATATTCTGTTCAATGGTGTTGGTAATGATGTCTCCCCAGAAAGTATATAAATCTTTGCCGCGAGCATTTTTAAGTTTAATACTCATTTCTAAACGGTAGGGCTGAATTAAATCTAAAGGTTTAAGAACACCATATAAACCTGACAGAATAGACATATGTTGTTGCAAATAATCTAACGCAGATTCAGTTAAATGCAGCGCATCCAAGCCATCATAAACATCACCATTAAAAAGATATACAGCCTGTTTGGCGTTTTCAGGTGTAAAAGGGGGCTGCCAGTTATGGTAGCGTTCGGCATTTTGTAAAGCGAGTTTATCGGAGATACTCATAAGAGTAGCAATTTCGTGGGGAGCCAGTTGTTGTAGTAATGGCATTAGTTGTTGTGCCTGATCCAAAAGTTTAGGTTGCGTATACTTTTTGGTAGGAATCTCTACTGATTCATTTAATTTTTTTGCTGGTGAAATGATAAAATACATTTTTTATCCTTGCTTTCAATTATTTTTCCCAATATATATAATTTATCAAAATGTATGATAAACATATACTGAGGTGTTGCTATTTGCTTGATGTATGAGGCTTAAAATAAAGAATATAGTATTCTTTATTTATAAAAGCCGGTTATTTGCACAATTATAAAAAAAGCGGCACAATTCTTTACTCAATATTTATAGATAAATTAAACAATCATGTCTACTTTACAATTGCATCCTGAAACTATCGCCATCCGGGGTGCTAAGGAACAAACTCCCTATAATGAACACAATTCTGCACTGTTTCTGACCAGTAGTTTTATGTTTGAAAATGCAGAAACTGGCGCATCTTTATTTGCCGGTTCTACACAGGGTTATACTTATACACGTACTAATAATCCTACTGTTGCGGCGTTTCAGGCAAGGGTGGCTCAGCTCGAACAGGGAGAGGCTGGTCTGGCAACGTCTACAGGAATGGCTGCAATCAATGCTACTTTTCTTGCTCTGTTAAAAGCTGGCGATCATTTGGTAGCCAGTAAAAGTTTGTTTGGAACCACGATTGGATTACTGAATAATATTTTGCCACGTTTTGGGATTGAAGTGACACTGGTAAGTCAGACTGATATTACTGAATGGCGGTCCGCTATCCGTCCTAATACCAGAATGCTTTTTGTTGAAACGCCGTCTAATCCGCTGAATGAACTGGCTGATATCACTAAACTTGCAGAAATTGCACATGATAATCAGGCTATACTGGTTGTTGATAACAGTTTTTTATCGCCGGCTTTGCAACAGCCGCTGCGACTGGGGGCAGATTTATCAGTAGAGTCTGCTACTAAAGCGATTGATGGTCATGGGCGTGTAATGGGAGGAGTTATCTGCGGCAGTGCTGCATTGGTAAACGAAATTTTTTTACATGTCCGTACTACCGGTGAAGTGTTGTCACCTTTTAATGCATGGATACTCCTAAGTGGTTTGGAGACTTTGTATATCCGCATGGAAAAGCAGTGTGCTAATGCGCTGGAAGTAGCTCAGTTTCTTTCGACGCAACCACAGGTAATAACAGTACAATATACTGGTCTGTCTAATCACCCGCAGAAATCACTGGTGCAAAAGCAACAGCAAGGTGGCGGAATTGTTGTAGCTTTTGAGGTTAAAGGTGGTGAAAAAGCTGCCTGGCAGGTAATTGACATGTTAACTCTGTTTAGTAAAACCGGAAATCTGGGCGATGTTAAATCAACTGTCACTCATCCATGGACAACTACACATGGCCGTATGCCTCCGGAAGCCAAGCTGGAAGCCGGAATTCAGCCCGGCCTGATTCGCTTATCTGTCGGTTTGGAGCATGCCTCTGATTTAAAAGCTGATTTGGCTAATGCATTAAGTAAGATAAATATTTGATGTATTGAAAATAATTTTCAGATTAATTTAAACAGTTATTAGTGTTTTGTGTACATGGTATCTGATTATCATGTAATCAGTTAGTTTTATTTTACTATTGCATTGATAGCTGATTAGCTATATTTTATATAGAAACCCGATAATAAAAGGAAACCATAATGAGTAGCGATTTAATTGTTCATGTAGGTGATGGCAATTTCGATAAAGAAGTTTTGCAGGCGAATGTGCCGGTACTACTGGATTTCTGGGCTCCCTGGTGTGGGCCGTGCAAAATGATTGCGCCTATTCTGGACGAATTGGCTTCGGCTTATCAAGGTAAGCTGAAAATTGTGAAACTTAATGTAGATGAGAATCAGGATACTCCTGCTAAATTTAATGTTCGTGGTATACCCACATTAATGATATTTAAAGATGGTGCCAGTGTTGCTACAAAAGTTGGAGCTTTGAATAAAGGACAACTGGAAGCATTTATCAATGCATCTATTTAATAATTTCTAACTAAATTAAGAATTATTTCGTGCTTTTGAAAGACTGAATCATATATAAGCCAGATAAATAGCTTAATATGATTCAGTTTTTCAAAAGCAAAATTTTTTATTATTTGTATTTATCTATTATTTTGTAGCTGGCAGGTTTTTCAAAATTTTCTCTAATCCATTAACTGCAAGTTTATTTGTATAAACTGAATAAATATTCTTATAATAAAGTTTTTTACTAGATTAATATAAAAATATATTTAATGTCTTATAATTTTATTATTTATTGAATTTAAATAATAATTAATCCATCACCAAAACATATAATACTATCGCTATCAATATTTATAATTCATAAAATATTTGTTTATGTATTAATCTTGAGCTTAATTAAAATTGTGTTTATAAAACTTCATTTAATACTTTTGTTCATGCTATGATGTTTTTTGTGTCCTGTGTAAATATGGTGTAAATCAAAAATCCGATAATTAGTGAAATATAGTTATATTTGTAAAATTGAACAGAATATTTTATTAATTTGACATTTTGAAAGCATAATATTGTTCTAATAATGCTTAAGTTTGATTAATGTTTTATTTTTTTGTTTAAATTAATGTAATTTAATTATATTTTTTCTTATTTTAAGTATTTGGGAACTTTATTGTGTACGTAACACGGGTTTTGTTAGAATGATTTTGTGATATTTCATTCGGAATTAAACGAAAGCGAGTACGCTATGAATCATAAATCCAATATGTCAGTTTCTCCACCAAATGCTGATCAATCCAGTGCATTAAATAAAACGTTTATAATTGCCTGGTTTATTTGTGCCATTTTTTATTTTGTACAATATGCATTGCGCTCGGCCCCAAGTATTATGCAGGCTGAAATTATAGACACTTTGCATATTTCTAAAGTTGAAATGGCTGGCATTATCGGTCTGTATTTTTATTCATATGCTTTCTTTGCGCTGGTATCAGGTGTGATGCTGGATCGTATCGGGCCGCGTTTTACTGCCTCGTTGGGTATTATTTTAGTTGCTATTGGTTGCGTACTATTCTGTTCCGGAACAGTTATTACTGCTCAATTCGGTCGATTCCTGCAAGGTGCAGGCTCCGGGCTTGCTTTTACCAGCGCGGTATTTCTGGCCACACGCGGTTTTCCGAAAAAATGGCTGGCAACTGCTGTCGGTATGACTCAGTGTTTCGGTATGCTTGGCGGATTTATGGGACAAGCTGTTGTATCGCCGATTATTAAAAATCAGGTGCTGACATGGCAGATGTTCTGGATAGTGGCTGCTGGTATACTGGTTGTAGTTTTCTTTGGCTCAGTGTTATCTACACCACGTACTCGTGAAGGTAAAATTGACTGGAGTGGTTTAAGCCATCCTTATATTGTGGTATTGAAAAATCCACAGTCTTACATTTGTGCTTTCATCGGTGCCATGATGTTCCTGCCTACCAATGTTGGTAATATTGCATGGGGAAATCAGTTTTTACAGGACGGACTGATTGCTAAAGATGATATAGCCTTACGTTTGGCAATGGTTCCGCTAGGCTGGGTAATTGGTTGTCCGATTTTAGGTTATTTATCTGATGTAATTGGTCGCCGTAAGCCAGTTGTGATGGGTAGCCTTATTGCTATGGGCATTACTGGTGGTTTTATTGTTTACTTGCCTGATGTTATGCCGCCTTTTGTGATGGGTTTATTATTCGGTATTGCTTCCGGTGCGGCAATGATTCCTTATACGATGATTAAAGAAGTGAATCCTGATGAAGTTAAAGGTACAGCTACTGGTGTGATTAACTTTTTCGTATTTGTGATTAGTGCAATTATGACCAATATGTTTAATATTCTGATTGATCATCTGACAAAAGCAGAAGGTCAGCTGAATTTGAAAGTTTTCCAAACTGCTGACTATGTTTTTGTAGGTGGTTTGATTCTTGCATTTATCATGACAATGTTTGTTCGTGAAACCGGCAGTCAGGCTAAAAAATAATGTTTGAGCGGATATAATAATCGGCTTTAAATTTAAAACGGCTACTTTATGTAGCCGTTTACTTTTATATATTCTAAGTCAGAAAATTATTGGACTGAAGAAAATTCAGTCCCAGTTTAAGTCCGGATTTTGAGCAATAACTGCTTTGAACTGAGCAATAATATCATCTAAAGCCTGCTGATTATCAGCTTCAAAGCGTAATACCAGCACTGGTGTTGTATTGGAAGCTCTCATCAGGCCGAATCCATCTTTAAATTCCACACGCAGTCCGTCTATAGTGATGCGCTCAATCTCATTTTCAAAATGTGCATTTTGTGCCAGACTGGAAATAATTTCATGTCCGGTTTGTCCGGCTGGAACAGCAATATTCAGTTCTGGTGTAGAAACTCCTTCAGGTAAATCATTCAAAACAGCAGAAGGATTCTTATGTCTGGATAAAATTTCCAGCATACGTGCGCCGGCATATAATCCATCGTCAAAGCCTAGCCAGCGTTCTTTGAAGAATACGTGACCACTCATTTCACCGGCTAATAATGCATTGTGTTCTTTGATTGCTGCTTTGATAAAACTGTGACCAGTTTTGCTCATGATAGCTTCGCCACCATGCTGTTCAATCCAGGGTTTTAATAATCTGGTGGATTTTACATCATAGATAATTTTTGCTTGCGGATTGCGTGCGAGAACATCAGCAGCAAAAAGCATTAGCTGACGGTCAGGATAGATAATCCGTCCATCTTTTGTTACAACACCAAGACGGTCACCATCTCCATCAAAAGCTAGTCCGATTTCGGCATCGTTTTTTTGCAATACCTGAATTAAATCCTGTAAATTGGCGGGTTTAGCCGGGTCAGGATGATGATTGGGAAAATTGCCATCTACTTCGCAAAATAATTCCTGTACTTCACAGCCCAGAGCGCGATATAAATCGCCGGCATAGGCTCCAGCCACACCGTTTCCGGCATCAATAACAATTTTCATTGGTCGCCGGAGCTGAACATGATTAGTTATATAATTAATATATTCTGATGCAATAGGTAAGGAAACAACATTACCAGTATGTTCAGATTGAGCGGCAAGCTCGTCGGATTCGATAATTTTACGTAAAGCCTGAATATCATCTCCAGCCAGAGTAGTACCCGCCAGCATCATTTTAAAACCATTATAGTTAGGCGGATTGTGACTGCCTGTAATCATGATGCCGCTACCTTGGCAATGTTCAACAGCTGCAAAATACAGCATTGGTGTGGCAACCATACCTATATCGAGTACATTGATACCGCAGGCAGTGATGCCCTGAATCAGACTTGTTGCCAGAATCGGGCCGGATAAACGGCCGTCACGTCCTATTGCAATCTGATCAACTCCTTTGCTGAGGGCTATTGTGGCAATAGCACGGCCAATCAGTTCGGCAGTATCTTTATTCAGTGAAACATCTACGATGCCGCGGATATCATATGCTTTGAATATGCCGGCATCTATCTGTTTGGTATTCATGTGTTTTTTTCCTTGTTTGTTCCTGTATTTGGATCGAGGTATGTTTATATTTTATTGGTATTTGAAGATAAAACCGGAATATTGGTGCAATAATTAAGCTTTATTGCCGGGTGTGGGTAAACCAAAATGACTATAACTTAATTCAGTGGCCATGCGTCCTCGCGGCGTGCGCTGTAAGAATCCTTGCTGAATTAAATAAGGCTCGATAACATCTTCGATGGTATCAGTTGATTCACCAATTGCTGCGGCAATATTATCCAAGCCGACAGGTCCGCCTGAAAATTTGTATAAAATTGCTTCCAGATATTTACAGTCCATAACATCCAGTCCGGACTGGTCAATATCCAGCATTTTTAAAGCCGCATCTGCTGTAACAGCATTTATTTCACCCTGATGTTTTACTTCTGCATAATCTCGTACGCGTCTGAGCAGACGATTAGCGATACGCGGTGTGCCGCGACTGCGTCTGGCTATTTCTGCCGCTCCGGTATTATCAATTTTGAGTTGCAGAAGCTGAGCCGATCGGCTCACAATCGTAGTTAAATCTGCATTATTATAAAATTCCAGACGTGAAACTATACCGAAACGATCTCGCAATGGGTTTGTTAACATGCCGGCGCGTGTAGTTGCTCCGACCAGAGTAAATGGCGGAAGATCGATTTTAACTGAACGCGCAGCGGGTCCTTCACCAATCATGATATCCAGCTGATAATCTTCAAGTGCCGGATACAATATCTCTTCTACTACAGGATTCAGCCGGTGAATTTCATCAATGAAAAGTACATCATGCGGTTCCAGATTGGTAAGCAGTGCGGCCAGATCGCCTGCGCGTTCGAGTACAGGTCCCGATGTCTGACGTAAATTGACGCCAAGTTCATGAGCAATAATATGTGCCAGAGTGGTTTTACCAAGTCCCGGAGGACCAAACAATAAAGTATGATCCAGAGCTTCGTGCCGTATTTTTGCTGCCTGAATGAATATTGAAAGCTGCTCTTTGGATTTGTGCTGACCTATATAATCTGATAACGCACGCGGACGCAGAGCTCGTTCGAGTAGCTCTTCCTGTGCTGAAGCTGTCTGCGGGCTGATGACGCGTTGTGGCTGTGCGCCTGATAGTTGGTCTGTTTGTAACATGAGTAAATAAAAAAATAAATTATATCAATATTGAACTGAAACCTGAGTAAATAGAAAACAGACTAAGTAAAGTTATGATTTTAAACAGGTGTGCACATGCTGGCAAAAACCTGAAAATATTCAGGAAAGGTTTTATTGACACACTGCGGATCATCAATATAAACAGGTGTTCCCAGTAAACTGATAAGTGAAAAACACATGGCCATTCTGTGGTCATCATAAGTGCTAATATGAATATCTGAATGTAATTTTGCCGGTGGTGTAATGCTGATGCTGTCTTCAGTCTCTAATACTGTGGCACCTAATTTACGTAATTCACAAGCCATGGCATTGATTCGATCAGTTTCTTTAACACGCCAGCTGGCAATATTGCGAATATGACAGGTACTTTTGCTGGCGAGAGCGACGATAGCCAGTGTCATAGCTGCGTCAGGGATATTATTAGCATCAATATCAAAAGGTAGGATGTTCTGATGTGGTGCACGGGATATTTCAATAAATTGTTTACCCCAGTGTACAGTTGCTCCGATTTTTTCAAGCTCTTGCACAAATGCTACATCACCTTGAATACTTTGATTGTCTATACCATTGACACGAATAGGTTTTCCTGAAATCAGACCGGCAGCAAGAAAGTAGGAAGCACTGGATGCATCTCCTTCCACATAAATTTGAGCCGGAGCATGGTAACGTTGTCCTGCATTCAGTCTGAATGTCTGATAATGATCATGTTCAACGTCTACTCCAAACTGTTTGAGCAGATTCAGAGTAATTGCGATATAAGGTTTAGAAATTAATTCACCTGTAACTTCGATAGTATACTTTTTACCTGTTAATGGTAGAGCAATGAGTAATGCAGTTAAAAACTGGCTGGAAACATTACCTTTAACACTAATATGATCAGTATTCTGTTGCCGGATTTCATGAATTTGTAATGGCGGAAAGCCGTTTTGTCCTTTATACTCAATCTCGGCGCCTGTCATTCGCAATGCATTAACCAAATCGCCGATAGGACGTTCATGCATACGATTTACACCATGTAAATAATATTCACCGCCTGTTATCGCCAGTACTGCTGTTAATGGTCTGAATGCAGTACCTGCATTACCAAGAAATAAATCAGCTTTCTGTTTAGGGAATTTACCCTGACAACCATATATTCTGATATTTAAACCAGAGTTAGTACTGTTTACGGGAAGATGTTCAACTCTAACGCCAAGTGTTTTCAGTGCTTCCAGCATATAGCGGGTGTCATCTGAATCAAGTAAATCATAAATTTCACTGACATTATCCGCCAATGCAGCAAGGAGTAAGGTGCGGTTGCTGATACTTTTGGAGCCGGGCAGATTAATACTGGCAGGATGACAGGTACAGGCTTTTAAATGCAAGGTCTTCATGTATAAATTGGTAAATTTGAAGTATTTGATTGAAAGTTTATCAGTTAATTGTACTGTGGGATATGCATATCAATCGCAAACAGGATAAATATACATAAAATCGGGAACCATGAAGGAGTATAATTTAGCTGAGCAGCAGTAATATTGGTTATAATAGCAAATATATTAATATATTAATTTAGTAAGTATAAATATGAATTTTGATTGGCGCTGGTCTATACCCAGTACAGTTTGGTTATTAATGATACTGGCTGTTCCTTTTGTTCAGCAATTACATATCAATCCTGACTGGGTATCCTATGTAGAAAATACACAAACCATTTTTCTGCTATTTTGTTTTTTATTTACTTTACTTTCAACTTTATGCAGTGGTTTAAAAGGAAAAGAAAAAGCATTCTGGCTCTGGGCATCATTATGGTGGCTGGTATTGCTGGGTCGTGATCAGAACTGGGGCAGGCAAACTTTTTCCGGATATTCTCATGCTGTGTATCATGGAATTGCTGCTGTACTGATTTTAGGTCTGATTTTAATGTTGCTGTGGCCGCGGCTGCGTGCAGGAATCCAATATTATTATCATCAGCCGTTTCCTGTATGGAATTTCCTTTTGGCTTCAGCCGGCTTTCTGCTGGCTGATGCAATTGAGCGTGGTCGCTGGATTGCACAGTTTATTTTGTTAAATCCGGTTTATGATGATATGCTTGAAGAATTGTATGAATGTCCGTTTATGCTTGCATTATTTACTGTCTCTGCAGTATTGCAATGGCGAACAATTATGCAGAAGAAAAGATCTTTAAAGCAGGTTAAGGTGTAATATTTTATTGATACAGATAAAAATTGAGCCATCAGAGTTTGCTAACCAGTCTGATGGCTCATTAGTTTTTGATATAAATGATATCAGTTTGTGTTTAGAACGAATTTTCTGATATATAAATATAATTCAGGACAATCTATAAGGCTGAAAAGAGCTTGTTAAAAGGTACTAATATGGTTGCAATACAATCAGAACCGCGATTAAAGGTAATTGCAATTGATGGTCCCAGTGCATCTGGAAAAGGAACGGTAGCAGCACGGGTAGCGACTATTTTGTCCAGAGATTATCTGGATTCCGGGGCGCTTTATCGATTAACTGCATTATATGCGCAGCAACGGAATATAAACTGGCATAATGAACATGATGTGGCTGCTCTCGCACAAGAACTTCCGGTAGTTTTCAAGAATGATTCGATCATTCTGAATGGTGAGGATGTAACATCAGCTATACGGACAGAAAGTATTGGCATGGGTGCATCAGCTATTGCGGCACTGCCTGAAGTACGGACTGCATTGTTACAACGTCAGCGAGATTTTTTAACTCCAAGAGGACTGGTTGCTGACGGAAGAGATATGGCTTCTGTTGTTTTTCCGCAAGCCGAACTCAAAATATTTCTTACAGCCAGTGCGCAAGTACGGGCGCAGCGGCGGGCTTTGCAGTTAGGGTTGGCTGTTGATGGTCCGGATTTTGTGCAAATTCTTACTGATATTGAAAAACGTGATCAGGCGGATCGTCAGCGTACTGTGGCACCGCTTAAGCCAGTGAGTGATGCAAAAATTTTAGACACTTCTTCTCTTAATATTGAAGAAAGTGTGAAAAAAGTACTTGATTGGTATCGAAAAATCTAAAATTAGGTTATAATTAAGCTTTTTGTACTAGCATTCTTAGCATTTTAATATTTGAAAATGTTTGAATTTTGTACTAAATAATTGTTTTACATGTTTTTATGCTGACAGGCTTGTAATGGATGTCAGCAGTAATTATATGGTTTGACTGGCACAGTCAGGGTGTGCCGGTTTTGATTAACTAACTTTTGTATCCCCTGACGATACCTGTTTGAGAACATAAATATATGACTATGGAAAATTTTGCCCAGTTGCTGGAAGAAAGTTTCACCTTGCAAGAGATGAATCCCGGCGAAGTCATCACCGCAGAAGTTGTTGCCATAGACAATAATTTCGTCACTGTGAATGCCGGTCTGAAGTCAGAATCTCTGATTGATGTGAGCGAGTTCAAAAATGCAGCGGGCGAGATTGAAGTTAAGGTTGGCGATTTTGTCACCGTAACTATTGAATCTGTGGAAAACGGTTTTGGTGAAACCAAGCTGTCACGTGAAAAAGCCAAACGTGCTGCTGACTGGATCAAGCTGGAAGAAGCCATGGAAAATGGTGAAATTCTGTCTGGCGTGATTAATGGTAAGGTTAAAGGCGGACTGACTGTGATGATTAACAGTATCCGCGCATTCCTGCCTGGTTCACTGGTTGATGTACGTCCGGTTAAAGATACTTCTCACTTTGAAGGCAAGGAAATTGAATTCAAGGTAATTAAACTGGATAAACGCCGTAACAATGTTGTGGTTTCACGCCGTGCTGTTCTGGAAGAAACTCTTGGTGAAGAACGCAAAGCCTTGCTGGAAAACCTGAAAGAAGGTTCAGTAGTAAAAGGTATTGTGAAAAACATTACCGATTACGGTGCTTTCGTTGATCTGGGTGGTATCGACGGTCTGCTGCATATTACTGATCTGGCATGGCGCCGTGTTAAACATCCAAGCGAAGTGCTGGAAGTTGGTCAGGAAGTTGAAGCTAAAGTATTGAAATTTGATCAGGAACGCAGCCGCGTTTCTCTGGGCTTGAAACAGCTGGGTGAAGATCCGTGGAATGGTCTGGCCCGTCGTTATCCGCAGGGTACCCGTCTGTTTGGTAAAGTTACCAATCTGACTGATTATGGTGCATTTGTGGAAATCGAGCAGGGCATCGAAGGTCTGGTACACGTTTCTGAAATGGACTGGACTAATAAGAATGTTCATCCAAGCAAAGTAGTTCAGATGGGTGATGAAGTAGAAGTGATGATTCTTGAAATTGATGAAGATCGTCGCCGCATCTCTCTGGGTATGAAACAATGTCAGGCTAACCCATGGCAGGAATTCGAATCCAACCATGAAAAAGGCGATAAAATCAAAGGCGTTGTGAAATCCATTACTGACTTTGGTGTATTTGTCGGCTTGCCTGGCGGTATCGATGGTCTGGTTCATCTTTCTGATCTGTCATGGACAGACGGTGGCGAAGAAGCTGTACGTCAGTTCAAGAAGGGTGAAGAAGTTGAAGCTGTAGTTCTGGCCATTGATGTTGAAAAAGAACGTATTTCTCTGGGTGTAAAACAGCTGGCTGGCGATCCGTTCAGCAACTATGTCAGCGTAAATGACAAAGGCAGCATCGTAACCGGTAAAGTGAAATCACTGGATGCTAAAGGTGCTGTTATCGCATTGGCTGATGATGTTGAAGGCTATCTGCGCGCATCAGAAGTTTCAAATGATCGTGTTGAGGATATTCGCAATGTCCTGAAAGAAGGCGATGATGTTGAAGCTGTGATTACTACGGTAGATCGTAAAAATCGCAATATCAATCTGTCTATTAAAGCTAAGGATGCTCAGGAAAGCAGTGCTGCTATGCGTTCGTTGTCTACTAACAACAATGCTTCAGCCGGTACTACCAGCCTGGGTGATTTGTTAAAAGCTAAATTATCTGGTGAAAGCGAATAAGCGGTTATGACGAAGTCGGAATTAATGATTCGCCTGGCGGAATTATATACTGCTAATAATGATAGTACTGTATTAAATGCTAAGGACGTTGAGCAAAGTATTAAGATTCTTGTTGATACGATGACTCGAGCTTTAGCTAAAGGTCAGCGAATTGAAATTCGTGGATTTGGTAGCTTTGATTTAAATCACCGTCCAGCTCGTGTTGGACGTAATCCTAAAACAGGTGAAAAGGTGTCAGTACCGGAAAAATATGTACCGCACTTCAAACCTGGTAAGGAATTACGTGAACGTGTTGACAAAGCTCTCGTATCTAAAGATAAATAATTCTGTTTTATTTTAGATAGACGTTAACGCCGCAGTTTCTGCGGCGTATTTTTATTTTATGGTGGTCGGATGTTAAGTAGGTGTGCTAAGGTTACGTCTTTTAACTTTTGCTAAATACAATTCTGACATCTAGAAGAAATCAATTATATGACCACATCAGTCTTTGTTGCTCCCGAATTTAATAATCAAAGTCCTCTTACTTGGTATCAGGCTGCAGAACAGCAACCCGGATTTATACATGATGCAGCTCAGTTACGTGCAATTAAACAACTGGACAGACTCTGGACAGAGTTGATGATGTTCAAACGTAAACGAAACCGCTTTCTCGGGCGCAGTCTGCGTTCGCCGCGTGCACCGAAAGGTTTGTATATGTATGGCGGAGTCGGGCGTGGCAAAAGTTTTTTAATGGATGTTTTTTTTGGATGTTTACCATATCGGCGCAAACGCAGGGTACATTTCCATGCTTTTATGGCAGAAGTACAGGGACGATTAAAAGATCATCATAGTCAGACTAATCCATTAAGTGCAGTCGCACAGGATATTGCTCGTGAAGTAAGAGTGTTGTGTTTTGATGAATTTCATGTCAGTGATATTGCTGATGCCATGATTCTGGGAAGATTACTTGAGGGCTTATTTGAGCAGGGTGTGGTTATGGTGGCTACGTCCAATTACGCTCCGTCTGAGCTCTATCCGCAAGGTCAGAATCGTTCCAGCTTTTTGCCTACTATTGCACTAATTGAAAAAGAGCTGACTATTTTAAATGTAGATGGCGGTGAAGATTATCGAATGCGTACATTAAAACCCGCAGATATATTCTATATACCAGCAGATGCAAGTAGTGAACAAAAATTAACAGAGTTATTTCACAAAATTAATGGTGAACAGGAAATTACTGGCGGAGAAATTGAAATACTTGGGCGTAAATTACCGTACAAAGCAATTTCTGATACAACAATCTGGTTCGACTTCAATACATTATGCTGTGGTCCGCGCTCACAAAATGATTATCTGGAACTGGCAAAAAAATTTCGCGTATTAATTTTGTCAGACATACCCAAAATGGGATCTGGTCAGATGGCTGAAGCACGGCGGCTTACCTGGTTAATTGATGTTTTATATGATTATCGTATTAAGCTATGTGCCAGTTGCGAGGTCGCTATAGACGATATCTATACAGACGGCGATTTCGCCAACGAGTTTACTCGTACAGCCAGCCGTCTTACAGAAATGCGTTCAGAAGAATATTTAACTTTGCCTCATTTAACACTTGATAGTGAAAATGCAAGTATAGGAAAAGATATTAAATAAGACTGAATTTTGTTAAAATGACAAGATATGTTTTTTGAAGCAATTTTGCGGCAAAAAATTAGTATATTCAATATTTATGGAAACAAATATGACTATCGAGCGCACATTATCTATTGTTAAACCTGATGCAGTTGCTAAAAACGTTATCGGACAGATTTACAGCCGTTTTGAAAATAACGGGCTGAAAATTATTGCTGCTAAAATGAAACATTTGTCTCAAGCTGAGGCTGAAGGTTTTTATGCTGTTCATAAGGAACGTCCGTTTTTTGCAGATCTGGTAAGTTTTATGATTAGCGGACCAGTGATGATTCAGGTGCTGGAAGGTGAAAATGCAGTCGCCAAGAATCGAGAATTAATGGGTGCAACTAACCCTAAAGAAGCCGCTGCAGGCACAATTCGTGCTGATTTCGCTGATTCAATTGATGCCAATGCTGTTCATGGCTCAGATAGCCTTGAAAATGCAGCTATTGAAATTGCATATTTTTTTGCAGCCGATGAGCTATGCGCTCGTTAATACTGTAAATAAATTTACTGAACTTAGTCCACCTGTACAGGTGGACTAATTTGTATAAATACAAGTAGGAGAAATAAAATGTCTGATTTTTTTAATTTATCTGTTTTGAAATCGCTTCCGATTCAGAAATTTAATGAAACCAAACCATTTCCAAATCATTTGTTTAAAGAAATATTATTACCCGAAGCATTTAATGAATTGTATAACAATTTTCCTAGTCTGGATCTATTTGAAAAACATGTGAACAGACCGCGCGGGAAAAGCGGGCAGCGGCCTCATAATCGATACTATCTTGCATTTGAAAAGTCTATCTATCATAAAAATGATCAGTCCGGACTTGGCGTAACCAAAATTGAGCAGTTGCCAAATGTATGGCAGGAATTTGTACGTGAGGTACAAACATCGGAGCCTTATCTAGAATTTTTAAATCGTTATTTGAATCTTAATGAATATACTATTCGTTACGCATGGCATGTAGGTGAAACTGGTTCTGAAGTTTCACCTCACTGTGATAGTCTTGATAAAATCGGTACACACATTTTTTATTTCAATACTTCAGCCGACTGGGAAATTGAGTGGGGCGGTTCTATTTTAGCTCTTGGCGGTAAAAAAACAGATAAAACGAATCCTGATATCAGTGATTTTGAAACGATGGAAGGTTTTGATATCCGCGATAACAGCAGTTTTTTATTTAAAAATACTTCCGACGGATGGCATGCTACTGAAGTTTTGACTTGTCCTCCAAACCACTATCGTCGTTTATTTAATGTTATTGTTCAGAAAAAGAAAACAGAAACACCACTGAAAAAAATATGGCATTATCTGTCTGGTAAAAATTAAAGAATTGTATAGATTGTTGAATAAAGTTGTATTATCAGCATAATAGAATGACTGAAAACCAGTTATTACTATTTATTGCTTACTTAATGTATTACCCTGATGAAAACCAATTTGCTAAATTTTGACTTACCCGGTTTAACTGCCCATTTTGCTCAGATGGGAGAGAAGCCTTTTCGTGCCAGACAAGTGATGCGCTGGATGCACTTAGGCGGGATAGCCGATTTTACAGACATGACTGATCTGGCTAAATCTTTGCGTCATAAATTACTGGATAATGCTGAAGTGAAAGTACCGGATTTACTGATTGAGCAAAAGTCAGCTGATGGTACATGCAAATGGTTGCTTGATGTTGGTACTGGTAATGGTGTGGAAACGGTTTTTATTCCTGAAGATACCCGGGGTACGTTATGTATTTCTTCGCAAATAGGCTGTGCATTGGAATGCATGTTTTGCTCTACCGGCAGACAGGGTTTTAACCGCAATCTCACCACTGCAGAGATTATCGGGCAGTTATGGTGGGCTAACAAAGCCCTTGGTGTTACACCTAAGGATGAAAGAGTAATTTCCAATGTGGTTATGATGGGAATGGGCGAGCCATTAGCCAATTTTGATAATGTGGTGACAGCATTAAGTATCATGCTGGATGACCATGGCTATGGTTTATCACGTCGTCGTGTAACTGTGTCGACCTCTGGTATGGTACCCCAGATGGATCGCCTGAAAGAAGTTATGCCTGTAGCATTAGCTATTTCACTGCATGCTTCCAACGATCAGGTGCGTGATAAACTCATTCCATTGAATAAGAAATATCCGCTTAACCAGTTAATGGCTGCATGTCAGCGTTACTTGGTAAAAGCACCGCGTGATTTTATTACCTTTGAGTATATTATGCTGAAAGGCATTAATGATGCTCCCGAACATGCGCGTGAATTAATCGCTCTGGTTAAAGATGTGCCGTGTAAATTTAATCTGATACCGTTTAATCCGTTTACCAATTCGGGGTTTGATCGTTCAACAAATGAACGTATCCGTGTATTTCGTGAAATTTTGCAGGAAGCAGGTTTTGTAGTAACAGTCAGAAAAACCCGTGGTGATGATATTGATGCAGCATGTGGTCAGCTTGCGGGAAAAGTAAAAGACAAAACGCAGCGACAACAAAAGTGGCAACTTGTACAGGGATGATTCGATGAAAAAATTGGGGTTAGCTCTATTATGTGCACTGGTATTATCAGCCTGTGCTACTGAGACTATGAACAAAAAACCGACAGCGGCACAGCGAGCCAGAGAGGTTGCACAGATTAAAACTCAGCTGGCGGTAGAGTATTTGAAAAATCAAAATTACCGTCAGGCTGTTGAAGCGATTGATGAAGCGATAAAAAATAATAGTAGTTCACTTGATGCATGGTTGATACGAGCTCAGATATGGCAGTATTTAAAAGAACCGGCAAAAGCAGAAGAGAGTTTTCAGCGTGCTTTGTCATTAGCTTCAGATAGTGCGGAAGTAAATAATAACTATGGCTGGTTTGTGTGTGATGTTTTGAAAAAGCCGAATGCATCATTAGCTTATTTTGATAAGGCTTTGGCTGATCCGACTTATCCTACACCGGAAATTGCCCAGTTCAATAAAGGTATTTGCAGTAGTCGAATGGGGCAGTATCAGCTGGCCAACAGCTATTTTGAACGATCTTTGGCAGCTAATCCGAATTTTATTGCTGCAAAGAAAGAAATGGCACGTAATAATTTGCTGGCAGGTAATGCTTCGGATGCCAATTATCTGTTTAAGCAGTATCAGAGTCAGATAAATAACTTATCTGCTGATGATTTATTATTGGGGTGGAGAATTGCTAGATCTTTGGGTAATATGCAGGCCGCTTACGAATATGAAGCACAACTGCGTAATAATTTCCCTTATTCTGCTGAGTTAGAGCAGGTTTCTACAGGAAAATTCTAATGAATGAGCAAACCAAAAATCCCGAGTCCGGCCCAAATGCAGCAGTTACTCTGGGAACATTACTTTCACAGGCACGAAAACAGAAAGGACTGTCTGTAGGTGAAGTTGCCGAACGTTTAAAACTGCCGGCACGGCAAATTGAGGCAATGGAAAGCGGTAGCTATAAAGGTTTGCCAGAAGCTGTATTCATCAAAGGCTTTTTAAGCTCATATGCTCGTTTGCTCGAAGTAGATGAAAAAGAACTGAAGCAATATTTTCAGCAGATTTTTCCTGCTGCCAGTCATTTGTCAACTTCAGACAGTAATAAAGTCGTTTCTGCGGATCTTGATTTTAAAGGTAAGCCGCAGCGTCGTCATTTTCCACGCTGGCTGATTGTTGTATTGGTAGTAATTTTAATTAGTGCAGTGGTATATGCATGGCAGACTAAATCTACTTCTGAAAATGCCAGACAAACTGCTACAGCCGGTCAGGAAGTATCTGTGCAAACAGCTTCTATTAGTGATATCGCTGCCAGCAATATTCGTGTTGTACCGATGACGGACAATGAACACACCGGTTCCCAGCCTGTTACCGAAGTTACTGCAGCCAGTCAGTCTGCTGGTACAAGCAATACTACAGATACACAGGTTTCTCAGCCTGCTGTATCAGCTTCAGATACACTGGTAATAAAACTTGAAAACAGAAGCTGGTTGCAGGTAAGTGATAAAAATGGCAAGGTGCTCATCAGTCAGGTTGTAGATGCCGGTAGTACACATCAGTTTAGCGGGGCTGCTCCGTACAAAGTAATACTTGGTTATACCCCTGGTGCCAGTATCCGGTTTGCCGGCAAAGATATCGCTATTGAACAAAACAAGAAAAGAACCGCAGCAATGACGGTAGGTGGAAATTGAAATGACCTTGGCTGGAGTACGAAGGAAAACCCATCAGGTAAAAATTGATCATGTAGTTATCGGATCTGAAGCACCCGTCAGAGTACAGTCTATGACTAACACTGATACTGCTGATGCGGAACAAACAGCCATTCAGGTAAAAGCACTGGCAGAGGCCGGTTCCGAACTGGTTCGAATTACAGTTAACTCACCTCAGGCGGCGGCCAGAGTATCTGAAATTCGCCAGCGTCTGAATGACATGGGCTGTAATGTCCCCTTAGTTGGTGATTTTCATTTTAATGGCGATCGCCTGCTTAAAGATTATCCGGATTGTGCAACAGCACTTTCAAAATACCGGATTAACCCGGGTAATGTGGGTAAAGGTGTGAAGGGCGATGAAAAATTTGCTTTCATGATTCATACAGCAGCAGAGCACAATAAAGCTGTTCGCATCGGAGTAAACTGGGGCTCGCTGGATCAGGCTCTTGCTAAGCGCATGATGGACAATAATCTGGCTTTAGCAACTCCTCAGCCTGCAGAATCAGTTATGAAAGAAGCATTGATTGTTTCTGCACTGGAATCTGCGCAAAAGGCAGAAAGTCTTGGTTTACCGGCTGACCGGATTATATTGTCTTGTAAAGTATCTAATGTACAGGATTTAATAGAGGTTTATCATAACCTTGCTTCCCGTTGTATGTATCCGCTGCATCTTGGTTTAACCGAAGCAGGAATGGGGAGTAAAGGTATCGTAGCGTCTACTGCGGCTTTGGCTATTTTATTGCAACAGGGTATAGGTGATACCATTAGAGTATCGCTTACTCCTGAGCCGGGAAGTGCACGGACACAGGAAGTAGTGGTTGCTCAGGAAATCCTGCAAACCATGGGATTGCGTTCTTTTACGCCGCTGGTAACAGCATGTCCCGGATGCGGACGTACAACCAGTACCGTGTTTCAGGAACTGGCGCGGGATATTCAGCAGTATTTGCGTGAAAAAATGCCTGTATGGCGGCTGCAATATCCGGGCGTTGAAAATCTCAATGTAGCGGTTATGGGTTGTGTTGTTAACGGGCCTGGTGAAAGTAAACTCGCCGACATTGGCATATCTTTGCCCGGTACGGGTGAAACACCTGTTGCTCCTGTATATGTGGATGGCGAGCGCAAAACTACCTTAAAAGGCGAACATATGGCTGAAGAGTTTCTGGCCTTAGTAGAAGAATATATTCAGACCAATTATGGTGAGCAGGGTAAAAAGCGGGAAACAGCGAAAGTGATTCCGATTACGGCTTTATAAGATAAATATACTGTTATAGCTGTCAGCAGCTAATATAGTTTAATAGGGATATACAAATTAATTAATATGGGTCAGAAAATCCAGGCCGTTAAGGGCATGAATGATTTACTGCCAGTAGAGCAGAAAGATTTTAAACTGACATCTGCACTCTGGCAGGCGTTTGAAGATGTAGTGGTCGCATGGACACGCAGTTTTGGTTACAACCAGATTCGTACACCAGTTGTTGAGCAAACTGGTTTGTTTGTACGTTCAATAGGTGAAGAAACCGATGTTGTGGGCAAAGAAATGTATACATTTGCCGATTCCAACGACAAGCTGAGCCTGAGCCTGCGGCCGGAAGGTACAGCCTCTTGTCTGCGTGCAGTTGTTGAGCACAACTTACTTTATAATAGTCCGCAAAAATTATGGTATATGGGACCGATGTTCCGACGGGAGCGCCCACAAAAAGGGCGGTATCGTCAGTTCCATCAGGTTGGTGTTGAGGCATTAGGATTTAACGGCCCTGATGCAGATGCCGAGCTGATTGCCATGACTGCGAATCTCTGGGAACGGCTGGGTATTCGGGAATACCTTACACTTGAATTAAATACTCTGGGTAATCAGCAGGAACGTACTGCTCACCGTACTGCACTAATTGCTTATTTACAACAGCATGAAGCCATTCTGGATGAGGATAGCCGGCGTCGTATGCATACTAATCCGTTACGTGTGCTGGATACCAAAAATCCCGATTTACAGGCAATGGCGAATGCTGCGCCACGTCTTATAGATTATCTGGGCGCAGAATCACTTGCACACTATAATACTTTAAAAAATATGCTGGACGGGCTGGGTATCACATATGTAGAAAATCCGCGTCTGGTTCGTGGTCTGGACTACTATAATCTGACCGTATTTGAATGGACGACAACTAAACTTGGCGCACAGGCAACTGTATGTGGTGGCGGTCGTTACAACGGGCTGATTGAGGAGCTTGGCGGTAAACCAGCGCCGGCTATTGGCTTTGCATTGGGTATTGAACGTCTATTACTGCTTGTACAGGAATTTGGCAAACTGCATATTAACAATGCGCCTGATGTATATATCATGCATCAGGGAGAAGGAAGCAGTCTGATTGCCTTGCAGCATGCCGCATTATTACGTGCAGCAGGTTTGAATGTTTATTTACACTGTGGTGATCAGAGTCTGAAAGCCCAGTTGAAAAAAGCTGATGCCAGTGGTGCTGCAATAGCAGTAATCGTTGCTCAGGAAGAGCAATTTAACAATACACTAACGCTTAAGAATTTGAGTACTCATGAACAACAGACTGTTGCTGCCGAAGCAGCTTTACAGTTAATCCAACAATGGAAGAAAGCATAATGGTTGTACATATTCAGGATGAACAGGAAGTTGCAAATTTCAAATATTTCTGGCAACGCTGGGGACGCTGGATTTTTGCTATACTGGTTATATTGTCATTGGCATATCTGGGTTATGTGTTGTATCAAAGTCATTTACGCAGTAATAATGAAAAAGCAGCAGAAGTATTTGATACATTTATTTCTCAGGCTAGTGCCAATAATTTAACTGAAAGTAAAAAAGCACTTGTACAATTACAGGAAAAATATCCTGATACCATGAATGCAACTCAGGCTACACTGATGATGGCCGGTTCAGCATTTGATGATGGTAAATATGATGAAGCCATCCGCCATTTGCAATGGGTTAAAGCCAGACAGCATGATGACTTATTGCAAACAATCGTTGCGCAGCGGCTGGCTACCGTATATTTACAGCAAGGTAAATACAATGAAGCATTACAGGCGCTGGATGTAAAAGTAACCAATGAATTAAAGCCGGTTCTGCTTGAAACCAAAGGTGATGTTTTACAGGCGCAAAAGAAAAATACTGAAGCCGTTGCTGCCTACCAGCAAGCTTTGAATTTATTATCAAAAGATTCAGTACAACGCGAAGTCATCCAAATGAAAATAAGCAGTTTGAGTTAATCAATGCTTAATAAAACCTGAAATTCCGGCCGGAAAAACTGGCAGGAATTTCAGGTTTATCAGTTGTACTGAAAAGCTTGCCGCTGGCAGGCTATTGCTGTTTTAAAGCAATAGAAATTATCTGAAAGAATGAATATGAAACCAACGATTGTTCTGGTTGGTCGCCCGAATGTAGGCAAATCAACATTATTTAACCGCCTGACTCGTACACGTGATGCACTGGTTGCCGATTTACCCGGCCTAACCCGCGACCGGCATTACGGGCATGGCAGAGTGGGAAGTAAACCTTATCTGGTTGTTGATACCGGTGGTTTTGAGCCAGTAGTAGATAGCGGTATCTTATATGAAATGGCTCGCCATACTCTGCAAGCCGTAGATGAGGCGGATGCAGTTATCTTTCTGGTAGACGGACGTACCGGTCTGACGCCACAGGATAAGATTATCGCCAACCATTTGCGCCAGAGTTCCAGGCCTGTATATCTGGCAGTGAATAAAGGTGAGGGCGCTAACAGACCGATTCTGGCAGCAGAGTTTTATGAATTAAGTCTGGGAGAGCCTATCGTTATATCAGGGGCGCATGGTGACGGCGTGTACGGGCTGATAGAAACCGTACTGGAAGACTTTCCCGAAGAAGAGGAACCGGTAAACAGTCATCATCCGGTTTTTGCAGTTATTGGTCGGCCGAATGTCGGCAAATCAACTTTGGTTAACGCAATTCTGGGTGAGGAGCGGGTTATTGCTTTTGACATGGCCGGTACCACACGTGACTCAATTCACATTGATTTCGAACGCAACGGCAACCCTTTTACCATTATTGATACTGCCGGAGTACGTCGTCGTGGCAAAGTAGATGACGCCATCGAGAAGTTTTCCGTTATTAAAGCAATGCAGGCTATCGAAGCGGCTAACGTAGCTGTACTGGTACTTGATGCACAACAAGATATAGCCGATCAGGATGCAACTATTGCCGGCTTTGCATTGGAAGCTGGGCGTGCTTTAGTTGTTGCAGTAAATAAATGGGACGGAATAACCGAAGAGCGCAAGCAACAGGTTAAACGTGATATAGCACGTAAACTGTATTTTCTTGATTTTGCCAAATTTCATTATATTTCGGCATTGAAAGAAAAAGGAATTGACGGGCTCTTCAGCTCAATTCAGGCCGCCTATGATGCTGCAATGATTAAACTGCCTACTCCGAAAATTACCCGCGTATTACAAAGTGCGCTGGAACGACAGCAGCCTCCGCGCGCCGGCTTAATTCGCCCCAAAATGCGTTATGCCCATCAGGGCGGCATGAATCCGCCAGTTATAGTCATACATGGTAATGCGTTACAGCATATCAGTGATGCTTATACCCGATATCTGACACAAACATTTCGCAAAGCATTTCATTTACAGGGGACACCTTTACGTATTCAATATAATGTAAACGAGAATCCATATCAGGAAAATGACAGCAAACCAGCGCAGCCATTGCGTCGTGTCAAACTAAGTAACCGAATTGCCAAGCGTGAACAGATAAAACAATCGAAAAAGCAGGTAAAGCGTAAAAATAAAGTCAGTTCAAAGAAAACAAATGCCCATTAATGTGATAGCATTGACACTGCTTTCTAAATCGCTGTACGCAGGTGCAGCTAAGCGATAACATAATCAAAAAAACAGGAGTAGCCAAATGAGCGCCAAAGGACAAATGTTACAAGATCCTTTCTTGAATGCACTGCGAAAAGAGTATGTGCCAGTTTCAATTTATCTGGTAAACGGTATTAAACTACAGGGTCAGGTGGAATCATTTGACCAGTATGTTGTACTTTTGCGTAATACTTCAGTAACACAAATGGTATACAAACATGCGATTTCCACAATTGTGCCTGCTCGTGCAGTAAGCTTGCAGCATGAACCGAAATCTGCATCAGCAGAATAATACAGTCATACTTCATTAGCAAAAAAACCGTGGATTTCCACGGTTTTTTTGCTAATGAGTCATCGATTTGGAAAACAGATTAATCACAATAACACCCGCCAGTATCAGACCGATGCCAATAATTGCCGGCATATCCAGCTTTTGTCCGAATTTGATCCAGGCTATGACTGACACACAAACAATGCCCACACCGGACCACACTGCATAAGCAATGCCTACAGGCATAGTTTTCAGAGTTTGTGCAAGCGAATAAAACGAAATAATATAGCCCAGAACAGAGCAAATACTGGGCATCAGCCGGGTAAAACCATTACTCAGCTTAAGCATACTGGTTGCAAATATCTCAGCCAGTATAGCGATGGAAAGAAAAATCCATTGATTCATGTTTATCCTTCTCGTTACTGCATTAGTTTCCTTGTGCAGCTATATTACGTATGGTTGGTATAAACTGAGTACAAATTTATCGAGTTTTACATAATGTTCAACCAAAAAATTTCAATATCAGCTTGAATGAAAATAAAGCCATTCCTGAAAAATTTAACCTGAACACTTTCCACTTTCCCATATAAAAACGGATTCAAGTCTGAATCCGCTTTTAGAGAGTAATACTGATGAAGTGACTCAAAATACAACCAATGATTAGCAAAAATACTTAAGCCTTTTCTTCAGTACCATAAAATTTCGTACCAATTTTAATGCTTTCTCTGCCATGCTCACGCCGCCAGGCATTGCTGTCACGTAAAGAATAAGCACAGCCACAGTATTCCTGCTGATAAAACTGCTCACGCTTACTAATCTCAATCATACGCTGACTACCGCCGCCTTTACGCCAGTTATAATCCCAGTAAACAAGATTAGGATATTTTTCTGCCGCACGTTTGCCGCAATCGTTTATTTGCTGCATATTTTTCCAGCGGGAAATCCCTAATGAGCTAGTAATAACCGAAAAACCGTTTTCATATGCGTACAATGCTGTGCGTTCAAAGCGCATATCAAAACACATAGTACAGCGAATGCCGCGTTCCGGTTCAAACTCCATCCCTTTAGCGCGTTCAAACCAGTTGTCCATATCATAATCAGCATCAATAAAAGGAATATTGAATTTTTCCGCAAATGCCTTGTTTTCATCCTTACGGATTTCATATTCTTTTTTCGGGTGAATATTAGGATTATAGAAGTAAATCGTATAATCAATACCAGAGGCCAGCATTGCCTCCATAACCTCACCAGAGCAGGGTGCACAGCAAGAATGAAGCAATACTTTATTTTCCCCGTTGGGAGGAGTTAATTTCGGGCGTTGTATATCGGTAGTCAGTTTTTGTGGGTTCATTGATGTGATTTCCTGTTATTCTAGTTAAATATCTTTATCAGTAGATTTTAGCAAAGCTGCCAGCGCAACGACATAGCCCGAAAGAAAAAAAGCGTTCAGATATCTGAACGCTTGTATGAAAAAGCCATTTTAAAGAGCGGCTAATGCCTGCTCATAATCCGGCTCTGTCGTAATTTCAGCCACTAACTGACTGTATAAAACCTGATTATTTTCATCCAGCACAATAACCGCACGGGCACATAAGCCAGCTAAAGCACCGTTGCTCAGTTTAACCCCGTAGTTTTCCTTAAATTCAGGATGACGGAATGTTGACAGAGTTTTTACCTGATCCAGCCCCTCTGCACCACAAAAGCGAGCCTGCGCAAATGGCAAATCGGCAGAAATACACAATACAACAGTATTAGAAAGATTGGCCGCAGCTGCATTAAAATGGCGTACAGATGCAGCACAAACACCCGTATCTACACTAGGGAAAATATTCAGTACTTTACGTTTACCGGCAAAATCGGTAAGCGATAATTCATTTAAACCGGCATCAGTCAGCGTAAAAGCTGGTGCTGTACTGCCTGTTTTTGGAAACTGACCACTGACTTCAACAGCGGTACCTTGCAGAGTTACTTTACTCATGACTGCATCCTTCTGATGTTTAATTTGATTAACAATGTGCAGACTTATTGTGGGGGATTGGCAGGGAACTGTCAAAGATTATCTATGCTAATTATATGCAGTAAATAGCAGACAAATATAGCTCCTGCATAAACGCAGAAAACCAACATTTTCCCGACAATTTAGCAAAAACGTAAATCTTAGAAAATATGACTGAGAAAATTTACAGCATTATCAATCAGCCAGTCTGCATTGCAGTCTCTGATTTCAGAGCAATCGGACTGAATACAAACTGGCTTGCGCAATAAAACTTACTCAACACCAGACCGGCGTACATAATGCTGTAAATCATAAGCAATATTATTTTTACTGCTTACATGACTGCTGCTTTCAGTTTGCTGCCAGATATCCGTGTCAATTGCCGGAAAAAAAGTATCTCCGGCAACATCAACATGAATTCTGGTTAACCGCAAATCGGTAGCCAGAGGTATCGCCTGAGTATAAATTTGTGCCCCGCCCATAATAATAATTTCAGGGCAACCGGCTAATTGTCTGAGCGCATCTTCAACACTGTGACACAAAATTGCTCCGCTGAATGTCTGTGCATCCTGCCGGCTGATAACATAATTGGCGCGGCCTGGAAGCGGTTTTCTGGGCAGCGACTCCCACGTTTTACGTCCCATAACAACCGGCTTGCCCATAGTGTAACTTTTAAAAAATTCAAAATCTTCGGGCACATGCCAAGGAATACGATTATTTTCGCCAATACAGTTATTATCCGAAAGAGCGGCAATCAGCGTAATTTTATTCAGAGTATTCATATAGCTACAGGTGCTTTAATGTGGGCATCCGGATGATAATCAGTAAGCGTAAAATCTTCAAACTGAAAAGAAAACAGATCTTTTACATCAGGATTCAGATGCATTTGCGGCAGTTTTTTCGGTGTGCGGCTTAACTGCAGTTTAGCCTGTTCAAAATGATTACTATATAAATGAGCATCACCCAGCGTATGAATAAATTCCCCCGGCTCTAAATCACATACCTGAGCAATCATCATCGTAAGCAGAGCATAGCTGGCAATATTAAAAGGCACACCCAGAAAAATATCAGCACTGCGCTGATAAAGCTGACAGGAAAGCTTGCCTTCAACCACATAAAACTGAAACAGAGCATGGCAGGGCGGTAAAGCCATCTCATCTACCAGTGCCGGATTCCATGCAGAAACAATCAGGCGGCGGCTGTCGGGATTGTGCTTAATCTGTTGCAGCAGATTACTGATCTGGTCGATATGGCGGCCATCCGGTGCCGGCCAGCTGCGCCACTGATAGCCGTATACCGGACCCAGATTACCATCAGCATCTGCCCATTCATCCCAGATAGAAACATTATGTTCATGCAAATAGCCGATATTAGTATCGCCGCGCAGAAACCAGAGTAACTCATAAATAATTGAACGTAAATGCAGCTTTTTAGTAGTCAGCACAGGAAAGCCATCAGCCAGATTAAAACGCATCTGATAGCCAAAAACCGAGCGCGTACCCGTACCGGTACGGTCTGCTTTATCTGTGCCCCGGTCTAAAACGTGTTGCATTAAGTCAAGATACTGTTGCATGCGGATTTATCCAAATAAAAACGACCTAATTGTAACTTAAATCAACTCAGACTGGCTTGCGGCACCATCTTTTACCGCCTGCCATGCTTCCACAATCAGGCTGACATCGTTATTTTTTAATAACGAAGCATCAGACAGCATCCTCCGCCACTGGCGCGCACCGGGTAAACCATGCATCAGCCCCAGATAGTGCCGAGCCATATGGCGCAATGAAATATCCGGATTAGCCAGCTGCCGGCGAGCGTAGTCAAGTAACTGATTAACTAGATCTTCATATTCAACAGCCGGCTGGTGACTGGAGTAAAATTCAGCATCCCAGCTGCGCATCAGCATCGGATTATGATAAGCCTCACGTCCGACCATTACCCCGTCAACATGCTGCAAATGCCGGTGAATTTGTGCATTATCAGTAACCCCGCCATTAAGAATAATTTCCAGATCAGGAAATTCCTGTTTCAGACGATAAACATAATCATAACGTAAAGGCGGAATATCACGGTTATCTTTCGGCGATAACCCTTCCAGCCATGCATTGCGTGCATGAACAACAAAAATACGACAGGCGGTTTTTTCACGTAGCGTACCGACAAAATCAGCCAGAGGCTGATAAGCCGTTTCCTTATCCAGACCGATGCGATGCTTAATCGTAACCGGAATATTCACCGCTTCCTGCATAGCATTTAAGCATCGTGCTACCAGTTCAACTTCACGCATCAGACAGGCACCAAAAGCGCCTTGCTGTACCCGCGGGCTGGGGCAGCCGCAGTTAAGATTAATTTCATCATATTCATAACCGGCAGCAATTTTAGCAGCCTGTGCCAGAACCGCTGGTTCACTGCCGCCCAGCTGTAAAGCAACAGGATGCTCCTGCGGATGATAGGCCAGTAATCTGTCACTGTTGCCATGGATGATTGCATTAGCATTAATCATTTCCGTATACAGCCACGCATTTCTGCTAATCAGTCTGGCCATATAGCGGTAATGCCTGTCTGTCCAGTCCAGCATCGGCGCTACGGATAAAGTTCTTTTCGGTTTAGCATTTTGCCGGAGCTGGTGTGCATCACTCCCGGCTGAATATTCTGCGGCAATTAACTGTTTATGTTCCTGCATAATCCGGCACTCTTTTAACACCGCCAAAGAAATACCGAACGGATATTTCCGGTCGGTATTTAGTCGGTTAAATTTCTGATACAGGCAGATTATACATGGGATAACCAAACTGCCAGTTTAGCAATAGCAGTAAAGCTGATATTTTAATTAATCCTGCTGTTTTAACGCTGAATCAGCGCAGCGGCATTTCAGATTTAATCAGCTTGATTTCTCTTTCACGCCGTTTCTTTTTAAAATGATTTTGCAACCATATTTTATGCTGTATCTTGCATTGCGGACCCAGATAAATATTATCAATATATTCTTCTACATGCGTATATTCGATATACAAACTGTTAGTAGACTGATAATCTTGTGGTTCAACAATATTATCATCTGCGATATGAGTAATATAAATCATCCGGCACTCATCTTCATCTTCAAAAGCAGCATGCTTTATCAGGCAGGAAATGGGTAAAACCGCCAGACTGAGCAGTTCATCCAGATTGGAGATTTTTTTTAACTCGGGATTATCCAAAAGTTCTGCAATCAATCCTTTTATTTTTTCTAAATGGTTACGAATACGACGAATTTTTTTAGGTTCATTTAATGAGTTAATATATTCATCCCACTCACTATCAATGGCTTCTGGTGTTTTTTCATTTTTGTATTCCAGATAAAAGGATTGTTTATTGCGTTTGGCTAACGCCATATACCCTGTTTCCGGATCAAAATACAGGCAACGGTATAAAGGCAAAGGATGAAGATTATTATTACTTTCAAATTTAATTTGTTTATTTTCGAATGGGTTAATTGATTTAATGCTATGTGATGAGATTATTTCGTTATTGATACTGCGTTCAGTATCCAGACCAAAAAAATCTTTATTAAAAGCAATACTGACACCGGAACCGATAATATTATCTTCATTACCGTATAATCGAAATTGATTTAGACAATTATGATTAAAGGAAAAACTGGCTAAAAAGCTTTTGATTTCATTATCTGGATGATTGCTGATATTCAGCCAGCTGGTTAATACCTGATTTTCACTGGGGTCATTCATAAAATCTACAATATTAAGCCGGAATTTACTGGGATTTTCTCCTTTAAGTAAATTAAATAATACAGCCGGCTTTGTATAATGAGCGACACGACGTTCTTGTTCAATATATTGAAATTGATTTAAAACCAATAAATTATATTTTATACCAATAGTTAAAAAATATATATGTTTGATTTTATCTAATAATGTTTCATTAAGCTTTTCAATTTCTTTCTGATTAGATAAAAGACTGGATTTGTTTTGTATTAATTCCAAAATAATCTGGGCACAAATATAATGGTGCGGAAAACTATTAGAGTAAGTAGCCATTTCGGATGCAGCTAGAAAGCTTTCTTTTGCTTTAATATAATTTTTTATATTTTTACTATAAAGTTTACCTAGCTGAAATTTTGCATGAACATAAATTTCTGGTGCATCTTGTTCAGAAATATTAAGATAACATTGTTCAGACTTAACAAAATCTTTTTTTGATAAATATAAAGAACCTAAAATTAACTGAGTCTTAACATAATTTTTTTTACTACTATTATTACGGGTAATTTTTTCTAATATTTTGATTTTTTCATCAATATCTTTTTCTTCCATTACTATTCCTGTTTATTTATAGCTAAGCAATTAATCTGTATGCTGTTCGTAACATAGTCTGGTAGTAATTAAATATATTGAAATTCTTAACCTTGTCGAAAAAGGAACAAATTTATTAATTTACAATTTAACTAATAATAACAAAAATTAAACTTAATATCATAAAATTCATAATTATCTCCAGCTATATTTAATTAGATAAATTTTTATTTTTAGATAAAGAAAATTGTAAATAAATTGATATTGAGTTAATTAACTGTATGATTTACCAATTAATTATTTTTATATGTAATTAGCTGCAAATATTGGCATTTTCCATTGCTTACCGTTAATTGTCTCTCTAAGATAAATTATTGAAGGATAAGAATTTACTTGTGTTTAATTGAATACTGTTGCATGCAGTAGACATACAGAATGGAGATGGTTATGAGCGATAACGGATTTGTAGATAAAGCCAAAGGCGAAGTAAAACAGAATGTGGGTAAAGTAGTGGGGGATACTAAAACCCAGTCTGAAGGAATGGTTGATAAGGCCGTTGGCGGCGTGAAAGAAGCTGTGCATGATGTGGCTAATGCCATAGATGGTGCAGTAGATTCAATCAAGAAAAAATTTCAGGATTAATTCTGAAATATGTGCATAAGGCCGCTTATTTCAGCGGCCTTTGATTTGAGTTTATATTTCTTTTAAATCAGACAAATTGGCTACAGCTTAAATTCTTCTGAATTGGTGGTATTAGATATAAAAATGTATAAGTGAAATATATTGGTTTTACTGCACCGGCTTATGCATCGTTTTGCTGATTAGTAACTGCAACAAACTGAATAAAGTGATCAAAGAGGCAATTAAATAAAGCATTTTTATATTGCCGAAATCAATAATTCCCGCTCCGATAATCGCCCCAATGCCTACGGCTCCATTAAAAATAGCTGCATAAATAGCAGAGGCGGGTAAAGCGTTATCGTTTCCTGCCAGCCGGATTACCCATGCCTGAATACCAACAAATAATATGGCTACACCCAAACCCCACGCAAACACCAATACCATCAGCATGATTGGATTATGTGACAAGACTGCGCTCAGCAGAATCAGACTGCCACAAATCAGCACTAAGCCTGCACCAAGTATACTTTTCAGATATCTGTCTATAAACAGACCACATAACAGATTACCAGCTACACCGGCTATGCCGAATACAAACAGACAAACAGCAATCCAGTTGGCAGAAATAGCCATTTCTTCGGCCATAAATACTTCAATATAGGTAAAAGCGGCAAAATGGGCGATGATGGCAGCAGTAGCAATCAGATAAACTTGGCGTAACTGCTTAATCTGAAGAATTGCTGAAAATTGTTTTCGCCCCATTCGGGAAGTACCGGATACAGCCGGCAGGGTAAAAGCCAGAATAATTGCGGTTATTATGGCTAATACGCCCAGTAACAAAAATGATAAACGCCAGCCAATAGTGCTGCTAATCCAGTTAATAAAGGGAACACCGAGTATACTGGCTATCGAAACACCGCTGAAAATAATTGCTGTGGCTCTGCCGGTATATTTGTCTGATACCAGTTGCGCCCCCATAGTGCCCGCCATCGCCCAGAATGCACCATGAGCAGCTGCACCGGCCAGACGAGCGATTAAAAGTACAGAAAAATGCTCACTCATAGCCGCAATACCATTCGATGCAGCCATCAGCAACATTAATACAATTACTACTGGTTTACGAGGCAGATGGCTGAATGTGGTAACTGAAACAAGAGCAGAAACAGCTCCTAGCCATGCATACAGAGTAACAACCAAACCGGTAGTACCGCTGTTTTGTCCCATAGATGAGGCTATAGCGGATAACATACCAATCGGTGCCAGCTCGGTACTCACCACAATAAATGACGCTATTGCAAGCATGCAAACAGCCATCCAGTTACGCCATTGTGTCTTATTTTCTAAATTATTCACTAAATCATTTCCTCTTTTGCAATCAATTTTTCAAACAGATAGAGTTCGGCCTGATATACAAACCTAAAAAGGTCGGCAATTGTTCACAGCCGGCTGAAAACAGATGGTATTGAGTTGTTATAAATCTGCTTTTAAACATAGTTTTCAGCTTGGTGAAATCAGCGTTAATTCAGTATACTCTGCGAAAATAGACAGATATATGGCTAAATCTGGTAACTGGTTTTCCAGAATCGGAAATCAAATATGAACAAAAAACTATGCTGGGATGATACTAAAGTATTTCTGGCAATCGTACGTGAAGGCACATTGAGTGGTGCTGCAAAGACATTAAAACTTGGCATTGCTACAACTTACCGTCGTCTTGAACGTATGGAAGAGGTACTGGGATATCGGTTATTTATCCGCGATCAGCAAGGGTATAAGCTAACAGATGAAGGCAGAATACTGGTTTCGCAGGCAGAAATACTGGAACAGGCCGGGCACGCGTTTGATGCCATGGCTACCGGTGTCAATGCCGGTGTCAGCGGGCACGTGCGTTTGGCTACGGCTCAGGGGCTGGCTGATCATCTTATTATTCCGGCTTTACCCAAGCTCTATTCAGCACACCCTGATTTAACTCTAGAACTGGTTACCGGAGTATCAACTATCAATCTGCAAAGAAGAGACGCTGATATGGCCTTGCGTCTGGTTCGCCCGGAGCAGGGTAAAGTAACCATCCGCCGTTTAGGCGAGCTTGGTTTTGGTTTGTATGCTTCTGAAAGCTATTTGCAGCGCAAACCGCTAAACAAAGAAGAAACAATGTTAAAAAACGCTGATTTCATTGGCTGGCCGGAAACACACCAGAACTTGCCGGCAGCAAAGTGGATAGAAAAAAACAGCCGTAGCAAAACCTGTTGTCTGACAGTCAGCAGCATGTCTGCACATATCAGTGCAGTTGAAGCAGGTATCGGAATGGGTGTCTTACCGAATTTTATTGCTTTAACCAAAAATCTGATTTGTGTTCGCAACAATATTGATTGTAATCAACCCATTTGGCTAGTCATCCACTCCGACCTTACTAACTCCGGAAGGATAAGAGTAGTAGTTGATTTTCTGAGTAATTTAGTGCAAGAAAATCAAACTCGGCTTGGTTGAGCAGCCTATCCAGACAACAGATTTATTTCTTCACAACTCATTAAATTAATCAATTAATATGCAAAAATACAAACAATATATCATTGGTTTAGCAAATGCTGTTTACTTATAATAATGAGTAAACTATGTTATATTTTAGGTTAATGCTCTTAACTATAATCGATGTATGGATATTAAACTTGGCAAAAACGATAAGCGTTATATAGAAGGTTCAGATGATGTATTCAGCATCATGCAACGCGTACTTCTTCGTGAAAATAAGATAGACAAAGAAAAAGAGCATTTCTGGATTATCGGTATGAACGAAGCAGGGTATATCCTCTATATCGAATTAATTGCTTTAGGTTCAGTAAAGGCCGTTAATATAGAGCCTATGAATGTATATCGTGTAGCCGTTATGAAAAATGCGTCACGTGTTATTGCTATTCACAATCATCCGACTGGACGCTTAGCTCCTTCCAATGCAGATTTAGATATCACTGATCGTCTTATCCAGGTAGGCCGTATACTTAATATTGCACTCGTTGATCATCTTATCATCAGCACAGAAGCCTATGAAAGTTTCAGAAGCATGGGCATTATGGATGATTTAGAGAAAAGTCTTACCTATATCCCGACTTATCAGGTGGTTGAGCAGATTAGGAAAGAAGAGAAGAAGATTGCTAGAGAAAAACTAGCTTTGGAGAGAGATAAAACAAAATCTGCCCAAGAAAAAGCTAAATTAGCTAAGGAAGCTGAGAAACTGGCTCAAATACAAGCAAAGGCCCTTGCCAATGCACTGCTTGATAAGGGTGTCGATTTAAAAACAATTGCTAAGATTATGGAAATTACACCTAAAGCAGTTGAAAAAATGATTAACAATACACAATAACTATGTGTATTGTCTCATACTTGATCTAACATCTTTGTTATTCAAGATGTAATCAGATCAGAAAGTCGGCTCTACGCCATAAATGGGCATTGCTAACGCTATAGGTATAATTATCCATGGTAGTAGTCACTCTTGACCTGCCCAAGTATCGATACAACACGGCCAGTCAATTAAGTAAAACTCAATAATGCTCCTCTATATACCCGTAAGCCTTTTGGAATAGTTCCTTATCTTTACCCAATCCAAATTGGGCCAGAGTCAGCAATAACGCCTTTTGGATTTCACGCGGGCCGCTATTGGAGTTCTGCCAGCCATCAAAGCGGGTGGCTTTGACGATTTTGTCGATTTGTTCAACCACATCTCCGATTAACTTAGGCGTAGACTCTGGACGGGTTTCCAGAAAAAGCTTGGTTAAAGCTTGCTTGTTATCTGCTTCTGTCACTGGGTGTTCACCAGTTTCGCGCTCTGCTTGCACTGTGTCCTTCGCAGCATCCAACAAGCCCTTTAACCACTCAATGGCTTTAATAACACCGGCCTCATAGTCCTGGCGAAGTTTTTCCAGTCGCTCGCCTAACTCCACAAATTTAGGCTCATGACTGCCCCGCAAGCGGCCCATAAGATCAATTTCCAATCTTTTAGCACGTTGCTCTTGCTCTTTTTCTGTCAGGGTAAAAATGGCGTGTTCATCCATGATTAACTCGTCGATATCATCGCGAATTCGATTAATATCAGTATGCTCATGGATCATCTTGATAGTTTCGGGGCCTAAAGCAGCCCAAACAAGCGCCCCCGTCTGGCCTACTGGACGCACTGACTCGTAAATTTGCACTAACCACTTATAGTTTTGACGATACGGGCTTAAAAAAGGATCGGGGCTAATAGCCGACCATAACTTAGATAACACCCCAAAACAAGCGGCGAATTCATCGCGTTTTTTGTTAGTCGGTAAGCACTCTTGCGCGGCCATAATGCCATCGAAACCCTCTAAGGTGCGGTCCACATTGGGGAAGAAGGACAAACATTTATCCAGTTGTGCCGGTAATAATTTTTTAAAGGCCTCGATACCCTCTACGACACCATCAATTTCTTCCGGCTTATAAGCCAATGCGGTACGCAGATTTTCAAATACGCCGAGGTAGTCGATAATTAACCCCATATCTTTGCGAGTATCATCGGTTTCGTACAATCGGTTAGTCCGACACATGGCCTGTAAAAGAGTGTGATCGCGTAAAGGTTTATCCAAATACATGCAATAACAGATAGGGGCATCGAAACCAGTTAACAATTTGGCAGTAACGATGATGAGCTGTAAAGGATGTTTTGGATCTTTGTAGCATTCGATCAGTTCTTTTTGTACTTGGCTTTCCGCATCAATATTCTGCCAGCGCTCGAAATCCTCTTGTTTGATGGGTAGCTTTAACTCATCGTGCCACTTACGCCAATCGTTGTTGACCTTGTCTTTTTTATCGCCCGCTTTGGCTTTTATAGGGGATTGATCAACGTTCATAACCACTTCAACTGCATTAAAGCCAAGCTTTTCACCGAGCAAGTAGTACATTTGCACACAAGCTTCGCGATCATATACCACTACCATACCTTTCATTTTTTTTGGCTTTACGTGGCTGGTAAAGTGTTTGACAATATCGCTGCTAATGGCCGCCATGCGCTTGGGGGCTTTCAACATTAAAGCCAACTTACCAGCACGTTTAGATAATGCCGCTTTTTCTTCATCGTCTAAGTCGTTTTCTTTAACCAGTTGCTCGAACTCGTCATTGATAGCATCACGATCCACCCGCAGTTCAGCAAGGCGCGGTTCAAACTTAACCGGATTGGTGGAGCCATCACGAATTGATTGCTTATAACTGTAACGGTTCATATAGCGACCGGGATCTTCGTCGGCGCCGAACAATTTGAAAGTATTGCGATCGATGCCTGATATGGGTGTGCCGGTTAAACCATAGAAGTGGGCATTAGGTAATGCCCAACGCATTTTCTCGCCTAAACCACCTTCCTGGGTGCGGTGTGCTTCGTCTACAAGTACAATAATGTTATCTCGGCTGTTCAAGCCATTAGGGTTGCTATCGTCAATCTCGACATCTTTGAACTTAAAGATAGTAGTAATTAAAATGCCTCGGCTATCTTGTTCGATATACTCACCTAGCTTTTTGCAGCTTTGCACTTTGACTAGGTTTTTAACATCGGCACCACCAAAAGTTTCGTTGATCTGGCTATCCAAGTCTCGCCGGTCCACCACGACCAATACGGTTGGGTTTTTTAACGCATTGTCAGCACGCAACATTTTAGCTGCATAGAGCATCAGCAATGACTTACCCGAGCCCTGAAAATGCCAAATCAGGCCCTTTTTCGGGTAGCCTTTGCGAACTCGCTCAACAATCTGTTTCGCTGCTTCAAATTGCGGATAACGCGGCAGAAGCTTAATACGCTTAGGAGGGGTATTTTTACCGGTTTTAACAGTTGAAAATAGCGCGAAGGATTCCAGTAATTGTAATAAAGTCTGCGGATTTAACAGACCCTCGCAGCTGTTAAGTACCGATGCCAATCCCGGCAGAATCTCATCACGAAGCTCAGTACTATGCCAAGGCCCCCAATCTTTAACGCGGGCATTAATTGCACCATATGCAAAGGTTTTTCCTTCACTAGCAAAACACAGCAAATTAGGAACAAAAAATAATTCTACATTTTTCCGGTAATGCTTTTTGCCACCTATAAAATCGGCGGCACCATCTTGCCAGGTCACACTTGGCCGCGTCGCAGTTTTGACTTCGCCCACTACTAGCGGTATGCCGTTCACATACAGCACAATATCAAAATAGACTTCGGTGGCCGCGATATAATGCACCTGTTGCGACACTACAAAGTGATTGTTCTCTATGTTATCAAAATCAATCAGATTAATGGTGATATGGTCGCCGTTCTCGCCAAAAGGCAAAGTTTTCTCAGCCAATAGCCATTCATGGAAGTTTTCGTTGGCCTTTACTAAACCAGTATGGCGGGCTTCTAACACCACACCGCGCAATTTATAAATTACTTCATCAGCATAATCCGGCTGCTTGGCGATATCGGGATTTAACGAACACAACGCGTCTTTTAGCCACTCATCGACAAAGATATCCTGAGCTTGCTTAGGCAGATTCTCGCCATGGCAGTAAATCCACTTTACGCCGCTTAATCCTTTTAAGCGGTCGATAATTCCATTTTCCGTGACGGTTTGTTCGTTAAACATTTAGACATTTCCAATTGATTTTAAAAATGAGAAAACATTCCTTTTTTTAGCTAGTAATGTTTGTTTAATATCATCAAACTTCTTATAAAGATTACTAAACTCAATCTGTTTATGCGAGGGAAGATAGGGTACTTCAATATTCTCTAATATCTTCAAAGTAAGTTGTGGTTGTGCACTGCCAAAGGCCTTAGAAACTATCAAGCTCCTTGCTAGTTTAGTTCTTAAAAAGTCATATAGAAAAGTATTATTTAATTCAGAATCATTACACCTTAGGATAGCCATACCAGAATTTATCCTAACGTGCTTAAATTGACACGAACAGTATAATCCAACATTTCCAACAGTACCTCTCGTGGTAATTACTATATCTCCTTCAATTAATTTTCCTTTTCGAAGCATTTTATCCTGTTCTTTACCAATAAACTGCTTTTCCTTAAAAATGAAGCCTACTTGAGTAACATTTTTAGCATTCAGAAATAAGCAGTAACCATCATCTTTGAAATCTTTAGTTTTTGGATAAGCTTTTCCCCTATCACCATCTATCAGAGAAACACCAAAATCTTTCAACTTCTTAGGAGCATATGAAATACAGTAATTATTTAAAGATTGGTTTTTTAGCTTTTCCAAACTAAGCAGTGCCTGTTCAATGCTCTCAACAACAATTGATGCTTTACGAGAAGCTATCACGATTTTATTTTGTTGCTCTAAGCAAGGGATTTCAAATTCCTGCTCAGCTAATATTTTCCATTTTATTCTTGGAGATAATGATCCTTCTGAATGTGCAATTACACGATTTACAAATTCATCAGACTGCATAAAAAACGGCAAAAACTCAGGAATAACGTTATCAGGATTAGCTTCCAAAATCATGGCATCTGTAGAACAAATACAATCCCAATCAGCCACGGCCACTTTACGTTGGTAGGCACGCCTCTTACAAAAAATGATCTGACCTTTTTTAACCAATAGCTTTTGTCCTTCGACATCGCTTGGTACACCATGACGTTTAATCTTTAAGCTGTCTGGATCTAAGTGTTCCAACCCAACATAGATTTTAAGATCGGTTTCGCTTGGCTCAACTCGTTTAGAGATATGTTTAGCAATATCGCCAAATTTCACCATCTGCCAACCTTCTGGTAATTGTTGTTTCGTCATTTACTGTTCCACCTTGTCTTCAACGCTATAACCAAGTTCCGCAAGGCTCTTGAATAATTTTTGGGTCTGCTTCTTTAATTGCACGCGACTAACTTTCCACGCCTCAATGGCATGTTCAATATCGTCTACTTCGCCGTTACCCTGTGCTTGCACATATAGCGGAATCGACAAGTTATAGAGATTCTCTTTGATAGTTTCGATATCCACCAACGCAGTGATATCACTCTGCTTTTCAGGTGTAAAATAAGCCTCACACAATACTGCTAAATCATCATCGGATAATCGGCTATGGGCGCGTTCACGGGTGACATGCTTAACACCGTTGATAAACAATATCCTATTTTTGTGGTCGACAGACTTATTACGGTTAAGCACAACGACACAAGATTCCATCGGCGAGTTATAAAACAGGTTTGGCCCCAAACCAATCACTGCTTCAATGATGTCTGATTCAATTACCTGTTTACGAATAGCTTGCTCAGAGTCTCGAAACAGCACTCCATGTGGCCAGAGCATGGCGGCACGGCCAGTATCAGATTTGAGACTTTTGATGATATGAGTATAAAACGCATAGTCGGCACAGCCTTGCGGTGGCACACCATAGAGATTACGGCCGTAGGGATCGGCAGCAAACTTGTCGCGGTTCCATTTTTTAATGGAGTACGGCGGATTGGCAAAAATCACATCAAACTGCTTGAGCCGATCGTTTTCAATAAACTTGGGATCGGCTAAAGTATCGCCGCGCAGCACATCAAACTCTTCAATATCGTGCAGAAACATATTCATACGAGCGATGGCCGAGGTGAGCAGATTGACTTCCTGCCCGTAAAGATGTACCGAACGCCACTCTTTGCCCTGAGAACGTAAATCCATCACCGCGTTAAGAAGCATACCACCGGTACCACAGGTAGGATCGTAAGCTGTTTCTCCGGGCTTTAAGCCCATGATGCGTGTCATCAAATGGACTACAGTACGGTTGGTATAGAATTCTGCTGCGGTATGGCCGGAATCGTCAGCAAATTTCTTAATCAGGTATTCGTAAGCTTCACCAAGGTCATCCTGAGCGACAGATTTAATACCTAGTGGAATTTTACTAAAATGCTCAATCAGATCGCCCAGCAGATGATCGGGCAGGCGTTCTTTGTTGGTCCACTGGGCATCACCGAACACGCCATGCAAGCGCGGATTATTGGCTTCGATTAAGCGAAGCGCGTTCTGAATAGCTTCACCAATGTTTTTGCTGGTGTTGCGTATCTTCTCCCAGCTCGCTTCTACAGGAATATCAAAGCGGTGAAACATGGGCATGGCAGCGTATTCAACGTCTACCTCATGAACCTCCATCGCTTCGTTATATTCTTCCAAATATACGTCCGATAGACGTTTATAAAACATTAGCGGGAAGACATATTGCTTATAGTCTGAGGCATCGATTTGGCCCCGCAAGAACTCAGCCGCTCCCCAAAGCAAATCTTCCAGTTTTTTCTTATGCATTATACTCATATCTCAAACCCTTCTTTGATTAACAGGGCTTCTAGCTCCTCTTCCGCTTTTTCCAGGGCAGCCAGTTTTTGTTGGAAATCTTTGAGTGCCTCTTCTACTGTAATGGTTTCTTCTTCGAGTGGCTTTTGCACATAACGAGCGATATTAAGATTGAAGTCATTTTCTTCTATCTCGTTTAAGGGTACCCAACGTGCAATGCCTTCGATTTCTTGTGCTGCCGGCCCTTGTTGCTTCTGGCTCTGGTAGATGTGGTAGATCTCATCGGACTGAGCGTTGGACAAGGTATTCTGAGCCCGGCCTTTGGTATAGATTTCTTCAGCATTAATGATGAGTACATGATTTTTGTGTGACGCCGGCCGTGATTTACGTAACACCAGAATACACGCAGGAATCCCCGTGCCATAGAAAAGGTTTGGAGCAACGCCAATAATGGCTTCAATGCGGTTTTCTTGCAATAATTTGGTACGAATTGCGCCCTCAGCACCTCCACGAAACAGTACGCCATGAGGTAAGACAACTGCCATACGGCCTGTATCGTTGAGTGAGGCAAACATATGCTGCACCCAAGCAAAGTCACCATTAGTTTTAGGTGCCAGACCATACTGCTTACGCCCATAGGGGTCATTTGACCACAGGTCATAACCCCATTCTTTTAAACTAAAGGGTGGATTGGCGATAACACAATCAAAAGTTTCTAAACGATCATTTTGCAAAAACTTAGGCTCACGCAGAGTGTCTCCCCGCACAATATCGAAATCTTCCTGCCCGTGTAGAAAAAGGTTCATACGCGCAATAGCCTCGGTGGTTAGGTTTTTTTCCTGACCTTTGATTTTTAGCAGGCGTGGGTCGCCACCGTTTTCTTTTACATGGTGAATGGTTTCGAGCAGCATACCGCCGGTACCGCAAGCAGGATCGTAAACGCTCTCACCAGCTTTAGGATCGAGAATGTTAACCATCAAGCGAACAATAGTACGTGGAGTATAGAACTCACCGGCTTTCTTGTTAGCTTTATCAGCAAAGCGTTTGATCAGATACTCGTATGCGCGTCCCATATCATCGTCACGGACACTAAAAACGCCAAGGTTCACCTTATTGAAGTGATTAAGTAACGTAGCCAGCAACTCATCAGAAAGACGTTCTTTATTGGTCCAACTGGCATCGCCAAAAATGCCATGCAATTTGGGATTTGCTAGTTCTATGCCGCGAAATGAGTCTTTTAAGGCTTGGCCTACATCTTTAGGCTTGGCAAAAACGTCACGCCAATGACAGTTTTCAGGTATTTGAATACGGTGGAACATCTTGCCTTTGGCAAGTTCTTCATCCCCAACGCTCTCCATCGCATCGACAAACTCTTCGTCATACACGTCGCAAATACGTTTGAAAAACAAAATTGGGAAAATATAAGTTTTATAATCTGATGCATCGATAGGCCCAGTGATGATGTGGGCTGCATGCCAGAGATGGGCCTCGAGATCTTTTAGGTTAATCAGTGTCATTAATTTTTCTCTGTACGATTCTGCGATGTTGGAACCTTTTGTAGCAAATCGTTTATGCCACAGTCAAAAAACAAGCAAAGCCTGTCCAATGTATTCAGGTCAACCTTCTGGACAATCTCCCTGTAAAGTAAAGTTATGGTGTTGCAACTAAAGCCGTTTCCCTAACCGCATCGGCTATCCACATTTTGTGTTCGCCCATGAGTCGAGCAAGATGGCAACGGATCATAACAGTCCTTATCGTTGTATCTAATGATGCGAATTTTACATTAGAACTTTGTATCAAACGAACATTTTTAAATTGAAAGATTATTTATACGTATAAAATAGTGCTACAACCTGCAGCGCTATTTTTAAGTTATATCTGATAGATCGCTATTTATTTTTCTCCTTCTTAGCCAAATGCCTATCAATCCAAGCATCAATATCACTCTCTAACCATGCAACAGCTCGTTGACCTATCTTGAACTGCTTATAGATATAACTACTGATAAAAGAAGAATCGGTAAGAAGAAGGTATTATCCAAATTTTTCACTTCAACAAAGGCACAGAAATAACAATATTGGCATTTTCTGAACATATTAAGTTTTTTACCGTTTAATTTACGATAAAAAATAGTAGTGGATATTACCAAGCTTTAATAAATAGAAAAACCAGCTAATCTAATCGATATAACTGGTTTTAAGAAAGAATATTAGGAGTTAATAAAAACTAAATTTCTATTCCCACTCAATAGTGGCTGGCGGTTTACCGCTGACATCATAAACGACACGGTTAATGCCGCGTACTTCATTGATGATGCGATTGGAAACACGGCCGAGCAGGTCGTAGGGGAGGTGGGCCCAGTGTGCTGTCATGAAATCGCTGGTAATTACTGCTCGCAGGGCTACTACGTATTCATAGGTGCGGCCGTCTCCCATTACACCTACGGATTTTACTGGCAGGAATACAGCAAAAGCCTGGCTGGTTTTATCATACCAGGATACACCGTCTTCGTCGCAGGTATTACGCAACTCTTCAATGAATATATGGTCAGCACGGCGCAGTAAATCGGCGTATTCGCGTTTTACCTCACCCAGAATTCGCACACCCAGACCCGGACCGGGGAAGGGGTGACGGTAAACCATATCACGTGGTAATCCCAGCGCAACACCCAGTTCGCGTACTTCATCTTTGAACAAATCGCGCAGTGGTTCCAGCAATTGCAGATTAAGTGTTTCAGGCAGGCCGCCTACATTATGGTGGCTTTTAATAGCATGTGCTTTTTTGGTTTTAGCACCGGCGCTTTCGATTACATCAGGGTAGATGGTACCTTGTGCCAGCCATTTTGCATTTTGGCGTTTGCCGGCTTCTTGCTGAAAGACTTCGACAAATTCGGCTCCGATGATTTTACGTTTACGTTCAGGATCGGTTTCACCGGCAAGTTTGGCGAGAAAATCGGCAGAGGCATCAACGTGAATTACATTGACGCCAAGGTTTTTGCCGAACATATCCATGACCATTTGCGCTTCCTGATAGCGTAACAGCCCATGATCTACAAAAACGCAGGTGAGCTGGTCGCCAATGGCGCGATGAATCAGTGCTGCAGCTACTGATGAGTCTACTCCACCGGAAAGGCCTAGAATAACTTCATCGGAACCAACCTGTTCGCGAATTTTGATAATGGCTTCTTCGATATAGTTAGGCATAGTCCAGCTGGGTTTGGCCTGACAGATATCAAGTACAAAGCGGTTGATTAGTTCACGCCCCTGTTTGGTATGGGTAACTTCAGGATGAAACTGAACTCCGTAAAAGTGCTTGTGCGAGTTTTCAATGATGGCATACGGACAGCTTGGTGTATGACCGATACTTTTAAATCCTTCTGGCAGTTTGCTTACTTTATCGCCATGGCTCATCCACACATCCAGTGTGTTAGGCTGGTTATCAAAAATGCCATTGGTAAACTGGCTGTCTTCTGTATGTACCTGAGCATAACCGAATTCGCGCTGATCGCCACCGCTGACTTCGCCGCCCATGGTATGTGCCAGCCATTGCATGCCATAACAAATGCCAAGAATGGGTATACCGAGATTGAGTATTTCCGGGTTAGCCTGATAGTCTGATTCATAAACTGAATTGGGACCACCGGACAGGATAATGCCTTTAGGGGCGAATGCCCTGATATCTTCAACAGGCATGTCAAATGAATGTAATTCACAATAAACATGAGCTTCACGTACGCGCCGGGCGATAAGCTGGGTTACTTGTGAACCAAAATCGAGAATTAATATTTTATCCTGATTCATGCTAGGCTCTTGACAGGTTTTATGTATGAAGCCAGTTATTTTAACACTTTTCCTGTTTTATTTCTGCAAGTGCTTTGTTCTGGAAAAAACAGTTTCTGAAAAACAGACATCAGGTTTGGATAAAGATATTTAATAAATTGATATATGATTGTATTCTAGGTTATCTGCTCAGAATATTAATGGTTATATTGCTGTACTCACACATTTTAATGATTCTCTTTTTTCTTTTGCAAAAAATTTTAGAATATTGATAAAGTTGTTTTGATAATCGTAATCAGCGATATTTTCTACAATTCCGTCACTAAATTGTATATAAAAGTGTATATCTTCTTTTATGTTTGAGTTTTTATTAAATGTCATAACAAATTCAAAGGCTTTTATATTGTCAGGATAATTTTCGCTGGAGATTAATGGATTAGCTTTGATTATATGCTGAACAAATGCAATGGATTCCAGATAAGATATATCTATTTTTTCATTTTCTACATAGATTGTATCTGGTGTGAAAAGAACCTTTTTAATTAATTCATTAGTTTTTTTGAATTTTATAACTGCAGGGATTACTATACATAGAAGTATTGTTGACCAAAACCAAAAGTATAGCCCAAAGACGAAAGGAATCAAATAAGCACAAAAATAAATAAAGTAAACGAAATAATTAATATGTGCAAAAAGTTTATTAGAGGTAAATTTTTTAGATTCACTTCTCCATTCTTGCATGACTTTTAAATTTTGTGCTTGGTCATTCATAAAATCTCTTTCAGGGATTCTGCATGATTTAAAATTTACAGGATAGATTTTTATAAAGTTTGATGCAATAGGTAAAGTGGTTTGATTTTTAAGTAAAATATGTTGGTAGATATTATTTTTCTTATTCAGATTCTACCAGCATGAATAATTTGTTATTCAGAAATACTAGATCGCTTTACCGGAATCTTTTAGTAACTCTCTTCTTTCTTTTGCTAAAGTTTCCAGTATAGTGATAAAACGGTCTTCAAAGTTATAATACTGATATCTTCGTTGAAATGATTTACCAAATGCCATGTAAAAATATATATCTTCTTTAATTATTGGATTTTCAGTAAATTTTATGCAGAATTTACATGTAGACCATTTATATGGAGAGTAGACATGATTAATAAATGTAATTGATTTAAGATAACAGATGTCTATTTTTTTTTCTTCTATATAAATTGCTTTTAATGAGAAATTAATTTGTTTAATATTTTTTCTTTGAGTTTTATAGAGTTTCAAGAAAATAAAAGTCACTACTGCTGTAAATAAAGCTATTGATATGATAAAAAAATCTTGATCTTTAAATGATATATTTGATAGATATATAAAACAAACATAAGCACTTAAAGCTGTAAAAAACAAATAAATATATGCATAATTATTTGAACAACAATGCCATTCTTGCATGAGTTGTAAATATCTGGATCGGTCATTCATAAAATTTAAGTACTCAGTTTTCTTAAATTAGGTATGGAATGTTAGTAGTGCTTGCTTTTATTGATAGAGCTATATAATTTTAACACAATTTAACTTTTGTATCTGGTTAAATTATTAAATTCAATGTGATTTAAAGTGTATAGGAGCGGTTTTTATGTGGTTTGATGCAATAAGTAAATTAATATGACTTGATTTTTAAGTTAAAAATATGTTGGTGGATATTATTTTTCTTATTCAGGTTCTACCAGCATGAATAACTTATTTTTCAGTAAAATTAGATTGCTTTACCGGAATCTTTTAGTAGCTCTCTTCTTTCTTTTGCTAAATCTTCCAGAATAGTGATGAAACAGTCTTCAAAATTATAATCCTGATACTTCCATCGAAATGGCTTACCGAATTCCATGTAAAAATATATATCTTCTTTAATTACCCGGTTTTCAGTAAATCTTATGCAGAACTTAAATGTAGACCCTCTATTATAAGTAGGGTATTTAAGTTTAATAAATGTAATTGATTTAAGATAAGATATATCTATTTTTTTGTTTTCTATATATATTGCTTTTGGTGTGAAATAAACCTGTTTAATTTTTTTTCTTTTAGCTTTAAACAGTTTCCAGAAAAAAAAAGTACTTATTGCTGCAAGTAAAGCTATTAATGTGTTTAAAATCTGATCTTCAAATAATATATTTAACTGTTGATCTTTTAATATTATATTTAATAGGTACATAAGGCAAATATAAGCACCCGTAGCTCCAAAATACAAATGAATAAATGCATGATATCTTGAACAACAATGCCATTCTTTCATGATTTTTAAATATTGGGATCGGTCATTCATAAAATTTGAATATACAGTTTTTTAAATTAGGTATGGAATGTTAGTAATGGTGTTTGCATATATTGATGTATGCAATACTATTTTAACATAATTTAACTTTTTTGTCTGGTGAAATTATAAAATTCAATGTGATTTAAAGTGCACAAGAGCGGTTTTTATGTGATTAGATACAATGAGTAAAGTGATTATGTGATTTGATTTTTAAATAAAAATATGTTGGTAGATATTATTTTCCTTATTCAGATTCTACCAGCATGAATAACTTGTCATTCAGATATATAAGATGCTTTACCAGAATTTTTTAGTAGCTCTCTTCGTTCTTTTGCTATAGTTTCCAGAATAGTAATAAAGCGGTTTTGATAGTCATAATCTTCATTCCATTCAAATAGTCTATTACCAAATGCCATGTAAAAATATACATCATCTTTAATTACTGGGTTTTTGGTAAATTTTATGCAGAACGTAAATAGAGCTTTATTTAAACCAGGGTATGGTTGTTCAATCAATGTAACAGATTCAAGATAAGATATATCAATTTTTTTATCTTCTATATAAATGTCTTTTGATGTGAAGTAAACCTGTTTAATATTATTTCTTTTAGTTTTAAAGAGTTTCCATAAAAAAAGTGTACTAATTGCTGCAAGTAAAACTGTTATTATGCTAAAGTTTGGACATTTAAATAATATATTCATTAGGTACAAAAAACAAATATAAGCACCTACAGATCCAAAATATAAATAAATAAATGCATAGGCTCTTGAACAACAATACCATTCATGCATGATTTTAAAATCTTGTGGTCGGCCATTCATAAAATTTGAATAAACAGTTTTCTTAAATTAAGTATGGAGTCTGATGGTAAATAAAATATTTATTTAATAATTCATGTTTACCGGCATTTTCGCGGACTTTTTCCTTTTAGTTCTTCATTTGTCCTGATGTCGTAAATCCGGACTGTGGCTTTAGGAAATGCCTTACATAGTACAATTTTTGAGCGATAAATTCCTGTTCCTTGAGCCAGCATTTGTACTTTAGGTGCCAGGTCGTTACCATTTTCATCCAATGCAACGAGACGGTAATCTCCGTTTAATGTCATACAGCCGTTTAGCAATAAAATTATTGATAGCAGACCGATTTTCTTCATCATTACACACCCTGTATTGTTAATAATGCTTGCCTGTATTGATACAGTAATACAAGTTTAACATAATTTAACTTTTTTATGTCTAGTTAAATTTAACTATTTATTATATTGAGAATGGATATTAAAGGATGATATATAAAATACTGATTTAATAATAGATTATGATTAATTTAATTTGGTTTCTATGAAATATGATTTTCTGGAGTTTATTAGCTGTATTATTTTACCAGATAAAAAGAAATGCTTTAATTAGTTTAATTTTTTATTTATACGGGAAATTAATGAATTTAATTTCCCGTTTTATTATTAATATTTGCCAGGATTTAGCGTGTCTGTTTAAGCAGGCGTTGTTTCTCACGATTCCAGTCTTTTTCTTTGCTGCTTTGGCGCTTGTCATGCTGCTTTTTACCTTTGGCCAATCCCATATCGATTTTTACATAACCATGGCTGTAATGCATGTTAACAGGCACAAGGGTATAACCACTGCGTTCTACTTTGCCTATCAGTTTGTTGATTTCTGATTGTTTCAGTAATAGTTTTCGCTGCCGTACGGGATCGGGTTTTACATGATTGGATGCGGTGGGTAAAGCAGTAATGTGACTGCCAACCAGATAAAAAGCACCTTTTTTCCATTGGATATAGCTTTCTTTGATTTGTACTCGTCCGGCACGAATAGCCTTTACTTCCCAGCCTTCAAGAACAATTCCGGCTTCTATCTGTTCTTCGATAAAGTAATCGTGAAATGCTTTTTTATTGTTGATAATGCTCATTTTAGATATCTGCTACATAGTATTTTTATGTGTATTTTAGCAGAAAGATTTATTATGGAAACAGATTAAGCTAACACTAATGTGAATTAATCGCTAAGATAAAAAACCGATTGGTTAAATCGGTTTTTTATCTGTTTTAATTTTCAATTTCCTGTTTATGTGTTTCTGGTAGCAATAGTACTGCAATCATGCTGAGTAAACAGGCGGCAATCAGAAACCAGCCTATATATACTGTACCCTGTAAGCCATATGTTTTAACTATCCATGCTGCAGCAAACGGGGTAAGTGATCCGCCCAGAATACCGCCAAAGCTGAAGGAGATAGCTGCACCGGTATATCTTACGTTGGTAGGGAATATTTCTGGTAAGAATGCTGCTAAAGGTGTCCACAAGATACCCATTATAAACAGAGCAGAGGATAAGAAAATGGCAGCTGTAATGGCACTGGAAGAATTGATTAAGTCGCCAAAAAAGAAACCGATTATGATTGTGGCTATCCCACCTATCAGAAATACCGGGCGACGGCCGATTCTGTCTGAAAGCCATGCAGATATCGGGGAACCGACAGCCATAAATACAATAGCACCCATGAGAATGGATAAATACTCAATTTTATTAAATAATGCTGTACTTTGCCACTCATGCTTTGTAGTAGCATATTGCAAAGAAAATACGGTTGTTAAAAAGAATAGAGTAAAGCACGACGTGGCGGCCAAAGAGCCTAAAATAAGCTGATTGTAATGTTTGCGTACAGTGTCAGTCAGAGGGATTTTTACAGCACTCTGTCTGGCAACCATGGTACGAAAAGCATTACTTTCAATAATGGACATGCGAACATACATACCCAGACCAACCAGAACAATGCTCAGTAAAAATGGGATACGCCAGCCCCACGACATCATTTGTGCATTATCAAGATTTTTGGATAAAACAATGAAAATCAGGCTGGCAGTAATGAATCCGATAGGAGGCCCAATTTGCGGAAACATAGCAAAAAGAGCACGTTTACCTCTGGGCGCATTTTCGGTAGCCAGTAAAGCGGCTCCGCCCCATTCACCACCTAAGCCAAGACCCTGACAAAAGCGCAGGACGCATAAACAAACCGGTGCAATAATACCTGCCTGCTGATATGTCGGCAGAACACCGATCAGGGTTGTACTGATACCCATTATCAGTAATGATGCTATCAGGGTGGTTTTACGGCCAACTTTATCGCCAAAATGTCCGAATAATCCGGCACCAATAGGGCGGGCAACAAAGGCTATTCCAAAAGTAAGAAATGAGGACATGATGGCAATTGCCCGATCCTTGGTTGGAAAAAACAGGTCGCTTAATACGAGTGCAGCAGCAAGCCCGTATATGTAGAAGTCGTAAAACTCTACGGCTGTACCTACGAGGCTGGCAATCGCTACTTTGGTAGGGGAGTTCTGAGTAATTTTGTTTGCAGATTCAGACTGCGGAGCGGGTGGAGTAGTCATATTCTTTCTTGAATTCGGGGTTTAAAAAAAGCTTGTATATGAAAATGCATACACAAGCTTTTTGCTTTGTTACAAACAGACTTAAGCAGCTATATTAGTTTTTATCCTGATCAACCAGTTTGTTTTTGGCAATCCATGGCATCATGCTGCGTAACTGGTTGCCAATGATTTCGATAGGATGATCAGCATTCTGACGACGGCGGGCAGTCATTGATGGATAGTTGGTTGCACCTTCTACGATAAATGATTTGGCATAGTCACCATTCTGAATGCGTTTTAATGCCTCGCGCATAGCCTGACGTGAATGTTCATTTACGACTTGAGGGCCGGTGAAGTATTCGCCGTATTCGGCATTATTGGAAATGGAGTAGTTCATGTTTGCAATACCGCCTTCGTAGATTAAATCTACGATCAGTTTCATTTCGTGCAAACATTCAAAATAAGCCATTTCCGGAGCATAGCCTGCTTCTACCAGTGTTTCAAAACCGGTTTTGATTAATTCAACCAGCCCGCCGCACAATACGGCCTGTTCGCCGAAAAGGTCGGTTTCAGTTTCTTCTTTGAAGGTTGTCTGAATCACGCCGCCTTTGGTACCGCCATTGGCGGCAGCATAGGATAAAGCGATGTCGCGGGCACGACCGGTTGCATCCTGATGTACTGCAATCAGGCTGGGCACACCACCGCCTTTCAGGAATTCACTGCGTACTGTGTGACCAGGGCCTTTGGGTGCAATCATCACTACGTCAAGATTTTTGGCCGGAATAATCTGGTTGTAATGAATATTAAAACCATGAGCAAAAGCTACTGTGGCATTGTCTTTCAGATTAGGCGCGATTTCATTCTGATAAACTGCCGGCTGAAATTCGTCAGGTGTCAGAATCATCACTACGTCGGCTGCTTTTGTGGCTTCTGCAACTTCCCGTACGTCATGACCGGCATTTACTGCTTTATGCCAGGAATTACCGCTTTTGCGCAGCCCGACGATTACGTTTACACCTGAATCTTTCAGGTTGGCAGCGTGAGCATGACCTTGTGAGCCATAACCGATGATGGCTACGGTTTTGCCTTTGATTAATGAGAGATCTGCGTCTTTATCGTAATAAACTTGCATTGCTATTCCTTCAATTTAATGTGTTGATTTTAAAATCAGGGTTTTAATATGTTTTTAGGTCGGATAATGCTTTAAAAATGTCCGGCTTAAATACGTAACATGCGTTCGCCGCGACCTATGCCTGCTGCACCGGTACGTACGGTTTCCAGAATAAGGGTTTTGCCCACGGTATCCAGAAAGGCATCTAGTTTGCTGCTGGTGCCGGTGATTTCCACTGTATAGGTTTTGTCGGTTACATCAATGATGTGTCCGCGGAAGATATCGGTCAGACGCAGTATTTCATCGCGATCCTTGCCGGTAGCGCGCAGCTTAACCAGCATTAATTCACGTTCAACGTAGTTGCTGTCGTTCAGATCGATAACTTTGATAACTTCTATCAGTTTATTAAGCTGCTTGGTTATCTGTTCCATTACTTTGTTATCGCCGCTGGTGACAATTGTCATTCGTGACAGGGTTTTGTCTTCTGTTGGAGATACGGACAGGGAATCGATATTGTAAGCACGGGCTGAAAACAGACCAACAATACGGCTCATGGCTCCGGCCTGATTTTCCATCAGAATAGATAAAATGTGTCTCATGATGTGCTCCGGCTATTCTTCTCTCATATGTGGCGGTAAAACCATTTCATCCAAACCTTTACCATTGCCTACCATGGGATAGACATTCTGAGTACGGTCGGTAATGAAATCCATGAATACCAGTCTGTCTTTGAGTGCAATGGCTTCTTTCAGTGCACCTTCGATGTCGGCTGCTTTTTTCACTCTGATGCCAACATGCCCATAAGCTTCAGCCAGTTTGACAAAGTCAGGCAATGATTCCATATAGGTTTCAGAATAGCGGTTGTCATAATAGAGTTCCTGCCACTGACGAACCATGCCAAGGAAGCCGTTATTAAGATTGATCACTTTAATCGGCAGGCGATACTGATAACAGGTGGAAAGTTCCTGGATATTCATTTGTATAGAACCTTCACCGGTAATACAGAATACGTCTTCTTCCGGTTTAGCCAGTTTGGCACCCATAGCATAAGGTAATCCGACGCCCATTGTGCCCAGCCCGCCGGAGTTTAGCCACTGGCGCGGGCGTACGAATGGATAGTACTGTGCTGTAAACATCTGGTGCTGGCCAACATCCGATGTGATGAGGGCATTGTTGTCGGTTAGTTTTGCCAGTGTCTGGATTACTTGCTGAGGTTTGATAATTTCATCTGAACTTTCAAACCAGATGCTGTCACGGCTGCGCCAGTTTTCGATGTTTTTCCACCATCTGTCCAGTGCATTACTGTTAAAGTTCAGATTCTGCTTCTGCCACAGGGCTAGTAAATCAGCCAGAACGTTTTTAACATCACCAACAATGGGTACGTCTACTTTTACGCGTTTGGCAATGCTGGACGGGTCGATATCAATATGGATGATTTTTTTGCCATCGTCAGTGAATTTATCGGGTACAGAAATAACACGATCATCAAAACGGGCACCGACAGCAAGTACTACATCGGCATTTTGTAAAGCAATATTAGCTTCGTAGCTGCCATGCATACCTACCATGCCAAGAAATTGACGGTTGGTGGCAGGAAATGCGCCTAATCCCATCAGGGTAGAGACACAGGGTGTACCGGTAGACTGAATAAAATCGGTAAGGATGTTGCTGGCATTACCCAGGATTACGCCTCCGCCGTACAGTACAATTGGTCGTTTAGCTGCAGCCATCACTTGTGCAGCTTTTTTTATCTGACCTGTATGTCCCTGCGTAACGGGCTGGTAGGAGCGGATATTGATGTCTTCCTGCGGGTAGCTGAATTTCGCCATTGCCTGGGTCACATCTTTAGGCACATCAATCACTACCACACCGGGTCGGCCGGTACGCGCAATCTGAAAGGCTTTTTTAACTGTTTCTGCCAGCTCACTTACGTGGGTAACCAGAAAATTATGTTTTACACACGGGCGGCTAATGCCGACAGTATCGACTTCCTGAAAGGCATCAGTACCGATAGCAGGTGAGCCAACCTGACCGGATATGACCACGAGCGGGACAGAATCGGAATTGGCGGTGGCTATGCCGGTTATGGCATTGGTAGCACCCGGACCTGATGTTACCAGGGCGACTCCGATTTTTTCTCCGTTGCTGGCGCGTGAGTATGCATCAGCAGCATGAACTGCAGCCTGCTCATGACGGACAAGTATGTGGCGGAATTTTTTTAATTGAAAGATGGCGTCGTAGATTTCGAGAACTGCTCCGCCGGGATATCCGAAAACATATTCTACATTCTCGGCTTTGAGACTCTGCACGAGTATTTGTGCACCTGAAAGTTGCATATCAACCTCTTATGTTCTAGTAGTCCGACTGATACATTGCCAATGCATCTTCATCCGGTAAGATTAATAAGTGTAAACGGCGGTTTAGGGTACGCGAATATACTTATTGTGATGATCTGTTGGCTCTGCATCCGGTAGTCGGAATAGCAGGTTTGGGTTAGCTAAATGAGTGTTTACGATAAAACAGGTATAGATGTTAAGCAAGCGCTAATTTTGAAAAGAATGTTAGTTATATGATTATATTAATTTATTTTATACTAAAACTTTTATATTTTGCGCAATATTATACTTGTTTTAGACAAATTTAACGTTATAAATGATTAAATTTGTCTAAATTTATAAATAATATATGTTTTTATAAAATTATTGGTTTTGGACTTATTGTCCAGTTAATGTATGACAATATGAGCACCTGCAGCTTGTGCCAGTTGCATAAGTGTTGCACTGTCCATATAGGCATGAGCGAGACGGGAAATATTGGCCACAATGGGCAAATGAGTAATCTGTCTGGCTTTAACAATGGCTTCTACATCAAGCCGGTAAGGAGCGTTTCGCTCCAGACTTAATGTACCTGCTTCACCCAGCATCAGATGATGATTGCCCTTTAAGGCAATATGCTCAGCTGCAATCAGCCATTCATCTACCTGATGATGTTTGTCTTTGCAGAGTACAACCGGAATATTCAGACAGCCTACTTCGTTAAGGAGGGTGCGATTAGACATTAATTCTCCGCCCAGATAAATAATATCTGCTTCTGCCTGTAAAGCTGGTTCTAGCTGGCGCACATCCCTGATACGCAGCCAGACGGGCTTGTTGGCTGCATGTGCCTGCTTAATCTGTTGTTGCATGCTGATATTGGTTTGCGGCACTGTCGAATAAGGTGAAAATGCCTGATAAAAAGGATCGATAAAGACATTAGCTCTTTCCGGAAGCCGGGTGCCGCTCATGCTGTCGACTATATGAAAATGGTTGCCGCCAAAGTTCTGTCCTCGTACGGTGATAACTGTATCCTCGGGCTGACTTTCACGACTGATGATGCGCCAGTCCTGTAGTATGCGCATGGCTTTTTCAACGCCGGCAAGTGCTTCTAGTTCGCGTGGTTCGAAGACTCTTTCATCACCAACAGCTCCGATGATGGTGCGTTCTGCGCCACGGGATAAATGTTCGTGCAATCCGCGTCCACGGATAAAACTGATGACATTGCTGATCTGTGTTTCGGTTGCCTGACGCTGCATTACGATAATCATATCCGAATTCCTTGAAAACAGTATTCTGATTGTCAGAAAAAAACAGAATGCTGACAAGTGGCAATTAGTTGTTTAGCACTCAGAATTTGCTTGGCGTAATTTTCGCAAATATGTAACAGTAATAGTAAACTATTGTTATTGATGAAATGAATGGATATTTTATGTGTTAAATTGTGTGAGCAGGATATGGCGAGTTTCGTGATGCGGAACCAATAAAACAGTTTGTTCAGGGAAAAATAAATGAAAACAAAAAAACTGTTGTTTGTGTTGGTGGTATTGGTATTAGCTGGACTGGCAGTGTGGATTAATATGCGCAGCCATACTGATTTACCTGATGGTTTTGCTGGCGGTAATGGCCGTATGGAACTCAAACGGCTGGATGTGGCTACTTTATATGCTGGTCGTGTCATTGAGATGAAAGTGGATGAAGGTGATGTAGTCGCTAAAGATCAGGTTCTGGCTGAGCTTTCATCTGATCAGACCAGTAGCAAACTGGATGCTGCCCGTGCTGATAAAAAGCGTGCACAGGAAAATGTCTCTAAAGCAGAAGCAGAAATTGCCGCTCAGCAGCAGATACATAAGGTTGCTCAGATGGATTTGGATAATGCGCGTCAGCTTAAATCAGATGAGCTGGTATCTTCACCTGAATTACGCCGGAGACAGGCTGAACGTGATGCTGCAATAGCCAGAGTTAAATCTGCTCAGGCAGCCCGCGCTGAGGCTCTGGCGGCAGTACAACAGGCGCAGGCTCAGATTAATGCTACTTCTTCTGCTAATAACGACATGCTGATACGTGCGCCTAAAGCCGGGCGTGTAGAGTATCGTATTGCCGAGGCCGGTAATGTACTGGGTGAAGGTAATAAGGTTGTGTCATTACTTGATCCGTCTGATGTAACGCTGTCAGTGTATTTACCCACAGATACTATTGGTAAATTAAAGCTTGGGGATGAAGCAAGGATTATTCTGGACGGAATGAGTGCAGTCTGGCCGGCAAAGGTGGATTTTATTGATTCCAATGCTCAGTTTACGCCTAAGTTTGTGGAAACTCAGAATGAACGGCAAAAGCTGATGTATAAGGTTAAGCTGAAAATTCCCCCTGAGATTGCATTGAAATACAGTGGATTGCTTAAGGGCGGGCTGACAGGTAACGGATATATCCGTTTTGATAACAATAAAGCATGGCCGCAGCAATGGCAGGTAAATTTACCCAGTATAAAACAATCTGCCAAAGGTGCCTGATATGGATAGTACGGCCAGAGAGCAGGCTGTAACAGGAGAAGAATGGGCTGTAGATTTACGCCATGTTTTTCATCAGTACCGTCAGACGAAGGCATTGCAGGATGTATCATTGCAAATTCGGCGCTGTGCAACGGTGGGTCTGATTGGTCCGGACGGTGTAGGTAAGTCTACTTTACTGTCTTTGATTGCCGGTGTAAAAATTATTCAGCAGGGCGAGGTACTGGTATTTGGCGACAGTATGGCGGACAAGCATAGCCGGCAGTCGCTAAGCCACCGGATTGCGTTCATGCCGCAAGGGCTTGGTCAGAATCTTTATCCAACATTGTCGGTTAATGAAAACGTAGATTTTCATGCTCGTTTATTCGGTTTGCGCGGACGTATGCGTCACGAACGCATTGCGCGTTTGTTGCGGGCAACAGGATTATCACCTTTTGCTGACCGGCCGGCCGGTAAGCTTTCCGGAGGCATGAAACAGAAATTAAGTTTATGCTGTGCACTAGTGCATAACCCGGAATTACTGATTCTGGATGAACCAACTACTGGGGTGGATCCGTTATCGCGCCGGCAGTTCTGGCAGTTGATTGATGAATTGCGGGCAGAAAATCCAGATATGACGGTGATTGTGGCCACGGCGTATTTTGATGAAGCAAAGCGCTTTGAATATCTGCTGGCAATGGATAATGGTCGTCTAATTGTCAATGCGCCCACTCAGCAGGTTTTAGATGATACCCATACGGATACGCTGGAACAGGCTTATGTAAAACTTTTGCCCGAAAATAAACAGAATAAATCGGGCAGTCTGCAACTAACGCCGTTTGTTCCGGATAAAGACTCTCCTCCGGCGATTGAGGCAAAAGATTTAACCAAACGGTTTGGTGATTTTATTGCCGTTAATAATGTTAGTTTCAGGATTGAGCGAGGCGAAATTTTTGGTTTTCTTGGTTCGAATGGCTGTGGTAAATCAACAACCATGAAAATGCTGACGGGGCTGTTGGATGCCAGCTCCGGTTCTGCTGAGCTGTTAGGTCATACGGTTAATGCCAATGATATGACGACACGGATGAAAATCGGTTATATGTCGCAGTCGTTTTCTTTATATGAAGAGTTAACGGTACGACAGAATCTGGTACTTTCAGCCCGATTATACCGTATGGATGCTGCCCAGATTGATTCTGCTGTTCAGCAGTCTTTGCAGGAATTTGATCTGCTTGAATTTGCAGATATTCAGCCCAGTGAAATGCCGCTGGGTATCAGGCAGCGTTTGCAGCTGGCAGCAGCCTGTCTGCATCATCCTCAGGTATTGATTCTGGATGAGCCTACATCCGGGGTTGATCCGGTGGCCAGAGATATGTTCTGGCATCATCTGCTAAATTTGTCGAGAAATCATCGCACTACTATTTTTGTCTCTACGCATTTCATGAATGAAGCGGAGCGCTGTGACCGGATATCATTCATGCATCAGGGACGGGTTCTGGCTATCGGGACACCAGAAGAACTGTGTGAAAGTAAAGATACAGATGATCTTGAAACCGCATTTATTGATTATTTGCAAGAGGCTGTAGATAAAAATCAGCCTAAATCTCAGGTATCTGCTTCTGATGCAAAAGAAACCCAAAACACCGCGCATGAAAACGGATTTACTCAATCTTCGGGTAAAACAACGGATGTTGATAGCCTGGCTTACTGGCTACAGACTATATGGACATTTGCTGTACGCGAAGGCAAGGAATTACTGCGCGATAAAATTCGTTTATTCTTTGCTTTGTTCGGACCGGTGGTGTTAATGATGATGGCTGCATGGTCAGTATCTTTTGATGTTGAGCATGTTAAATTTGCGGTAATAGACCGTGACCAGACGGTAGAAAGCCGCGCTTTGATTGAGCAATTTCAAGGTTCACGTTATTTTACTTTCACTGGCAATCTTCACAGTGCTGCTGAGATTGATAATACGCTTAAGGTTTCCAATACCAGAATGGTGATTGATATCCCGCCACATTTTGGTCGTGATCTGCTGCGTGGCAATAAGCCGGAAGTGGGCTTTTATGTTGATGGTACGATGCCGTTTATGGCAGAAAATATTAAAAGTTTTATTTTATCGACACTAAATAACTATACAGCGATGAAATGGACTGAAACAGGTTTGCCAATCTCTCTTAAGCCGGCTGCGCAGATTGCGCCACGCTATGTTTATAATCAGGATTTTAAAAGTATTTTTGCAATCACCCCCGGTATGATTATGATGGCAATGATGCTGATACCGGTAATGATGACGGCTCTCGGAGTAGTGAGAGAACGGGAAATCGGTTCAATTACTAATTTGTATACTTCCCCCGCATCGGTTAGACAGTTTCTGATTGGTAAACAGCTTCCATATGTTTTTGTTTCTTTTCTCAGCTATCTGATTCTCGTATGGCTGGCCGTAGTGGCATTGGGTGTGCCTGTGCGTGGCAGTTTTCTGGCGATGAGTCTGGGTGCTCTGGCATTGATATTTGCAGCGACAGCTTTCGGTTTATTGATTTCCAGCTTTGTAAAGTCGCAGGTGGCTGCCATTTTCGGTTCGGCAATCTTATCATTAATTCCAGCGCTGAATTTTTCCGGTCTGCTGTATCCGCTGTCTACACTCAGCGGGGTTAATTATTGGTTTGGCTGGAGCTTCCCGACTGCATGGTATCAGTTAATCAGTTTAGGCGGTTTTACTAAAGGCTTAGGCTTTCTGGACTTTATTAATTATTACTTGATATTAATGGTATTTTGTCTGGTATACGTTTTTCTGGCCGGCTGCTTACTGAAGAAGCAGGAGGTATAGATGCTGCAATGGTTTAAAAATGTATGGGTGCTGAGTGTAAAGGAGCTGAAAAGCCTGCTGAGTGATGTGGTTTTAATTGCATTAATGGTAGTCGTGCTGTCTTTAGCCATTTACTCAGTTGCAACCAGTATTACTACCGAAGTGCGCCATGCTTCAGTTGCCATTATGGATGCTGATCACAGTGTTTTGTCTTACCAAATTCGTGATTCTTTGCTGGAACCTTATTTTAAACAGCCGGTAGAAGTAAAGCGTGAAGAAATTGATGCGGCTATGGATAAAGGTGATTATGTCTTTGTACTGGATATTCCGGCCAATTTTGAACGCGATGTGGTCGCAGGACGGTCTCCTACCATTCAGGTGCTGGCTGATGCAACGTCAGTAACTCAGGCTGGTATAGGTTTTAATTATTTAAGCCAGATTATTGATGCACAGACACGTTCTTTTTTACATCAGCACTCTGCAGTGAAGTTATCTCCGATTACGCCGGTGTTAAATATTCAGTTTAATCCTAATGGTGAATCCTCATGGTTTATCGCTACGATGAATGTAGTATCCAATCTGACTTTACTGGCGATTATTCTGGTCGGTGCCGCGGTAATCCGTGAGAAAGAGCACGGTACGATAGAACAGTTGCTGGTTATGCCGGTACGACCCAGTGAAATTGTGATGGCCAAGATTTTTGCTAATGGTGCGGTTATCTCAGTAGCTTCTCTGCTGTCTTTATGGCTGGTTATTCAGGGCTGGCTGCATATACCGATAAACGGCTCAATATTTTTATTTAGTATGGGCATGTTTATTTATTTGTTTTCTGTGGCGTCTCTGGGTATCTGGTTTGCAACGCTGGCTCCTACCATGCCGCAGTTTGGTTTGTTATGTTTGCCGATTTATGTGGTAATGCGTTTACTTTCAGGCTCTGAATCGCCATTGGAAAGTATGCCGGCAGTTTTTCAGTATATAACTTGGTTTTCACCGGAAACTCAATTTACTCAGTTTAGTCAGGATGTGCTCTTTCGGAATGCCGGTCTGGATATTGTCTGGCCGAAAATTTTGATGATGAGCATAATGGGTGTGTTGTTTCTGGCTCTGGCGCTATCGCGATTTCGTGGCATGCTGGCACAGCATTCCTGATGCTTACACCGGATTTTAGGGAAGTATGGTGATGAATAAAACATGGTTGTCTGTATTACTGGCTTTAGGATTGGTGGCAGGTTGCGGCAGAACTGATATTCAGGTGAAATCTACTGTCGGTATGCCACAGCAGTTTGATCAGAATGCGGCAGCACGCGGCTCAGCTGATATCAGCCGCTGGTGGCAAAGCTGGCCGGATCCGGTATTGAATGAGTTAATTGAAACCGGATTAAAAAATAACCGGAATCTGGCCAAAATGAAAGCAAATATGCTTGCAGCACGAGCCAGTGCTGCTATGGCTGAGTCTGATTTAGGACCGCAAGCAGGTGTGGAAAGTAGCGGAGGATTACATCGTTACAATGGTGATAATTCACTTAAAGATTTAAACTTACCGGCAATTGGTAATGCAAAGGATTACTTGCAGGCAACTGGTTCGCCGCTGGGTAATAATCGCCGGCATGTTCATGGTAATACGGTTCAGGCAGGTTTTACAGCCAGCTGGGAGCCGGATGTATTCGGACAAAAACGCAGTGATGCTGATGAAATGCATTATCTGAGCCTGAGCGAAACAGAACGCTGGCATGGTGCGCAGATGATGCTTGGCAGTGAAATTGCCGATAATTATCTGAAAATGCGTGCAATGCAGCAACGGGTAAAAGTAGGTGAGCACAGTGTTGCTACTCTTAAGCAATTGCAGCGATATACGGAAGGGCGTTTTCGTGCAGGTCAGGCATCGGCTTATGATGTCAGAGAAGTTGCGGCAAAACTTTCAGCTATGCAGGCAAAAATTGCTACTTATCAGGCACAGGCTGATGTTTATCAGCGCAATATAGCAGTATTGACCGGTCAGTCTTCGCAAGGATTTGTGGTTGCGCCTGCGTCTTTGGATATTTTTCAGCATTTACCTTCTGCTCCGGCGGGACAGGTTCCACTGGATCTCATTACCCGGAGACCGGATATCCGCACCCAGGAAAATCTGGTGAAAGCGATGAGTGCCGGTTTAGCTAGTGCTAAAGCTGACCGTCTGCCAAGATTTTCGCTTAATTTTTTATGGCAGACCGGACAAATACATTTAGACAGCAGTACTTCATATTTAAAAAATACGGCCGGTTTGCTGAATGCAAGTATGACTATTCCTGTGTTTACTGCAGGCAGAATCAGACATAATATTGAGCGGGCTGATGCTCAGTTACAGGCAGCTATTGCCGGATATGACCAGATGATTTTACAGGCTCTGGCTGAAGTAGATAGCGCATATCAGATGCAGTTTAGTCTGAATAAACAAAACCGGTTAATGCATCAGGCTCAAATGCAGGCTGCCAGTCAGGCCGGTGCGGCTGAAAAACTGTTTCGCTATGGCGATATGACCCTGGACCGCAGTTTACGGGCACGCCTGAATGCAGAAGATTTGGATGATCAGCAAATTCAGGGCAAACTGGAAGAGGCACGTAATCTGGTTAATCTGTATAAGGCATTAGGCGGAGGCTGGCAAATTACTGATGAAAACTGATTTAAGATAATTAAGCTGAAAATTATGTTATCGTTTAATTTTCTGTTTGTATGAATAAGTGGCAGTAATGGTACACTGATAGATTACATGATAATAGCAATTATTAATTAATCAAAATATATCAGGTATCCTGATATTTTCTGCTCCGGGAGCTGTAATGCCGCTAAGTATTACGATATCTGTTAGATGGTACCTGCTGATACTGATTGCCGTATTGAGTCTGAGTGCCTGTTCTACACTGCAATATCAGCCTATAGACACAATTGATCATATTGATGAACAGGAAGGTTATCGTTTACAACATGCATTGTTAAACAATGATGAGAAGAAAATAGACGATGTAATCGGTATTGTGATGCTTTCCGGTGGCGGAACCCGTGCAGCTGCGTTTGGTTATGGGGTTCTGGAATCTCTGAAAAAGCAGCAAGTAAAAATAGACGGTAAACAGGTAAGTCTGCTTGATACGGTTGATGTGGTTTATGGTATATCCGGAGGCTCAGTTTTAGCTACTTATTTTGGATTACACGGAGCCGATACAATACCGAAATTTGAGCAAAATTTTCTCAATTTAAATTTGCAGAAAATGTTAGTTGGTCAGGTTTTTTCGATGGCTAACTGGTCGCGGCTGGCTTCACCGGAATTTGGCCGCGGTGATTTGTTACAGGAACAGCTGGATTTACATTTATATCATGGCGCTACGTATGCGGATTTAAATAATAAACGTAAGGGGCCGTTTGTGGTAATTAGTGCTACTGATATGAGTTTGGGCAGCCGGCTGGATTTTACGCAGGAGTATTTTGATTTACTCTGCATTGATTTAACTAAATTACCCATTTCCCGTGCCGTAGCGGCATCCAGTGCTGTGCCACTGGTTTTTGCACCGGTAACTCTGAATAACAATGGCGGTAATTGCCATTATCAGTTACCAGATAATCTGGTTGATAGTAATAATGCTGATGCTACCGGCACGACAGCTTTCCGTGCTCAGACACGCACAGCTTATCGTAATAATCTCAAGCAATATCAGGATAGTCAGAAAAGACCTTATATTCATTTACTGGATGGTGGATTAACGGATAATCTCGGATTACGCAGTTTGCTGGACACAACTGAGTTATATAGTAATGAAACTTTGTATGACCAGCTGGAATCAGCGAATATTCATAAAATTATCATTATTAATGTCAACGCCCAGACACAGCGCAAAAATGAAATTGACAGTAGCGCCAGTGTTCCCGGAACTACTGAAGTAGTGAGAGCTTTAACCAGTATTCCGATTGAGAAGTATTCAGAAGATACTCAGCATCAATTTCAGAAATATGTAGACTGGTGGAATGAAAATCGTAGTGAGGGTACACCGCGGGTATATTATATAAGTGTGAATTTACTGGATTTACCTTCTTCCCCTTTAAGGGATAAAGTAATTCATATACCAACAACGTTTTATCTGGCACGCAGTGAAGTGAATAATTTGCGTAAAGCTGCGAAAGAGCTATTAGCCCAGTCTGCCGAATATCATCGGCTGATTAAAGATATTGGTGTAGATTCATCCGATACTGATACAAAGGCATTTAGTTTATATGATGAAGAATCTGATGATGGTGATGATTCAGCAGATGCTACAGATCAACCGAATGCAGAAGATAATCCTCAAAATAATTTGAGTAATGTGGTTAATTTTATCAATACTGAATCATTACCTTTATTACGCTGAAAAATTTTATTGTATAGTGAAGCAGATACTTTTATCTGTTTGATTGTTTGAAAAGAGCCTGAAAGAAAATTATTCAGGCTTTTTTTATATTCATTTCCGGAAATACTCAGGCTCTTATCAGATATAGCGTGTATATGTCAGGCTAAAATTCTTGTCTGAATTGATTTATTTTAAGTATTAAAGAGTTATTGGTATAAATGTCAATGAAGTAAACCCTTATCAATAAAACCATCTGCCAAAATTCAAATTTGAGAAATCAAAAAATAATTATGTAAACTTTATGTAGTTAAATGGTTTTAATTAGTTATAATTTGGAATGGATATTTTAATTAGCAATTTGTGTTAATTTTAATATCATTTTTTTTAGAAAAAATAGATGATTTGTTGTGAAATGGCAACAGAAATCTGACTGTTCAGCGTAGTTGTTAAACAGGATTCTTATTATCATTTCAATATGTTATAGATTATCAATCGTATTGAAAAATAGTTTATATAGTTTAATAATTAAATATGCATTCTGATTAAATATATTCAATTAGAAATAAATTATTTTATTGGCTAGTAAGATATAAGAATAACAGATTATTTAATAAATTTTATTTAATATAGATATTATAGTTCTAAATTATATTAATATATTAATAAAAAATTCTGAACAAAATCTTAACTTTTCTCTTTAAAATCAGTTGAAAAAAGCAAAAAACAGTATTGGTGCATGAATGTGAAATTATTCTTACATAGTAATTAAACGCGATTAATTGGATTAATTAAATGCCAATGTTGTTAACAAAATACCAAAATTATCATTAATTTTCGTACATATGAATATTTAGACAAAAATTAAAAGCGCACGAGCGCACACTAGCCTACGTTCTTTCAGGAGAAGGTAGACATATGTTGAATTGGGTATTGACTAATATTCAGGAATCACCGGTTATTCTGATGTTTCTGTCGTTAAGTCTGGGTTATTTGCTGGGCAATATACGCTTCGGTAAGTTCCAGCTCGGCGGGGTTGCCGGTTCCCTGCTGGTGGCAGTGGTCTTAAGCCTGCTCAATGTTCACATTGATTCTGGCCTTAAGGCATTGCTGTTTACTTTATTTATTTACGCTGTGGGTTATGAAAGTGGTCCTCAGTTTTTCCGTTCACTGGGTGTAAAAACTCTGCGTGAAATCTTTCTGGCATTGTTTATCGCCATTACCGGCTTTATTACGGTAATGATTATGGCACGCCTGTTCCATTTGGATAAAGGTCTGGCCGCTGGTCTAGCTGCCGGTGGTTTAACCCAGTCAGCAATTCTGGGTACGGCTGCTGATGCTCTGACACATATGGGTCTGCCTGCCGATCAGTTACAGCAGTTACAGGCTAATGTAGCTATTGGTTATGCGGTGACATATATCTTTGGTTCTCTGGGCGCAATCATAATTTGTATGAATGTGTTACCGAAAATCATGGGTCGGGATATTCGCGATGACGCGGTAGCTGCAGAAGCTGAACAACTGAAAGGTGCTATGGCACTGGAAGGTAATCAGGGGATGGCAATTACGCAGATGGTGGGACGTATCTATGTGGTTGAACATGATATTCAGAAATCTATTAAAGATATTGAATTAGAAAATCTGGGTATTACGATCGAACGCATTAAACGTCACGGTAATCTGATTGACTGCACTCCGTCTACGATTCTGAAACCGGAAGACATCATCCTGATTGTTGGTCGTCGTGAAGCTGTTACTTCTGTCAGCACTTTATTCGGCCGCGAACTAGATGCCGAGCCGGGTCTGGAAGTCATTGTTGATACTAAAAATGTGGTTTTCCGCAACCCTGAGTATGCGAATAAAACCATGGCTGAAATTCGTTCCAAAGTTCATATGAGCGATAAAGATTTTGAAATTCAGCATGGTATCTATCTGATTGAACTGCATCGCAATGGTGAAAAACTGGATCTGACACCTGATACAGAGTTCAAACTGGGCGATGTAATGACCATTTACGGTTCTACCAGTGATATTAACCGTGTTGTACACATTATCGGCGCACCTATTACGGTTAATAGTAAAACCGACTGGGCTTATCACGGTCTGGGCGTAGTACTTGGTCTGATTATCGGCTGGGTAGTAATTCGTATCGGCAATATTCCGATTACGCTTGGTGCCGGTGGTGGTGCATTGTTATCCGGTCTTTTCTTTGGCTGGCTGCGTGCCCGTAAACAGACATTCGGCAATATGCCTGCTGCGGCTTCTCAGTTTATGAAGGACTTCGGTCTGGCCGGCTTCGTATCTGTTGTGGGTCTGCAATCAGGTTTACAGGCAATTACCACTATTAAAGAACATGGTCTGACTCTGTTCCTGATCGGTGTGGTGGTTACTCTGGTTCCGATGATTCTGGCTATTTTCTTTGGTCGCTATGTGCTTCGTTATGACAATGCAGCTGTATTTGCAGGTGCCTTGGCTGGTTCACGTAGTGCCAATCCTGCATTTGGTGAAGTTCTGGATAAAGCAGGCAATGCAATTCCGACTACTCCATTTGCCGTTACATATGCATTAGCCAATGTGTTCCTGACATTGTTAGGTCCGTTGATTGTGGCTCTTGTTTGATATGTGCTTTAACTTCTTGAGGAAACTATTATGACTTCAAAACATGATTTTGAAAAATATGCTAATTTAAGCCCGTTTGAGTTGAAAAATCACTTGATTGATCTGGCACAGAGCCGCAACGATCGGATGATGCTGAATGCCGGCCGTGGTAACCCTAATTTTCTGGCTACTTTACCACGCAATGCCTTTTTTGAATTAGGTTTGTTTGCTGCGGAAGAGTCTGAAATTTCTTTCTCTTTCCTGGATCAGAATATCGGTGGTATGCCGTTTAAAGATGATCTGATGGCACGCTTTGACGACTTTATCCGTCGTAACCGCCACAAACCAGGTGTTGATTTTCTGAGCAAAGCCATGTCCTATGTACGTGACCAGCTTGGCTACAATCAGCATCAGTTCCTGCTGGAAATGACCGAAGGTATTCTGGGTTGCAATTATCCTGTACCTGACCGTATGCTGCGCTTGTCTGAAGAAATCGTTAAAACCTATATTCTGGAAGAAATGGGTGCTAAAACGATGTCTAATGACGATATCGATCTGTTTGCAACTGAAGGTGGTACTGCTGCTATGGCATACATTTTCAGTTCTCTGAAACAGAATGGTCTGATTCGTCATGGCGATAAAATTGCTCTGGGCGCACCAATTTTCACACCCTATCTGGAAATTCCTGAACTGAACGATTATGAACTGGAAGAAGTTCTAATCAATGCTGATCCGAAACTGGACTGGCAGTATCCTGAAAGCGAATTGCGCAAACTGGAAGATCCTTCAATCAAAGCATTCTATCTGGTTAACCCATCCAATCCGCCTTCAGTGAAAATGGACGACCGCAGTCTGCAGATTATTGCTGACATTGTGAAAAAACGTCCTGATCTGATTATTCTGACTGATGACGTATACGGTACATTTGCTGAGAACTTTGAATCTCTGTTTACTCTGTGCCCGTACAACACTATTTTAGTGTACTCTTTCTCTAAATACTTCGGTGCTACCGGTTGGCGCTTGGGTGTGATTGCCATGGCCAAAGAAAATGTACTGGACAAGAAAATTGCTGAGCTGCCTGAAGAAGAACGTCAGGTATTGCACAAACGTTATCTGTCTATTACTCCGGAACCGGAAAAACTGAAACTGATCGACCGTATGGTTGCTGACAGCCGTGCTGTTGCTCTGAACCATACAGCTGGTTTGTCTACACCACAACAGGTGCAGATGGTGCTGTTCTCTCTGGCCGAAATGATGGATACCAAGAAACAGTATAAAGATGCTCTGATGGCTCTGATTCGCAACCGCAGTGCTGCCATGTACAAACAGCTGGGTATTAAACATGAGTTTAATGAAAACAGTGTGGATTACTACACTCTGGTTGATATGGAAGATACTGCACGTCAGCTGTATGGTGATGAGTTTGCTGAATGGGTTGTTAAAACCAAAAACCCGAATGAACTGCTGTTCAGAATTGCGGATGAATCCGGCGTAGTATTGTTACCGGGTAAAGGTTTTGCCGTACGTCACCCATCCGGTCGTGTTTCATTAGCCAATCTGAATGAATATCAGTACAAAGCTATTGGTGCATCTCTGCATAAACTGGCTTGTGAATATCATGAAGAATTTAAAGCCAGCAAGTAATTAATTTTACCCTAGCTTAAATCAGCGCCGCACTGTTTGTGCGGCGCTATTATATTTGCTTTGGCTATATCGTAAATCAAAAATCTGATAAATGGAGATCCTTTTATAATTGGATATCTACCGGAAAAACCGTATAGTTTAACCGGTTCATTCTGATTTTATTGTATATGGAGGAGAATAAAATTGCGGGTACATTTTATTATTCATCAGGATTATGAAGAAGCTGCAGCTTGTGAAGAATGGGCAATCAGTAGAGATTATCAGATTTCGCATTCACGCGTTTATCTTGGCGACAAATTACCCGAAGCTGCAGCTGGTTTCGATATGCTGATTATTATGGGGGGGCCGCAATCACCAGTTACGACAATTGAGGAATGCCCTTATTTTGATACTAATGCAGAGCAAAGTCTGATTCTCAGTGCCATTAATAATTGTAAGGCTGTGCTTGGTATTTGTTTAGGTGCCCAATTAATCGGGCAGGCTTTAAACGGAATGTATGAACACAGTCCTAATAAAGAAATTGGTTATTTTCCAATTTATCTAACTCATGCAGGTATGGCGGATGAACTTATCTCTCATTTTGATAAAGAAATGCTAGTGGCACATTGGCATGGTGATATGCCGGGTCTGACCGAACAGGCACAAGTGCTTGCCTATAGTAAAGGTTGTCCGCGTCAGATTATCCGTTATGCACCGTTGGTATACGGTTTTCAGTGTCATCTGGAGCTGAATGCAAAAGCTATTGATAAATTAATTGCAGCTTCTGCATCTGAATTAGAGAAAGCAGCTGATTATCCTTTTATTCAGTCAGCAGAGGAAATCAGATATTTTGATTATTCTGTTATGAACCAGCAGCTTTTTATTTTTATGGATAAACTGATGCGGCTATATCAAAATAATATTGAATAGCTTAGCAGGAAGGTATGATTTAACGGTGAAAGAATCGGGAAACAGCTGTTTCAGCCTGAGCTTTAAGTGCCGGTGTGATGGCTTTTTGCAGTTGTCTGCATACCATGGTAATAACCGCAATATCATCAGTAAATCCTATTGGTCCGAGTAAATCCGGAATCAGATCTACAGGACTGAGAAAATAGAGCAGGGCACCCAATATCAGCATTTTACTGCGTAGCGGTGTTTCTGCTGATTTAAAAAGCAAATATAAGGTGTATAGCTGCACCATTACGGGTTTACCCAGAATTAAGGCATTTTTACTAAGCTTTGTGAAAAAGCTTTTTTCATTGAACTGATTATGTCCGATATTGACATTTTTATGTAACCAACTCATCGCTATATGCTTTCATTTGCAGATTATATCTGTATGGTTTATTTTAAAGCAGCGGGTGAAAGAACGACTTTTAGCCGTGCCTGATGGCGCTGTTGATAAAAACGGACATCAAACCACCAAAAAGCTGATTTTTTCACTGACCAGAATTGCTGCGGTAACCAGATGCCGTTGAGCAAATAAGCGCAGAACTGACCTATCCAGGGTTGATGACCTACCCATATCTGTGTAGAAGAAGCAGCGTTCTGTTGTTGCAGAAAAGTAGCGAGATTAAGCGGATGGCTGTTAGGATTCAGTAATTTATTAATAGTCAAAGGCTGTTTAAGAAATTCTGCAGTTTGCTGTGCTCTTACTGCTTCTGAGCAGAAAACTTGAAAGTTATCCGGTAAATGCTGATGCAACCATTGAGCACTGGACTTTGCCTGCTGCTGACCTTTAATTGTTAATCTTCGTGCCATATCATTGCGGCTGTCTTCAGCCTCGGCATGACGCCATAAAATTAAATCCATATCTTACTCCTTTGGATTATGGTTTCAGAGTGCAGTTAGCTGTTATGCTTATGCTACAATTATTTGGTTTGCCGACTTCTTTCTGATAGTAGTAGCATCAGTAGTGTTCTGGCAATGTGGCAGAGGCTATCTTTGTATTTTTTAATCATGCATTAACATTGAAAGACAGGTGTGAATCGATTTTTTGTAGAAAGGAAACTGCAAGATAAAAAAAACGGGCAGTTGGCTGAGCGCTTTCAAGTCTATACACAGTTAATGCGTATAGACCGGCCGATTGGTACGTTATTGCTGTTATGGCCAACCTGGTGGGCTTTATGGATTGCTGCAGACGGATATCCGGACTGGTTAATCGTGCTGCTGTTTACAATCGGCACTTTTTTAATGCGTAGTGCCGGTTGCGTGATTAATGATTATGCAGACCGCGATTTTGACAGTGCTGTTGATCGTACCTGTCAGCGACCTTTTGCTTTAAAAAAGGTAAGTAAAAAAGAAGCGCTCATACTGACATTACTATTGTGTATTTTATCTGCATTCTGTTTGCTGCCTATGAATCGGCTTACCTGGCTGATGAGTATTCCCGCACTATTTCTAGCCATGACATATCCGTTTACTAAACGTTTTTTTCCATTACCGCAGTTATATCTTGGTCTGGCATTTTCGTTTGGGATACCTATGGCGTTTGCAGCGATAACTAATCATGTGCCGATGATTGCGTGGATTTTGCTGGCCGCCAATACATTGTGGACTTTAGCTTATGACACTATATACGCCATGGCAGATAAGGAAGATGATTTAAAAATCGGCATTCATACATCTGCAATTACTTTTGGTAATCACGATATTACTGCTGTTATGTTGTGTCATGCAGGGTTTGATCTGCTGATGATTCTGGCTGGCTGGCAGATTCACGCCACTATCTGGTACTGGCTGGCACTGGTAATTGTATCTGTTTTGCAGTATTGTCAGTGGCTCAATATTCGTACGAGAGACCGCAAAATATGCTTTACCATGTTTGTTCGTAATAACCGGATTGGTCTTATCCTGTTTATTGGATTACTTCTGCATTACTGGATAGGCAAATCATGAACGATGAAAGCATTATCAGGTAGAAATAACAGATAATTTTGTAATTTGATTGTATTGAAATAAATTGCATCTGAATCAGCAAAGTAAATTAGTCCCCTTTCCGGATTAGCCGGCTGTACAGTGCAGTTTGATAGGAATTGAATATGAGCATGAGTTTAATTGGGGATATTTTACCGGTTTCACATGTGGTTCTTGATTTAAATGTAAGTAGTAAGAAACGTCTGTTTGAAGAAGCCGGTCAATTATTATCCGAAGAGGCAGGTTTGTCGCAGGAAGATGTATTTAATTGTTTGTTTGCACGCGAAAAGCTGGGCTCAACCGCACTAGGTAAGGGTGTAGCCATTCCGCACGGGCGTACCGGTGCAGTAAAAGATACGGTAGGTGCGTTTTTCCGCCTGCAAACACCCATCGCATTTGACGCTCCGGATGAGCAACCCGTCAGTCTGGTATTTATACTATTGGTACCGGAAAATGCATCGACCAAGCATTTGAATGTTTTATCGGAATTGGCCGGAAAATTTTCACAAAAATCTGTACGCAATGCATTATTGTCTGCTACCAGTGCCGAAAGTGTGCGTGAAATACTGATAGCAGAACAGGTATAAGGAAACGTTACTATGCCCAGTATTTCGGTACGGCGCTTATATCATGACAATCAGACAAAACTGAAACTTGCATGGTCTGCCGGCACAGCCGGTGCGGATAACCGTATCAGTATTGACGCCGATAAGCCGGTACTGGCGCTGGTAGGACATTTGAATTTTATTCATCCCAATCAAGTACAGGTAATCGGGATTGCAGAAGTCGAGTATCTGAATAAAATTGAAGCCGGTGAAATTAAAACTACGCTTAATGAATTGTTCGATTTGACTATGTCACTGATCATAGTCGCAAATGATTTACCTGTGCCCTATATGCTGCGTGATTATTGTCATACGCATAATGTACCTTTGCTGACATCCAAAACAGAAAGCCCTTTTCTGATGGATGTTTTGCGAATTTATCTGCAGAGAGTGCTGGCAGCTTCTACAGTTAAATACGGCGTATTTCTGGATGTATTTGAAGTTGGTGTGCTGATAACCGGTCAGTCAGGTCTGGGTAAAAGCGAACTGGCGCTGGAATTGATATCACGCGGACATGGCTTGGTGGCAGATGATGCGGTGGAGTTATACCGTATCGGGCCGGAAACACTTGAAGGCCGCTGTCCGGCTATGCTGAAAGATTTTCTTGAAGTGCGCGGTCTTGGTGTTTTGAATATACGGGCAATTTTCGGTGAAACTGCTGTACGACCCAAAAAGCAGTTACAGCTGATAATCAATCTGGTACTGGCCGATGATACCCATATGCAAAGAATTGACCGTCTGAGTATAAAAAGTGAAACTGAAAGCATTCTCAATGTATCTATTCGCAGTGTTACTCTGCCGGTAGCAGTGGGTCGAAATCTGGCGGTACTGGTAGAAGCCGCTGTGAGTAACTTTATTTTACAAATGCGTGGTCAGGACAGTACCAAGCAATTTCTGGATCGTCATAATTCAATGCTGAAAGAGGATGCGGTGAATCATGAGGATAGTATTGATTAGCGGATTATCCGGTTCCGGAAAATCCATTGCTTTACGTTTACTGGAAGATGTCGGCTTTGTCTGTGTTGATAATTTACCGGTAAAGCTGTTGCCAGGTCTGATTGAACACTATGCAGCCAGTCATGTAGCGCAACTTGGCGTAAGCGTAGATATCCGTTCACGCTTTAACCCTGCAGATGTATTGGAACTGGTCACACAGTTACGTACTCTGGGACATCAGGTAGATTTGCTGTTTTTAACTTCTTCTGTAGCCGTTTTATTGCGCCGGTTTTCAGAAACACGCCGCAGCCATCCATTGGCACGGGAACATAAAACATTAAGTGAGAGTGTTTCTGCTGAACAGCAATACATGTCCACTTTGCAAAGCCATGCTTATGTAATAGACACCTCATTACTGAATGTACCGCAATTGCGCCGTCAGATTCAGCAATGGTTGCACTTGCCGGTAGCGCCAATGCGTGTTGTTCTGGAGTCTTTTGGTTATAAATTTGGTGTACCTGTCGGTCTTGATTTCGTTTTTGATGTGCGTTTTTTACCTAATCCCTATTACGATTTCCACTTACGTCCGTATAGTGGTCTGGATGAATCTGTAAAGACATTTTTTTCCGGACAGCCGGTTATGGCAGAAATGATAGATGATTTATCCGGTTTTCTATTGCGCTGGTTACCGCACATGGAAAAAGAAAGTCGCAGTTATGTTAATATTGGCATCGGCTGTACTGGTGGTCAGCATCGTTCTGTCTATATTGTAGAAGCACTGGCAAACAGGTTAAATGCATATTCAGTATTGATTCGGCACAGACAGTTAGAATTAAGTAATCATTCTGAAAAAACGGTATAATACGCATTATGCGTTATTCAGGCAGCCTGATGTCAGGCTGCCTGAATGTTTTCAGTTTTGATATTTTCTGATTTCAGACAAGGACAGTTTATGGCTATTCAGTGGTATCCCGGGCATATGAACAAAGCCAAAAAAGTCATTGCCGAACGGATAAAGAGCGTGGATATGGTAATTGAAGTACTGGATGCCCGCCTGCCTGCTTCCAGTGCTAATCCTTTGCTGGCAAAACTGTCCGGGAATAAACCAAAATTAAAAATTCTGAACAAGCAGGACTTAGCTGATCCCGAGCGCACAGAGTTGTGGCTGGCTGATTACCGTTCCCAGCCTAATACTAATGTGTTGGCACTGGATGCATCAGAAAAGCAGGCTGCAAACAGAATTATTGCGGCCAGCCGCGCACTGGTTCCTAACCGCTACGGTTTGGACAGACCACTGAGAGTGCTTATTTGCGGTATTCCCAATGTAGGTAAATCTACCCTGATTAATGGCATGCTGGGTAAACGCAGTGCCAAAACCGGTAATGAACCGGGTATTACTAAGGCTGAACAGCGGCTGATACTGGCTGATGATTTCTGGTTATACGACACGCCCGGAATGTTATGGCCGAAAATTATAGTTGAGGAGGCCGGTTATAATTTAGCTGCCAGTGGTGCTGTGGGTCGTAATGCCCTGGATGAAGAGGTGGTAGCACTGGAATTACTGGATTATCTGCGCCGGCATTATTTGCCATTACTACAGCAACGCTATCAGGCTGACCTGAGCGAAAGCCCGCACTGGCTTGATGATCAATGGTTAGAATGGGTAGGTAAAAAGCGTGGTGCATTATTAAGTGGCGGGCGCATTGATTACCAGAAAGCTGCTGAACGTCTGCTGACCGATTTTCGTGACGGACTAATCGGTCGTATTACATTGGAAACGCCCAATCAGTGGGCAGTTTGGTTGAAAAAAGGTCAGCAGCATGAAGCACAGCTTAAGGCAGAACGGGCAGCCAGAAAAGCTGCGCGCAAAGGTTAATCTTTATAGATTATTTAAAACGGATTTCAATTTAAGTATAGAAATATATGACTATGAATCAATCTGTTTCTATCGAAGCATTAATTGAAGCTGCATTGCTGACCCAAAGTGAGGCATTAAGTGAAAAAATTTTGTCTGCGCTTACTGAACCACCTTTATCATCAGATGAGTTAACCAGCATACTGCAAGCACTGCAAATACGCTGGCAGGAAAGGGCACTTAATCTGGTGCATAGTGCTGAGGGCTGGCGCTTTCAGGTTACTCATGCTGCTTATCCCCGTTTGGCCAGTCTGGATGTTCAGCGCACCCCCCGTTATTCCCGGGCTGTACTGGAAACACTGGCCATCATTGCCTACCAGCAGCCGGTAACGCGAAGTGATATTGAGGCTATCCGTGGTGTTGCTGTCTCAAGTAATGTTTTACAAACATTACAGGATCGAGGCTGGATAGAAATTATCGGACAGCGTGATAGCCTGGGAAGGCCAAATTTATGGGCTACCACAGCTAGCTTTCTGAGTGATTTGCAGCTGGAAGATTTAAGCCAGTTACCACCATTAACAGAATTGGGTGAACTTGTCTTACCTGATTTAAATGAACCTGCCGTAGATCAGTCTACCGCAGAAGAACTGTCTGAAGACAGATAGGAGTATATGAATGAATCAAGCCAAGAAAAAATTAACTAAACGTCAGATACGTGACGGAGTAGCCAGTAAAAGCAATAAACATGTCTCCGGGCGGTACTCCGGCAATAAGACCAAATCAGCTCTCAGACAGCAAAATAATACTGGTGGTAAAGCGGATAGTTCTGTAATTACAGCTAATACAAAAACGAAAGTGCAGCGTGCCAAAAAACTGGTGCAGCGTACGCCTAATCAAGAAATTCAGCAACGGGCACGGATGTTGAAAGAACAGCGTATCAGTCTGGAAAAAATGGAACCTGTAAGACTACAAAAAGCTCTTGCCGCTTCTGGCGCAGGTTCAAGACGGGAAATGGAGCAGTGGATTAGTCAGGGGCTGGTACGTATTAACGGTAAAGTGGCTCAATTGGGAGACAAAATCACGCCGGATGATGAAGTCAGTGTGCGCGGTTCTGCTATTAATATCAAATGGCCGGATCGTTTGCCGCGCATTATGGTTTATTACAAACAGGAAGGTGAAATTGTCAGCCGTGATGATCCGCAGGGAAGAGTCAGTGTATTTGACCGCTTGCCTCAGACAGCCAGCAGTCGCTGGGTAGCCATTGGTCGTCTAGATATCAATACATGCGGGTTATTGATATTAACCACTTCCGGCGAACTGGTTAACCGGTTTGCTCATCCGAGTTTTGAAGTAGAACGCGAATATGCTGTTCGTGTTCTGGGTGAACTGAGTGAAGAACAGAAACAGAGTTTGCTCAATGGTGTCGAACTAGAAGATGGTATTGCTCAGGCTCAGCATCTGTGGGAACAGGGTGGTGAGGGAGCGAATAAATGGTACAACATCATCATTAAAGAGGGTCGCAACCGAGAGGTAAGGCGTTTATTTGAAAGTCAGGGGCTGACCGTAAGCCGGCTGGTTCGTGTGCGATTTGGACCGATTGTTTTACCAAATAGGCTGAAACGTGGTCAGTATTACGAACTAAATGAATTTGAAGTAGCCAATATTATGAAATGGGCTGGTTTATATCAGTCTGAGTCTTCAAAAAAACGGTAAATATAGAGCTTTTTTGGAGGTGATAAATGGCTCCACTTTATGTTATATCTAATTAATCAGTGTATATTTTTTTTTACATTAAGTTGAATATTGATTGATTTGTGTCAATAAATAGTGTCTTTTTTTACACAACCTGATTAAATGCTTTGTGTTCTTTTGCTAATCGGCGCAATATATATTGCAAATTAATTTTTGCATTATTTGCTTGGTTGTCCACATTCAAGAAAATGGAGTCATAATGATTTCACCAATGAAAGTGCCAGAAATCGAACACCGCACATTTGAATTGACACATTACGATGGTGTAAAACGCACGGTATATTGTACTGATGTAGAAACAGAGTTTCCTGATGGCTGTCTGATTACTTCCAGAACTGATCTGAAGGGAATTATCACTCATGCAAATGAAGTATTTGTACACATGAGTGGCTGGTCGCGCGATGAACTGATGGGTGCCGAGCACTATATATTACGCCATCCTGATATGCCCAAAGTAGCTTATAAAGATTTGTGGGATACTGTAGAGCAAGGAAAGAAATGGCATGGCTATGTAAAAAACCTGCGTAAAGACGGTGGTTTTTACTGGGTTTACGCTACGATAGTACCCAATATTCGCGATGGTGTTATTGAAGGTTATACCTCTGTACGACGAAAACCTTCCCGTAGTAAAGTATTAGAAATGCAGGCATTATATGAAGGCCTCATGAAAGAAGAGCGGGGTAACTCATGACTATCAATTTTTTAATTGCCCCAGATTTTCCTCCTGAATACTATGCCGGATGGCATTTTCTTAATACTCGCCTGCAACGGCTGATTGATGCACCGGTGCATTTATCAATGGCCAGCAATGCTGAAGAAGAACAGCAGGAAATTGATAAGGATAATGTTGATATTATCTATGCTAATCCGTTCAATGCTTCCAAGCTCATTCGCGAACTTGGTTATTTGCCGGTAGTAAAGCCTGTCAATTGTTTTGATGAGATGGTTATTGCCAGTAGTGCAGACAGTGAGATCAAATCACTTGCCGATATCAAGCCCGGTATGTCAATTCTGTGTACCGAGAATTACGATGTTAAACTAATTGCTTTGCGACTGTTGGAAGCCGTAGATATAGAAGAAAAAGATTTAACATGGATTAAAAGTGAATCTTTCGCAGCTGTTGCCCGCGGACTGATACAGAATCAGGGTAATATTGGTTTATTTATGTCCTCTGCCTATCATAAATTGACTGCTATTACACGAAGTCGCTTAAATCTTTTAATTGAAAGTAAAATCAATGATTTATATCATTTGATTTTATTGCATCCGCGTAATGCAGAAATGCTGGAAAACTTACAGAATGCATTTAGTACTATGCATGATACTCCGGCTGGTGAAATGCTGTTGGAGGACTTGGGTTTAAATGACGGCTTTGAAGTATTGAAAAAAGAAGATGTGGAATTATTAATCGATCTGATTGAAACATTACGCGATTAAAGCTTTTAAAAGCAATTTTATTTTATAATTGTCGACGCAACTTGTTTATAAAACGAGTTGCGTTGTTTTTTGATTTAAGTAATTGTAATTTGTGTGGGCTGTATTATTTTGCAAACTAAAAGTACTGTACCAAAATTATTTTTGGCGCCTATGCAGGGTTTAATAGATGCGCCAATGCGCGATCTGTTAACACGCATTGGCGGATTTGATGTTTGTGTTACTGAATTTGTGCGCATAACTCATACCATTCATGGTCGCTCTATCTGGCTGAAATATATGCCTGAACTGACAAATAATAATCAAACTCAGGCTGGTACTGCTGTAGCCGTACAGATATTAGGAAGCGATGCAGAAAATATGGCACTGAATGCTCAAAAGGTAGTTGAACTGGGGGCTACACATATTGATTTAAATTTTGGTTGCCCAGCTCCTACAGTTAACCAGCATCAGGGTGGTGCAGTTCTCCTGCAGTATCCAGATAAAATTGAACAAATAGTAGCCAAAGTACGCAAAAGCCTGCCAGATAAAATTATGCTGAGTGCCAAAATGCGTCTGGGTTATGAAAATAAAGATCTGGCTCTAGATTGTGCACAGGCCATAGAACAGGGTGGTGCAGAGCAGCTAACAGTACATGCACGTACAAAAATCGAAGGTTACCGGCCTCCCGCTCATTGGGAATGGATAGGACGTATTAATCAGACAGTTTGTATTCCGGTTATTGCTAATGGTGATGTATTTACACTGGCTGATTATCAGAAAATCCGTGCTGTTAGTAATTGTACAGATGTTATGCTGGGACGCGGGGCAATTCAATGTCCGGATCTGGCGCGGCAAATTGCTGCCTATAATCATGGGCAAATAATATCTGCTCTATCATGGCAAGAAATTCTGCCGTGGATTAATGATTTTTTTAATAGTTGTTGTGATAAAGCCGCTGAGGGTTCTGCTTATCCGGTATCCAGACTAAAGCAATGGCTGGGCATGCTTAAATTAAATTACCCTGAAGCAGGAAAGTTATTTACCCAGCTGCGTATTTTAACAGCCGTTAATCAAATCAGTCAGGTTCTTAATCAGCAATTAGAAGAAAGCCAGAATATTGTATGAGTTATAAAATTATACAATCTGCCAGTAATAATGAACTGAAGCATTTGTCCAGATTAATTGCTCAGTCTCATTACCGTCGTCAGCATCAGCTTGCTGTACTGGAAGGTGTTCATCTGATTGAAACATTCATTCAGGCAGGATATTTAATTCAGACATTATATTTACCGCAACAGCGTATTCATGACTCGGAAATTTCTGATTTGCTCGCAGCAATTCCGGCGCATCAGGTTGTACTGGTTGCCAACAATCTGCTGGATAAAATCAGTGATTTAGTTAATTCAAGAGAACCTGTAGCAATAGTGAAGTTACCGGTGGTTGTATCTGCATCAGACATTCAGGATGTTATTCTTTTAGAAAGAGTACAGGATCCCGGTAATACCGGCACCATTTTACGCAGTGCTCTGGCTGCCGGTGTTCATAATATTGTACTGAGCAAAGATTGTGTCGATGTCTGGTCGCCCAAAGTCTTACGTGCGGCAATGGGCGCGCATGCCTATCTGAATATACAGACTGTTTCCGATTTAACAGCCTGGTGTACTGATTATGCCTATCCGTTGTATGCTACGGCATTGAGTCCTGAGTCTCATAGTCTTTATACATTAAATCTGAACGAACCTGCCGGCTGGATATTCGGCAATGAAGGAAGCGGACTGAGTGCAAAAATGCTACAAGCTGCTTCCAGACACGTAATTATTCCCATGACCGGTCAGACTGAATCACTTAACGTGGCTATGGCTGCAACTATTTGTTTATTTGAACAACAGCGGCAGCGGCTTTTGGTAAACACCCTACCAAACAATTAATATTTTTATTTTTCGGGTCTGATTTGCAGATACCGGAATGAAACCAGAGCAGTTATCAGCAGCAAACCCGGCGGACAAATGCTCTGTTTGATGTTATCCTGCTAATCTTGCAGAATGTAGATATATAAGATATTTCAAGCATGAATAAACGTATTGTAACGATTGTTGCTGCCTTAATGGCGGTTGTATTACTGATTTTACTGGGTTTGCCATACTATCTGGGTATTAAAGCCCAGCAAAGTCTGGACGAACAGCGTGCTTTACTAGCCAAAAATTCTTTTCTGCTGATTGAAAAGCAGAACTATGAACGAGGCTGGTTTAGCTCAACAGAGACTATGCAGATTCGCTTTAAACCCAGTTTTTTTGCCGGTGTACAGCAACAGTTACCGGATAATGTACGCACGGTACTGCAACAACCGATTACTTTGGTTAATCATGTACATCATGGATTATTTGCCGGCAGTATTCGACCTGTACGGGCTCATGTAGAAACTGAGCTGCAGTTCACGCCTCAGGCAAAACAGATTCTTGATCGTTTTTTTGGTCAGAACGCGCCACTACAGCTTGAAAATACTATTAATCTAAGTGGAAGCGGACAAATACACGTTGTAATTCCGAAATTCAATTATGAAGAGTTATCCGGAATTAAAATCAATTGGCAGGGGCTGGATTCAACAATTGATTATGCTAAAGATTTTAATAGTTATGATAGCCATACCGTCAGTCCCGGTCTGGATGTGATTCTGGCGACTAAAGGACATGCGTCTTATCAGGATTTAAAGCTGAACAGCCATACAGAACATGGTAAAACATCACTGGCTTTAGGTAATAGTGATCTGAGTATCAAAAACATTACCTTTATCTGGAATGATGTATCAGATAACAGTATCCGTTTAGATCAATTGGTTAATCTGGTAACAAATTTGCAGATAGGTGCATTTATTAGTCCGGCTGGTAGCAGTATTCCTGCCAAAATTAACATTCAGGATCTGAAACTGGCTACTTCTACTCAGGAAAAAGATCAGTGGATTAATAGTAATGGTAAATTTGGTTTTGCTAAATTAGAGTATGGCAATGATGTTTATGGTCCGCTGGATATTGATGCATCTGCAGAACATCTGGATGCAGCCAGTCTGGTGGCGATCAACAACAAAATTACTCAGTTATCAACTCAGAATCTGAATAATGAGCAACTTCGTGCTGCAATTGTATCTGCTGTGCGTAATGAGGGGCAGGGACTGTTTACTCATGACCCGCTTATTAAATTGAACAGTTTTAAATTGCAAATGCCGCAGGGCTTAATAGATATACATGGCAGCCTTGGTTTCAAAAACCTGCTTGCCTCTGATATGCAGCAGTTTGGATTAATGCTGAACAAAACTGAATCAGAGATGGACTTTGCCATTCCTCAGGCAGTAATGGAGAATTTTGCTATCAGTCAGGCACGTGCCTTTTTTACAGTAGATGCCAGTGCTGGTGGTCCGGAAGCTCTTGAAGATATTGACCAGACAATCCGCTTGATGATTGATAGTGCCGTTAAATCCATGCAGACCAAAGGCTATATACAGGTCGACAATGGAGTTATTAAAACTCATCTGAAATTAATGGGTGGTAAGCTTTATCTGAATGGTAAAATGTGGAATAACGAATCAGAACCTGAGCCGGATTATGCTGAATTACCGGCAGCGTCTGAAACTGCTTCTATACCTCAGGCTGCCACTAATCACTAACTATCATTAGTATAAAAACCTCTTAATCTTGCTGATTAAGAGGTTTTTATTAATTTATATATCTAATCTTAGTATAGATAATTATTGACCTCTCAAAAATAAAGCATCTAAATCCTGCAAGCGAAGTTTTACCCATGTCGGGCGACCATGATTACACTGATTAGCACGTTCAGTATTTTCCATATCGCGCAGTAATGCATTCATCTCCGGTAAAGTTAATTTACGTCCTGCACGTACTGAACCGTGACAGGCTAAAGCGGAAAGAATGCGGTTTTCCCGTTCCCTGATGACTTCGCTATTGCCAATTTTCATTAAATCATCCAAAACTTCCTGTACCAGCAGCTTAATATCGCTTTTTACCAACATAGCCGGTACGGTATGCACCACCAATTGCTGATGATTTTCAACCGAAATATCCAGACCATAATCTTGTAAAGTAGCGGCATATTCATTTGCCAGGGCAATTTCTTCATGGCTGGCATTAAAGCGGATTGGAATCAGTAATTTCTGACTGCTTACTTTACCCGTTGCATCACGCTGTTGCTTCATTTTTTCATAATTCACCCGTTCGGCACTAGCATGCATGTCGACCAGAATAAGTGCGTCTTCTGCTTGTGCCAGAATATATATATCAAGTAGCTGGGCAATAGCATATCCCAGTGGGGGAATTATCGTTTCATTTGCTTGTAATGATTGATAAGTAGAATTTATACCGCGTACTTGCTCCAAGTTGGCCAGTTCATTATCAACTTCTACTGATTGTGGGATACTGATTGTATTGTTTTCAAGTACTGGTTCTGATTTATATAATTCAGCATAAGTATTCAGAGCACTCTGTGATTCTTTTAAACTCAGATTGCGCTGAACTGGTGTATGGCTTCGCTGATATGGTGCCGGAGAGTGTATTGCAGTATTGATTTTATTAGAACCAAATACTTGTTGAGCTTCAGCCGGCTGTTTTTGCATAATATCTTTGAGTGCTGTTTCCGGCTGGGATACAGAGGTGGTATGGCTGGCATTAGTAGAAGCCAGACATTTATTCAAAGTATGAAATACAAGCTGATGTACAGCCTGACCTTGGCGGAAACGCACTTCAGTTTTGGTTGGGTGGACATTTGCATCAACTTCGGTAGGCGGCAAGGTAAGAAACAGGATAAATGCAGGTGTTAAAGCCTGATGTAAAACATCGTTATATGCCTGTTTAACTGCATGCAGAATAATTTTATCCCGTACAAATCGTTGATTGACAAAAATATATTGCTGGCTGGTTTTGCCATGTGTAAAAGTGGGTTTACTAATGAGTCCGTGTAAACGCATTTCATTGAGTTTTTCGTCAACACTCAGGCTGGCAGCGGTAAAATCTGCTCCCATAATGGCTGAGCAGCGCTCTTGCAGGGATTGTGCAGGCAATGAAAGTATATTTTTATTATTATGCTGTAAACTGAATGCTACTTCAGGATGAGCCAGTGCCAGACGTTCTACCATGGTACGGCAATGAGCAAACTCAGTTGCAGGTGATTTAAGAAACTGACGCCTTGCCGGTGTATTGAAAAAAAGTTCAACTACATCAACAGTCGTTCCAGTGGAATGTGCAGCTGGTTTAATATCACTGAGTTTGCCGTCTTCTGCATAAATCTGAGTTGCGTGATTATCCATGTCTGTACGGCTGGTCAGAGTCAGGCGGCTGACTGAGGCAATGCTGGCCAGACCTTCACCACGAAAACCCATGCTTACTACTTTTTCCAGATCTTCCAGAGAACTGATTTTACTTGTTGCATGGCGATGTAAAGCTAGCGGAATATCTGTCTTATCTATGCCCTGGCCATCATCAGTAACCGACAAACGTTTGATACCACCGGCTTCCAGCTGAATATCAATATGGCTGGCTCCCGCATCCAGACTGTTTTCAATTATTTCTTTCAGTGCATTGGCCGGACGTTCAATCACTTCTCCGGCAGCTATCTGGTTAATTAAATGATCGGGTAATACATGTATCTGATTCATAACATGCCTGTAATATCGTTATTAACAGCAAAAAGAATATTTAATTTTGCTTTGAAGCTGCAAATTTGTGACGCAGTATTTCTATAACAGCCGGCAATAGAGAAACAGCAATGATAATAATCAATGCCAGAGAAAGATTCTGTTTAATGAATGGCAGATTACCAAAAAAATACCCGGCATAAGAAAACAGCACAACCCAGAGGATAGCACCAATACAGTTATAGCGTATAAAATGACCATAATGCATATGTCCCATTCCGGCTACAAACGGTGCAAATGTACGCACTATTGGCACAAAACGGGCAATGATAATCGTCTTTCCGCCATGCTTTGCATAAAATTCCTGTGTTTTGTGTAAATAAATTTGTTTGAATATTTTCGAATGCGGATTTGCAAACAGATGGGCACCGAATTTTTTTCCGATTGAAAAATTTACGGCATCACCGATGATAGCGGCAGCCAGTAACAACACAACCATAAAATGCACATTCATCTCGCCTATAGCAGCGATTCCACCGGCTGCAAACAACAAGGAATCCCCAGGCAGAAACGGAGTAACTACTAATCCGGTTTCACAAAAAATCAAAGCAAACAGAATTACATAAATCCATATTCCATATTGAGTCACAATAAATTGCAGGTGCTGATCAATATGTAAAATGAAATCTATCAGGGTTGAGATTATATTCATGAAGGATAGCAAGGAAATAAATGGTGGTATTTTAACGCAAAGCATTCGCTAACAGCAGGTATATGCATGCTAAAATTAAAATCATAATCATCAGCCCTTCCTTTCAGGCTGATTCTGACTAATTTACACTGATGAATATGCTATGAGCCAATATGTATACTCAATGCTGCGCGTAAGTAAAACCGTGCCGCCTCAAAAACAGATTATCAAGGATATTTCTTTATCTTTTTTTCCCGGTGCCAAAATTGGTTTGCTGGGACTTAATGGTGCTGGGAAATCCACTGTTTTAAAAATTATGGCCGGAGTAGATACCGAATTTGAAGGTGAAGCCATTCCAATGAGTGGTATTAAAATCGGCTATTTACCACAGGAGCCCCAGCTTGATGCTGATAAAACGGTGAGAGAAGAAGTGGAATCCGGTTTGGGGGATGTAGCCGGTGCACAGAAAAAACTGGAAGAAGTATATGCTGCTTATGCAGAACCGGATGCTGATTTTGATGCGCTGGCTGAAGAGCAGGCACGGCTGGAAGCTATTATCGCGGCAGGGGCCGGAGATAATTTAGAACATCAGCTTGAAATTGCTGCTGATGCACTGCGGTTACCAGAATGGGATGCACGGATTGGTAATTTGTCCGGCGGGGAAAAACGCAGAGTTGCATTATGTAAATTGCTATTAAGTAAGCCGGATATGCTGTTACTGGATGAACCGACTAATCACCTTGATGCAGAATCAGTAGAATGGCTGGAACAGTTTCTGGTTCGTTTTCCGGGTACAGTTGTAGCTGTTACGCATGACCGCTATTTTCTGGATAATGCTGCAGAGTGGATTCTGGAATTAGACCGAGGACATGGTATTCCATGGAAAGGTAACTATAGTTCATGGCTGGAACAAAAAGAAGCCCGACTGGAGCACGAAGCTAAAACCGAGGCCGCAAGAATTAAAGCCATGAAGCAAGAGCTTGAGTGGGTAAGACAGAATGCACGCGGGCGTCAGGCTAAATCTAAAGCCCGTCTGGCGCGTTTTGAAGAAATGAGTAATTACGAATATCAGAAACGTAATGAAACTCAGGAAATATTTATTCCAGTAGCCGAGCGTCTGGGTAATGAGGTGATTGAGTTTGAGCATGTCAGCAAAAGTTTTGGTGACAAATTACTCATTGATGATTTAAGTTTTAAAATTCCGCCTGGTGCCATTGTTGGGATTATCGGACCAAACGGAGCCGGTAAATCTACATTATTCAAACTGATTACCGGACAGGAAAAGCCGGATACGGGTGAGGTAAAGATTGGTCAGACAGTAAAATTATCAATTGTTGATCAAAGCCGTAACGGTCTGCATGATGATAAAAACGTATTTGATGAAATAGCAGAAGGGCGTGATATTTTACAGGTAGGACAATTTGAAATTCCTGCCCGAGCCTATCTGGGCAGATTCAACTTTAAAGGCAGTGACCAGAGTAAAATTGTAGGAAAACTATCCGGAGGTGAGCGCGGACGTCTGCATCTGGCCAAAACTTTAATTTCCGGTGGTAATGTATTGTTGCTGGATGAACCATCGAATGATCTGGATGTGGAAACTCTGCGTGCTCTTGAAGAGGCCTTACTGGAATTTGCCGGCAGCGTACTCGTCGTTTCACATGACCGCTGGTTTCTTGACCGGATTGCCACACATATTCTGGCTGCTGAAGGTGAATCAAAATGGGTATTTTTTGATGGCAATTATCAGGAGTATGAAGCTGATAAAAAACGTCGTCTGGGAGAAGAAGGTGCAAAACCTAAACGTATTCGCTATAAACCGGTAATTCGCTAGTTTATCTGGCCGGACAGATTAATTTCAGATGCCATATATTTGTCCGGCTAATATTTCTCTTTTTAAAATAAATCTTCTTGATACAGAATTTTTCAATAATTATTCAATATTTGAAATACTTGAAAAAAACTGGTTTAGCACCATTTTAACATCCAATTTAATTGCATATTTCCAGGAAAGATTGAGGCATTACATGGCTGAAGTTTATGATTCTGCTCCGTTACAGCCAACCACGATGGCAATGTTGCCTTTGCGTGATGTTGTCGTTTACCCGCATATGGTATTGCCCCTTTTTGTAGGACGTGAAAAATCCATAGCGGCTCTGGATGCTGCCATGGAGCATGATGAACCGGTATTTTTGCTGGCACAGAAAAACGCAGATACTGATGAGCCACATGCTGAAGACATGTATGACATGGGCACAGTAGCCAGTATTCTGCAAGTGCTTAAATTACCTGATGGTACGGTTAAAGTACTTGTGGAAGGTCTGTACCGGGCTAAGGTACAGTATATTGATGAAAGCGGGCCGTATGTTGAGGCTCATATAGAAAAATGTACGGATGCCATTGAAGAGGATAAACACGATGATGAGGCATTACGTCGTACATTATTATCCCAGTTTGAACAGCTGGCAAAATTAAATAAAAAAATTCCGGCAGAAGTCATTACTACTATTAACGGTATCGATACTCTTAGCCGTCTGGCTGATACTATTGCTGCCCACTTGCAGCTGAAACTTGATCAGCGTCAGCAAATCCTTGCTATGACCAATGTGACTGCGCGTCTGGAACATTTACTTCATTTGCTTGAGTCTGAGCTGGATATCCTTCAGGTAGAAAAACGTATTCGCGGGCGAGTAAAGCGGCAAATGGAAAAATCGCAGCGCGAATATTATCTGAATGAGCAGGTAAAAGCGATTCAGAAAGAGCTGGGTGAAGAAGATGATGATCTGACTAATCTTGAAGCGCAGATTCGCCAGGCAGGTATGAGCAAAGAGGCAGAAGAAAAATGTCTGTCTGAATTCAAAAAATTGCGCATGATGCCTCCGATGTCAGCTGAATCAACTGTTGTTCGTAATTATATAGATACGCTGCTTGAATTACCGTGGAAAAAGAAATCCAAGGTAAGCAAAGATATTGGCAAAGCCGATATGATTCTGAATGCCGACCACTATGGTCTCGAAAAAGTTAAAGAACGCATTCTTGAATATCTTGCAGTGCAAAAACGCATGAATCAGCTTAAGGGGCCTATTTTATGTCTGGTCGGCCCTCCGGGTGTAGGTAAAACATCACTGGGTGAATCCATTGCTAAAGCAACCGGACGAAAATATGTTCGTATGGCGTTAGGTGGTGTGCATGATGAGAGTGAAATCCGCGGCCACCGGCGAACTTATATCGGCTCAATGCCTGGTAAAATTCTGCAAAACATGGCCAAGGTTGGTGTTAAAAACCCACTATTTTTACTCGATGAAATTGATAAATTAGGTAATGATTTCAGGGGTGATCCTGCCAGTGCTTTACTTGAAGTGCTTGATCCTGAACAAAACCATTCTTTTTCTGACCATTATGCAGAGGTTGAATTTGATTTATCAGATGTAATGTTTATTGCTACATCTAATAGTATGAACATTCCGTCTCCGCTACTTGACCGTATGGAAATTATTCGTCTTTCCGGTTATACCGAAGATGAAAAAATTAATATTGCCATGAAATATCTGGTAGCTAAACAGATCAAGCAAAATGGTGTACGCGACGGTGAAATCTGCATTGAGGAATCAGCTGTACGCGATATTATCCGTTATTACACCCGTGAAGCCGGTGTACGTTCACTTGATCGTGAAATAGCCAAAATTTGCCGTAAAGTAGTAATGAAGCAAGCGGTTGCAGCAGAAAATACCAGTAAAGGTAAAAAAACTAAAGCAAAACCAGAAACTATTGTCATTAATGCAGATAATTTACATGACTATCTTGGTGTCCGCCGCTTTGATTATGGAGTAGCGGAAAATGAAAACCGTATTGGTCAGGTAACAGGACTAGCCTGGACAGAAGTGGGTGGTGAGCTTTTAACTATTGAAGCCAGCAAATTTCGTGGTAAAGGCAATATTCTGCGTACCGGTAAGCTTGGTGATGTGATGCAGGAATCTGTCAGCGCTGCGTGGAGTGTTGTTCGTTCACGGGCTGAAAGTCTGGGTATCGAGCCTGATTTTTATGAAAAAAATGATATTCACGTACATGTTCCAGAAGGTGCTACGCCGAAAGATGGTCCGAGTGCTGGTAGTGCCATAACTCTAGCTTTGGTTTCTGCTTTTACCGGTATACCGGTACGTGCGGATGTAGCTATGACTGGCGAAATTACTCTGCGAGGAGAAATTCTGCCAATTGGCGGGCTGAAAGAAAAGCTGCTGGCTGCTTTACGTGGCGGAATAAAGCATGTGCTGATTCCGAAAGATAATGTTAAAGATCTGGAAGAAATTCCGGCTAACATCTGTGAACAGCTGACTATTCATCCGGTACAGTGGATAGATGAAGTACTTAATCTTGGACTGGCTTATCCACCCAGCCCATGGCAAAGTGCACCGGAAGAAAATGTAATAGCTAATTCAGCGCCTAAGTCAACAACAAAAACCGTAAAACACTGAGTATGCAGCCATTCACCAACACTAATGGTGAATGGCATTGTTTTTGGCATGATTTAACTCAATGTAGATGTGTCGGCGCTTGACATAAAGAATTTGGGCTTGTTATAAAGTAATCGTAATGTATTGTTCAGTTTTTGCCATAAAGGAAATGGTCGGAAACTGAAAATCATATGAACATAACAACAGAAAGGGACTTTATTGTGAATAAGTCTGAATTGATTGAAGCTATTGCTCAGGAAGCCGATTTACCTAAAGCTTCTGCAGCAAAGGCTCTGGACGGTATGATTAGCTCTGTTACTAAAGCACTGAAAAGTGGTGATACTGTAACTTTAGTGGGTTTCGGTACATTTTATGTTGGTGAACGTGCTGCACGTGCCGGACGTAACCCGAAAACTGGCGAGCCATTGCAAATCAAAGCAGCCAAAACTCCTAAGTTCCGTGCAGGTAAAGCACTGAAAGATGCTCTTTGATTTAAATTCTGTAATCAGGCTGGGCGGGATATTTTCCCGCCTTTTTTATTGTTTGTCGCTTTTGTGCATTAATTCTTTAATCAACATGGTTTAGCTTAATAAAAAAAGTTACAATATCGTTCTGTCTGTTTTGAATAAAGTTAACTGAATCTCATGTTTCACATTGTAGAAAAATATAAAACCCCGGCTCAGATTATTCTAGGCGCGATTTGTCTAAGTTTTGTATTTGCAGGCGGCTATTCACTGGCTGTTCCCGGTTCTGATTATGTCAGCAAAGTAGGCGACATAAAAATTAAAATAAACGATGTCAATGATTTTCAGCGGCGTTTACAGAACGCTTCCGGTAATCCGGTAAGTAAACAGCTTGCTTATGAAACACTGCGTGATCAGGCTTATATTCAGCAGGCTGCTAATGATATGAATATTAATGTTTCTATCAGCCAGATAAAACAGGTGATTGCATCTGACCCGAGTTTTCAGGAAAACGGAAAATTTGTAGAAGCCAAATATCGCGCATTTTTACAACAGTCAGGAATGACAGAAGAAGCTCTGATAAACGGTATGCGTAAACAGTACGCTATGCAGACTATGCTGAATCTTATGAAAGCCGGTAATCTGGTAAGTGACGTACAGGCCAGACAAATGATTAATCTGTTGCAATCTGCACGTCAGGTACAAACAATTACCTTTCCTGCAGCAAATTTTGTCAGTCAGGTAGCTGTTGATGATAGTAAGCTGAAAGCTTATTACGAAGCGAATAAAAAACGTTATTATCTTCCGCAGGCTGTTAAATATGAATTTGTACAATTGTCTGCTGCGGAGCTGGGCGCTAAGGAAACAGTCAGTGAAGCTGAGCTGCAGGAAGCATATAATCAGATTCCGACTTCCGCATCAGCTCCGAAACCTTCTTTGGAAAGTGTAAAACCACGATTAACTCAAGAGATTCAGATTCGTAAGGGTGCGGCTGTTGTTGCGAAAATGAAAGAAACTGTCAGTGATCTGGCATTTAATAACCCAAAAACATTACAGCCGATTAATGATAAGCTTGGTTTACAAATCTACAAGGTAGATCAGGGCTGGGTAACACGCGATATGGCCAATGCCAGTGGGATGCCAAAAGCGCTACAAGATGTTTTATTTGGAAATGATGTACTGATAAAACGATATAATTCTGAACCAGTTGATTTGGGTAACGGAACATATTGGGTGGTACGTGCACTGGATGTACGTAAAGAACATCAGGCATCTTTTGCAGAGATTAAACCTCAGATACAACAGGACTACATTGCCGAGGAAGCCAAAAAGCTGGCGACAGCATCAGCTAAGCAGGCTCTGGAAAATTTAAATAAAGGTGACGTTTCCAGTCTGCCATGGTCACCAAGTACAGATCTTACACCACAACAAGCTGTAGCGATGATGTCTAAGGGTGATTTCCAGCTTTGGATTAAAGCCAAACCTGCAAACAATAAACCGGCATATATTTTACTTACTGATCAGCAAAATCCAGTATTGGTTAAAATTAATGCAATTAAACCACCTCAGGATATGGGTAATGTTTTGCCACAGGCTAAGCAAATTATCAGCGAAAATCTGGCACAAAACCTTGCTGTTGCTAATCTGCAATGGTTAAAAAATCGCTATAAAGTGAAGCAGGGTGTACAAAAGCTGGATACGGCTGACGAATAATAAAATTATTATTGACCTTATAAGTTTTATAAGGTCAATATTTTTTGCAGACATATATTGTCTTGTATTCAATACGTATGGATTTACCGTTTGCAGTTGAAGGATTTTTGAGTTGTATACCAGTTATCATGCCATTACAGGTGAAGTTCTATTTACCCGTGAAAATCTGACCAGAGCTGAATTCGATTTACAGTATCAGCAGCTGTCCAGTAAACAACGTAATTTTGCCTGTGAAAATGTGCAAACACGCACTCATTATCTTTTAGAGTTTGCTCAGCGACTGGAACAAGCACAAGCCGAACTGGCCTATCAGATTTGTATTGAAGTAGGGCGCTGTTTGCGTGAATGTGAAGCAGAAATCAGTAAATCTATTGCTCTGATTCGTTATTATGCACATTTAGCGCCCGAGCTGCTTGCTCATAAAACTATTGCCACGCAGGCAAGCCTGAGTCAGGTACGTTTTGAGCCTCTAGGAACAGTATTGGCAGTAATGCCATGGAATTATCCGGTATGGCAGATTTTGCGCTTTGCTATTCCTGCTTTATGTGCCGGAAATGCCTGTCTGGTGAAACCGGCACCTTCTGTAGGCAAAATCAGCCAGATGCTGTTTGAATTGATAGGGGATGATTTACCTTTACAACTTGTCTGGCTCAGTAATGATGATATTGAATATGCTATTGCTCAAACACAGGCACTGGCTTTCACCGGTTCAACCCAAACCGGGCGATATCTGGCTGCACTGGCCGGCAGCCATTTACGCAAATGTGTTATGGAGCTGGGCGGAAGCAATGCCTTCATTGTATTAAATGATGCGGATATTAAGCAGGCTGCGGCAGATGCTTGTTATTCACGCTTTCGCGATGCCGGTCAGTCATGTAATGCGGCCAAACGGCTGATTATAAATAATGACATTGCTGATGAATTTCTGGCTGTTTTTATGCAACACTGCCGGAAACTGCAAATGGGGGAGCCATGGCTGCCATCCACAACTTTGGCACCACTGCATCGCAATGATTTACGTACATTGGTTCATGCGCAGGTTCAGGATGCACTAACCCAGGGTGCACAATGCTTACTTGGCGGTAAAATCCCGGAAAATGTACAAGGCTGGTTTTATCCAGCTACTATTCTGGATAAAGTCAATCCGGATTGTCGTGTATATCATGAAGAAGTATTTGGACCAGTAGCGATTATTCTGCGAGCCAGTGATAATCATCATGCATTAACGCTGGCTAATGATAATCCTTTTGGTCTGGGAGCCAGTATTTATACGCAGAACACTTCACAGGCATGGAAATTCGCAGAAAATTTAAATGTGGGTAGTGTATTTATTAACCGACATACGAGTAGTGATTTACGCCTGCCTTTTGGCGGAGTAAAAGATTCCGGATTCGGACGCGAATTGTCAGAATTTGGTATTTATGAGTTTGTTAATGTGAAAACCTACTGGCAAAAATAATTGATACATTCATATAATCAATAATTTATTTGAAAAAGAATGTAATATCTATAGATATAATTTTTATTGCATAAAATAATGATTCTACTTAGTAAAAAGGGACAGAAACTATGTATGTAGCCAGACGCTTTTACTGGTTCGTACTCGCCATAATACTTTTTTTGATTGTAATAACAGTTGTATGGCAGATAAAGTCCCAAGCGCATAAAACTGTCAATACAGATATAAACCAGCATGTTGTGAATAAGCAGCCAAAGGTTCAATATCATCAGAATTCTCACCAATCAAAAAACGATCAGGTTAATGAACAGATTCTTCCCGAACCTGAAAAAAACAAATATGATGCTGAATATGCTTTGCCTATAGATCAGTTACAACAATTAATTCCGGCTATGAAAGAAGGCGTATTACAGCTATCGTATCCGGATGGTAAAAAGAAACTACAAGGCAACTATAAAAATGGTAAACCTGTCGGACAATGGCATAGCTGGTATCCAAATGGTCGGCTTGCGATTGAAATAAGCTGGAAAAACGGTTTACCGAATGGCAAAACACGCAGCTGGTATGAAAATGGCCATAAACGCGGAGAAATTTATTTCGTTAACGGAAAAGCAGAAGGGCGCTGGCAGCGCTGGTACGCTAACGGGCAGATAAAACAGGACATGACTGTTCATCAAGGCGTGGTAAAAACGATGACCACGTGGGATAACAGCGGACATCTAATCTCTGATGTTGCAATTATAGATAATAAAGTTAGCGGAGTTGTTCTAACCTGGTATGATTCAGGTGCCAAAAAAAGTGAATCTGTATTTGAAAAGAACGAACTAGTACGTAAAACCGAATGGGATGAAGACGGACTAATTGTTGACCTTGATGATAACTAATAATATATATTATTTAAAATAAATATCTTTATGTAATGCGCAGCGTGGATTAAAAGAAGCCTGACAAAACGGACACTGATATTGCTGATACTGTTTATAGGTTAAGAGGGTTTTGCAATTTCCACACATAACCGGTTGGCTATTTTCAGTTGTCATGGCTACAAATGTATGATCACACATCAAATCATGGCATTTAAAGCAGGCATAGTATTGTTTACACTGGGCACATTGAAGGGCAGCGATATCATTTTCATTATGATAGTGTACACAGCGACCGCAAGAATCGGTTTGAATTCCTAAAATCATTGTTTTCAACTTTTCAGATAATATTCATTATAGCTGAACATAAATGTTTTTAAAGATAATTGTTTTTATTTATCGAACGAATTAAAAATTTTATTTTATAAAAAAACCGAATCCCATTTCAGGATTCGGTTTCGTGAATACATAATATGAAGAGTTACATACGTTCAATCAGAGCTTTACCGAAATCTGAGCAGGAGACTTCTTTTGCACCTTCCATCATACGGGCAAAATCATAGGTGACAATTTTGTCGGCAATGGCTTTTTCAATTGAGGTAATAACCAAATCTGCAGCTTCTTTCCAGCCTAAATGACGTAACATCATTTCGGCAGACAGAATGATAGATCCCGGATTAACTTTATCCTGACCGGCATATTTAGGTGCAGTACCATGTGTTGCTTCAAATACGGCATATTCATCAGAGATATTGGCTCCCGGGGCAATACCGATACCACCAACCTGAGCAGCCAGAGCATCTGAAATGTAGTCACCATTCAGATTAAGTGTCGTAATCACATCATATTCAGCCGGACGCAGCAAAATCTGCTGCAGGAATGCATCAGCAATACAATCTTTAATGACGATATTTTTACCGGTTTTCGGATTTTTAAATTCGCACCATGGTCCATCACCAATCAAGGTTGCGCCAAATTCATTTTTAGCTACTTCATAAGACCAGTCACGGAATCCGCCTTCGGTGAATTTCATGATGTTACCTTTATGAACAATGGTAACACTGTCTCGGTCATTATCAATAGCATAACGTATAGCTGCGCGGGTCAGGCGTTGTGAACCCTCTTTAGAAACAGGCTTGATACCAATACTGGATGTTTCAGGGAAGCGGATTTTGGTAACACCCATTTCACCTTGCAGGAAATTGATAATTTTTTTAGCATCTGCTGTTTCTGCAAACCATTCAATACCTGCGTAAATATCTTCAGTGTTCTCACGGAAAATAACCATGTTAACTTTACTAGGATCTTTAAGCGGAGAAGGTACGCCTTTGAAATACTGTACAGGACGCACACACTGATATAAATCCAGTTGCTGACGAATGGCAACATTCAGTGAGCGAATACCGCCGCCTACCGGTGTAGTCATCGGTCCTTTAATTGCTACTTTATATTCTTTAATGGCTTCCAGTGTTTCTTCCGGTAACCATACATTTTCACCATAAACCTTAGTGGCTTTTTCACCGGCATAAACTTCCATCCAGACAATTTTTCTGGAACCGTTATAGGCTTTCGCTACTGCTGCATCAATAACGTCTTTCATCACTGGCGTAATATCAACACCAATACCATCCCCTTCAATAAAAGGAATGATTGGATCATTCGGAATAGCTTGGCCAGAAATGATTTTATGACCTTCTGTCGGCACTTTAATGTGACTCATGGTAACTCCTGTGATGTTACTTTTTCTGATAAAGGGCTACTTACTCCCGCTTGCAGCCTGACAGCCTCATTATCCTTTATTTTGTTAACTTAAGCCAGAAAAATGTAGTGCGATGTAGTCGAAATTGTTTCAAGGAGATATCATCAGAATGCATTTTCAGAAGCCCATAAATCAGGCTGATATTCATGCTGATAGAAATGGCTGATACCCAGACCAATCAGACGGAATTGTTCGCCATTGTCCGGTAACCGCTTGAGTAAATCCTGCCCGGCAGCAATCAAAGCTGCAGCATCAGGTAAAGGAGAAGAGTAGGTCTGCGAACGTGTATGAATCTGAAAATCGGCAGTTTTTAATTTTAAAGTTACACAATTTCCCTGCAACTGTTTCTGCTGCATTGTTTCTACCAATGTTTGTGCCAGGTCGGGCAGATGGCGGGCGATTTCAATCAGATTTTCATTTTCGATAAGTGTAATTTCCGTAGATATCTGCTGGCGGTTACGTTCAGGAGTAACTTCGCGGTCATCACGCCCCTGAGCTAGATCAAACAGCCGGTATCCCCAGCGACCAAAATGATGCACTAAAACAGATAAGCTTACCTGACTTAAATCTCCGACTGTTTTCCAGCCTAAGGCATGCATTTTCTGTTCTGTTACTTTACCGACTCCGGGAATTTTACCTAATGGTAATTTCTGCAAAAAATTTATTACTTGCGAAGGGGCAATAACAAACTGACCGTTTGGCTTGCGCCAGTCAGAAGCAATTTTAGCCAGAAATTTGTTAGGAGCAATACCGGCGGAGGCAGTCAAACCGGTTTCTGACAAAATTGATGCGCGTATTTCACTGGCAATATCCCGGGCATAAGGCAGTTTGCCCTGATAATTGGTTACGTCGAGATAAGCCTCATCCAAAGATAAGGGTTCAATTTGATGTGTATAGCGGCTAAAGATACTGTGAATATGCTGGGATACTGCACGGTATTTATTGAAATCCGGAGTAATATAAATTGCCTGAGGGCATAATCGCTTAGCTATAGATACAGCCATAGCAGAATGTAATCCATATTTGCGAGCCGCATACGAGGCAGCACAAATTACTGATCTTGGTCCATCCCATGCTACAACAACAGGTTTATTCTGAAGTTCGGGACGATCGCGTAATTCTACTGACGCATAAAAAGCGTCCATATCAATATGAATAATTTTCCGATCCGACATGTTTATACTTTATTTATTAAATATGTAGGATCAGACACCAGTAATATAAAAAAATAATACTGATGTCCAGACTAATAATGACGAATTAATGCAGGCTATAACCGTTAAGATACTTAATACGTTCATTAATCATTAGTGTATCACATTCCAGCCGTATTAGTTCCGCCTGAGCGGGCGAACCGGCTTTAGCCGCTTTTGCCTGACACTGACTGGTTTTCTGGGCTATCCATTTCTGTTCTTCCTGCTGCAAGGTATTACGAACAGTATCGTTCAGATTATGCCATTTTGCATTGATAACACTATTGGCATTGCGGTTATTATCCCGTGCCTGCTGCAACTGATCAGCAGTTATATCATTTTGGATAACATGATTGTTATCAGTCTGATTATTATTCTCTGTTGCTAAAGAATGACCGTTAAGAATATCACTTGCTTTCTGAGCTTCCGGGCTGAGGCGATCTAATGGTAAAACCTGGGCATTGGGATTAGTGATCAGCTTGATAGCATCTGCTCGATTGTACATATGCCCGGCAATCATGACCGTATCCTTGATACCATAGGGTAATAGTGCATTACCTAAAACAGTACTTAAAGTCTGAATACCAGTCTGATCAAATTTGCTGGCGGAATTGGTTACAGATGCCGCATTAGCATTTGTTCTGTCTGAAACAGGTGCATATTGGATAGGTTTAGTAAAAACATTATCATGCAGAGTAACTTCATTACCTTGCAACTGCTGATTCAGATGGGCAATAAAATCGGTTTTACCAAATAATAACGGAGCATTTGTCTGAATTTGCTGCCAAATATTAGTGGGAACGGTAATTTTTAGCTCACTGCTGCAAACTGGATTACCATTATTGTCTTTATCCAGCTTGCCATCAGATACGGCTACAGATAATTCATGGCTGGCATTGATTACTTTATCTGCATCTACAAACTGACGGCTGTCATTTTGAGCGAACTGATGAACATTATTATTGATACCTGTCTGCAGGGTTTGCTGAATCTGACTGCGAAGCTGCTCACTATTGCAGCTTAGCTTTGCTTTAGATGCTTCTGAATCATCCCTTGAACAGGCTGCCAGAGAAATAATGCTGATGATGCTGTATACAAGTATGCTTCTTTTCATGATTGTTTCCTATATTGATGATGGATAAAAGACAACTTGATTACAAATAATGCATCTTTATTATGCTGCGTATGTAATTATTAATCATTTGATTTTACTAAAAAATACAAAAAGCCTGAAATATCTCTCAGGCTTTGGAAACAATATGACTGATTTAACGCAAACTATCCAGTATAGAGTAAATCGGGCTTAAAATTGCCTCCCCCAAACGCAGAGAACGCTGGCCGTTCCAGCCAAAATCGTCATCCGGCCATTGATTATTATCTTTAAATGGCATTTCAAGTGTATAAGCTAAACATTTAAAGGTTTCACCAATGTATGCAGTAGCAATATTCAGATTGGCTTTACCCGGTTCATCTTTTTCATAACCATATTTATCCTGAAAATCCGGGCTTGCTACCAGAAAGGCCTGTTTGAACATTTCCTGTAACGAATGCAGCCTGTCATCGAAGGAAGGAATTCCCTCATTACCTGAAAGAAATACATAAGGAATAGATTCATCGCCATGAATATCCAGGAATAAATCCACCCCTGTTTCATGCATTTTTTCACGTACCAGATAAACTTCCGGACTGTTTTGCATGCTGGGCTGTAACCATTCGCGATTGAGATTTGCTCCGGCAGCATTAGTACGCAGATTACCGAGTACTGATCCATCAGGGTTCATATTCGGAACAATATAAAATGTAGCCTGATCCAGTAAAGCACGTGCTGTCGGATCCTGATGATCTAATAATCGGCCTAACAAACCTTCAATAAACCATTCAGCCATAGTTTCGCCAGGATGCTGACGCGCAATCACCCAGATTTTCAAATCGCTGGCAACCTGATTGCCAATTGTCAGCAGATTAATATCACGCCCCTGAATAGTGCTGCCTAAATCTTCTATCTGACATAAACCGCTGCTCTGGCTGTCACCTAGTAAATTCAGATGTTGTTCATATGAATAAGGTTCGAAGTAGGCATAGTACACACTATTGGATAACGGAGTATGAGAAATAGTTAATATGTCGTTTTCGAAAGTTGTAGGAACACGAAACCAGTTGATGCGATCATAAGAGCACATTGCCTGATAATCTTCCCAACCCTCCGGATAAGCGGATTCAGTTGTATTAATGAAGTTCAGGCGAATATTCTGATAGGCAACACCCTGTACACGGAAATAAAACCATTGCCGAAATTCGGCCGCATTGTCTTTAGGTAATTTGAGCTGGATATTAGCCGGATCACTGGCATCGACAATCTCAATATTACCACCATCAAACTGTGTGCTGATTTTTAGCATACAACTACTTTCATTGAAATAAACAACTGAGTTAAAGATATTGTAGTCTTTCTGGCAGTGACTTTCTATGTTTGTCAGACAAAATTTATGGCAGGATAATATAGTATCGCTTTGCTAATAAATAATTTCTGTACCGCTTAAAATTTATTTTATGAGTTTAAAATTTAATTTGAACATTAAAATATCTGCTTAAGGTGTGAATATTTAAAAATCTGTTAATTTATTAGCACTTTGCCCGGAGTGATAAATTTAATGAAAGCTTTTAAGCTCTAATGTTTGAAAATTAAAAGCTTTTCTGAATTATTATAAATTCTTGGGCGCACTACAGTACATTCCGCTAAAATAAGCAGTTATTTTCTGGTTTTCTGGTATTGATTTATCAGAATGTTGCTGTCTGAATTAATTTGAATTATTGGCTTACATGAACAATATACGCAATTTCTCTATTATCGCCCATATTGACCATGGGAAGTCGACACTGGCTGATCGTTTTATTCAGTATTGTGGCGGTCTTGAAAATCGGGAAATGAGTGCACAGGTACTCGATTCCATGGATATTGAAAAAGAGCGCGGTATTACAATTAAAGCTCAAACTGCAGCTTTACAGTATAAAGCCCGTGACGGGCAGATTTATCAGCTTAATCTGATTGACACCCCGGGACATGTGGACTTTTCCTATGAGGTATCCCGTTCTCTTTCTGCCTGTGAAGGTGCATTACTGGTGGTAGATGCATCACAGGGTGTAGAAGCTCAGACCGTAGCCAATTGCTATACAGCTATTGACCTGGGGGTAGAGGTTTTGCCCGTTCTGAATAAGATTGATTTACCTTCAGCAGAACCTGAACGGGTCATAGAAGAAATAGAAGATATTATCGGAATTGAGGCCATTGATGCTGTACGCTGTTCTGCTAAAAGCGGCATCGGTATTGAGGATGTACTGGAAGAGATTGTAAAAAAAGTACCGGCACCTACTGGTAAAAATGATGCACCGTTAAAAGCGTTAATCATTGATTCATGGTTCGATAATTACGTTGGCGTAGTAATGCTGATACGCATGGTCGACGGAACGGTACGTCTGAAAGATAAAGTTCGTTTCATGGCCACAGGAGCCGAAACACAGGTAGAACAATTAGGTATATTTACGCCTAAATCTGTGCAGAAGCAGGAATTAAAAGCTGGTGATGTAGGCTTTTTAATTACCGGTGTCAAAGAGCTTGGTTCGGCTAAAGTAGGTGATACGATTACCCTGGCGCGGGAGCCGGCCAGCGAACCTTTACCCGGTTTTAAAGAAGTGCAGCCACAGGTGTTTGCCGGTTTATACCCTGTTGAGAGTCACGATTACGATGCATTACGTGAAGCTCTGGAAAAATTACAGCTCAATGATGCTGCACTGAAATTTGAACCGGAAGTTTCACAGGCACTGGGATTCGGTTTTCGCTGTGGTTTTCTTGGTCTGCTGCATCTGGAAATTGTCCAGGAAAGGCTTGAGCGAGAATTTAATATGGATCTGATTACCACTGCACCAACAGTGGTATATGAAATACTGATGAAAAGCGGTGAACGCTTAGAGATTGAAAACCCGTCTAAATTACCTGATATCGGTACACTTGAAGCAATTTATGAACCTATTATCACGGCAACTATATTATTGCCGCAGGAATATGTCGGTGCGGTAATGACATTGTGTAATCAGAAACGCGGTGTTCAGAGAAATATGCAATACATGGGCCGGCAGGTAATGCTGACTTATGAAATGCCAATGAATGAAGTCGTGATGGATTTCTTTGATAAGCTGAAATCAACTTCACGCGGCTATGCATCGCTTGATTATGAGTTTCTCGAATTCAGGGCTGCAGATCTGGTTAAACTGGATATTCTGGTTAACAGTGAAAAAGTCGATGCGCTCAGTTTGATTGTTCATCGCAGTAATTCAGTTCATCGCGGCAGAGAGCTGGTAGCTAAAATGCGTGAGCTGATTCCGAGACAAATGTTTGATATTGCTGTTCAGGCGGCAATCGGCGGTAAAATTATTGCGCGTGAAAACGTAAAAGCTCTGCGCAAAAATGTGCTGGCCAAATGTTATGGCGGCGATATTACCCGTAAGAAAAAATTATTGGAAAAACAAAAAGCCGGTAAAAAACGTATGAAACAGGTAGGTAATGTAGAAATTCCACAATCTGCCTTTCTGGCGATTTTACAGGTTGGAGATTAATAAATGTCAAACACGATGATTATAGGCGCAGCAATCCTTCTGGTGCTGGGGATAGTTCTATTTTTGAAAAGCTCGAAAAAGCGTGAAGAAAACGGGGAATGGAGCGGAGCATTACAATGGGGGTATTTGCTGATTCTGGTTGGTGCGTTTGGTGTATTGTCGTACAAAATGAGTTTTACCGCAGTTCTGCTGATTTTTGTATTGTTAACAGGAATAGCCTGGATTATCCATCGTAGTCTGAAGAAAAAAAATCCGGGGCATGTAGATAACAATCATTTTACTGATTACATGAGTGGTTTTTTTCCGATTATTCTGGTGGTATTTATTCTGCGCACTTTTTTAGCTGAGCCTTTTCAGATTCCATCCAGCTCTATGCGTCCGGGTCTGATTACCGGTGATTTTATTCTGGTGAATAAATTTACTTACGGTATCCGTTTGCCAATTCTGAATAATGTACTTATTCCGGTAAACAAAGTAGAGCGTGGTGATGTAATTGTATTCAATTACCCCCGAGATACACGTATAAATTATATTAAACGGGTAATCGGTCTGCCGGGTGATGTTATTACATACAAGGATAAAATCCTGTCAATCAACGGTAAAGTAATCACTGATACTGATGAGCAGAAAATTTATAATTATTCCGAACAGGTTCCTCAGTATGGAAATATCAATATGCAGGCTCAGCAGGTAACCGAACAGCTTGGTAATAAATCGATTCAGATACTGAAAATGCCTCAGCAACCCCCAGTTATTCTGCAAGCAGTACATACTGATTTTCCAGATCGGGAATTGTGTAACTATGATGCTGATGGCAGTGGGTTTAGTTGTACCGTTCCTGCAGGAAAATATTTTATGATGGGTGACAATCGTGACAATAGTGAAGATAGCCGGTACTGGGGATTTGTAGACGATAAGCTTGTTGTAGGCAAAGCCTTTCTGATATGGCTGAATATGGGTGATTTGAAACGAATCGGTACGAAGATTCAGTAATATCTGATATCAGGTGCAAGATTTTTTTCTTGCGCTTTGTTTATATAATTATGGTTATTCATTATCAAAGACGGTTAAATGAGAAAAACTGATGTACGCCATGAAAATGCTTTGAAATATGTACAACAAAAGCTTGGCTATCAATTTAAGCAATCTGATTTATTACTGCAGGCTTTAACTCACCGCAGTTACAGTGCATTACATAATGAACGTTTTGAATTTGTTGGTGATTCAATTTTAAATTATTCTGTAGCTAAAATGCTGTTTAATGCATTTCCGCGCCTGACAGAGGGTGAGCTTTCACGAATGAGGGCGAATCTGGTTAATCAGGAAACACTGGCTCAGATTGCAACTGAACTAAAAATCGGAGATGCTTTATTGCTGGGTACTGGTGAGTTAAAAAGCGGTGGCTTCCGGCGGCCATCTATACTGGCTGATGCAATGGAAGCATTATTTGCCGCAGTAAGCTTTGATGCAGATTTTAATACTGCTGAGACTGTCGTAAGACATTTATACGCAGACCGCATCCGTAATATTAATCCTCAGAACAGTGGAAAAGATGCAAAAACACGTCTTCAGGAAGCCTTGCAGGCACGACATATGCCATTGCCAAAATATCGGATTGTAGATCAGATTGGTGATGTCCATGATTTACAATTTGTAGTGCAATGTGATTTAGGAGAAACCGGCTTTCAGACTGAAGCAGCCGGACACAGCCGGCGTGAAGCAGAACAACAAACCGCACAAACAGCTCTTGTTTGGTTAGAAAAGCAGTTTCCGGCAGCTAAACCTAGAAAAAATAAATAAGTTACAATATATTGAAGGTGGCATATTGTTATTACTTATTGTCTTACAATAAAGGGGAAATAATGGGAAAAACAAAGTCAATTTCTAAAATACTGAATGAATTACCCGAGTGTGTTAGCCTGATTGCGGATAAACCGGACTATCTTGATTGTCAGAAAAAAGAAATCGATAAAAATATTACAGCTTTTGAAGCATATAAAATGATGACTTCACGTCAGCCTGAATGGCTAAGGATATTATTTAAAATCAGAGATAATATAGTTAGACCTGCTGGCATACGTACTATAGAGGGATTTACTTATCTTGATGAGGAGAGGATTCAATCCGGTGAAACAAATTCAGCACATTTCTTTACTATTACTGAAAATACTGCAGATAAACTTACTTTAGAGATTAAAGATTCTCATTTAGATGTTTGTCTTTGCCTGCGTATTACTGATAATACCCAGCAGCCGGATAAAAAAATGCTTTATCTGATCGCTTCAGTAAAAAATCATAATTTCTGGGGACGGTTATATATGATGCCAGTTAGTAAACTTCATCCGTTTATTGTAAATAAACTTTTTGAAAATATTGTTTAATCACTCTGAGGTCTTTCGTTACTTAGTATTCATAAAGTATTTGTTCAGTAAGAATGACTCCATTTCTCTAAAATCGTTCGAATAAAACTGTATATATTCAGGTAATTTAGTAGTTTATAATTGGTATTTGCAATGTGTTATTTAGCTGAATTCATTTTACTTGTTTTGAAATAATTCAGCTTATTATCAGCCATTTTATGGTTATTTGTATCATTTAAGAAAGAATGTATGTCTGAAGTATCCAGTTACAATTATCCTCCTCAGTCAGAAAATTTTCGCTGCGGTTTTGTTGCAATTGTTGGCCGGCCTAATGTGGGAAAATCCACATTAATGAACCACCTTATTGGTCAGAAAATCAGTATCACCAGTAAAAAAGCTCAGACTACTCGCCATAAAGTTAATGGTATTTATACCGATAATGAAGCACAGCTGATATTTGTAGATACTCCCGGTTTTCAGACTTATCACCGCAATGCACTTAATGACCGTCTCAATCAGAATGTTACTGAGGCAGTTGCCGGTGTGGATGTTATTGTATTTGTGATTGAAGCATTGCGCTTTTCGGATGCAGACAGAGAAGTACTGCAACAATTACCTGCACATATTCCGGTAGTGCTGGTAATTAATAAGGTCGATAAGGCTAAGGCAAAAGACCAAAGTGTACTGCAGAACTTTATTGATGAAGTACAGCAGGCATATAAATTCACTCAGGTTGCTCTGGTGAGTGCAAAGCACGGACTGGGCGTGGCTCAGCTTGTGCATATTCTCAAGCCCATGCTGCCAATAGGTATTCCGCTCTATCCTGAAGATATGGTGACAGACAAATCGGCAAGATTTCTAGCTATGGAAATTGTGCGGGAGAAACTGTTTCGTTATCTTGGTGAAGAATTACCCTACGCCATGAACGTTGAAGTAGAACAGTTTACTGAGGAAGACGAACTTTACCGGATTTATATTGCAGTTCTGGTGGATAAGGAAAGCCAAAAGGGCATTTTAATTGGTAAAGGCGGGGAAAAACTGAAAAAGATATCTACTGAAGCCAGACTGGATATGGAAAAATTGTTTGAAACAAAAGTTTTTTTAAAGGTTTGGGTAAAAGTAAAATCCGGCTGGGCTGATGACATTCGCTTTTTGCGTGAATTAGGGATGTGAGGTAAGAGTCTGGCACTTCTAAACTTAATATGTATCATATTTATCCTAGTATCAGCATTACAGATAAATAAAATTACTATTCATAGTATGCCTGTTCATTTTGGTAATATATAATCTGATATGCTTAATGCTTATTTATCTTAAGGATAGCTTTGGCGACTATCTAAGTATCAGACAGCACAAATTAATTTATGCTTCTCAATATTCTGGATTTTGTACATAAAAACATTCAGCAGACTGTACAGGCTGGCGATACAGTCATTGATGCTACTGCTGGTAACGGGCATGATACTTTGTTTCTGGCCTCATGCGTCGGTGCCCATGGTAAAGTAGTCGCTTTTGATATACAGGCTAGTGCATTAGACGTTACCAGTAACAGACTGGTAAAAGCCGGTTATAGTGAGCGGGTACAGTTAATTCAAGCCGGACATGAACATCTGAGTGAGTATATTCAGAGTAAGGTTAGTGCCATCATATTTAACCTTGGATACTTACCTGGCGGAGATAAAAACTGTACAACCCAAGTCAATACAACCCTTAAGGCGATGCAAAGCGGATTAAACCTTCTTACCGATAATGGTGTATTGGCTGCGGTTTTATATCCGGGTCATGAAGAGGGAAGAATTGAAGCGGAAACAATACAAACATGGGCGCAAAGCTTACCGCAACAACAGATAGCAGTGTTGAAATATGCTTTTATTAACCGGATAAATGATGCACCCTTTGCATTAATATTGCAAAAACATTCATAATTCATAGCTATAGAAATTGAAGGGAAATAGATGAAACGTAAGGAATTTATCAATCTGGCTGCAACTGTTTTACAGCGGCTGGATGCCATTTTGCCACCATTGGCTCAGGAACCTGATTGGACGGCAGTTGCTTACCGCTGGCATAAATTAGGTAACAAGGGTATTCTGGAAAGTTTACCAAATCCGCATACCTTTTCTCTGGACTGTCTGGCAGCTGTTGATGAGCAGCGCCGACAACTGGTACGTAATACAGAACAGTTTCTTGCTGGCAGACCGGCAAATAATGTATTAATGACAGGAGCACGTGGTACCGGAAAATCATCATTGGTTAAGGCGTTACTGCATCAGTATGCAGATCAGGGGTTGCGTCTGGTTGAGGTTGATAAAAGTGACTTGTTAACATTACCTGCTTTACTTTCTTTACTAACCGCCAGACCGGAAAAATACATTCTGTTCTGTGATGATTTATCTTTTGAAGACGGTGATGATGCTTACAAAGCATTAAAAACTACCCTTGATGGCGGATTATCCCAGCGATGTGACAATGTACTGGTATATGCTACATCTAACCGCCGGCATTTAATGCCTGAGTATATGGCAGACAATGTGGCTCATACAGGCAATGGCGGAGAAGTTCATCCTCAGGAAGCCGTTGAAGAAAAAGTATCTTTATCGGATCGTTTTGGTTTATGGCTAAGCTTTTACCCATTTGATCAGAACGCATATTTACAGGCTGTACAGAACTGGCTGGAAGAAGCTGGTCTGAATCTGGATGAAACAGCAAGACGCGCAGCATTAAATTGGAGTCAGAGCCGTGGCAGCCGTTCAGGAAGAGTAGCATGGCAGTTCGTATGCGACTGGGCAGGAAGAAACCCACAGGATAGAATTGTATAGCTAAATCAGTTGTTTGTTCTGTATTCAGTTTTCTGATTAACTGCTGGGTAACTTAGTTTCAACGGAAGCAAATCATGTCTGTATTATTTAGCGAACAATTAATGATATTACTTCCCATATTGATATTTATCGGAAGCATCGGTTTAATTATTTATCCTTTTTTCGCTAATAAAAAAAATCAAGTAAAGACACTATCTCGAAGATTAATGACTATCTGTATGATTGTTATCGGATTCGCGGGCGTAGTTGCAGGTGTATCATTATTTTTTAGAAATTATACTATTGACCAGAAAATTAAAACTATAGATGTAAAAAATACGGCTATAGCAGTTTCTCCTCCTGTTAGTGGTGATAAAATTTATCTGCGAATATTCAAACAAGAGGGAATATTGGAAATATGGTATAAACATAAAAATAACAATTATCAGCTATACAGGACATGGGATATCTGTACATACTCAGGCGGTCTGGGACCTAAAAAAGCCGAAGGGGATGGCAAAAGTCCGGAAGGATTTTACGCAACTGAGAAAAATCTATTAAAACCAAATAGTAATTATCATCTTGCTTTTAACATCGGCTACCCGAATGCCTATGACCGTGCCAATGGATACACAGGAAGCTTTATCATGATTCATGGAAACTGCGTGTCCATCGGTTGCTATGCTATGACTGACAAGGGAATAGAACAAATCTACGCTGTTGTTAATCAGGCTATAAACAGCGGACAGAAGCGAATACCCATTCATATTTTTCCATTCAGAATGACAGCATCAAATATGCAAAAATTTCAAAAGTCAGCTTATATGCCTTTCTGGAGCGAATTGAAGCCTGCTTATGATATTTTTCAGTCTGAGCGGAGAGTAGCTAATATTACTGTGCACAATAAGCATTATGTTATTAAATAAACAGAAGCAGTAAGGTAACTATCTGATATCTTGATATTTAAAATAAATATTGATTGTGTTTGCATATTTTATTGAACAAACAGTTATTTTTTAATTTACCCAAATGTAAAATGACTTCCGATATCAAATTTTTAATATCAGAAGTCATTTTTATTGTTTAGTAACAGACAATTTCTGCTCAATAATGATGTATAGGCTTATTTAACTATTTACCGATCTCTACAACCAAAACATTACCTGTATCTTTCAGAAAGTATTCATCCTCCTGTGGAACTCGTAAAGACATCATTTTATTATCACCAATTTCCATTGTATCCCCTGGATTCATAGTTGCTCCGCTCTGACGCAGATACGATAAAATATTACCAAACATATCGAAATAGTCAGAACCTTCATCATGGTTATTTGCTAATACAGCAAAATCAGGCAATCCAAATACATTAGCACCGTAAGTGCGCATCCAGACACCTTTAACGTCTTCTAAAATATATTTAACAAATCCGCAGAAAAATAGCGGTAAACAATCGCATAAACTCTGTGCACTGTCTTCATCACTAAGTAAGTTACTTAAAACATTTGCAGGGAGTGAAGAATGGGCGTTTTCATTAATAACTGCTAATGCATTAAATTCTTCAAAACACGCAGCCAGACGGGATAAAGCCAGGTATTGTTGTATTACATCTTCATCATGTCCTGTATAGTACAAAATTACATGACTATCATTTTTACGAACTTGATTTTTGATATCTTCACTATAATGTGCTGGCGCAACACACGTTTCCAATGCATCAGCAGGAAAAGGCGCATTGAATCCGATCAGTTTAACTACGTGTTTTCCCCAGCTTATCAAAGCAAAAACGCCTTGTTCAAGCTCTCCTGCAGGGGTTTCGTATTTGACATTTGTTATTGAAGAATCCAGATATTTTAATTTATCTAATAATTTATCTTTATCAAAATTAAGAGAGCCTTTAAATATAACACTTAATCCTATTGATTGTTTATTATTTGTATTTTCTGCTACTGTAGTAACTGTATCTTTAGATTTTTTCCCAAATAAACGAGCAAACAGTGACATTTAAATTCCTATTCTTATTAAGTTAATTGCCTGTCAAAAATTTATTTAACATAACATTTCAAAGAATAATTTATTTTTAGATTAAAAATCTGAATTTAAATCAACAAACAATTAATCACCGAATTCTTAGTGATAGCAATTTACGCAATAGAATAGAAATACATTTGAAAATATATATCTTAATTATCAAATAAATCAGACTGAATTTTCGGCGGAGCAACCTGTACGCTTCGTTCACCGCAAGCAAAGCGAATATTAAGATACTGGCCGGTTTTTAATTTGTTGGCATCACGTATTACCTGCCCGCGCTGATTAGTGACCACGCTATAACCTCTGGCGAGAATCTGTAGAGGAGAGACTGCCTGTAACACAGATGTCTGCTGTTGCAGCCGTTGTTGTGCGCGCATAAAAATATTTTTCCAGATTTGATGTAATTGTTGTTTCCGATATTCAAGTGCCTGTAGTGCATGAATAGTTTGCGGTCGTGTATTTTCCAGACTGCGTTGTTGCTGTATCAGATTTTGCCGATGCTGCCTGATCTGACGCTGCATATCAATTTGTAACAGACGTGCTAAATCCCTTAGTTGCTGCTGCTGTTGCTGCCAGTTTTGCTGCGGGTGCTTTAACTGACGAGCAAGCCAGTCTAGTTTTTGTGAAGCATCATAATAACGTTGTTCCAGTAATTGATGTATACGCTTTTGCCATTGAGTAACACTATGTCTTAATTGCGCCATATCAGGGCTGACCAGTTCGGCAGCTGCTGTCGGTGTCGGGGCGCGAACATCTGCGGCAAAATCGGTCAGGGTAAAGTCAGTTTCATGACCAACACCGCTTACAGTGGGAATTGCGCTGTCGGCTACCGTTCGTACGACGATTTCTTCATTATAAGACCACAAATCCTCAATGCTGCCGCCTCCACGGCAAATTATCAGTACATCAGCCAGTGCCTGCTGATTGGCACTGATAATAGCAGCAGCAATCTGACGTTCACTCCCTGCACCCTGTACGGCTGTCGGGTAAACAATCACACTGATACCGCTATGGCGCCGGCGCAGGGTTGTCACAACATCGCGTAAAGCTGCTGCGGCCAGACTGGTCACTACACCGACCACTTTAGGATGAACAGGTAGCGGACGTTTGCGTTCCTTTGAAAATAAACCTTCGGCAGTTAACTGCTGTTTCAGCCGCTCATAAGCTTCATATAATTGTCCCAACCCTTTGTGGCGCACTGCATTAATGGTAATCTGAAACTCACCCCGTGCTTCATAAATGCTGATTTTTCCGGCTACTTCTATATGATCACCTTCCTGTAAGGGCTGGCTTAGCTGCTGTGCCACACCTTTAAACAGTACACATCTGACTTGTGCACGGGCATCTTTTAAAGAAAAATAGAAATGACCACTGGCTGCACGGGTAAGATTAGAAACTTCACCGCCAACCCATAAATCAATCAGATTGTCTTCAAGCAATTGACGGGCATAAGCATTGAGTTCAGATACACTTAAAGCAGCCGGAGCAAAGAAATCAGACATAATGGATACCATATTCAGAGCGGTTTTATTCTGTAGATATTATACGGCGTTTTTTTATCATAGTTCAGTTCTGCACATACAGCGTGGTATAGTGCAGCTTTGTAATTAATAGGCAGAGTTATGGGTTGGTTAGCCGGTTTAATACAAAAGCACTGGCAGCATCCGCGTATAGCGCTGGTATTGTTACTGTGGCCGCTTGCACGATTATTTCAAAGTATTGCTTTGTTACGGCGCTGGCTGTACAAATCGGGCATTTTGCCGACTAAAAAACTGCCTTGTCCGGTAGTGGTAATCGGTAACATTCATGTTGGCGGTGTTGGTAAAACACCTTTAGTCGCTGCGCTGGTACAGACCTTACAGCAGCGGCAGATAAGGGTAGGTATCATAAGCCGCGGCTATGGGCGTTTAAGTAAAGAAACAGTTATTCTGAATGCCCAATCTACCGCGGCAGAAGCCGGAGATGAACCATTAATGCTGTTTCAGCAAACTCAGGCACCGGTTGCAGTTGCTTCTACTCGTGAAGCTGCCGGCAGAGCATTGTTAAATGCATATCCGGATTTGCAGCTTTTATTAAGTGATGATGGTTTACAACATTATGCACTTTGCCGGGATATGGAAGTTATAGTATTTCCGGCCGCAGATATCGGAAAAAAACTGGATATATTACCTAATGGCCCATTACGCGAACCCATTGAGCGCTTACGGAGAGCAGATGCAGTAGTATTCAGTCAGGGTGATACAAATTCTGTTCAGCAGGCACAGCAACTAAATTTAATAAAAACACAATGGTGTGGTTTCAGTCAATTGAACTATGGCGATTTCTATTGTTTAAATCAGCCCCAACAGACTGCAAAAGCCCATGAGTTTTCAGAAAAAAAATGCGCGGCAATTGCGGCCATCGGACAACCGCAACGTTTTTTTCAGGCATTACAGATACTGGGTATTCATCTGAAAGAAACCATTGCGCTGAATGATCATGCAACCATTCAACCCGAAGACTGGCCTGATGCAGAAATAATATTTATTACAGAAAAAGATGCAGTCAAACTGAAAAAACCTTTGCAATATAATATTTGGGTCTTACCACTTTCAGCACAAATCTGCCCGGAGTTAGCTGAATTGATTCAGTTAAAATTAGACTTACACCGTTTTAAATAAAATAAATACGTTTCTGCAATGAAAAAGATGCCATGGACTCCGGCTGCTGGTAGAATTTCAATAAATTGTCAGTATATCGTTGGTAGACGATACAAACTGACTACGATTTCAGGTTCTGTATTAAGCAGCCTCTATATTGCCATTTTAATATATGGTAAAGTCATTCAAAGACGATATTTATAAATTATTAACTGGTATTACTGCATTCAGGAAACCTGCTAAATCAACAACCATAAACTTCGCTTGCCACCTTTGCGAAACTAAGGATTAAAAATGAATCAAAAATATCTGGATATACTGGTATGCCCCGAGTGTAAAGGAAAACTGCAATGGCATGCACAGCAGCAGGAACTGTGGTGTAAAGCATCACGGCTGGCTTATCCGGTAAAAGATGGTATTCCCTATATGCTGGTAAATGAAGCTCGTAATTTAACTGATGAAGAATGTACGGCGACACATGAGTAATTTTGTTGTTCTGATTCCGGCACGGCTATCCTCCAGTCGTTTACCCAATAAGGCTTTAGCTGATATACATGGTAAACCGATGGTAGTGAGGGTAGCTGAGCGTGCACTTGCCAGCAAAGCCGGAAGAGTAGTTGTGGCAACAGATCATGCTGATATTCAGACTGCATGTCAGGTTCATGGAATTGAAGCTGTTTTAACAGCTCCGGAGCATGAGAGCGGTACAACTCGTCTGGCTGAAGCAGCCGGCATTCTGAATCTCGCTGGAGAAGACTGTGTTGTAAATGTTCAGGGTGATGAACCTTTGATTGAACCTGAACTGATTAATGCTGTAGCTGAACAATTACAGCAAAGTTCAGCACCAATGGCCACAGCAGCACATCTATTAACTGATTACACAGATTTTACAGATGCCAATTGTGTTAAAGTTGTGTTAAACAACAAAAATAATGCCTTGTACTTTAGCCGTGCGGCCATTCCATGGCCGCGTGAATTAATGCGCAGCGGTGCTGAGGTCATGCCGGCAGATATTCCGGTATATCGTCATATTGGCATTTATGGTTATCGGGTACAGTTTTTGCACCAATATGCAGATTTGACTCCATCACCATTAGAACAGGCTGAATCACTTGAGCAGCTGCGCGTACTGTGGCATGGTTACAATATTGCGGTACAAATTACACCGCATGCTCCGGCTGCGGGTGTGGATACAGCTGCCGATCTGGAGCGTGTACGCACGAACTGGACAGAAGTAAAAAAATAAATATTAGTAATAATATTAAATCAAATCACAGATATATTCAGGAGTTGAAATGAAAGTTTTATTATTAGGTGCACCGGGTGCCGGAAAAGGCACACAGGCACAGTTTATTACTGCTGCGTTTAACATACCGCAGATTTCTACCGGAGACATGCTGCGTGCAGCAGTAAAAGCCGGCACACCTTTGGGCATTGAAGCCAAAAAAATTATGGATGCGGGCGGGCTGGTTCGTGACGATATTATTATAGGTCTGGTAAAAGAGCGTATTGCCCAGCCGGATTGTGCTAATGGTTTCTTATTTGATGGTTTCCCGCGTACACTGGCTCAGGCTGAAGCAATGGAAAAAGCGGGTGTACATCTGGATGCTGTAGTAGAGATTGCCGTACCCGATGATGTCATTATTGAACGCTTGTCCGGTCGCCGTGTCCATCTTGCTTCAGGCAGAACTTATCATCTGGTTTACAATCCGCCAAGAGTCAACAATATTGATGATGAAACTGGTGAACCACTGATTCAGCGTGATGATGATCAGGAAGAAACCATTAAAAAACGTTTACAGGTGTATCACGAGCAAACAGAAGTACTGATTGATTTCTATGGTAAACAGAATGATGCCAATGCACCGGACTATATCCGTGTAGACGGAACTCAACCGGTAGAAGCAGTAAAAACTCAGGTTCTGGCCGCCTTAAAACTTTGATGGCAGAATCCGGCTGTCTGTTCTCATGAGATTACAGACAGCTTTTTGTTGCATGACAAATGATAAACAGTTTTTCAGAATAAAGCCGGATTGTATATCCGGTTTCGGAGCATGGTATGAAAGTTACCAAAACCGTATTGACTGTATTACTTCTTGGTGTTTGTGCTTATGCACTGGCACGCAGGGAAACTTTATATAACGAGCATTATATTGGGCCTGATGAAAATCAGCCTTGGGAAGAGCAGGCTGTACCTATGCCTGCATATCCGGCAGGTAATGAGCAATGGGCAGATATTTATATCAGCCAGACATATCAGGGTCAGCCAAAATTAATGCTGAACAGTATTCAAATCAATACAGACCGTACTATCCATTATATTCTGAACCAGCAATCAGATCAGGGGATTAGTAACCTTACTGCTGAAGCTATTCATTGCCCGACACGGCGCATGAAAGTGTTCGGATATGGTGACGATGTGAATAAACGCTGGATACAGCCGCGCAATAGTCAATGGAAAGTAATCGGTACCAGCCTGAATCAACTGGATAAAGTGCGTTCGGTGCTGTATCAGACTTTCTGCGAAGACGGGTTACCCCGTAATCAGCAAGAGTTAATTAAACGTATTACCACACGTGCCATGCGCTAGTAGGATATATCGTGGAATGGCTCAGTGACTCTCATATCTGGTGGTTATTAATTATCGGATTCAGTGCTGGTTTAATGGATGCAGCTGTCGGTGGTGGCGGGTTGTTACAGATCCCCGGGCTGTTTGGCGCATTACCACAGAAAACCATCACACCGGTTGTTCTAGGGGTAAATAAATTTGCTTCTGCCTGTGGTACTTTGGTAGCAGCTGTGCAATATACCCGACGTATACCGGTTCCATGGGCAATGCTGTTACCTGCCGCCGTACTTGCATTTGCTTTTTCATATATGGGTGCTCATGTTGTGGAATATCTGCCCACAGCGTGGATGAAACCGTCCATTCTGGTTATTTTAATCATTATGGCGATTTATACCTTTTTGAAAAAGGATCTGGGTCAGGTTCAGCGCCAAAGCCGGCTGACCCGACGTGAGTATATTATCGGACTGTTAATGGGTGCTTTAATCGGTTTATATGACGGTATATTCGGTCCCGGTACAGGCAGCTTACTGGCTTTTATATTTGTTCGCTTTTTTGCCTTCGATTTTATTACCGCAACAGCATCTTCTAAAGTCATTAATCTCACAACAAATTTTGCCGCACTGATATTTTTTATTCCACATCAGTATGTCGTATGGCATTGGGCAATTCCACTGGCTATTGCCAATCTGAGCGGAGGAATCATTGGTGCCAGATTAGCAATGCGTGGCGGCAGCAAATTATTGCGTAAAGGTTTTATTATTCTTCTGTGTATCATGATTGGTAAATTTGGCTACGATTTACTGTAATTTCTGATTGCAGCAGCATTGGTTTATACCGGGCTGCGCTTACGCCGGAAAAAATCCTGTAATAATTGGGTGGATTCATTAGCCAGAACACCACCAATGATTGCAGTGTGTTTATTTAACTGCTGATTAGTAAATAAATTAATCACACTGCCGGCTGCCCCGGTTTTTGTTTCACTAGCTCCATAAATTACCCTTCTGATTCGTGCCTGTATTAATGCACTTGCACACATAGCGCACGGTTCCAGAGTAATATAAACATCACAATTTTCCAGACGGTAATTTCCTAATGCTTTACTGGCTGCCGTTAATGCCTGAATTTCTGCATGATGGCTAATATTACAATCAACGATACAGCGATTGTAGCCATAACCAATCAGGGTGTTTTCACAGACAACAACAGCACCAACCGGCACTTCATTCAGTATAGAAGCCTGATGCGCTGCATCCAGAGCCTGATGCATCCATTGATGCATAACTTTTTCAGACGGAAAGACAGCTACTGGCGGATGCAGTTTAAGCTGCTGGCGCCAGTAATCTTTCTCTTTAGATGTAATCGATTGAACTGAGCGATCTTCTACTAGAGCAATAAATTGCCACAAAAGACTGTCTGTACAGCCTGTACTGATGCTTTTAAATTGTAAAAACGCCGTTAACGCTCCGCGAAGATGTAAATCTTCTAAGCAATGTATATTAAGTTGTTTAAGAATTGCTATGGTTTTAGGTGCCAGCGGAGGCGTTGTTAACGGCGTGCTCATAAGTAAAGGTATCAATCATTATAAATCATAAAAATACTAAAATACTCTAAAATTAACGCTAAAGTACCCACCTTAAGTTTCAGCTATAAGTTCAAATTTGTACAAAAAAATTGTACAAATGGATAAAATGATGCTATTATTCAGCCATATTTGAAATTCATTAAAAGGTGTTCAGAGCAAAACTTTACAAGGTACATGAAGTTAGGGTTTGAATCAAACTAATGAATGAAACAAAGCAATTAAGCGTACGAGTTCTAACACAATTGTGCTGTGTGAAGAGGGTGATGAAATTGAAGGTTTAGTTAATTCTATAGCATCCGGCACTTTAGACAGCTTGTCGTATGGAGTTTGTGTTCACCATACCTCATTAGTTCGTATGTTTATGACAGGGTAGAATTTGAGTTTGGGGATAATATTATATGTGGGGCTCAAATTCCGCCTAGTACAACCAATGAAAATCTTAATCACCTGTTAAATCTGTATAAACGACCGTAGTGAAGAAAGGGGGCACTATTAACTTTAAATGGAGAGTTATCACTTTAGATACTCGTAACCCAAATGTGCATTTAATTGAATGCAATTTATTAACGAAAGGAACTTATGGCCGGATTAATAGGTAAAGCATCATTTATTGAATCAGGTGGTAGACCTTCTGAAATACCTATTTCAATAGATCTTTATAAGTTAGCAGCAGACAGTAACCTTTCTGTCCCTGCATATTTACAGCAAGAGTATGGTCAGAAAGCTGATAAAAATTATGCTAATGGCAGCGTTTTTTCACAAGTTATGGCATCCTTAAATATCCCTATTAATGCAAAGGGAAGAGGTTTTCGAGGTATGGCACTTGGAGATGTTTTAGACGGAACATTTCAAGCATCAATAACTCAGGACGCAAAAACAGCTTGTGCAATTTTAGCACCTGCTGCGATTTTGTCAATAGTAGAAGAAAATCCTGCCGAAGACCGTACTGATACGCTTAGTATGTTTGAAAAGTTGATTGCAATAGACGAATCTATTTCAAGTGACACTTTTGCAATACCAATTTTTGATTTGTCAAATGCAGATAAACGACAAGCTTCTGCTATTGGTCAGTCAGCAATCTCTTATGTAGGGCGATTAACGATTTCTCGGAAATCACACACAATTCCAACTTTTTCTTATGGCTTAAAAGCCTCAGATGAGGCTTTAAAAGCATGCTCCATTAATGCTATAACAATTCACCTAAGAAGTCTTCGTAAGTCACTAGCTTCTAATTTAGTGCGCCAACAGCTAAATTCTTTGATTAATGGTGATAGAGATATGGATATCAAACCATTACCTGTTGTTCCTATCAATAAATATGATAGCGAAGCTGGTAATGGTGTGTTAACCCATAAAGCTTATATGAAGTGGTTATGGAATGATAGGGGAATCTATCAGGTAGATTATGTTCTGTGTAATGAAGATGATTACTTCAGAATTATCGAGCGTAAAGGTTGTCCTAATATAAGTTTAGAACAAATGGCTTACGCAACTAAACCTATCAATAAGAATATTTTTGAACCTCAAATATTTATTCTTAATGAAGGTGTTGTTCCGCCTGGTACTTTAGTAGGGATTGATTCACGGTATGCTATTGCACGACTTAAAAATTCTTGGGCTAATTTTGATGCGGTTGAAGAGATGGTTATGCTAAATGGTAAATCACTGCATTTTTACGAGAGACAAGTTGTATATCGTCATGATGATCAGGCATTTAAAGTAACTACTCTAAACTAATTTAACAGGCTGCTTCGGCAGCCTGCTGGGGAATTTAATGGCAAGATCACCTAAAAAATGTAAGGTCTGACTGAATATGTTGAACAGATTGATGGCGTAGAGGAGACTAATATAGTAAAACAACCTGAAACCTTAGATAATGCGGAGGAATCAGAAACTAATCACCAAGAACTAAATAATCAGCAACCAACAAAGGATACTAAAATTAAAACTGACACAGAAAAAGTGATTTTAAAACTACCCGAGTTTATCCAAGTTCGTGTAACTCATGGTTATGACTTACTCCATCCTTATTTATGCAGAAATCTTAATAAAGGTTAATTTTTAATTTCCATTTTAGAATGTAATTTCCGTAAATCACTCAGACATTTTAAAAGAATCTCAAGTTCATGCATGCTGACATTATTTTTTTTCAGCATTTCTAACATTTTTGTGGAATATTTTGAATCAATAGGATTATCAAATACTTGGTTGAGTGGCTCCCAGCTCAGATTAAAGGATTCCGCTATAAGAAGCATAAGTTTCCGATTAGGTTGTCTGCTGTAAGATCTATCTGAACTTTCATATTTGACACCAGAACTTCTGGATAATCCTAAAATCTCCCAGAATTCTTCAGCAGATAAACCCAGAAGATTAACTCGAAGATTACAGATAAACGCCTTCCATTGTTTAGAGTCTTGCGGGATAAGTAGATTTACACCTAAGTCTTTAAGAGTCCGTTGAGCTCTCATAGCTAATATTGTGTTGTCTTTAGTTTTGTTTTTGTTAGTCATTCTCACTTGTTCTTGGGAAAATTAATTAAAAATTTGATTTTATCGTATTAATTAGGAAATAAAAACCGAAGCTTATTACCTTAGTTTAATAGTTACAATGTAATCAGGGTATTAGCAATAGCTTAAGTCGTGTCTTCATGCGTTACGATAATTATCTGATAAAAACCTGTAGGAATAATAAAGTCTAAGGCTAGCATTTGCCGTTCTATATCACAGGCTGTGAAAATTTCACCTAATAACATAAAACACATGTAAGCAAAAACGTTTTAATCAGTTCTATCTGAATCACTATACTTAATACATTCGCTGTACCACCTGAAAGAACCTTAGTATTGTGACCATCAATTTCCGCTCACCAGTAGGGCAGATTAGGCTACCGCTCTTCAGGTTTTCAAGAAATGCAAGTTTTGACAGTAACTCTTGCTTTTTGTTTGTATGCACACTAAAGGTTGATTCAAGGAATTTTATATGTTGCAGTATAGATTTATCAATTCACTCTACTGTTCAAATGAGCTTAAACAACACTAAGTTACTAAGCTTCGTTAATATTACCAGACATGTTATTTTGTGTTTGCTCGGAAATTGCCTGTACAATAGCTGCCCGGTGTATCTCATCACTATAATCCTCACATTGTTCGGGACTGATACCCAATTTAATAAATAAAGCATTATCTTTTTCAACTTGAGGATTAGATGTGGTAAGCAATTTATCTCCATAAAATATAGAGTTTGCTCCTGCTAAAAAAGCCAGTGCCTGCATTTGCTCATTCATTTGTTCACGTCCTGCGGATAATCGCACATGTGATTTGGGCATCATAATACGGGCAACAGCAAGCATTCTGATGAAATCAAACGGTTCAATATCCTGTTCATTCGCTAAAGGTGTACCTTTAACCTTGACCAGATTATTGATGGGAACACTTTCCGGATGTTCATCTAAATTAGCCAGTTGAATTAATAAACTGGCTCTGTCTTTTAGAGATTCACCCATTCCAAGAATTCCGCCCGAGCAAATTTTAATGCCTGCTTCTCGGACATAAGCCAATGTTTGCAAACGCTCCGCATAGGTACGGGTGGTAATGATGTTTCCGTAAAATTCAGGTGAAGTATCTAAATTATGATTATAGAAATCTAATCCGGCCTCAGATAACGCATGAGCCTGATCCTGTGACAATTTGCCCAGAGTCATACAGGTTTCCATACCCAGTGCTTTAACACCTTTTACCATCTCCAGAACATACGGCATATCTCTGGCAGTAGGATGCTTCCAGGCAGCACCCATACAGAAACGTGTTGAACCGATTGCTTTTGCAGCCTTGGCTTTTTCAATTACTTTTTGAACTTCAAGTAATTTTTCTTTTTCTAGACCAGTATCGTAATGGACTGATTGCGGGCAATATTTACAGTCTTCCGGACAAGCACCGGTTTTTATGGATAGTAAAGTTGAAACTTGCACTTTATTGGCATCAAAAAATTGTCGGTGTATTGTTTGTGCTTTAAATATCAGATCATTAAATGGCAGTTGAAATAATTTGATAACCTCTGGTAGTGACCAATCATGACGAATAATGCTTAACGACATAAAAGTTTCCTTTAAATAACAGGCATAAAATTTACATTGCATGATAATACTTAACTTAATAAAGTCAATTTCTTCATAAATAAAGTTTATATTTAAACAAATTAAAATCTGATTTTTTTACTGCATAAGCAAAGTGTATGATTACTATCTGGCTAGAAACTCAGATAATTTTTGAAAAAGGGAATTTAATATGCAATGTTGTGTAATTATTACTGGTCATAGTCGGGGGTTAGGACGGGCCCTCACAGAATATTACCTGACCAAAGAAGTCAAAGTTGTCGGTCTATCAAGGTACGGCTGGGATAATCCGCCGGAAAAATTACTGGAATATTCAATTGATTTTTCTGATGCTGATGCTATGGCGACATTAATCCGGTCAGCCAGCTGGCAGAGTGGTCTTGAAAATAAAAATGAAATTATTCTGATAAACAACGCTGGTATGGTAGAGCCGAATTCAATAATAGGCCAGCAGGATTGTGATGCAATTATTAAAGCGGTAGCCGTAAATATTACTGCACCATTACTATTAACTAATGCGGTGATTGCCGCTACGTCGAAAGCTGAAATTCGCATTGCGCATATCAGTAGTGGTGCCGGGCGGCATCCGGTAGCAGGCTGGAGCGTATATGGAGCCACTAAGGCGGCACTGGATCAGCATGCAGCAGTAGTAGCGGCTGAACAACATCCGCATGTACGTATTGCCAGTATTGCTCCCGGCGTTGTTGATACCAATATGCAGCAAAATATCCGTTCTGCCGATGCTGATAAATTTCCCCTGGTACAAAATTTTATTGGCTTAAAGGATAAAAATCAGTTGCAAAGTGCTGAAGATACTGCAAAAAGAATTGCGGATATGATTGCTGCAGATGATTATGGCCGGCAAATTCTGCGCGATGTACGGGAACAGAACGGGGTTTGATATAATAAGCCCTTTTTGCTTTGGCTGATAACTATATGACCGGTATTACTTACCAGCAACAATTATCTGATAAACAGCACTATCTGGAGCAACTATTTGCAGACTGTGCTTTTCCGCCAATACAGATTTTCACTTCTCCGGCTTCTCATTACCGGATGCGTGCGGAATTTCGTATCTGGCATGAAGGAGACAGCTGTAGTTATGCTATGTTTACCCCGGGAGAAAAAGCCAGTTCCGGTAATGTATGTAAAATACGTGATTTTGCCATAGCTCATGAAAATATTAACTCATTGATGCCTGTTTTACTGAGCAAAATACAGGCCAGAGAAGAGTTAAAAACACGCTTATTTCAAGTTGAATTTTTAACTACACTGGCTGGCGATACGCTGGTTACTCTGATTTATCATAAAAAACTGGATGATGTCTGGGCTCAGTCGGCGAAATCGCTGGCCACTGAACTGAACATTCAGATCTTGGGGCGAAGCCGTGGACAGAAGGTAGTTCTGGAACGCGATTATGTTATTGAACGCTTAAAAGTTCATAATGAAATCTTTGAGTATAAACAGTTTGAAGGTGGTTTTACTCAGCCGAATGCAGAAATTTGTCAGTCAATGCTGGGTTGGGCTGTTGATGTTGCTCAATCGATCAATGGCGGAGATCTACTGGAGCTTTATTGTGGCAATGGTAATTTTACTTTGCCCCTGTCCCGCCAATTTCACAAAGTTTTGGCTACAGAAGTATCAAAAACTTCTGTACAGGCAGCGCATTGGAATATTGATAATAATCATATCAATAATATTGCATTAGCCCGACTTTCGGCAGAAGAATTTACAGAAGCATTTACAGGCATCCGAACTTTCCGGCGATTGGCCAGTGAGCAGATTAATCTGGCTGATTATCAGTTCAGTACGGTTTTTGTGGACCCTCCGAGAGCCGGTATTGATCATGGCACCCTTAAGTTGTTACAGAAATTTGATAACATTATTTATGTATCCTGTAATCCGGTCACTTTGCACGAAAATCTGCAAACATTATTAGCTACTCATAGCGTTAAACAGGCCGCCATGTTTGATCAGTTTCCTTTCACACCGCATATTGAATCTGGTGTCTGGCTAAAGAGACGCTGATTAAATTTAATTTATAAATAGTACTTTGCCTAAATGATAAAAAAACTGCCTGATAAATTTTATCAGGCAGTTTTTTATCAAAAGAATAAATTAATTTTTCTCTTCAGTCTGAACTTTTTGACGTAAACGCAGGCCAAGCTCACGCAATTGTTTTTCGTCAACATGATTTGGTGCATCTACCAGTAAATCCTGCGAACGCTGAGTTTTCGGGAATGCGATAACATCACGAATTGAATCAGCACCAGCCATCAGGGTTACCAGTCGGTCCAGACCAAACGCGAGACCTCCATGCGGAGGAGCACCGAATTTCAGGTTATTCAGCAGAAAACCGAATTTATTCTGTTGTTCTTCCGGAGTGATTTTCAGTGCAGCAAATACTTTCTCTTGAATATCTGCACGATGAATACGAATAGAGCCACCACCGATTTCCCAGCCATTTAGCACCATATCATAAGCACGGGCAATACACTGATCCGGTGCAGATACCAGTAAATCCTCATGACCGGCTTTAGGTGCAGTAAAAGGATGATGCATAGCAGACCAGCGATGTTCTTCTTCATCATATTCGAACATCGGGAAATCAACTACCCATAATGGACGCCATTCGTCAGCAAAATAGCCGTTAGCAGCACCATGCTCGTGACCAATTTTAACGCGCAGCGCGCCAATAGCTTCATTAACCACTTTGGCTTTATCAGCACCGAAGAAAATGATATCGCCATTTTGTGCACCGGTTTTCTCAATAATAGACTGCAAAGCACGATCAGAAAGGAATTTCACAATCGGAGATTGCAAACCGCTATCTTCTGTATTGTTAACTTTGCTAATGTCATTTACTTTGATATACGCCAGACCTTTTGCGCCATAGATACCAACAAATTCTGTATAGGTATCTATTTCCTTACGGCTCAGGCTGGCACCATTAGGGACACGTAAGGCAACAACACGGCCGTTTTTCATATCGGCAGCCGCACGAAATACTTTAAACTCTTCCGTTTTCATCAAATCGGTTAATTCGGTAAATTGCAGATTTACACGCAAATCCGGTTTATCCGAACCATACAGGAACATAGCTTCATGCCAGCTCATGCGCGGGAAAACAGGTAGGTCTACAGCCAGAGCTTCCTGAAAAACCAGCTTAACCATGTTTTCAGTGATATCCATGATTTCGTTTTCACTTAAAAACGAAGTTTCAAGGTCTATCTGAGTAAATTCCGGCTGACGGTCAGCACGCAGGTCTTCATCACGGAAACATTTTACAATCTGGTAATAGCGGTCAAATCCTGCCACCATCAGTAGCTGTTTGAATAGCTGCGGAGACTGCGGTAAAGCAAAAAATTCACCCGGAAATACACGGCTAGGTACCAGATAGTCCCGTGCACCTTCCGGAGTAGAGCGGGTTAACATCGGTGTTTCGATGTCTATAAATCCCTGACTGTCCAGATAGCGGCGAACAGCCATTGCAACACGATAACGCAGTCGCAGATTATTTTGCATTACCGGGCGGCGCAAATCGATTACGCGGTTAGTCAGACGTACATTTTCACTGATGCTTTCGTCATCAATTAAAAATGGCGGGGTGGCAGCAGTATTGAGTATGTCAATTTCTTTTGCTAATAGTTCAATACCGCCGGAAATCATTTTATCGTTTTTGGTACCTTCAGGACGTGCACGTACACGACCGGTAATACTCAGTACATATTCGTTACGGGCAGAGTCAGCCAGAGTAAAAGCTTCAGGTGTATCCGGGTCAATCACTACCTGTACGATACCTTCCCGGTCGCGCAGGTCAATGAATATTACACCGCCGTGATCGCGGCGACGATGTACCCAGCCTTTTACGGTAACAGTCTGGTCGAGATATTGCTCATTAATTAAGCCACAATAGTTGGTTCGCATTTTGATGCCTTTGTTACTATGATTACGGTTAATTGTGTCATTCAGGAATATTATTTCCGGCCAATCATGCATTAATGCGGTTTGGCTGGTTTGTGTAAAGAGAAAATAGCCTGTAATGACTGGTTGTGCGGTGGTTCATCCGGCTGCACCATACCCAGTGAAATAACATATTTCAGTGCATCATCCACGCTCATATCAATTTCGCGGACATCTTTACTGTTAACCATAATATAGTAACCACCTGTCGGATTAGGTGTAGTGGGCACATATACTGAAATATAATTATCTGACGAAGCTTCTTCAGAATGGTGCGGTAAGGCGGATGCCAGTTTATCCGGTATGTGACCTGATACGAATCCGATAGTCCAGATATCTGACTGAGGAAAGGGTACCAGTACGGGTGTTTTAAACGACTGCCGGGAATCTGACAATAGAGATTCAGAAACTTTTTTGACTCCGGAATAAATACTTTTTACGACAGGAATACGTCCCCACAACGCATCCCAGGCAGCGAATATTCTGCGTCCGAGCATATTTGCTGCCAGTAAACCAGTGAAAAATACGACAATAATAGCAAACAGTAAGCCTAAACCATGAATCTTGAATCCCAATATTGCCTGAGGCTGCCAGTGAGCAGGCAGAATGTTGACAAGCTGATCTGCCATGCCAATGATATAGCTAATTACCCAGATTGTTACAATAATAGGTAACCATACCAGCACGCCAGTGAGCATGTATTTCTTTAATGATTTTTTCAGTTTTCCGCCCTCGGCAGGCTGTTGTGCCATAGTGTGATTAAGTCCTTTTAATTAAAGCCGGCTTAAAATTATCAAACTTTATATTATACCCATATTTGTTTGTTTTCACAGCGGCATTACTGAGATTAATTAAATTTAATTCAACAGTACAGATACTGAAAATTCAGATTAGCAAAATAACTGTATATTTTCAAAACAACATATTGGAATTTCATCTTAAACCAGATTAAACAATTTTAATAGAACTGAATAAAACCCGTTAATCGAGTATTAAATTTTTCATCTGCCTGATTTAATTTTATGTATGATTATCTGTCCTGTTATTATCATCTCAGATTTCTATAAATCTAGTATTAAAAGCTTTACGGCCAAAAAATTACAATAACATTTTTAATTTAATTCAGTATAATGTGGTTATAATAATTACAAATAAATATTTATCTGAAATTAACAGCAGCTTGTATGTCAAAAACTCTCGTAGTCAGTGGATGGTTACCGTGGTGGGTAGTGGGTGTTTGCGGTTCTTATCTGCTGCCATCACCAGCGATTTTACCGTGGATATATGCTTTTTTTATTTTGTTAGTCTTCGCATTTTTTACGCGCTGGCAGTTTTTTTTGTTTGGTTGTGCTTTATGCGCCGGAATAATATTTGCATTATGGCGCACGGATAATTTATTACAAAATCAATGGCCACTTACTGATAAAGCAAGTGTGCAAAATATTACGCTTACTGTAAGCGATATCCCGCAATATGAACAGCAACGCAGTCGTTTTGTGGCACAGGTTAAATTACCTGATGGCCGGCAACAGCAATGGCTACTTACTGATTATTCAAAACAACAATGGCCGGCTGGCAGCCGATGGCAAATAAAAGCAAAAGTGCGAGCCATAATCGGTGAAGCTAATAAGGTTGGTTTCAATCGTGAAGCATGGGCACTGGCTAATCATATCAGCGCTCAGGCTACTGTGGTAAAAGGTAAGCGCAAAGCACTTCCGGCTGCGTCCGGCTGGAAGGAAAAGCTCACAAACTGGCGCGTCTGGTGCGGCGGCCGATGGGAAACACAATCTCAGATATATCCGCAGGGGGTAGCATTAATAAAAGCACTTACGGTTGGCGAACAGTCTGCATTACCGGCTGAAGCATGGCAGGTATTCCGTCCTTTGGGTTTAAATCATCTGGTCAGCATTTCCGGCTTACATGTAGGGATGTTAGCCATGCTGGCCGCATGGCTGTGCAGCAAATGCTTACAATATCTCCCTTTTCGGGTTTCACAACCATGGATACTGACACGTGGTGCAGCAGTAATTACTGCGATTGTATACAGTGCTCTGGCCGGATTTGCCGTGCCGACCCAGCGAAGTATGCTAATGATTATCATTCTGGCACTGACGTGGCGGCGGGGGTATTTGCGAGCATTTCAAATTTGGTGGCTGACGATAGCACTTGTATTGCTGTTTGATCCTCTGGCCGTTCTTAGTGTTGGTTTCTGGCTTTCTTTTTTGTTAGTTGCAGTTCTGATGTGGGCAGGAGAAGGTGTAAATCATAAAATTAAATTGTTTCAGTTAGTGCAGGCACAGTGGGCTGCCGGGCTTGCTTCAGTCGTACTGGTAGCTTTCTGTTTTGGTTCAATACCTGTCATATCGCCATTGGTAAATGCTCTGGCCATTCCGTGGTTCACACTGGTTCTGGTACCAATAGCATTATTATCAATGATTGTTCCGTTAGATTTCTTGCGTACTTTTGCTGCATATCTTACCGAAAAAACTATGCAGATACTGTACACAATAGCCGAATATGCGCCGGAATATTATCCCGCACATGCACCATTGGCTATGTGGTTACTGGCGATAATGTCTGTTTTAATTATGTTGCTGCCCCGAGGCTGGCATCTGCGTCCGCTATGCCTGCTAATTTTATTGTTAATGCTTAGTTACCGGCCTCCACGTCCCGCTCAGGGTGAAGCATTAGTTAGAGTATGGGACGTCGGGCAAGGTCTGGCTGTAAGCATTAGTACGGCCGGGCATGAATTATTATTTGATACGGGTACAGCATATGCTGCGCAATCGGTGTTATTACCTAATTTACGCGCAGCCGGTATCAGGCAACTTGATACGCTAGTACTCTCACATAATGATGCTGATCATGACGGGGGTGCTGTACTGATTAAAAAGCAGCTGCAACCTAAAAAAATCATCGCCGGACAAATCAGTGCATATCAGTATCCTGTCCACCCATGTACAGCCGGAGCTAACTGGCAGTGGGACAATGTCTGGTTTGAATTTCTTAATCAGCCAGTAGCAACTAATAAAAAAGGAAAAAATGATTATAGCTGTGTTTTAAGGGTAGTCAGTGCTGATAAAGCCGTGTTGATAACCGGCGATTTAGGTAAAAAAGGCGAGCAGGCCTTGCTAAAAGCTTATGGAGATAAATTATTTAGCCAGATTTTAGTTTTAGGTCATCATGGCAGCCGTTATTCAAGTGATGCTGCTTTTATCCAAACAGTTGCCCCTCAATATGCCGTGGCCAGTGCAGGCTATGCAAATCCTTACGGTCATCCGCATATTCAGGTGCAAGCGTTGCTGGCACAAGAAAATATTAGTCTTTTACGAACAGACCGGATGGGAGGAATACAGTCAATTTTATCCGAACGAAATTTGAGCTGGCAGCCATTACAGGTTTATAAACCATACTGGCAACGAAAACCGATAAAACAAACATCAAGGCTATAACAATTAAATGCCATAATGTCCTGGTGTATAATTATAAGGATCTGAAAGTAATCGGATAAAAGGAATCTGTATGTATTGGCGGAAAATTTGCTATTTAGGCATAGTTGTCTTAGCGCTGGCTGCTTGTGCTACACCTGAACAAAAAGCTGCCCGTCAGGCCGAGCGTGCAGCAGCAGAAAAGGCAGCACAGCAAAAACTGCAGCTGGATCTGGCTGAACAGTGTGATACCCGTACTGCTGAATTAATGCGGGAACAAATGCAAAACCCGACATTTTTATCTGATCCTGCCAATGCCAAATTAGCAGAAGAATACCGGCAAAAAGTTAATTTACCTATTTTTCAGAGTTGTTACAAGCTGGCATGGAATAATTATATTAACAAAATTAAATTGCAGCAGGCACAGAACTGGGCAATGCAGCGCAGATGGGATGATGATATGGACTGGATGATGTTCCGCCCGCGCTGGTGCCGGGGTGTTCATAACGGACGCTCATACGTTTATCGTTGCTGACATCCCGTTAATGAGCAATATAAAACAGGCAGGTACAGGCTGCCTGTTATGCTATTAGTCTATTTTACTGGCTTAATACATCTACACCTTTGGGCGGTGTAAATTTGAACTGATTGCGATTAAACTGCGGATGAGTATTAAGCTGACTGAAAGTAATATTGGTCAGATTACCAAAACTGTCTTTCAGCTGCATATTGGCCAGATTGTCACCACGAAAACCAATACGAATATTCTGATAGCCTGTATCGCTTCGTTTTGGAATGGCCCGAACATAATCAATGCCATTACTGCTGCCATCATCTGTCAAGGTATAATTGGCATTCAACGCTAATTTATTCGAAAGAATAGCTGCCGGAGAATCGCCAATGGTCTGATTCTGAGAGCGCTTGGTTACCTGAGCTAAGTCCTGATCATATAACCAGACAGTTTTACCATCACCAACAATAGTTTGCTTATATGGCTGTGTATATTCCCAGCGGAAAAGTCCCGGGCGCTGAATGGAAAATGTTCCTGAAGTAGTTTGAGTACGCTTTTTACTGTGAACAGTCTGACTGAACTGACCGGAAATACCATCTGTATCGGAATTGAATTTTTGCAGAGTATCAAGACCTCCGGCATAGGCCAGAGTTAAATTGACAGTCATAAAGCCGGTTAGTATTGCTTTACTCAAAATTCGCATTAATTACTCCTTTGATGAACTACTAAAGGATATTTTAGCTGCTCCTGAACAAAGATGAAACTAAATTAAGCTATTAATCTCTGTTTGTATAATTACAATATAAATGAATAATGACAATAGTCTTAACAAATAAGGAATTTGAAAATATCTGGCCAATATATCAATCAATGATGGTATAGGGATTTCTTATTAGTTTACATAAAATTTCTAAGAATTTTCAGAAAATAAATTTGCTAATGAAAAAGCCTTAAGTGAAAAGCTCTTTCATCAGCAATATTGGTGCATTTAATGTTTAGCAGCCTGCTCAAAACGGGCTAAATTCTGTTTAGCCTGTTGAAGCTTTGATGTATTTTCGTTTAATTTATTTTGTAATTCAGCAGTTTTTTCTGTATCTCCTTTAGCCTGAGCCTTGGCCAGTTTACGCTGTGTTTCACTGATTTTGCTGTCTAATTTATTAATTTTCTGAGTGTATTTTTGTCGTAAATCATCATTTGAGCAATTTTGAATGATGTCTGCTTTTTGTGCATTCAGCCGGTTAATTTGCTTTTGATTATGGTTAGCCTGTGCATATTGCAATTGTTTTTCAATCTGTTGCTGTTTTTCTTTACAGGTTTGCCAATTATGATCAGCTAGTGCAGGAATGGAAACTGCTAAAGTCAAAGTTAAAAGAACAGCTTTTGTTGTGCATGAATAATACATTTTAATCCTTTTATATATTAATAAATTGATATTGTAATTCATAATAGCTGATTAAAACCATTAAAATGTTAAATCATATTAAATCGCGGTTTATTTAGCAGCGGCAGGACATGTATACTCAATCATAATTTTGCCATAACGTAACTTCTATATATGTCTATCGTCTTATTACTCGAATCTGCTTTGTTGAGTTGCCAGCCTGAGGAAAAATGTACGCTAAGTTTAACTGCACAACAACTGTGCTTAGATACACCTGCGAATAGTTTGAGAAGGGATGAAACAGGTGAAATAAAAGATTTTCGTCTGGCCGGACATCCACCGAAACCTGAGTTAGTGCCTCCCTCCAGAGTTACAAACAGAAAATTAACTACTATAGAAGGTTATGCAGCTTTGTTGCATGCAGTTTGTCATATTGAATTTAATGCAATCAATCTGGCTTTAGACGCTGCCTACCGATTCAGATTGTTACCGGAAGAGTTCACTCGTGACTGGGTACGGATTGCTGCTGAAGAAGCAAAACACTTTCAGCTTATGCGTCAGCGTTTGCAAGCAACTGGATATGATTATGGTAATTTTTCAGCTCATAATCATTTATGGGATATGGCTTATAAAACTGCATTTGATCCATTACTGCGTATGGCTTTAGTACCCAGAGTACTGGAAGCACGAGGGTTGGATGTAACACCGGGAATGCGTAAGAAAATTGCTCAAAAAGGGGATGATGAAACTTGTGCTGTATTGGATATTATCTATCGTGAAGAAGTAGGGCATGTACGTGCGGGAAATTACTGGTATCAGTATTTATGTAAACAGCGCGGACTTGAGCCACTGACATTATTTCGTCGCTTACTCAGTCGTTATGATTTATTTATTTTTCGCGGCTATGTTAATCTGGAAGCACGGGAGCAAGCCGGTTTTTCCAGTTTTGAACTGGAAATGCTGGAAAATTTTGAGCAAAACCGCCAGACAGATATACACAACTGGCGGCAGGCTTTACAAAATTAAAAACAGCATATAGCCAGCTCTGACTATATGCTTATCTGTAAATTTATTTCATCGCATTGCATAAAGCATTTACATTATAACGGAACATATCGATGTATGTAGCTGCCGGAGCAGCTTTGCTCAGTGCATCAGAATAAAGACGACCGGATATTTTGGTTTGAGTCTCGCTGGCAATACGTTGAACCATCTTCGGATTTTTTATGTTTTCCATAAATATAGCTTTAATATGATCACGCCGGATCTGGCTGATAATAGCGGCAACCTGACGGGCCGAAGGCTCTGCTTCTGTGCTCATACCTTGTGGCGCAATAAATTCAATCCGGTAACGTTTTGCCATATAACCGAAAGCATCATGTCCGGTTAACACTTTTCGTTTTTCTGCAGGCACTGCATTAAACATTTTGCTTGCCCAGTTATTCAATCCGGCAAGTTGTTGCTGATATGCAGTCAGACGCTGCTGATAATAGGCTTTACCTTGCGGATCCACACTAATCAGAGCATTAGCAATGTTGCGTGCATATATTTGCATGAGAACAGGGTCATTCCAGACATGCGGATCGGTATGCTGATGATGTCCGTGACCATCATCAGCCAGCATTAACGGTTTAATATTCTGAGTAACAGTAAACATCGGTACTCGGCTTTGCTGAGCTGCACGTTGCAAAGCAAGAGGTTCAAGCCCCAGTCCATTAAGCAAAATCAGTTTAGCAGTACGCATGTCACGTAAATCTTTACTTACTAACTGATACATATGCGCATCCTGATCAGTACCAATCAGGTTTCGTACCTGTACTCGTTCACCGCCGATTTGCCGTGTAACATCTCCCAGAATACTAAAGCTTGTGATTACCGGTAATGGTGCTGCATGATTTATGCTGGCAAAACCAGTCAGAAATAAAGTTAACAGACAGATAAACAAACCACGTTTCATCAACTAATATCCTAGAATGAGTTTACTGAAAATTTTTCAGGCAATATGATGACGGTGACGTTTATATAACCGCCATAAAATACCGTTTTCACAACCAATAAATAAAGACAGAATATAAACAAAACCACAGCACAAAATAATTGCCGGACCTGAAGGCAGATCTATATAGTAAGAAAGCAGTAATCCGATAAATCCGCATACTATGGCAATACCGGCAGCAATCGTCATCATACCGCCCATTGTTTTATGCCATAGCCTTGCGCTGATAGCCGGTAACATCATCAAGCCTACAGACATCAGGGTGCCTAATGCCTGAAAACCAGCTACCAGATTCAAAACGACAAGTATTAAAAAGATAATATGCCAGAGTGTCCCTTTTCCGTTTACGGCACGCAAAAACAGCGGATCGATACTTTCCAGCATCAGCGGCCGGTAAATAACAGCCAGTACCAGCATGGTTATACTGCTGACTACCGCAACCAAAGTTAAGGCTGCGCGATCAACCGATAAAATTGAGCCGAATAATAAATTCAGTAAATCGACGCTATTACCGCCACGACTGACCAATACCACGCCTAAAGCCAGACAGGTAAGAAAAAAAGCAGCAAAGCTGGCATCTTCACGTACATCGGCAAAGCGGCTGGCCAGACCGGCCAGTAATGCCATCAGTAAACCGGCAATAAAGCCGCCTAAACTCATTGCGGGCAGACTGAGACCGGCAATCATATAACCAGCCGCAGCACCCGGTAAAATTGCATGGCCTAAAGCATCACCAACCAAACTCATGCGGCGCATCATCAGAAAAACCCCTACCGGTGCCGTCCCTAAAGCAAGAAAAACAATAGAGCAGAGTGCATAACGCATAAAATCGTAATCAGCAAAAGGTTCTGTAAGTAAATGGACAATATTCATCAGTTTTACCTGTCACACCACTGGTTTTGTTCATATTGCTGCATAGCTGCCGCCGCCTTTTGCAGATTATTTTCTGTTATGACTTTATCTGTTTTACCTGATGCAATTTTTTCACGGGCAATTAATAGCGTATTGGGAAAATAGGCTTGTACTTGTTCATAATCGTGCAAAACGGTAATAACAGTACATTTTTGTTGCTGCTGATATGTCTTGAGTATATCCAGTAAAGCAAATGTGGTTGACGCATCGACAGCATTAAATGGTTCATCCAGTAATAATACGCTTGCATTCTGAATCAGCATACGCGCCAGCAATATGCGTTGAAACTGGCCGTTGGAAAGCTGGGCAATACTGCGGTCTTTATATTGCAACATCCCTACCTGATTAAGGACATTAAAAATTCGCTGATACATGGCTTTAGATATACTGGCAAAAAAACCGGTTTCATACCATAAACCCATTGCTACCAGTTCAAATACACTCATCGGCTGGCTACGATCAATATCCGACTGCTGAGGCAGATAAGCAATATCGGAGCGCTGCAATTTTCCCCAGCTGATTTGCCCGCTATCAGGGCGAACAAGATGCATAATGGCTTTAAGCAAAGTTGATTTACCCGCTCCGTTCGGACCAAATATAGCCCACATCTCATTCATATTAAAATCAATATTGATATGATGAATAGCAGGGCGATGTCTGTAGCTCACAGTAACATTTTCAAGCTGAATACTCATGATCCGCACACCGCCCATGCATACATTAACCAGAGAAAAACCAGAATCAGGCTTACCCATGACAGACGTTTTATTGCTCCGCAAAGCAAGAGTGAAAACATACTGAGCCTTTAATAACCAATATTAATCAAGAATGTTACTATATAACATTACATAAATGATACCCTATAACATTATATATATGCAAAATGTTACTTAGTCTGTTTAGCAAATGTGAATGATTGGTGATGAGTTAGCATCCTGATGGGTAAACGATTAGGATGTAAAGCCTGTTGTAAGCGTACCGATAAAGGAGAGGGCAAACCAAGAATAGATGCAGCTATAGCTTCAGCGCATAGCGGAGCAGTAATCAATCCACGGCTGCCATGAGCGGTATTGATAAATGCTCCCGGCAGCCATGGACAGGGCTGGGTAAGCGGGTAGTTTTTATCCATACGTAACTGCGCATAATACTTGAACATAGCAGATGTATCGCCAATTGGTCCGGCAACCGGTAAATGATCATAAGCATCACAGCGTATGGCTGCATGTCCCCGCAAATGGCTATCAGAATCTAAGTTTGCTGCAAGATGCGGCATCCATTGGCGTAATTGCTGCCAGTTTTCTTTTTCGTCTTCACTGGTTAAATCATCATTGGTTTGATTGGGATGAAAAGTAGCGCCAAAACACAATTTATCACGCCATTGCGGGGTAATATAACTATTTGCACTCAATGCGCAGTGTGGCTGCACAGCCTCCTGTTTTATACTGGCTGTAGTCGTCTGACCGCGTATTTTATGAAATGGCCATCCGGCTACCGGATACAAAAAATTACTTTCGGCTCCGGCACAAATGACAATATGTGATGCATTAAGTGAAAATACCTCAAGCTGATTCTGACAATCTATCTGCCATAAATCCTTTTGCCGGCAAATGGCATTTACTTTCGTTGTTGTTAATACCTGAATCAGCGGGTGCCTGAGCATATTCTGAATCCAGCTGAGAGGATTAATTGCTGCGCCATAAGGCCACCATAAACCACTATGCGGCAAATCTATACCGGCAATCTGACTGGCTTCTTCCTGTGTAACAGCATGAAATAATTTACTTTGCGGATTTTGATTAGCCAACAGCATATTACGTTGCTGTTCTTTTGAATTGTAATTCAGATGGATAACACCACAATCCAGCCAACCCTGACCGGCAGGCAAACAGTTGCTGAGCAGTGCCCGGCTGTAGCCATAGCCAGCTAGTAGTAGCTCAGTCTGAACCGTAGCATGGGCAGAAATTTTTGCGTATAACAGACCAAGATGGTTGCCTGAGGCTGCGCTGGCAATTGTATGCTGTTCTATAACTGTTACTGCTATACCACGCTTTGCCAGAGCAAAGGCAGTGGCAGCGCCGGCAATACCTGCGCCAATCACCACAACGGATTTAACCGGTAATAAATCCGGCAAGGTAAGCCATGGTTTATATCTGAATTCAGAATAAACGGGCGTCGTACTTGTACAGACTATACCGGGATTAAACTGAACCCATTGTTCATATACATGCGGCTGAATAAAAGTAAATTTTCCTGCATGACGAAATGGATAACTAAATACCGGCTGGTGCTGCCAGAATATCCTGGCTTCAACCCAGAGCTGTACAATAATCTGGCCGGCATGTGATTGTGCAGTTAAAGATTCTGGCCAGTTTTGTGCAATTATTATGATTTCTGCCTGCTCATCACTACCAATCTTCTCAGCCAGTTCATCTGGCTTCGGCCACCCGTGGAAAGTATAAACGCTCATGGCTGACGAGCAGAGGTATGAGTTTCAGAAGAAGAACTGGCTCCCTGATTAAGCCATAACCATTGCTGCTGTAATGTTTGCCGCAAACTGTCCTGTTTTTGTTGTGAAGTGTGTAAACCAGCAGTCAGTTTCTGATAATCAATAGTAAAGGAAGGGCGGCTAAAAGTGCCATTAATGCGTAATGGCAGTAAATTTTGCTGCTGGGCACGCCGGGTAGCAATCAGCACATTATAATCCATTTGCTGCTGTAACCATTTAACACTACCCACACCTTTAATATCAAAGTTATCAGCATGCAATTCTATTCGTCCGTTTTTACTATTACCCTTCTCTACCGGAATAAACAGCTTAATAATACGGAATGGTGTTTGGCTGGTTTCATTGTAAGCAACGGTAGTCTGATTTTCACCGTTTTGCAGAATATTATTGATATCGATCCCATTCCAGAAACCCTGATGGATTTGTAATTTAGCATTACCAGTCAGAGTCGACAGCCATTGATTACGGTTAATTCCATTACCATGTAACTCAAAATCGGCATCTGCAGTTCCATCAAGGTTATGCCAGCCAAATGTATCCTGAAGAAAAGATTTAATCTGCACATTATTTACATGTTGCTGAATTTTCCAGCTCAAAGGATTGGCATTACTAATCTGTAACATTCCCTGAGTGTTTCCGCCATACATCTGAATACTGAATGGTTGCAGTGTAAAATTATGCGCATCGATTGAAAGATTGGTTTTCAGCTGATTCAGCTGCACTTTATGCGTCTGCAAAGAATCAATATTAAGCAGGGTATTAACAGAACGGTTCTTAAACCAGTTTTGCCACAACTTTTGCCAGTCAGACGGAAGTATACCGGTAGTATTATCTGTATACGGGCGCAGATTTAGCTGAACAAGATGAATATTTCCATTCACTTTTCCTGAATTTTTATCACTTTGGTAATTTAAATTAATATCCACAGGCTGATTATCGAATAGACCTTGTAATACTAACTGTGCATTTCCGTTGTCATCTCCATGAAGGCTGCCAGTTAGATCACTGATAAACCGCGAATTGGGCAGAGCATTAACAGCATCCTGATGGCTGTTAACCGATAAATTACTAATTTTCCAATGTCGCATATCCAGCCAGTTTAACTGACCACTCACGGTTAAAGCAGTTTGATATAAATGACTTTGCCAGCCGCTATCAATCTGAAATTGTGATAAAGACCATTGATTCTGTATCCAGCTAGTATTACTGGCTGATAAAGTTGCATTAATCTCATTATCACCAATTTGTGCTGTAGCCACACCGTTCAATTGAGGTAATAAGAGTTTAGCCCAACCAAGTTGCCAGTTCTGGCCATTACCTGAAATATGCAACTGATTATGCTGACTGTGCCATTGCCATTGGACAGCAGTTGTCTGAAAAAGCTGCTGCTGAGGCAGCCAGCGCGCATCAAAATGCCATTGGCCATTACTATCGCCCAAAGAAGGTAGTTTAGTTTTTACTTCAAGATTGACATCCTGCCATTGCATAACCGCATCAGGACGGTAAACAGCACTTAGTTGACATTGCATAGTCTGCATGTATTGGCCGCTGAGCGTCCCATCCAGTTTAAGCAAACTGTTATTACCAAGATTATGCCATTGTAAATTTAGCTGATTAATTTTCTGAATATTTTGTCCGTCATTGATACGGAGGCTGGCATTTTCCAAAATAAAGCGATTAATTTTCAATTGATTATTTTTATGTTGTTGTTCCCATAAATCGCTCAGATTCCATTGCCCCTGACTATCTCTAACAAGATTAACGTGTGCATTTGTAAGCTGTAATTTTTCAATTGTCATGCGACCAAACAAACTTTGCCACCCTAAACCAATTTTCATATCATCAATATGAATATCGTCTGCTTTGCTGAATTTATTTTTAATACGTACATTGTGCAAAGTAACTGTCGGGCGTGGAAACATAGCACGGTTTATATCCTGGTCAAAAACAACCTGATGGCCACTATTTGCCATCATGGCATTTGCCCGTTTATTAATTTCTTCTGCATTAAATAAATAATGCAAAACGGCTATATCAATGGCCAGAAAAAGGATAATGCTCAGGCAGCTGAATACGATCAGCTTCAACCAAAATTTGCCTGAATGCAATAAGGAAATCATATTGAATTAAAATTGGATTATTCTCAAAAACTTTGTTCTGATTTATCATCAGAACAAAGAAACAAAATGTATTTTTATATAAAACAAATTCAATCAATAAAATAAAAATATCCTACTGATTAAATTAGAAGCCAACAATCAGCTTAGTCAATTAAGTAAACGAATCTATTGAAAGACCAGAGATTGTAAGATAAAGATAAATGCCAGCCTGTTTAACAGACTGGCTGCAAATCTAATGATGCATATGATGATTATCTGAACCAGAAGAACCGACACTGACAGGAACATTAAGCATTAACGGTTTAGCATAACGAAAAGTTAAACGCACCGGAATTGTTGTCCCTTTTACTAAGGGCTTTTTTAAACCCATTAACATAATATGCATTTTTCCCGGTTGAAGCTGCGTCACCTTACCGGCAGGCAAGGGCAGACCTTGCGGTAAAGGGCGCATTTTCATAACGCCATCTACATCGGTTGTTTCATGCACTTCACCAGACATTGCCACCGGGCTGGATACACTCAGTAAAACATCATCTTTACCTGAATGATTATCCAAATCCATAAATACACCACTGGAAGACATTCCCGGCACACTGAACCGTGCCCATGCATGATTAGCAGCAATACCTTGTGCCAATACCAAACCTGCATATGAAGCCAATAAAGTCGAAAACAAAATTTTTTTCATAATTATCATCTTTATAAAAGCAGATATAAAATTTGTTGTACCCGAATGACCTTAACCGGAGCAATTTGCCATAAAAACATTATACAGCTAAATGCGGAGCAATAATTTGTAAAAGCTGGGCAAGAATTTTGGGATTTGCAGCAACAATATCCCCACTATCCAACCAAGTTTGTTCACCATGCATATCAGTAACAATACCGCCAGCTTCCTGCACAATCAGAGCACCACCGGCAATATCCCAGGGTTTCAGGTTAAACTCAAAATATCCGTCAACTCTGCCGCAGGCAACATTACATAAATCCAGAGCAGCAGAACCTTCTCTGCGACCACCGGCTGTTTTAGCCAGTACGTCTTTTAAAATTGCCAGATAAGTATCCATCATGCTTTGGTCAACAACTGGAAAACCTGTGGCTATCAGGCTGCGCAATAAGTCACTTCGATTGCTAACCCGAATACGTTTATCATTAAGCAAAGCACCCTGACCCCGGCTGGCAACATATAAATCATTCTGTTCCGGTGCATAAACCAGTGCTTCGGCTAAAGTACCTTTATGCAGCAAAGCCATAGAAATAGCGTACTGTTTATGTCCGTGTAAATAATTGGTTGTACCGTCCAGCGGATCAATAATCCATTGATATTCCGCATTAGTATTACCTAAATGACCAACCTCTTCACTCAAAACAGCATGATGAGGATAGACTTCCTGAATAGTGTTAACAATAATATGCTCAGCCTCACGGTCTACATCTGAAACAAAATCATTAGCAGCTTTGTTATCAATTTTAATGTTATTTAAATTGCTGCTGGCGCGATGCATCATTTGGCCGGCTTTGCGTGCTGCTTTCCACGCAGTAGTTAATATAGGATTCATGCTAATTCTCGAGATAGGGCTTAAAAGCTAAAACAGATATACAATGGGTATTTTAAAGAACAAATGCCGCATAGAAACACTGCGGCAATATAAACAGAATATTGCCAATTATACGACAAAAAGTGTTTTTGCCAAAATTATGCTCTCATAGCAGATTGAGGGGTCTGATTTTGCTATAATATGCAGAATTTCTGCATTCAGCAGATGTCTGTATTAATCACTGATATGAATAAACCTGTTCTACCGGATTTTCTCAACAACATTACTATTGTACTTAGCCGAACCAGTCATCCTGCCAATATCGGATCTGCAGCAAGAGCCATGAAAACAATGGGTTTAACCAGACTTACTCTTGTTGCACCGAATTTGATGCAAACACCGATGACATCTGAACCTGCTAAGTTCGATTATGCCAATCCAGCTGCATTTGTATTACCTGAAGAAAGCTTTATCCTGGCCTCAGGTGCTCGTGATGTACTGGAAAATGCACGGATTGTCGCTACACTGGATGATGCTCTTGCAGATACTACTTTATCTTGTGCCTTAACCAGCCGGCGGCGTGAGTTGTCCGCTCCGCTACATACCCCGCGGGAAATCATGCCCTCATTAATTTCGGTAGCCGGTACAGGTCAGCAAATAGCACTGGTATTTGGAAATGAAACTTTTGGATTAAGTATAGATGAAGTTCAAAGTTGCAATCGTCTGATTACTATTAATGGTAATCCGGATTATTTTTCTCTTAATCTGGCCCAGGCGGTGCAAATTATATGTTATGAATTGTTCAGCCATGTTGATATCAGCATGACACATCTAAAACAAGAACAGAATCTGGCTACTCATCAGCAAACAAGCGGTATGGTAGAACATTTACAACAGGTAATGAATTTGGCCGGCTTCTTTAACCGGCGCAATGAAAAAAGGCTGATGCGACGCATGGCTGCAATGTTCGACCGTGCACAGTTAAGCACAGAAGATATCGATGTCTTGCGCGGATTCTACAATACTGTTAGTCAGCAATTACAAAAAAATCAAAATTAGTATTATATTGTAAATATTTGTCTGCAAAAGAAAAGGGTGCCAGTATGAATTATTCTTCAGATCCGATTTGGTGGCGTTTAAAAAAAACGATCGTACGCGATCTGGCCAGTCTGTTAACGGCACCACCTCCATGGATATCATCTGCCGAGATACCAGTTTCAGTACTATTGGGAGATGAAGGATTCCGATTTTTACTTTCTCTGGATGAGCAGCCTGAAAGCCTGTATTTATTTCTGAAAAAACATGGCGGATATCAGAGCCGCCTGGGCATTTATGCAGAACGTTTACTCAGGTATTGGTTTTTACATGCTCCGCACAGCAGACTGATTGCACATAATGTGCAGGTTCAGCATAATCAGCAAACATTGGGGGCTTTCGATTTTATCGTACAGTTAAACGAAAGTATTTACCATCTGGAGTTAGCAACTAAATATTATGGCAGCCGGTCAAATCAACTTGAAAACTTTACCGGTCTGAATCCGACTGACCAGCTTATTAATAAAATGCATAAAATCCAGCAGCAGCTCAGGTTAAGCACGGAGCCTGCTGCTGAAAATATCCTGAAAGATTTATCTTTGGAGCATGAGCAATTGCAACATGCCAGCATTATTCGCGGTATGCTGTTTATGCCTGAACCACAGCAACAATTGCCAGCACCATTAAATTCTTTGAGCTGGCAAGGGTATTATGTAGAAAACTGGGATGAATTTAAATGCTCAGAAAATAGTCGTTTTTATGTACTTGACCATTTATCTTTTCTGTCTCCTGCACGCATCAGTAGTAATGCTATAGTTACCTTCAATCAGATTAAGCAAATCCGCCAGGGTATGGTTGCAGTGGTTGAAGAGCGTGCAGACGGCTGCTGGCATGAAGTGCAGCGTATAATGAAAACAAATTGTAAAAACAACTAAACATGAACAGCAGTAAGTGTTTTTATCACTACATAGGTTTTTGTAAGGGCTTATGGTACACTTGCCATTTAATTTTTGTCTGCATGAGTAAATGCCCGTGTGCGTACAGCCCAAAAGCAGTAGCTTAAGACAAATGAAACCAAAATCAGATCAACTGACATCTAAGGGTTTACGATGAGCGTAACAGTAGAAAAATTAGATAATTTAGAGCGTAAAATCATTTTGGCTCTGAACTGGGAAGACATCAGAGCAAAAGTCAACGCACGCATGAAAGTAGCACAGAAACGTGCCCGTGTTGATGGCTTTCGTCCCGGTAAAGCACCGCTGAGAATAATCGACTCTATGTACGGCTATGGTATTCGTGATGAAGTATTGAACGAAATGACCCATAAAGCATTTGAAGATACCATTGTAGCTGAAAAACTAAAAGTTGCTGGCCTGAAAAGCCTGACTGCTTTGGAAGATGCCGATCAGGATGATGAAAAAGTTTATAAAATTGCCGTAGTATTTGAAGAATTTCCAGAAATCAAAGTCGGTGATTTAAGTAATCAGGAAGTAACGAAGTTCAGCACTGAAATCGGTGATGCAGAAATAGATAAAACTGTTGATATTCTGCGCCAGCAGCGTACCCGTTTTAATCATGTTGAACGTGAGGCACGTGAAGGCGATCGGGTTATTATTGATTTTGCCGGCAAAATTGACGGTGAAGCCTTTGCTGGCGGTACTGCTGAAAATTATCCGTTTATGCTGGGCAAAGGCCAGATGCTGCCGGATTTTGAAGCAGGTATTGCTGGCATGAAAGAAGATGATGTAAAAGAAGTTGCCGTTACTTTTCCGGAAGATTACCAAAGTAAAGAGCTGGCAGGAAAAACTGCAAATTTCACTATTACTCTGAAAAACGTTTCTGAAGCAGTTCTGCCCGAAGTAAATGAAGAATTTGCCAAGTCACTTGGTATTGAAGATGGTGATGTCGAAAAAATGCGTGCTGAAATCAAAAAAAATGTCAGCCGTGAAGTAAACCGTCGCGTTAGCGAAATGACTAAAGACAGTGCAATTAATGCATTACTGGCTGCAACACCGATTGAAGTACCTTCCTCACTGATTACAGAAGAAGCTAAAAGCATGGCAGCAAGAATGAAAGAAAATTTTGCTGCTCAAGGTATGGATCAGAAAGATCTGGAATTACCTCTGGACATGTTTAACGAACAGGCCAGTCGTCGTGTTGCCATCAGCCTGATTATGGGTGAATTGGTTCGTGAAGGAAAGCTTGAGCCATCAGAAGAGCAGGTGCGTAACGTTATTAACGAATTTGCTGATAGCTATGAAGATCCGCAGGAAGTTATCGACTGGTACTACAGCGACAGAAAAAATCTTCAGGCACCTACTTCCTTAGCCATTGAGCAGAATGTTGTTGATTATGTATTAGGCAAAGCAAAAGTGACTGATAAAGTACTGACTTTTGATGAAGTGATGGGTCAGCAGGCCCAAGCCTGAATGTAAAATACATAATCTGTATGACCAAGCACCGAAGTGGTTGTAAAGCTGCTTAGGTGCTTTTATTTCAACTGAGGAAAAAATATGTCACATATTGAAAATCTGGGTCTGGTACCTATGGTAGTAGAACAGAGCGGCCGCGGAGAACGTGCATACGACATTTATTCACGCCTGCTTAAAGAGCGCATTATTTTCATGGTAGGGCCCGTTACCGATGAGACTGCCAATCTGGTGGTTGCCCAGTTATTATTTCTGGAAAGCGAGAATCCTGATAAGGATATTTCTCTTTACATTAATTCTCCGGGCGGCTCAGTTACAGCGGGCATGTCAATTTTTGATACGATGAATTTTATTAAGCCCGATGTAGCAACTTTGTGTCTGGGACAGGCCGCCAGTATGGGTGCCTTTTTACTTTCTGCAGGGGCTAAAGGAAAACGCTTTGCCCTACCTAATAGCCGCGTCATGATTCACCAGCCGCTTATCAGTGGCGGATTAGGTGGTCAGGCCTCAGACATCGAAATCCACGCGCGTGAATTACTTAAACTGAAAAAACAGTTAAATGAGCACCTTGCCCGTCATACCGGACAGAAGCTTGAACAAATTGAAAAAGATACCGATCGTGATAATTTCATGTCAGCTGAAGAAGCTAAAAAATATGGTTTGATAGATGAAGTACTAGTCCACAGGCCTAAATAGAATTTTTAGAAGCAGACATTTAGATAGTATATCTACTACAATAAAAAACGAAACCTTCGAACAAGGTTTCGTTTTTTATTGTAGTATTTATAACATGTAAGCTAACAATATTTTTTATCTTAAACAAATAAGTAGAATATTATTGTTTACGCTGATTGCTTATACCCATCAGCATAGCTAAGATTACCATTACCGATAACGTAGCTGTACCACCATAGCTTACCAATGGTAAAGGCACTCCTACCACAGGTAAAATCCCGCTAACCATACCCATATTTACAAATGCATAGCAAAAAAGGGTCATGGTTAATGCTCCAGCCAGGGTTCGGCAATATAAGGTTGGCGCTTTAAAGGTTATATAAAGGCCGCGCACAAGAATAAACGTATATACGGTTACCAGTAAAATATTTCCTATCAGGCCAAACTCTTCTCCAAACACTGCAAAAATGAAGTCTGTAGTTGATTCAGGAATATAATCTAAATGTGTTTGCGAACCTTCTAACCATCCTTTGCCCCATATTCCGCCAGAACCAATTGCTGTCATAGATTGGAGAATATGGTATCCGGCACCCAGCCGGTCTTTAGTTGGATCCAGTAAAGTCAATACACGCATACGCTGATAATCATGCATACCGTAATTCCAGATCAATGGCAGCATGGCAACGAAACCAATAATTGCTGAAATGATGACTTTCCACGGTAAACCGGCAAAAAATATCACAAACAGACCTGAAGCCATAATCAGAGTAGCAGTCCCCAAGTCCGGCTGTTTTAAAATCAGTGCTACCGGAATGAATATCAGTACGAAAGCAATAATATAATGATACCAGCGAATATTACTTTCATTTTTCTGAAAGTACCACGCAATCAGCATCGGTACGGCAATTTTCATAATTTCTGAAGGCTGAATACGGGCTATACCAACATTCAGCCATCGTGTAGAACCATTTACCGTAATTCCGGCAAAATGTACCCCAATCAATAGCAAAATCCCCAAACAATATGCAGGTAAAGCAAAATTACTTAATATCTGAGGAGGAGTACGCGCAATAACCCAAAGTAAGATAAAACTTAGAATAGTATGCAGGGTCTTATTTTCAAGCTGACCAAAATCCTGACCGTCGGCAGAATAGAGCAAAAACAAACTCATTACATAAATAATCAACATGGCATAAAAAAGCCATACATCCATAGGTGCCCAAAGTTTGATCCAGAGACGTTTAAACCATTTTTGTTCATTGATCATTGTTTATCTCACAGGCCTGGCTGAGGACGATAAGCACGCAATAACGGAGGTAAGTCAGTCTGACTATGCTCATTATGTTGTTTTGCATCCATCATGGCATTATTGGATAAATCATTCACCGGTAAGTCTGCAGAATTAGCTGCTTCTTTTGCACTAGGGAGATTTTTTAATTTCAAAAGATAAAAATCAGCTAATTGACGAGCCAGAGGGGCTGCTGTAGCACCCCAACCATTGTTTTCAAGAATAACTGCAATCGCTATCTGTGGCTTATCTGCAGGCGCGAATGCAATAAACCATGCATGGTCTCTCAGCTGTAGTTTTAATGCTGCCGCATTATAACGTGCACCTTGTTTAATCTGTACGACCTGAGCAGTACCGGTTTTGCCGCCCATAGTATAAGCCAGCCCAGAACCTACTGCCGCAGCCGTACCACCCGGTTTTAATACTTTTTGCATAGCATCTTTAACATATTCAAAATTGCCACGTTTGAAAGGGACAGTTCTAACTGGTTGCGGGTCGATTAAAGTCATTTTTTTCGAATTATGGTCAAGTAATGCCTGAACCAGATGAGGGCGGTAAACCACACCATCATTACTGAGAATTGCTGTAGCAAAAGCCATCTGCAGAGGAGTATACGCATTATAGCCCTGACCGATGGCCATGCTCACACTATCAGCCGGCTGCCATACGCGTGCCTGAGGTTTAGAGCGGGCAAATCTTTTTTCTTTCCAAGCGCGTGTTGGCAATACACCAGCATATTCATGATTTATATCAATACCCGTCTGCTTACCAAGATTAAACTCAGCTAAATAAGGTGACATACGATCCACCCCCATTTCATAGCCCAGACGGTAAAAAAATGTATCTGACGAAACCTGAATAGCTTTATTCAGATTGGCTGATCCATGGCCACCTCGCGCAGCATCCCTAAACTGATGGGTTGATCCGGGAATACTCCAAAACCCCGGAGCAGGTAAAACTGTACTCTGAGTCAGTTTGCCACTTTCCAAAGCAGCCATTGCCAGAAAAGGCTTAAATGTAGATCCGGGAGGATACATACCCTGAGTCGCACGATTTAAAAGCGGGTGACGCCAGTCTTCATTCAGACTTTTCCACGTATCAGTATCGATTCCATCAATAAACAGATTCGGGTTATAGCTGGGTTTGGATACCATAGCCAGTATCGCACCCGTTTGCGGATTAATAGCAACTAAAGCACCACGTTTATCACCCATCAACCGGTCTGCTTCTTGCTGTACACGGATATCGAGTCCCAGACGAAGCGTTTGTCCGGGCACTGCCGGCACTGTTTTAATAGTACGAACAATATGTCCCTGCGCATCCTTTTCAACTTCACGATAACCCGGAATACCATGTAATTGGCGTTCATAGTATTCTTCCAGCCCCATTTTTCCTATATGAGTGCTACCACGATAAAGTGTTGTCAGTTCAGCTTTGTCGAGAGCTGCCATATCGCGGTCGCTGATCCGGCCGATATAGCCTACGATGTGAGCAAGTAATTCGCCATAAGGATAATCGCGAAATGTTCGCGCATTAATTTCAACACCCGGAAAACGATAAAGTTCAGCCGCCAGACGGCTGGCTTCTTCCATTGTTAACTTAAGTTTTAAAGGTACTTTTTCATAAGAACGGTATTCTGCCCGGAATTTATTAAACCGCTTCATATCGCTGGGGGTAATGTCCACATAGTTGCGCAAGGCATTAATTGTATCTTCGAGTTTACCCGGTATCTGATTAGGGGTTATCTCAAGAGAATAAGCCGGATAATTATGTGCCAGTACCACGCCATTAACATCAACTATTTCTCCACGAATGGGTGGTGTAGGAATTAATGAGATACGATTATTAGTAGCGGCAATGACATATTCATCATATTTGATTACTTGCAAGTATACAAACCTGGCAATCAGCATAGAAAAACAAATAATAATCAAAGCAAAGGCTACTGCAATCCGTAAACCGAGATCGCCATTTTGCGCAGGTTTAGATACACGCTTTTTTTTAGTTCGGAATTGCAGTGCTTTCATAGACGTCTTGAATAGGCGAGATAAAGCATGAATTTAGATAAAAGAGGCCAGAGCAGAGCACTGATAAATGGTGAAACAAACAGATTCCAGCCACTAAACTGATGGGTAGAAAAGAAGTGTACAACGACTAAAATCAGAGTCATTAGCATCAGACTGCCGAAAATAGTCAGAGCCTGGTAAGCATAAGAATAACCAAGCATCTGATGCCTGTTTTGTTCAATCAAATAGACAGCTGCCATCAAGCCTAATGCATGTTGCCCGAACGGAGTACCAATTCCCACATCCAAGAGCAGTCCTAATACAAAAGCCATACCGATACCGATATTTTGTGGTCGGTGCAAGCTCCAATACAATGTCATCATGGCTGTAAATGCAGGTAGGCAGCCAGCCAGAGGCTGAGGAAACGGAATCAGATCCAGAAATAATGCAATTACTAAGCTTAGTACAATAAGCCTTTTTCTGGTATGGCGGTGCAAGCTGTCAACTTCAGTCATGATTGATGGATAAAGTATTAGTGGCTGTTGCATCAGCATAATGATCAACTATCTGCGCATGCTTTTGCGGGATAACCAGCACAAAATTACTATTGCGCAGTTGCGCTACAGGTTCAATTTGTGTCCGGTAATAGGGTGAACCATTACCACTCTGCGCTTGTATGACAGTGGCAATAGGTATTCCGGCAGGATAAATACTATCCATGCCTGAAGTAACCAGTAAATCATTACGTAACAGGCTGGCATTAGCCGGAAAGTAACGCAGATCCAAACTACCTGAACGGCCATAAACCAGTGTGCGTACTCCAGTACGCATTACCATCGCCGGAATAACTGCATTACTATTGGTAATTAGTGTCACTTCAGAACTCAATGGCTGAACAGCTGTAATCTGACCAATCAGACCATGTTCATCACTTACGGCATCACCCTGTCGAATTTGATGATGACTGCCTTTATCTATAATGAAGCGGTCAGTCAGCGGATTAGTATCACTTGATACAATCTGTGCAACCTGTGCCTGAGGTAATGCTGCTTTCTGAAGCTGAGTCAGATGATCAAGACTGATTACTGATTTTAACTGTACGTCACGCTGACTAATTTGTAATTTAAGCTGCGCATTTTGAGCCTTCAACAATTTGTTTTCATCGCTCAGATTCTGCTGCTTTTCGAGAAACACCATACCATTAGATACAGCATTAACCGGCTGCATAGCCAGCCACTGTAACGGATATAATGCCGTACCGATATAATTGCGGCTAATTTTAACCACATCATACCGGTTATCAAGCAACAGCAATACAACTGCTAACAGCGACAGTACAACCAGTTTACTGGTACTGCGCAGACCATTGTGTACAAAATTGAGTGAAGGCTCTGCCATTATTATCTTATATCTGACAAACAGTGCTGCATTTACGGATTGGATACAAATACAGAGTTCATTTTACCAATCATATCTAATGCATGACCAGAACCCCGTGCAACACATGTCAGCGGATCTTCTGCAATCATAACTGGCAAGCCGGTCTCCTCAGAAAGCAAACGATCCAAACCTTTAAGTAAAGCGCCACCTCCGGTTAATACCAAACCACGATCGGCAATATCCGCACCCAGCTCTGGGGGAGTCTGCTCCAAAGCATTTTTAACTGCCTGTACAATCTGATTAAGTGGTTCAGTCAGTGCTTCCAAAACTTCATTTGAACTGATTGTAAAAGCACGCGGAATACCTTCTGCCAGATTACGTCCTTTTACTTCAATTTCTTTTACTTCCATACCGGGGAAAGCAGAACCGATATTTTTCTTAATTTCTTCAGCAGTAGATTCACCAATCAGCATGCCATAATTGCGGCGCACATAGTTAATAATGGCATCATCAAATGCATCACCACCTACGCGGATTGAGTGAGAATAAACGACACCAGATAAAGAAATCACACCAACTTCTGTTGTTCCGCCGCCAATATCCACGACCATTGAGCCAGTTGGTTCTTCAATAGGCAAACCCGCACCAATTGCTGCTGCCATAGGCTCTTCAATTAGATTTACAATCGATGCGCCGGCTGCTAAAGCTGAATCACGAATAGCTTTACGTTCTACCTGAGTTGAACCGCATGGAACACAAATAACGATTCGGGGAGCAGTAAATCGGCTGTTGTTTACCTTTTTGATAAACTGCTTGAGCATTTTTTCAGTGACATTAAAGTCAGCAATCACACCATCTTTCATAGGTCGTATTGCCTGGATGCTTCCCGGCGTACGCCCCAGCATTTTCTTTGCAGCTGTTCCCACAGCCAGCATGCCGTTTTTAGCATTTATGGTGTCATTTTGCACGGCCACCACAGACGGCTCGTTTAAAACAATACCTTTGTTTTTAATAAAAATCAAAGTGTTAGCAGTACCAAGATCAATAGCCAGATCATTGGATAAATATTTGGAAAAAAAGCGAAACATGAGGATGTCCTAATGAACTTTTAAATTATAAGTATGGCAAAAGCAGTTTTGCGGCGCACTGTACTCAGCAAATCAGTACGCCAAAGAATAGGGTTTTCGGTTATAATTCTATATTATGTAACAACCGAATCAGAACGCGCAATGATACCGCAGTTTGCCCGTTTTGCTAAATCAAATTTAAGGATTTTTGATGGCTTTAACATTAAGTGATGTAGATAAGCTCGCACGCCTCTCTCGCTTGAGTCTTTCAGAAGCAGAGCGAAATAACATGCTGACAGAGCTGAACCATGTATTCGATCTGGTCGAAAAAATGCAGGAAGTCAATACTGACGGGATTGAACCGATGGCACACCCGCATGAACTGGCCTTGCGTTTACGCGACGATGCAGTTACTGAAAAAGACGAGCATCATGCAATCCAGTCATGCGCACCACTAGTAGACAGAGATTTATATCTTGTACCTAAGGTTATTGAATAACTCAACCCTTACCACAATGACTTGTTCATTCATATTTAAATTTATTGCAGGTAACTACAGACAATGTTGCCTGAAAGTTATATAACCACTATGCCAAAAAATTATACATTAAAACAGTGCAGTGACTTACTGCAATCAAAACAGGCTTCAGCTGTCGAATTGGCGCAGGAGTATCTGGCTGCAATTGAAAGTGAAAATACCAGTCTTAATGCCTATATCACACTGGATAAAGAACGCACTATTGCTGAAGCTAAGGCTGCTGATGCACGTTTGGCGCAGGGTTCAGCAAATGTATTAACCGGTGTACCCATAGCCTATAAAGATATATTCTGCCAACAGGGATGGCGCAGTGCCTGTTCCAGCAAAATGCTGGATACTTTTACTGCACCTTATACAGCAACAGTAGTTCAGAATTTGCTTGATGCAGGTATGGTAACCTTAGGCAGAACCAATATGGATGAATTTGCCATGGGTTCAACAACTGAGTCTTCCTACTATGGTATAACTCACAATCCGTGGCAGCTTAATCATGTTCCGGGTGGTTCCTCAGGTGGTTCAGCAGCAGCCGTGGCTGCGCGGCTAGCACCGGTTGCGCTGGGTTCAGATACTGGCGGTTCCATTCGTCAGCCTGCCTCACACTGTGGTATTACTGGTTTGAAACCCACCTATGGTGTAGTTAGCCGTTTCGGTATGGTTGCTTATGCTTCCAGTTTTGATCAGGCCGGACCAATGGCTCAAACAGCAGAAGATTGCGCCTTGTTAATGAATAGTATGGCGAGTTTTGATGAGCGGGACTCTACCAGTATAGAGCGTAATAAAGAGGACTATACCCGCGATTTAAATCAATCGTTACAAGGTTTAAAAGTAGGTCTGCCGCGCGAATTTTTTGGCGAAGGTCTGGACGTACAAGTACATGCATCAATTGATAGTGTTGTAGAAGTACTCAAAAAACTGGGTGCGGAAATTGTAGATATTACTTTACCACATACAGAACTATCCATTCCTGCCTATTATGTACTGGCTTCAGCTGAAGCCAGTACAAACCTATCACGCTACGACGGTGTTCGTTATGGACATCGTGCTGCTGAATTCGGTAATCTGGACGAAATGTACAGTAATACCCGCGCCGAAGGTTTCGGGTCTGAAGTAAAACGCCGCATTATGATAGGCACTTATGTTTTATCTCACGGTTACTATGATGCTTACTACCTGAAAGCACAAAAATTACGCAGAATGGTTGCAAACGATTTCCAGGCAGCATTAAAACAGTGCGATATTATTCTGGCTCCGGTTGCGCCTACTGCAGCACCATTATTAGAAAGCCATAATAGTGATCCTGTTGAAATGTATCTTTCAGATATTTACACCGTTTCTTTAAATCTTGCCGGTTTGCCGGGTATTTCTCTGCCGGCAGGATTTACCACAAGCGGATTACCCGTAGGCGCTCAGCTTATCGGTAATTATTTCGCAGAAAGCCGTCTGCTAGGTATTGCACACCAGATTCAGCAATATAGTGACTGGCATACCAGAACTCCATTTGTACAATAATTGCCAGTATACGAATTGAAAGAAGACAGAATGAATTGGGAAACAGTAATCGGTCTGGAAATCCACGTTCAGTTAAACACGCGTTCCAAAATTTTTAGTGGATCATCTACTGCATTTGGCGCAGCACCCAATGCTCAGGCCAATGTTGTGGATTGCGCACTGCCTGGTGCCTTACCAGTAATGAATCGTGATGTGGTAAACAAGGCCATTAAACTTGGATTGGCTTTAGGTGCGAATATTAACCGGAAAAATGTTTTTGACCGGAAAAACTACTTTTATCCGGACTTACCTAAAGGTTATCAGATTAGTCAGCTTGATTTGCCGATAGTTGAGCACGGAAAACTTGAAATCGTGGTTGGTAATGAAGTTAAAACCATTAATGTTACCAGAGCTCATATGGAAGAAGATGCCGGTAAATCCATCCATGATGAATTTGAACACTATACCGGAATCGATTTAAACCGGGCTGGTACTCCGTTACTGGAAGTCGTGTCAGAACCGGAAATGCGTTCAGCAGCAGATGCTGTTGCTTATGCTAAAACAATGCATAGCCTGGTAACCTGGTTAGGCATATGTGACGGTAATATGGCAGAAGGTTCTTTCCGTATTGATGCCAATGTTTCAGTACGTCCGAAAGGACAGACTGAATTTGGCACCCGTTGTGAAATTAAAAATCTGAACTCATTCCGCTTTCTGGAACAAGCCATTAATTATGAAGTGGAACGACAAATTGAATTAATTGAAGACGGCGGTAAAGTCATTCAGCAAACACGTTTGTTTGATCCGAACAAGGGTGAAACTCGCGCCATGCGCAGTAAAGAAGATGCTCATGATTACCGTTATTTTCCTGACCCTGATTTATTACCAATGATCATTACTGATACCATGCTGGATGCAGCCAAAGCGGGCATGCCTGAACTGCCTAAAGAGATGGCCGGTCGCTTTATCGATCAATATGGTATTTCTGATTATGATGCAAGATTATTAACTAGCAATCATATACAGGCAAACTGGTTTGAGCAGGCTGCAAAACTTCATGGTCACGGTAAACTGGTTGCTAACTGGATGCTTGGAGAACTTGCAGCTGCTCTGAATAAAGCCGGAATAGATATTTCTGAAAGCCCGATTAGTGCTGAGCGTCTTGCCGGTTTAACAAATAGAATTGCGGATAATACCTTAAACAATAAACTGGCTAAACAGGTATTTGAAACCATGTGGAACAGTGATCTTACTGCTGATGCCATTATCGAACGTGATGGTTTGAAACAGATGACGGATACAGGTGCCATTGAGAAAATTATTGATGAAGTACTCGCTAATAATCAGAAATCTGTAGAAGAATTCAAATCCGGCAAGGAAAAAGCATTTAATGCTCTCGTAGGGCAGGTAATGAAGGCTTCTCGCGGTAAAGCCAACCCTCAGCAAGTTCAGTCTTTACTGCATAGCAAACTGGCATAAGCAAGATAAGGTTCAAACATGAAAAAATGGCTGCTATTGGCTACTCTGTTTGTATTAACAGGCTGCGGATTCCATCTGAAAGGAACTTCCGGATTCGACACACCCATGCCATACCATAATTGGAAGATTGAAGGCGGTAGTATGCAGCGGGCTCTGGAAATCGTATTGCGGCGGCAGCCTAATGTAATTGTGGATACTGAACATCCAGATGTAGTGGTAAAAGTCATTTCAGCGACACAGGATTCTTCTACATCAGCAGTAGATTTATCTGGCGGAGCCAGTGAATATCTGCTCACACTGAAAGTGAATGTACAAGCCTATCATAATGATCAGCCACTAGGCGATCCGATACAAGTCACAGTACACCGTTATATGGATTATTCTGATCATGAGGTACTGGCCAAAGAAGATGAACAACGTATGATTTGGCATGATATGCGTACCGATGCTGCAGAACAAATTGTACGTCGCCTGGCTTTTCTGCCTGTAACTACTAACGAATGAGTAATTTATCAGTCCAGCCTCTGTCTTCAGCATATCTGATTCACGGTGAAGAAGAATTATTACGAATAGAGGCTTTAGATGCTATCCGTTCAGCTGCACGCAGTCAGCAATATAATGAGCGCGAAGTTATCAATATAGAAACCGGATTCGACTGGGCATCACTTCTGTCCTCAGTTCATTCCGTTGGCTTATTTGCTGATAAAAAATTACTGGAAATTCATATTCCCTCTGGTAAACCCGGCAAAGAAGGAGCCGCAGTATTACAACAACTGGCTGAACAATTGCCGGAAAATACCTGCCTGCTTTTAATACTTCCTAAACTGGAACGATTACAAACACAGAGTAAATGGTTTTCAAGCTGGGCAAAAAATGCTCAGATATTTGAGGCAAAATCAATTAATCAAAATGCATTACCTCAGTGGATAAAAAATCGGTTGGCGGCTCAGAATCTGAATATCGATAATGATGCACTTGCCCTGTTTGCAGAAAAAGTAGAAGGCAATCTTTTAGCCGCAAAGCAGGAAATCGATAAACTGGCTCTAATTCATCCGGCCGGACATACCGTTACTCTGGATGACGCACAGACAGCAGTAGCTAACGTAGCACGTTTTGATATCTTTCAATTGTCAGCAGCATGGATGAGCGGAAACTCAGAACGGGTATTGCGTTTACTGGAGGGTCTTGCTTTGGAGAGAAATGAACCGGTACTATTATTATGGGTTATCAGTGAGGATATTCGTACTCTCATACGTTTACTTGCAGCATTAAAGCAAGGTAAATCAATCAGTGAAATGCGCCAAAGCCTGCGTTTATGGGGTGAAAAACAGACTTTAGCACCACAAGCTGCCAAACGTATCGGCATCAGACGTCTTCTTGAAGCTTTACAGATATGTGCGTTTATCGACCGACAAATTAAAGGTGCAGAAGAAGGTAATGCATGGGCAGAAATCAAACATCTTTTTCTGTCTCTGACCATCTGAACATTATTCTGGTAACTCACCGTTAAACTATTGATCCAATAATGATGAAAACAGTTGAAAAAAGCGTTTTAGTACTACATAGTGCCGAACACATATTTGATCTGGTCAACACAGTTGAAGATTATCCTAAGTTTTTACCCTGGTGTAATCGTACGGATATTCTCAAACGGGATGAACAATCTCTTGAAGCTGTATTGTACATGGACTATATGAAAATACGTCAGTCATTTGCTACCAGAAACATTAATCAAAGACCAAATAAAATCCAGATGAGTTTACTTAATGGTCCTTTTCGTAAACTGGAAGGTATCTGGCAATTTACTCCTATCGATGATCTGGGCTGTAAAATCGATTTTCGTCTGGAATATGAATTCTCCAATGCAGTACTTTCAGCACTAATAGGTCCGGTCTTTAATATTATCGCTACAACATTGGTTGATGCTTTTATTAAGGAAGCAGACAGACGCTATGATGACTGAAATTGTTGTTGAAGCAGTATATGCCACCACTGATTATCAGCATCTCTGGCAGGGAAAAGTTCCGGCAGGAACCAGTGCACGTCAGGCATTATTACAGTCAGATTTACCAGAAAAATTTCCACAAACTGATTTCTATGTAGCACCCATTGGTATATTCGGTAAAAAAGTTAATGATGATTATATATTATCCAATTGGGATCGAATTGAAGTTTACCGACCGTTACTGATTGATCCGAAAGAAAACCGGCGACGGCGTGCAAAGCAAAAAGAATCGTTTTCTAGTTAACTTTTAAACAGTTTGTAATTCCCGAGGAATATACATGTCTCATATCAGGCTAATAGTTGGCTTGGGCAATCCGGGCACAGAATATGAACATACACGGCATAATATAGGTTTTGATTTCGTTGATGAACTTGCCAGGTTATGGAAAATCAGCTTAAAAGAAGAAAAAAAATTTTTTGGACAAGTAGCAAAAGTTAACTTACCCGAAAACGAAATCTGGCTGCTTAAACCTTCCACATACATGAACAAATCAGGCACATCCGTGCAATCTATAGCCAAATTCTTCAAAATATCACCTGAGGAAATACTGGTAATTCATGATGAGTTGGATATTCCCTGCGGCCAGATCAGGTTTAAAAAAGGGGGAGGAAGTGGTGGTCATAACGGACTAAAAGATATACAGGCCTGGCTGGGCACCGCAGATTTTTACCGGCTACGACTAGGTATTGGTCATCCGGGTGATCGTAATCTTGTTGTTCATTATGTATTGCATAAACCATTGGCTGAAGAAAAAGTTTTGATAGACGAAGCTTTGCATAAATCTCTGAATGCTATACCCCTGCTGCTAAAAGGAGAATTCGGCAGGGCGCAGCAACAATTACACAGCAAGTAAAATTTGAAAGATCGTGTTATGAAATATCGTGACTTGCGGGAATTCATTGCTGTTCTTGAGCAGCAGCAATTATTAAAGCGAATTCAAACATCAGTTTCTCCTCATCTGGAAATAACAGAAATTGCTGACCGGGTATTACAAAAGCAGGGACCGGCATTATTATTTGAAAATACTATAAATCAGACAGGAACAACATACCAGTTTCCTGTTCTGGCTAATCTTTTTGGTACTCCGGAACGTGTTGCCATGGGAATGGGGGCAGACGATACCAGTCAATTACGTGAAATAGGTAAAACACTGGCTTACCTGAAAGAGCCGGATCCTCCTAAAGGATTCAAAGATGCTTTTTCTAAATTACCTTTACTCAAAGATTTATGGAGCATGGCTCCGCATATCGTCAAAAAAGCACCTTGTCAAGAAATTATTCTAGAAGGTGATAAAGTAGATTTAACACAATTGCCAATTCAAAAATGCTGGCCGGAAGATGCAGCTCCGCTAATTACCTGGGGCTTAACAGTTACACGCGGCCCAGAAAAAAAACGCCAGAATCTAGGCATTTACCGACAGCAACTACTGAAAAAAAACAAACTAATTATGCGCTGGCTTGCTCATCGTGGCGGTGCTCTGGATTTTCAGGCTTTTAAACAAAAATATCCAAACAAACCTTACCCTGTATCAGTCATACTGGGTTGTGATCCTGCTACCATCCTCGGAGCAGTCACCCCGGTACCAGACAGTCTCAGTGAATATCAGTTTGCCGGCTTATTAAGAGGATCGCGTACTGAGCTAGTTAAATGCATCGGGAATGATTTGCATGTTCCGGCCCGGGCAGAAATCATTCTTGAGGGAGTTATTTACCCGGATGAGACTGCACTGGAAGGTCCTTACGGAGACCATACCGGTTATTATAATGAACAGGATGATTTTCCGGTATTTACCGTAGAACGCATTACCATGCGCGACAATGCCATTTATCACAGCACTTATACCGGTAAACCGCCTGATGAACCGGCAATTCTGGGAGTCGCACTGAATGAAGTGTTTATCCCGTTATTACAAAAACAATTTCCGGAAATTATTGATTTCTATCTGCCTCCGGAAGGTTGTTCATATCGCATGGCCGTTGTTAGCATAAAGAAACAATATGCCGGACATGCCAAAAGAGTAATGATGGGTTGTTGGAGCTATCTGCGTCAGTTTATGTATACTAAATATATTATTGTAGTAGATAATGACATTAATATAAGAGACTGGAAAGAAGTTATCTGGGCAATTACCACACGTATGGATCCTGTGCGGGATACAACACTAATCGATCATACACCGATTGATTATCTGGATTTTGCCAGTCCGATTAGCGGACTTGGCGGGAAAATGGGTCTGGATGCAACCAATAAATGGCCCGGAGAAACAAACCGTGAATGGGGTAAAGTAATACACAAGGATCCGGCAACCATAGCTAAAATTGATGCCATATGGCAAGATTTGGGTCTATAGCTATTTTCAGTCATTATGAATTTTACAGATTGAAGTTTAACAATATATACGGCATAAACATGGGAAGTAAATATATAAATCGTATCTGTACATGGTGCCTGAAACTGGGTCTTGTCTCTATTCTGGCGGCCTGCCAAAACCTGCCTTCACAGCAGGGGCGTAGTATTGAAACACATATTACTGCCGACACTCCGTCCTCTCTTGCCTATGCTAATGCTTCACTTGTATCCGAACATAAAGGTTTATCCGGTCTTTATCCGCTTGATGACGGACATGAAGCATTCGCCGCACGGATAGCTCTGGTTCGCGCCGCAGAACATAGTCTGGATGTACAGTACTATATCTGGCGTAACGATACGTCCGGTCAGCTACTTTTTCATGAACTGGTATTAGCTGCACAGCGTGGTGTACACGTTCGATTACTGCTTGATGACAACAATACTATTGGTCTTGATAATATATTAAAAGCAGTTAATCAAGAACCGAACATCGAAATCAGATTATTTAACCCTTTTATGCACCGGCACTGGCGCGCTTTAAGCTACATGACAGATTTTGCCCGCCTGAACCGGCGTATGCATAATAAATCTATCACAGCTGATAATCAGGCCACTATTCTAGGCGGACGGAATATTGGTGATGAATATTTTGATATGGGTAAAGGCACACTTTTTGTAGATTTAGATATTCTCGCCATAGGACCTATTGTTAATCAGGTTTCAAACAATTTTGACCGCTACTGGAACAGTGCTTCGTCATATCCTTTAAATGGTATAGTTCATCCCCGCCATATTAAATTACAGGCAAGCATGCCTATATTCAAACATCGCAGTTTCAATCATTTACGTGCCAATAGTTATGATAATGCATATAATCGTGACAATTTTGCCAACCGGTTACTAGACGGATCACTGGATTATCAATGGGCACATTTGATACTAGTGAGTGATAATCCTGATAAAGCTCTGCCTAAAAACAGGCGAAAAGTAAATACCACCCAGCCTGATAATAATCTTTTAATTGAGCCGGATACAGAACAACCACCAGTAATTAAATATCAAAAAGCCAGTTTGACTCTGAACGCACTTGCCGCATCTGTTGTTGAACCTCAAAAAGATTTACTAGTTATCACTCCGTATTTTGTACCCACACAAACAGGTCTTGAGTATCTGCAAAAATTACGGGAAGAGGGTGTTAAGATACGTATTCTCACAAACTCCTTAGCAGCAACCGATGTGGCAGCAGTACATTCTGGTTATTCTCACTATAGAATACCGCTGTTAAAAGAAGGAGTAGAAATTTATGAACTCAAAAATCAGGGCTTTTTAAAAGGACCTCGTGACCGTGCATTTACAGGTAATTCCGAATCAAGCTTGCATGCTAAAACTTTTACTATCGACGGACAACAGCTATATATCGGTTCATTAAACTTTGATCCACGTTCGGCACGACTCAATACAGAAATGGGTGTCGTAATACAGTCTCCGGAAATGGCACAATTTATGAATCAAGCGATTAATGAAGCATTGCCATATGTTACTTATCAGGTAAAACTAACACCACAAGGCAAGCTGGAATGGACAGAAACCAACGACAAAAATCAAACAAAGGTTTATCATCATGAACCGGATACCACTTTTTGGCAGCGTGTCTGGGTAAAAATGCTCTCCTTACTCCCACTGGAAAGTTTACTTTAACCAGTTTTAGCCATCTTTCATTTGTTCACAACTTGATATTTCTTTTAAAAGGTATTGCCAATGCTTTTGTTTATAGATAATTACGATAGTTTTACCTTTAACATAGTGCAATACCTTGGCGAACTGGGCGAAAACGTAATTGTTAAGCATAATGATGAAATTACACTGCAAGATATTAGCAGACTGGCTCCGGATAAAATTGTCATCGGTCCGGGTCCATGCACACCCAGAGAAGCTGGTATTTCTGTTGATACCATTAAACATTTTGCACACACAATACCGATACTGGGTATTTGTCTGGGACATCAGAGTATAGCTTATGCTTTTGGCGGAAATATAGTACGTGCCAAAAAAGTTATGCATGGTAAAATTTCACCTGTTTACCATCACAATAACTCCCTTTTCAATAACCTGCCTAATCCGGTAAATTGTACCCGATACCATAGTCTGGTTATAGAAAAAGAAACTTTACCCGATTGTCTCGAAATAACTGCCTGGACTGATGACAACGAAATTATGGGTATCAGACATAAAACTCTGCCTGTCGAAGGTGTTCAGTTTCATCCTGAAGGGTTGCTTACCGAAAATGGTTATGCAATGTTGCACAATTTTCTGCAACAGCATAACTAATAAAGTAAAAATTTTAAAAATAGTTATATTTTAGAAAGAATTATCATGATAACGCCGCAACAGGCACTTAATCGTTTACTGGACAACAATGAATTATTCTATGATGAAATGACAGATTTAATGCGCCAGATAATGAACGGAGAAGTGGCGCCTGAAGTCATAGCTGCTATTTTAATCGGATTACGTATTAAAGTAGAAAGCGTATCGGAAATCGCGGCTGCGGCAACCGTTATGCGCGAATTCTCAACAAAAGTACCTGTACAGCAGCGAGAACATCTAGTCGATATCGTTGGGACGGGTGGAGATAATGCACATACATTCAACATATCTACAACCAGCATGTTTGTAGTTGCAGCAGCCGGAGCAAAAGTGGCCAAACATGGAGGACGTTCCGTATCTTCTTCAAGCGGCTCTGCTGACATCATTGAAGCCATGGGTGCTGCACTCGAATTAGCTCCTGAACAAGTAGGAGAATGTATCGATCAGCTTGGTGTCGGATTTATGTATGCACCAAATCATCATAACAGCATGCGTTATGTAGCTCCCGTACGTCGGGCATTAGGCGTACGTACCGTCTTTAATATACTAGGACCATTAACCAATCCGGCAACAGCATCCAACCAGGTTTTAGGGGTATTCCATATTGATCTGGTCGGGATTTTATCTCGTGTGCTGAAACAGCTTGGCAGCAAACATGTTTTAGTTGTACATGGAAGTGACGGACTGGATGAAATTACACTTACCGGCACAACCCGCATAGCTGAATTAAAAAATGGCACTATCATGGAATACGATATCCATCCGGCTCAGTTTGACATGCCGGTAATTGAAGACTTAAAACCTTTAAAAGTGGCCAATAGTGAAGAATCGCTGCATATCATGAATAGCGTATTAAACGGAGAAAAAGGACCTTGCCGTGATATAGTCGTGCTCAATGCAGCTGCTGCAATCTATGCGGCAGACATAACTTCTTCATTAGAAGAGGGTGTTGATTTAGCCATTACCGCCATAGATTCTGGTAAGGCAAAAGCGAAACAAACAGAATTTATCCAAAAAACACAACAATTGGCTAACCAGTCAAATACTAACATTAAATAAACCCGGCTTATAAGCTAAATAAAATTTGTATGCATTCATTTTAGCAATGAATCGTTTACAATAATGGCTATAATCTGTCACTAAACACACTATATTATTATGCTAGACACTCAATTACTCCGTCAGGATATCAACAGTATTGCGGAAAAATTACAGACTCGTGGTTTTAATCTGGATACCGAAACTTTCACCCGACTGGAACAACAGCGTAAACAATTACAAATACGCACAGAAGAGTTGCAGTCTAAACGCAATAATCTTTCCAAGCAGATTGGTGCACTAAAAGGTCAGGGCAAACATGATGAAGCTAACCAGACAATGGCTGAAGTTGCCCAAATCAAGACCGAACTGGAAAAGGTTGATCAGGACTACCAAACCATACAAAATCAAATTAATAATTTGATCCTGACAATTCCGAATCTACCGCATAGTGACGTTCCTGTGGGCAAAGATGAGAATGACAACATCGAAATCCGCCGATTCGGTACGCCAAGACAATTTAATTTTGCAATTAAGGATCATGTTGATTTAGGTGAACCGTTAGGCTTAGATTTCAAAACCGGCTCAGAACTATCCGGAGCAAGATTTTCATTAATGCGGGGTCCGATAGCTCGCCTGCATCGTGCACTGGCACAATTTATGCTTGATACCCATACTCAGCAGCATGGTTATACAGAACATTACACCCCTTATATTGTTAATCCTGAAATTCTGTTAGGTACCGGTCAATTACCCAAGTTTGCTGAAGATATGTATAAAGTAAGCTGCGGAGGCGAAGAAAATACACAGGAACAATATCTGATATCAACCGCAGAAATTACCCTGACTAATACCGTGCGTGAACGTATTCTGAGCAAGGATGAATTACCTAAAAAACTCACCGCACACTCACCATGTTTCCGTTCTGAGGCCGGTTCTTACGGTAAAGATACACGCGGGCTGATTCGGCAGCATCAGTTTGACAAAGTAGAAATGGTGCAGATTCAGCGACCGGAAAATTCTTATGCTGCTCTGGAAGAAATGGTTGGCCACGCTGAAAAGATTCTTCAGCTTTTGGAATTACCATATCGGGTAATTGTTCTCTGTACAGGTGATATGGGATTTAGTGCCGCTAAAACCTATGATTTGGAGGTATGGGTACCTGCACAAAACACTTATCGGGAAATTTCCAGCTGCTCAAACTGCGAAGATTTCCAGGCACGGCGTATGCAAGCAAGATTTAAAGATAATGACGGCAAAAATCAGCTGGTACATACATTAAATGGTTCAGGCCTGGCAGTTGGCAGAGCTTTGGTTGCATTACTGGAAAATCACCAGAATGAGGATGGAAGCATTAATATTCCAGTGGCTTTACAACCTTATCTGGGCGGATTAAGCGTATTACGCGCATAAATATCAACGATTTATTGAATCTCAATTTATCAAAATTTTACTAAGGGCAATATTTATACACCACCGTATTAAATATTGCCCTTCAGTGTAAAGACGCGTATAATCAGCAATCCTATTGGGTCGTTAGCTCAGTTGGTAGAGCAGTGGACTCTTAATCCATTTGTCCAGGGTTCGATCCCCTGACGACCCACCACAAATTAACATATTATATTCAATAGATTCTATGGCTGTTTAGGTGTTAATAAATAGTCCATTGAGTATCTATCTTTGTCGTTTTTTGTAATGCAATTTGCATGATGCTGCCAATCTTAGCTACATGTGCGTGCAAATGATCATTATCCAGATGAGCGTACTTCTGCACCATTTCCAGTGATTGCAATCTTACCATTGCTTTTAGCTCATATAACGAGACTTTATTCTGCATGAGCTAGCTTGCCTATTTATGCCTTAAATCAAACCTTTTGGTTAACAAAGTTCAATTACATAGTTTTGAATGCAAAAGTAGCTTCAATCTTTCCATAAATATGTATAGATTTCAGCTTTGCAGGTGAAATGATTTCTTAGGCATAATTTTTGTTATCACTTATTATTTTTAAATCACCGCAAATCGTTGCTTGTATACGCTTAACAAGCAGACTCTTCGGTGTAGCAATCAGATATACACCATCGCCACGATGACATTTAATTGCAATATTTACAAATAACAAATCCCCATTAGAAAAAGTTGGATACATAGAATCATCTGGAGCAGTAATTATAAAAGTATTTTTAAAATCATTACCTATGTTTTTCCTGACCCATTCTTCTGAAATTTCAACCAATCTTATTTCGTTTTCAGAGTCTGCGAATAAGTCAATCTTCTTGAATTGAATAAATCCGTTTCGTGCTTGATTCTCATAAATCATTTCATCTGATTTATAAGCATTTTTCATTTGTCCATTACCAGTTTCCAACCATACAGGGTCGACACCAAGTACCTGTGCAATTGTTGCAATATTTGTACTTTCTTTATTGCGTCCTGATTCAAGGGCTGCAATTGCCGACTGGGATCTGCCAATTCTGGTTGCTAATTCCTTTTGACTTATTCCTTTTTCTAACCGCGCTTTTTTTAAGCGTTCATTTAAGCCATTCATATTATTACCTTAAAATAAAGGCACTATTGTACTGATTAAATTAGTATTTAAATACCTTTAAATAGTTTGGTTATAATATTATTTTTGATAGAAATCATCGTAAAACTAAAACCCGGATACCAGAAACAAATAAAAATTTGCTATAAATAAATCTTTAATTTATGTTATAACCTTTATATATTAACAGTCTGCATTAAAGGGTTAGGGTATGGATAAATCTTCAATAACTGAAGAATTGGAAGCATTATTTGATTTGCTTGAAAAAGGAGCGATTACTAAAGAAGAGTATGAAGCTCAAAAAACTTTACTCTTATCAAATCAAGAGCAACAGCCTATAAATACAAATACATCCTTCCCAGAATCTGTAGAATCTCAGGATGAATCAATCCCAGTATTTATAGAACAGCCTGCTCAAATTCAAAATCAGCAATCTCACAGTAACAGTGTCAAGATTATTTTAATTATCATGATTGGAATAATCATACTTGTAGCAATGTTTTTTATTTTCTTCAGCAATAGAGTAAATACCCCCCCTGTTAATGACCAGAGTACTCTTTCAGCCAGTATGGCCAGTAGTGTTATCACAGTGAATGCCCAGCAACCCAGTGATACAACCTTGGAAGCAAACACAGATGAAACAGGTTTGAATCTAAATAAAAAAACGCCAGAAGAACTCAATAAACTATTGATTAAATTTCAGCAAGAGCGTGCTAATGCGGTAGCTAATTTACACTCTGTCTGGGCTGGTCTTGATCCTGATTTCAAAGCAACAGTGCAGCAAGAACAGAAAGATTGGGATAGCACCGCATTAGCAGCTAATTGTTCTTTATCAGGTTACAGTACACCATTAGCACAACAGGTAGCTAATCAGTATTGCGAAACCATGATGTTAAATAGCAGGGCACAAAGTTTACTTGATGAACAGGCATCTTCTCTGGCTGATATTAAACAGGAAAAAACTGCTCAAATGGATAAAATGGCAACTGACGCATTAAAAAGAGTGAATTTAACCTGGTCAACAATTCCGGAAGATATACAACAGAACCTGAATCAGACATTTGAACAGTGGTCTGATGAGGTAAACCAATATTGCCTTTCCAGACCAACAGCCCAGAATCTTACTGAAACTCAAATAAATTATGATAAATGTGTCATTAAAAAATCTGAAAGCAAAATCAAAGAACTGAACGGCTATAAAATTTAGTTTTAATCCAAAAGGCAAACTTAATCATAGTTTGCCTTTTGGTAAAAACTTTCGAATACGAATAGCTATGAATTGTTTTTTACCCGGTAAAATTTAAATAAAATATGGGCAAACAAAAAGCCATTGTTTACAATACGCCTACTTAAACTTTAAAGCAGGACATTTAATTATGGCAGATTTTAATCAGATTCTGGATGCTGGTAATGTAGACGGCGGTATTATTAATGTAGTAGTTGAAATTCCGGCCGGATCAAACCATAAAATAGAATGGGACAGAAAACTGGCTACCATGAAACTCGATCGCGTTGAAACTGGTATTTTTGCTAAACCAACCAACTATGGGTTTATACCGCAAACGCTGGATGAAGATGGTGATGAACTGGATGCATTAATCATTACCGATCAGCCATTGACTACCGGTATTTATCTGGAAGCCAGAATTATTGGCGTAATGAAATTTGTTGATGATGGCGAAGTGGATGACAAAATTGTAGTTGTACCGGCTGACGATCGCAATAATGGTAATGCAATTCAAACACTGGCCGACCTACCGGCACAATTAATAAAACAAATTGAATTTCATTTCAACCACTATAAAGATTTAAAAAAGGCCGGCACAACCCAAGTTACACACTGGGGCGATATAGAAGAAGCAAAAAGTGTTATTCGTGAATCTCAGCAACGCTGGAATCAAAAATAATTTAAACATACAATAATTTATGTAACCATAATATGTTAGATTGCTGCGACATTTGAAGTTTGGTATATTCAGATATCGCAGCAAATTTTCAAACTCAAAAACTTAAATTCTTTGAAGGGGATTACTGTGGGTAAACTGCGACAAGTTAACAGACACCAAAATGTAAATGGAACACGGCAAGGCGTACGTCCGCTTTTCAAAGATGCCATAATATACTCTAGTGAAATTTATAACCCAAACTGGGATATAGAAACACTACTAAAAATGGTAGCTGAAAAGATTGGTGGTATGGTTGCTGCGAATATTAATTCTGGGGACTTCAAAAATACTTGTGCTATTCGTATGAGTTATATTTTGAATAGAGGTGGTCTAAAAATAAAGTATGAACAAGATCAAACAGTATCTGGTTTTATTAATGAGAAAAAGTTCTGGTTTTATTATCGAGTGAAAGATTTAATTAATTTTTTAACAAATGAATGGGGTAAACCTGATATAAAAATAGATCGTCCTACTGAAAAAGATGTAGAAGGAAAAAAAGGCATAATTATATTTGAGACTGATTTTTCAGATGCTACTGGTCATGCTACCTTAATTAAAGGAGCACAATTAATTGATGGAACGCGTACGGCAGCATCATGTTACGATCATTGTTATTTTTGTTCTCAAGGATACAATACTTCTAAAGCACATTTTTGGGAGTTATCATGAGTAAACTTAAATTAATAATTTTATTTAGTTACTCTTTATTATTATCGCCCTTAATATGTATTGCATCAGAACTTCATTTAAATGCCATGTCACCTGAAGCATATAAACGTACAAACTTACAAAATTTTAAAGATATAGTTTTAGGACGTTGTATAGCTAAGGCATATCGTGGTGACAAATCAGCGTCAAGCGATGCCGGTAGTAGTGCGAGTGCATTAATTGATTGGGCATACTTCGATTTAAACGAAACTAAGGCTGTGCACAATTTAATAGATAAGTATCTCTCACGTGATTATTTTAATCCATATGCTGAATTTGACAAAGAAGTAAAATATGATTATTTAAAGTGTCTTGATCTTTATCATAGTAAGGATTTGAAGAGATTAGCAAAAGAAATAGTTTATGATCCAAATGAAACTTACAAAAGTTCAAGTCGTAATTATTATAGGGACTTAAATAGAAAGAAATAAAAATTAAATAAAGATATTAGATATTTAAATCTTTATCCTAGTAAAGAGTTCGATAAACTTGGCAGAAAAGTCGTTCCGTATCTGCAAAGAAAAGCAAGTCAAGGATATTAAATTCGATCTATTAGACTATTCAAATAAAAAACAAAAATATCTGATTTAAATAAAGGGATTAAAATGGTAAAGGCAAGATTAAAAATTTTGTATAGCTGTTGTTTATTATTTTCAACTTTAATATGTGGTGCATCAGATATACCAAGGCATACTTTTAAACCTGATTATCCAGGAGCTCCAAAACGTACTTTTATACAGAACTATAAGGATATGGTCTTTGCTTCTTGTTTAACTAAAGCATATAACGATAATAAAGATATAGTAAAAGATATCGGAAGCAGTGAGGGTGCATTACAGCAATGGGTTTCTTACGATATAAATGAAAGCGTAGATGAAGAGTTTAAAATAGTTAATTCTTATCTATCACGTAATTATTTTAATCCAATAGTGGAGGCACAAATAAAAGGTGTAAAATTTGATTTCCTTAAATGTCTTGATCTTTATCATAGTAAAGAGCTTGATAAACTTGCCAGAAAAGTCGTTCCATATCCCCAAAGAAAAGCAAGTCAAGGATATTAAATTTGATATATTAGACAATATTGAGTTTAATATATTAGGGCAGTCAAGTTGTTATTAATATTTATTGCTAGCTGAATGCAATAATAAAATTTAACATAATATATATTATGCGAAATTAAATCTGTTTAAAGCTTCGTTCAATAATACTTGGCTAATTCAATCATAGTTTTAAATTACTGATGATATTTTTATCGTAAAATACAAATTTATTGAGGCTTTATATCTAACATCTGTTTCTTGCTTCTAAGAATGAATGTGTAAGTAAGAATTGATATTTCTGGAATAATTATGCAAAGAAAACTATTACTGGTAGACGGTTCATCTTATTTATATCGAGCATTTCATGCTCTTGCACCATTAACCAGTCCAACAGGTATGCCAACAGGCGCTTTATATGGCGTACTAAATATGTTACGGCGTTTGCGCTTAGATACACAACATGATTATGCTTGTTGTATATTTGATGCTAAAGGCGAAAATTTTCGCCATCAGCTTTATCCTGAATATAAAGCTAATCGTCCGCCTATGCCAGAAGAACTTAGACCACAAGCTGAAGCGTTACCAGAATTAGTGAAATTAATGGGCTGGCCGGTCTTATCTGTCAAAGGTGTTGAGGCAGATGATGTAATTGGTACTTTAGCTCATTCAGCAGAACAAGACGGTTATCAGGTTATTATTTCTACTGGTGATAAAGACATGGCTCAGCTGGTTAACAGCCAAATTACGCTTGTTAATACCATGAACAATGAAAAACTTGATATAGAAGGTGTAATTAATAAATTTGGCGTAAAACCACACCAGATAATAGACTATCTTAGTCTGATTGGTGATAAAGTCGATAATGTACCCGGTGTGGAAAAATGTGGTCCTAAAACTGCGGTAAAATGGCTGCAGGAATATGGTTCATTACAAAATATTATTGAACATGCTAATGAAATTAAAGGTAAAGTTGGTGAAAATCTCAGAATTGCATCATCAAAATTACCCCTGTCCTATCAATTAATTACTATCAAAACTGATGTAGATTTACGTCATGAGTTACCGCACGGAATTGAAGATTTACAGCGAAAAACTCCAAATTGGACAGAATTAATTTCACAATTCAAGCAACTTGGTTTCAAAAGCTGGTTAAAAGAAGCACAAAATCATTGTCACGAGAATACGAATGAAACTTCTCAGCCTGCTAATGATCTGTTTAGTGATATTGAAACCGATGATGATAGTACTGATACTAAAATTATAGAAAATACAGCAGAAACTGAACAAATCCGAAATATACCCAAAAACTATTCAGCTATTACCACAATTGAACAATTAAATAAATTACAACAACAATTAGACAACGCTAAAGTTATTGCACTGGATACAGAAACAGATAGCCTGGATGCGATGAATGCGCATCTTGTCGGTATCAGTATCGCTCTAGAGCCAGGAACAGCATTTTATATACCTGTCGGACACAGCCCGGCAGTAATTAGTGAGCAATTACCTATTGAAACTGTGCTTGCTACCCTGAAACCTTATATGGAAGCAGATATACCCGAAAAAATTGGTCAAAATATTAAATATGATCAACATGTTCTGGCTAACTATAAGATTAATTTACAGGGAATTACCGGTGACTCAATGCTGGCTTCTTATATAATTGAAAGCCATTTAGGCCATGGTCTAGATGAATTGGCACTTCGTCATCTGAACTGGCAAACTATTCATTATGAAGATTTATGTGGCAAAGGAGCAAAACAAATCAGTTTTGCTGATGTCGCGCTTGAAGATGCCGTTAATTACGCAGCAGAAGATGCGGATGTTTGTTTTCGCCTTGAAATTTTACTAAGAAAACAGATGGATACAGCGCAACTTGAGTTATATCGTAATCTCGAAATCCCTGTAGAGAACATACTTTATAACATGGAGCGCACCGGAGTGCTAATAGATCGTCAGGAACTGGCTCAGCAAAGCCATGAGCTTGGTACTGAATTGGTTCGACTCGAAGAACAGGCATATCAACTGGCAGGACAGACTTTTAATTTAAACTCACCCAAACAGCTTCAGTCTATTCTATTTGAAAAAATGGGAATCCCTACTTCCGGCCTGAAAAAAACTTCATCCGGAGGTACTTCTACCAATGAAACCGTGCTGGAAAAGCTTGCAGTAAATTATCCCCTACCCAAGCTTATTTTACAAACACGTAGTCTGGCTAAATTAAAATCCACTTATACTGATAAATTACCGCAACTAATTAATCCGAATACCGGTCGTGTACATACTACCTATGCTCAGGCTGTCGCTATTACAGGTCGTCTGGCCAGTAATAATCCAAATTTACAGAATATTCCGGTACGTACTGAAGAAGGACGGCGTATTCGTAAAAGTTTTATTGCCCCCCCCGACCAGTTAATTGTTTCTGCGGATTACTCACAGATTGAGCTAAGGATTATGGCTCATCTTTCTAATGATTCTACCTTAATTGATGCCTTTCAGCATGATGAGGACATTCATAAGCGTACCGCAGCAGAAATTTTTTCGACAAATCAGGAACAAATAACTGCAGAACAACGTCGTTATGCTAAAACCATTAACTTTGGTTTAATCTATGGTATGAGCGAATATGGTCTGGCCAAATCATTAGGAATTGAATTGCAGGCTGCGCAACACTTTATATCACGTTACTTTAACAGATATCCGGGTGTACACGAATATATGGAAAAAGCTAAAGAACAAGCATTACAGCATGGGTATGTAGAAACCTTATTCGGGCGTCGTCTTTATCTGCCTGGTTTAAAAAGTACAAATGCTAACGAACGCGCCGGAGCATTCAGAGCTGCGATAAATGCACCGATGCAAGGGACGGCATCTGATTTAATTAAACGAGCCATGATTGCTGTATATAAATGGCTTAATCAGGAAAAAATGCAAACCAGATTGATTATGCAGGTACATGATGAGCTTGTATTACAGGTACCTGAATATGAGTTGTCATCTGTACAAACACATTTGCCTCAATTAATGGCAAATGTGGCTAAATTAAAAGTTCCATTAATTGCTGATGTCGGATATGGGCATAATTGGGATGAAGCTCATTAATGGAATACTCTATTTGAAATATCAGGATTAATAATAAAAGGTAGTCTGAAATTTATCAGGCTACCTTTTTAAAAATTAACAATAAAAACTTTATTTTTATGACAGAATATATCAAAATAGTAACATATTAATTAAATGCTAAATAACTAATTTATTTTATTTCAGCTAATTGTGCACGCATAGCAGAAATCTGTTTAAAATAATCGTTATGACCAAAAATTGCAGAACCTGCAACAAATGTGTCAGCTCCTGCTGCTGCTATCTGAGCAATATTATCAATTTTGATTCCACCGTCTACTTCTAATCGGATAAATCTTTTACTTTCATAGGCATATTCATCAATTATTGCCCTAACCTTACGAATTTTTTTCAGTGTGGATGGAATAAAATTCTGTCCACCAAAACCTGGATTAACCGACATCAGTAATATGACATCTACTTTATCTAATACTTCTTCCAATAAGCTTATTGGAGAAGCCGGATTTAATACCACCCCTGCCTGACATCCAGCTGTCTTTATTAGATTTAAGCTTCTATCTACATGCTTACTTGCTTCGGGATGAAAAGTAATAATATCCGCACCGGCTTTTGCAAAAGCATTAATCATTTCATCAACTGGTTCTACCATTAAATGTACATCAATGGGAACAGAAGCATATGGTTTTATTGCCTGACAAACCATAGGACCAAACGTAAGATTTGGCACATAATGATTATCCATAACATCAAAGTGAATCCAGTCTGCTCCACTGTTAATTACGGAAGTAATTTCATTGCCCAAACAGGCAAGATCTGCTGATAAAATACTAGGAGCAATATAAAAATCCGGTTTCGTTAACTTATTCATATTAAAACATTATCTATAATAAATTATATTATTTACGCAAGTTTACTACCATTATATGTGTTTGACTGCTATTGAAGTATACTCATAATAACTGATAGAAATCAAAGGGAGAACAAAATGATATTTTCATACTGGCAAAAAATGACCCGCTATTGTGCCGGTTTTGTCTTATTAACATTTACTTTTTCTACTTTTGCCTCGGGTCAGATTAATTGTGACTTACGCAAGCTTGAATTAACTCAAATGCAAAAAACAAGGCTTAGGCTTATCAGAATGCAGTACAAACGAAATCAGGACACTAATTTGCAGCATACCGCAAACAATAAACGTAAAAGTGAGCAATTAACACAGATTCTGATGAAACCAAAATTTGATGAAACTGAAGCAAAACGCTATGTGTTGAACTATTATATGCCTCGTATACAACAAGATATAGATGAATTAAAAGTACAATATGAGTTTTTGCAAGTTTTAAATCAGCAGCAAAGACAAAACTGGATTAATAATTGTTTGCGTTAAAACTATAAAATTAGTACTTGATAGATAACTATTTGAATTAAATATTATTTTGAATAAATCAATTACATGAATTCAGATTTTACTTAATACCATCATAAAATAAAGTATAGTAATACGATAAAAAATGCTTATTGCCTGCTACACAAAGAATTTTGAGATGGATCTGTAATACTTTTTACAGATTTTGTATTACAAATGTAAGTACTTGAGTCATTACTCATCCAAACTGATTTTTTTAAATGGACACCATTTTTAGGTTCTGCATATAAACGAAATTTTGTGCAATCATCAGTTGTACTACATGTAACTCCAATTTCATATTTTTTGTCTACATTACCATTTTTGGTCAATTGATTCTTAATTGATGAATCGAGATCATCTTTTAGTAAATTTCTATTAAATAGTTTTAGTTTTGTTTGTGCTATATCTTGATTGATATTGGCTAGTGTAGTAGTAGCATCTGTTAAATCTGCTTTCTCAATATAGCTACTATAAACCGGTACAGCTAAGGCAGTCAAAATCCCCATAATTGCAATTACCACCATTAGCTCAATCAAAGAGAAACCATTTTGATATTTTTTCATGCATTTTTCCAGATATAAATCTTTATATTAATAATCATATAAAGCGGCTTGAATAGTTTCTTCAATAATACTTGAAGTTGAAGCATTTTGTCCCCAGCCTTTTGCAGTAATTCGGAATATATAATACCCTACTCCTGCTTTAGTATCAGGCCCTAAATATTCAATTACATAACGGTACTCTGCCTTCTCATTTTGCTTATCTGGATATTTGAATGATGGATCACTATCTTTTATATCTGTAAATACTCCAGATCGTTTCCAAACATCTTTTAAATCAGTACAGGATTCAACTTTAGCTATTTTGCTGTTTACTTTTGCGGGATCTATTCCTTTTGCTGCACATAATCCTGCTTTACAATCACAGTTAAATTGCTGTGCTGTCTTTAAACCAGGCCACTCACTAATTTTCTTTTCAGCATCAGCCAAACCAAGCTGTGCGTTTTGAAATGCAAGCTGATGATCGCTATCATTAGCACTGGTTCGCGTATCCATCGATGTACTTTGCATAGTTACTACTACAAGAAAAGCAATAACTATCATCATAATCAGCACTAAAAATAATGCAAAACCAGACTGACTGGATTGTAAGGTTTTATTTTTAATTTTCATGTCTGCAAAGATTTCCAGAGTAATTGGTCTATAAAATTAAATTTTGCTACTTACACAAACTTCACCTTGTCGTACAGAGGCATTAATTTCATAATTGATAGTTGTATTATCATTTGTTCCATTAGGTCTTACTGTCAGGGTTACTCCAATTAAAACAGGTGGCTTTTCATACTTGAAATTAAGATCAGTTGTACGTGTTACATTGGCTTTCAAAGGCGGAGGGAGTTTGCTGCCGGCAGCACTGGCAGCACTGGGGCAATCATTTGCAGTATGATTATCATAATCAAAATGATAATTTACAGCAGTGACATTTCTTACTACCAGTTGTGGGGCGCTAAATGTTTTATTAGAATAATTTATTCGATAAAATCCCGGATCTGGATCCAAATTTGTAGTTCCAACTATATAAACCGCACCACTTATGTCTTCATCATCTATATTAGTTTGACATTTCGAAGACAAAATACTATTGACTAATTTATCACTTACATAAGTTAACACTAAAGGCTTACTGCCTGTTACTGGTTTTACAGCAATACTAGAAGATGCGGTTGGTAAATCAGTTGATAAAAACTGTTTATTTTTCACACTAAATGCATTTTCGAATATAGAGTTTAATTGGGATGTCGATGGGGGATTCATACAACTAAAATCAGCCAACTGCCGCATATCGCTACGAATTACATTTGCTGCATTACGCACATCTTGTTCATAACTAATACGTGTTTTAACCTGTTCTTTTAATTTATACGTTGTTAAAAATGTAGAGCTGGCAGCCAATAAAACAATTATGCTGATTGCAGATGCCACCATCAGTTCGACCAGACTGAATCCTTGCTGCCGGCGTGGAATTTGTTTTAAATTAGTGATTTTAACTATTTTCATTATTGGATCAATCTTTGTATTTTTGTCTGTTGTGTTCATGACTGACCTGCAGTCAGGGAATACGAAAATAGATTTTTATCCTTTAAATTGTTATCATCATTGTTATCATCATCCTTATCAAGAATCTGCCCCCACCAGGTTACAGTAATCTGACCATCTGTAATTACACAGCTGTTTACCTTAGCATTTGTTAAATTAATATTGAGGAGAGTTGAACAATTTTTATTATTAAAATCTGAAAAATCCTTTTTCAAAGTAAATATCTTATTTTTTGCTGCATCTTCTGTTACTTCTAAAGAAATTTTTGGTTGAGAATTCATCAGTTCAATGTAATTTTGTACTGCTCTGGTTACCTCTCCTTGATTCGCTGCATTTACAGATGTATGAACTGCAGTGATCTGAGCCAGCATTAATGCAAGTACACCAAATGACAAGACAAACATGGCCACAATAGCTTCAATGATTGTAGATCCATTCTGACGCTGAAATCTATTTGATGAATATAATATCCTGACTGAAATATACCGGTACATATACTTATCCATATAATTCCTTGATATACTCTATTTTAGGCTTGCAATACAAAGTGTAGAAGCAGAAACAGAACCATTTTTAGAATTACCATAACATGATACAGGTCTGCCGCTAGGTGATATAACAATGCGACGTTTAATATCTTTGTAATCGGCATCAAATATTTCTATAGCTACATTGGAAGTCCCTATTGTCCATTTAGTAGAATCAGTACCATAACCTAGACCGAATTGTCCATTCGGCATAAATGCCAGCATGTCTGAATCTGTAATTTTACCGGTACAATTATTTGTATTATTTTGACATACTCCCCAGTTAAGTTTTACTTTGATTTTATTTGTGTTCTGATTTATCGCAACAGTTCGCACAGGTGTATCAGGTGATGTATTAGTGGATGTATTAGTGGATGTATTAGCGCTTATAAATTTACCATCTAAATCGTTATCATTAAATGCAAAAAAGCCTTCCCATCCGGTACCATCGGAATAATCCTCAAATTTACTGCATCCATTAGTTGTACCTGTACCATTTCTGATTACAGTAGGACAAATTAATACAGGTTTGTTAGTACGAATAGCTTCAGCTCTTGCAAACTGAAACATTGCAAGCATCTGATCTGCTCGGTTATTTGTCCTGTGTGATGCAACCAATCTGTTCATAGCCGGTAATGCTATTGCAGCCAGTATGGCAGTAATAGCAATGACAATTAACAATTCAATTAAAGTAAAACCAGCATTTGTTGGTTTAGATGAAGCCATTTTCTAACCTTAATTCTAATAAGCCGGACACAAGTTAATATACACTTATTTTAAATTAATTTTACATCAAAACATATGATTTAGACTACTAATATAATAAATAAGTGATTTTTATTCATCAAAATAACCATCAGGCATGGCAGCATTATCAAATTTAGTAAACTGCCCCTGAAAGGTAAGATGAACTTTTCCGGTTGGACCATTACGGTGTTTACCAATAATACATTCTGCCAATCCTTTAAACTGACTGTCTGGATGATAGTATTCATCACGATACATAAACATAATAAGATCAGCATCCTGTTCGATAGCTCCAGATTCACGTAAATCTGACATCATAGGTCGTTTATCGGTACGTTGCTCCACCGTACGGGATAGTTGTGACAAAGCAATTATAGGAACCTGAAGTTCTTTAGCCAATGATTTTAAAGATCGTGAAATCTCACCCAGCTCAGAAGCACGGTTGTCTGAGCGGCCTGAACCAGACATTAATTGCAGATAATCCAGTACAATTAATCCCAGTTTACCGCCTTGCTGACGTGCCAGTCTGCGAGCGCGGGCACGCACTTCCAGCGCTGTTAATCCGGGGGTTTCATCAATAAACATTGGGGCATCTGTGAGCTTAACTACTGCATCATTGAGTTTACCCCAATGCTCATCCTGCAATTGTCCGGTTTTCAGAACACTCTGATCGACACGGCCTACTGAACCAAGCATTCGCAATACCAGTTGAGCACCACCCATTTCCATTGAAAAAACAGCTACCGGTAATTTTTCTGCAATAGCGACATGCTCTGCAATATTTAGTGAAAAAGCCGTTTTACCCATAGACGGACGACCTGCAACAATAATCAGATCTCCCGGTTGCAGACCTGATGTCTTTTTATCGAGATCAATAAAACCGGTTGAAACACCAGTTACATCGTTTTTGTTATCACGCGAATACAAGTAGTCAATTCGTGCCACAACTTCTTTTAGCAGCACCGGCATTGTCAGGAAACCCTGTTTTGATCGTGCAGTTGATTCAGCAATCTGAAAAACGCTGTTTTCGGCTTCATCCAGCATTTGTGCTGCATCTTTTCCCTGAGGACTATAAGCCGAACGGGCAATTTGTGTTCCTACTTGAGCCAGCTGGCGCATTATGGAACGTTCACGAACAATTTCTCCATAACGCCGGATATTTGCTGCTGAAGGGGTATTTTGTGCCAGCGTTATTAAATATTCCAGACCACCGGCCGGTTCAAGCTCTTCTCTTTTTTGCAGCTCTTCCTGTACTGTTATCACATCCGCCGGACGTGAGAGCTCTACTAATGCTTTAATTGCTCTGAATATAAGGCGATGCTCATGACGATAGAAGTCGTCTTCATCAATTAAATCTGCAATTCTGTCCCATGCACTGTTTTCGAGCATCAGCCCGCCTAAAACCGACTGTTCTGCTTCCATCGAATGCGGCGGCATAGCTAACTGATTTGTTTCATCTGCACTGATATCGTTTTCTTCCATGTCTTCTGACTTTTTTAACAACTTTTTTAATTTTACCATTAAGTGACTGCTTATTTGCGGGTAATAAGAGCTGTGTATTACAATATTAACGAACCATATAATGGTTTAAAGTGAGTTAAATGTTCTATATATTTGCAAATATATCTTATATAACTCTACATTGAGCTCACTGCAAAATACGCAATACTCACTCTATCAGAAGGAATCTCAACCATGGAACATAAATTACCAGTACTACCATACTCCCTTGATGCGCTGGCACCACATATTTCAAAAGAAACATTGGAATATCATTATGGCAAACATCATCAGACCTATATCACCAATATGAATAACCAAATTAAGGGAACAGAGTTTGAGAATATGCCTTTGGAAGAAATTGTCAGAAAATCTTCGGGCGGGTTATTTAATAATGCAGCTCAAACCTGGAATCATACATTTTACTGGTTTGGCTTTACACCTAAAGGTGCGGCATTAACTGAAAATGGTGCTCTGGCTAACGCTATCAATGCGAAATGGGGCAATTTTAATGCATTCAAAGAAGCGTTCGACAAAGTAGCTGCAGGTACTTTCGGTTCAGGCTGGGCCTGGCTGGTAAAAACACCGGACGGTAATCTTGATCTGGTTTCTACAAGTAATGCAGCCACACCACTGACCACTGACAACACTCCTTTGCTGACATGCGATGTCTGGGAACATGCATATTATATTGACTATCGCAACAGCCGTCCGAATTACTTAAGTAATTTCTGGGAAATCGTTAACTGGAATGAAGTAGAAAAACGCTTTGCAGCATAAGCTATAATTAACTGCACATAATTAAAACTGCCTTTTATCTAAAGGCAGTTTTTTCATAACTGTGCATCTGTTTCAGTTATTTTCTTTCGGCACATACCAGTAATTTTTAGTATTGTGTGTTTGCATATACTGTTTGAATTCTGCTGAGCTATAAGCTGATTTCACAGCCTGTGCCCAGGCTTTTGGTGCATTATCGGCTCTTACCGCTACAACTAACTCAAATGAAGGAATAATATCTTCCTGTAACAGGGCAAGATCGGGGTTAATTTTGGCTGCGTATGCCCTGCTTCCCGGTATAACTGAATAATCAAAATCTGATAAAGTACGCGGAATATTACCCGGATCCAGCTCAGTGATATTCAATTCATAAGGATTTGTCTTGATATCATTTTTAGAGATCATGCCCGGATTGGTTGAAGGCTTAAGGGTAATCCAGCCAGCTTTTGCCAGCAGACGATAGGCTCGTGCAGCATTTGCCGGATCGTTTGGTACTGCAATAGCACTTCCCTTTTTTATTGCCTGCAAGTTTGTATGGCGTTTAGAATAAATTGCTGTTGGCACAGTAGGAATATGAGTTAAAGCAATCAGATTGGCTTTTTTATTCTGATTAAATGCATCCATATAGGCAGTATGCTGATCAACATTTACGTCAATACTACCTTGTTGTAAAGCGATATCAGCCTGCATTAAATCAGAAAAATCAATTTGTTTAATTTGATATCCCTGTTTTTCCAGAATAGGTTTTACTGCATCAAGAAAAAGCTGGCTATAGGGGCCGGGTGAAGTGCCGACAATAATCTGTTTATTACTGGTTTTATCCTGATGACAGGCTCCCAGTACCAGACAGGCAGTAATTAAAATAATAATTTGCTTAAAAAACTTCATGCTATTGGCTCCGATGATAGTCAATTTCATATTTTTAATTCACATAACAGCAAGTACGTTTTATTTATGTGAATTAAAGATTAATTGGCTTATGGAAAAAATATAATATAGCTGGGTAGTCTAATCATTGCATATGAATATTAAAAGACTGACTGCTTATAACCAAAGATAAGAAATTTATATATATGCAGAAATCAAAAACGGCTTAAAATAAGCCGTTTTAAATAAATAGAAAGTTAATTTTTTTTAGTCTTAGCTGCAAGCCAGTTACCCATGGTCTGAATAATTTGTACAATTAATACCAGAACGACAACTGTAACAATCATAATTACATAATCAAATCGCTGGTATCCGTAATTAACAGCTAAATCACCGATACCTCCGCCACCAACTGTACCAGACATGGCTGTAGCATCAATTAAACCGATAAGTGCTGTAGTTAAGGCCAGCCAAATAGAGGGCATAGCTTCAGGTAAAATAAAATAGCGAATAATCTGAAAATTGGTTGCTCCCATTGATTGAGCTGCTTCGATAATACCTGCCGGTACGCTTAATAAGGAATTTTCAATTAACCGAGCAATATAAGGGGAAACAAAAATAATCAACGGAATGATCATTGCCTTGGTACCAATAGATGTATGGATAGCAAGACTGGCTATTGGTAACACACAAATCAGCAAAATGATAAAGGGTAATGAACGAACAATATTAATAATAATATTTAGCAAATTATACAGTATCGGCTTTGGCCATACTCCTCCCTGTCGGGTAAGCAATAACAGTACACCTAAGGCTGTTCCGAGTATCGATCCCAGAACAAATGAGATACTGACCATATTGAAAGTTTGCAATATTGCCGTACCAAACTGGTCAGCAGTTAATGAGGTATCAAACCACTGATTCATACACCACCTCTTTCCACTCGAACGCCTCTGTCCTGCAAAAATGTCAACGCTTTTTCTACATCTGTCTCAATACCATTCATCTGGATAAACATACTTCCCAGCACTACTCCGCCTATTTCGCGCATATTGGCAAAAAGTATGTTAATTTCCACCAGTTGTTTTAAAATAAGCTCATTAACTACTGGTTCTCTAGCTGAATTACCTAAAAATTCCAACCTGAATATATTTTCCTGTTCAACCAGACTATCCAACACTGCTTCGGGTATTTTTGCATTGATTACTGTGCTGACAAATTTTTTCGTTGTCTCTTGCTGAGGGGCGGAAAAAATATCAAGTACAGTTCCTTTCTCAATTACCTGCCCCTTTTCCATCACCGCTACTTTATTACAAATGGAGCTAATCACTTCCATTTCATGAGTAACCAGTAAAATAGTGATATTGCGTTCGCTATTAATTTGTTTTAATAGTTTCAGAATAGATAAAGTAGTCTGAGGGTCTAATGCGGAAGTAGCCTCATCACATAATAATATTGTTGGTTCTGTAATCAGAGCACGGGCAATCCCGACACGCTGTTTTTGACCACCGGATAACTGGCTTGGATAACTTTGCTTTTTACCAGCCAGATCAACATACGACAACATAGCATCGACTCTGCGGTCTATCTCATCACGTTTTAATCCCTGTAAAACTAATGGAATTGCAATATTCTGAGCAACCGTTTTAGATTCCAGTAAATTAAAATGCTGAAAAATCATGCCGATTTTTTTCTTATGCTCACGCTGAGCCTTGGTATCCAGTTTGTTTAAATCTACACCGTCAACAGTAACCGTACCGGATGTTGGTTTTTCCAGCTGGTTAACCAGACGAATTAAACTACTTTTACCTGCGCCACTCCATCCAATCAGCCCATAGATATCACCTGTATCAACTGTAAGGTTAATATCATTCAGGGCATGAACCTGCTGTTTATTTTTGATATAAGTTTTTTTTATATTTTCAAATATGATCATAACGATCCTTAAATACTCGCTGCGATCTGATTTCCAATGATCCAGATGTAATGCAATACAGATAGTGTACTTGATAAATCGTAAACGTGCTGACTGATTTTCTAATGACTACGGCTAAAAAATGCAAGTATACTGTAAATCTTGGTGATTAAGTTCATTATTATGTATTACTCTTTTTTAGCGTATAAAATAAAACTATTGTTTAAAATTATGCCAGTTAACGCCATAACAATGATGTTGGTGCCAGCATTGCGCAAATGCTTCACTTTGTAACCATTGCCATTCGTATTCGCGCGCATTTTTAATTTCATCATGCCAGTGTTCTGAAGATACTGCCGGATGGCACATTATCAACAATGAATGTTCAGCAGGCATGCTAAGCCAGTTATTCCATTTATGCTGTAAAATTTTTAAATTGGCGTTAAAGTTATAGATACCTGCAAAGAAATGATTATGCGTAATATTAGCCGCATCTAAAGCGCTGTCGAGAGCATGGCCACCAAGGGTATGAATAAATTTTGCCTTGATATCTTTCTGAGAAGTTTTTGTGCTGCGTACTGCTATTGTATTTCCATAACGCTGCAATATTATATTTAGTAGTACAGAGCGTATCTGTGGGAACTGATGTACATGCTGATGTCCATCGATAAAAACAGGTATGTCACCAATTTTATCTTCAAAAGCATCCAGCTGGCGATTAATAATATCCTGCAAAATTTTTTCCGGCCATGCATGCAGGTAAGATTTAATTAGTACCTGTTTCAGGGTACCCAACCCGGCAAATCCGGTAAAATCCAGATGCAAACCGATATCAGTATGCTGCTTTTTCAATTCTGCAACTTCATCTGAAGCAATGGTGCCCAGACTCATAAAGCTGCTTGCCTGTATGCGTCCCAACTCAGATAGACGAAGTACAGCTTCATTTACAGCTGCAGATAAACCCAGATCATCTACATTAATCATAACTGGTTTCATTGTGTGCCTTTTCATTAAATGCCCAGAATTTACCCAGTATAAAAGATAAAACTGTCACTATCAGCGTAACAATAAACCATAACCACCAATAGGCCTGATTTCCAAACCAGTGTATACCTGCCATAAATAAAATCTGGTTTATCATAAAACCGGCTATAGAGCTGAATAACCAGCGCCAGAGAGCCTGAAACCATGTATGTCGCGTCAGACTGAATGTAAGGTAATAATGACCGGTAAAACTGATAACAAAAGCACAAAGAAAAGCCAGAGGATTGGCCAAAACCGGTAAAAAGTGAGCATATTGAACTAACACCACCAAACATAAAAAATGCATAGCAGCAGCTGCTCCTCCTACCAGAGTAAACCATATGCCCTGTGCAGATACAGATTTCATTATTTTTCGCGACTGTCCCACACTTTGTCTACCAGATAAAGCGGTCGCTGTTTTACTTCTTCATAAATACGACCGATATATTCGCCAATTACACCAAGACAAACGAGCTGTATCCCGGCAGAAAACATAATTCCAGCTGCCAGTGTCGGCCAGCCAGCAAGGTCTTTACCAAAAAACAGTGTATCAGCAACGATATACAATCCATAGACAATCGACAGGAATGAAATAATCATTCCCATTCTGGAAATCCAGCGTAATGGACGCTGAGAAAACGAAGTAATACCTATTAAAGCCAGCTCAAACAGGCTGAAATAATTAAATTTACTCTTGCCTGCCTGCCGTTCAGATGCTTGAAAAGGAATATAAATGGTAGAAAATCCTACCCATGCATACAACCCTTTCATAAACCGTTGCCGCTCAGGTAACTTGAGTAAAGCTTCTACAACACGACGTTTCATCAGTCTGAAATCACCGGCATTAGGTGTCAGCTCATACCGGTGAGTATCCTGCATAAAATGGTAAAAGCCATTTTTCAATATCCGGGTTATTAAGCCTTCATGTTCACGTGAAGCCTGTACGGCAGCCACCACATCCACATTATTGGTCTGAATTAATTCAAGCATTTGTTCCAGTACTGAAACCGGATGCTGTCCGTCAGCATCCATCATGGTAACCAGTTCACCCTGAGATTGCGCTAATCCGGCCGTAAGTGCAGCTTCTTTACCAAAATTACGCGAAAATTGTATCAGCCTCAATGCTGTATTACTTGGTAATTGCTGTCGAAACGTTTCAAATAATGTGGTCAGATGATCTTTACTACCATCATCTACTAAAATAATTTCACAGTTCTGTTGTTGCTGACTGGTAAAAACAAACAGTTCAGGCAAAAAGCGATTTATAGCTGCTGCATCATTATATACCGGCAAAATAATACTTAAACCAGTGCTAACTTTATCCATATCATTTACCTCTCAGCCTAACAGCAAACTGAGATAATCCAAATGTATTATTAATCATTTTTAATTTTATATAAATATAAAAAATCATTGTTGTTTTAAACATTTTTTCGGTATGTATGCCTGCCACATTACCTTAAGAGGCTCTCGATCGGGTAATTTATTCCATCGAACTATCCACTCACCTTGTTTTACAACCAGCTCAGAATGATGGGCTAAAGGTTCTAACCATGGTGTCTGAGGATGTTCATCCGCAGGCCATAATGCCAGCGTACCTTGCTGCTGTAAACGACTATTGCTCATCCATGGAGAATAAGCGGAATTACCGGACACCATGACTGATGGAGCAAATTTTGAATAGGAAGCTACCAGCAATACTACCCAGTCTGAACCAGTCACACTATCAAGCTTACAAGAAGACAACTCCTGCCATTGATCATCAGCCTGTTTGGCCAGTGCAGCCTGAGGCCAGTCCATCCGAGAAGGTTTATGACGGATTCTGGCTCCGAATCCTACATAAACAGCCATCAATATGGTAACAATAAGCGCCCAGACTGCTATACCTTTCAGCAAAGATTTATCTTTAGATATAAATACCGGTTCGGGAATCAGAGACACGATTATGAGTCCGGATAAGCCCCACATCGGCATACCCCACATATCACGTAATCCTAGTCCAAAAATCAGTCCGGCAAATACAAGTATCAGCGTAGGAACTAATCCCATCCATAAAAGAAAATACCAGTCACGCTGACGCAATACCTGAACAGACGGGCGTAAATTCAATCGTGTACGGGTAAACAGCAAAATAAATAAAATAGGTAAATGATTAAGTAGCTGAGTGCCGAAATAGCCCAGAGCCGCCAGATGCCCGTTACGGTTTGCATCTTCAGCTGAGCGTGCTGAAGCATAAGTCAGTGGTAACCAGTTATGCTCTATCAGCCAGTATATATTCGGAGCAAACACAATCATAGCAAGCAGTATTGCCAACCACGGCCTTGGTGTCAGCCATAACCGTCGGTTCGTAGTACACAATGAATATAACACCATAGTTAATAGCAGTAAGGCAACGGTATATTTTACTAGCATGCCAATACCAGCCAGCAAACCAAACAATAACCAGTGCTTCCAGCGATTTTCTCGAATAGCCAGATAAAAGATATAGATTAAACCCTGCCATACGGGCATTTGCGCTATATTGTGATTGAATTCAAGAGAAGGCCACGTGTAATAAAATATTGCCAGCAAAAACAATGCACCGATAAAAGCCCGGCTTTTGCTCATCAATTGCCGGCCGAACAAATAAGCCAGCCATAAACTCAATGCTATCGTACATTGACTTAAAATATACGGACCTATATGACCAAAAGTATAATAAAAAGAATAGAGTACCCAGCTTGAAAATGGCGGATGCTTATAATATCCCCATTGCCATTCTCGTCCCCAGTAAATACCCTCAGGAACATCTAAGGGATAACTTGAGGAAAGCATAAAAGGTAATACCGTCCACAAGATAAAATAAAGTATTAACCAAAAGGGTAGTCTGAGCGACAACGGTTTGCTTGGCATAAAAAGATTTCAATTTTCAAATTAAGTTATTATAAAGGGTGCAGTTACTGTTAGACACTACGGTATAGCAATATTATCAAGAAACTTATCTGTTGATTTTAAAAAATCATTTACTCAAAGCATTCAGGCGCAATGAAAAATTGCGCCTGAATAATGCAAAATCAGCTCAACTAAAGCTAGCTTAAGCTACTCGGAATGTAGCTTTGATTTTATCCGGCCAGATTAATTCTAGTTCATCACCGGATCGAATCGCTGCAACTCCGGCAGGTGTACCAGTGTAAATAATATCACCTGCCTGCAAGCCATAAACTCTGGACAAATAACTGATAATTTGCCGGCACGTAAACATCATATCTTTTGTATAACCCTGCTGGCGTATCTCTCCATTTACCTTTAAGAAAAATTCCTGTCGCTGGATATCATCAATTTCAGATGGCAGAATAAAGTGCGATAAACAGGCTGCTGTAGGAAACCCTTTGGCTTTTTCCCATGGCAAACCTTTACTCTTTAACTCTGCCTGTACATCTCGCGCAGTTAAATCCAGACCAATAGCATAGCCACCGACATAATCTAACGCCTCATTTTCCTGAACATCAAAAGCATCTTCTGCCATATAGATAACCAACTCACATTCATGATGTACATCAGAGCTATAGGATGGTAATTGAATATCATCAGACTCCAGAGCCAGAGAAGAAGTTGGCTTCATAAATACCACGGGTTCTTCAGGTTTTACATTATGTAATTCTTTAATATGCTCTGTGTAATTTCTTCCAATACAAAAAATATTACCTAAAGCAACTTTTTGTTCTTTGATATAAACGGTTTTCATCTTGTGTCACCAAAAATTAAATCCAGATTTGAAATTAATTACTGTCTGGAAATAGCAATTTATCCGGCCAAAATTAGTTTATCAAAACTGAAAATTCAGCCTGTATAGTCTGTGAGAACCAGAGATAATATATTTAGTAAAATTAAAAAGCAGTAATTTCACTTAATTTTATTAATTGCATTGGTTCTTTCAAGTATGGTTCTACTGTTTTAATCAGGTTTTGAAAATGTACAGTATTACCATGCTCATTAATTGCTGCATCATCAGCCCAGCATTCAATAAATATAATTCGATCAGCCTTATCTAAATCTTTATTAACGGTGTAAAACACATTTCCTTTTTCTTTACGTGACAATTCCACACATTGCTCAACGGCAGCATCAATATTTATCCAGGCATTTGCTTTCAGATCCATGATTGCAATTAGTTTAATTGGCTGTGACATATTTTATCTCCTTAATTTTTCTTAGACGGTACGAAAGCACCTACAAAAGTAAAGCCTATTCTTTTAATTAGCTAAAGGCAAATATAAAATTAATCACGTCGTGTAGCATCTACACCTTCCTGTACCGAATTTACCCCGATAATAGTCAGCCTCGGAAAATCTGCCGTTCGTTTGGGACAATTAGCTGCAGGTACTATGGCATGAGTAAATCCAAGTTTTTCTGCCTCTCGCAAACGTTCCTGTCCACGAGGAACTGGACGAATTTCACCTGATAACCCGACTTCTCCGAATACAATCAGCTTTTCCGGTAATGGTCGATTACGATAGCTTGAAAGCATGGCCAGAATCACTGCCAGATCTGCTGCCGGTTCGGTAATTTTCACACCACCTACAGCATTAAGAAACACGTCCTGATCATAACAAGCGATACCTGCATGACGGTTCAGCACAGCCAGCAACATGGCCAGACGCTCCTGAGCCAGCCCTACAGTTAATCGTTTTGGAGCAAAACCATGAGCATCATCAACAAGCGCCTGAATTTCTACCAGTAAGGGGCGTGAACCTTCCTGAGTAACGAGAACGCATGAGCCGGGAACATCATCGCGATAACTGGATAAAAACAATGCTGAAGGATTGGAAACTCCCTTCAGCCCTTTTTCTGTCATTGCAAAAACACCTAACTCATTAGCGGCGCCAAAACGGTTTTTAATAGCACGAATCATACGATAATTTGAATGAGTTTCCCCTTCAAAATACAATACTGTATCCACCATATGCTCCAACACCCGGGGACCAGCAATCGCGCCATCTTTGGTTACATGACCAACCAGCAACATGCTAATACCCTGTTGTTTTGCCAGACGAGTTAATTGTGCTGCACATTCCCTAACCTGTGATACAGAACCGGGTGCTGAAGTAATACCATCAGAATACATGGTTTGAATAGAATCGATTACTACCACTCTGGGTTTTTGGCGTGCAATAACTGCACTGATTGCCTCTACACGTATTTCTGCCAGTAAATGAACTTTGTCTGCATGTACACCAAGACGCTGGGCACGTAAAGCAACCTGCTGAGCTGACTCTTCTCCAGAAACATACAATACGGATTCCTGTTCGGCCATCAAGGCTATTGTTTGTAGCAATAATGTAGATTTACCAATACCCGGATCTCCGCCTAGCAGAATAACAGCTCCGTCTACTAAACCACCTCCAAGTACTCTGTCCAGCTCCCCCATTCCTGTTGGCGTTCTCTGTACTTCAACCGCACTGACTTCTGCCAGTAACTGTACTGATGATTCACTTGAAGCCCATGATTGAAAACGGCTGCCAGAAGAAGATGCAGATAAAACTGTTGTTTCTTCCAGAGTATTCCATTCGCCACAATGAGGACAACGTCCCTGCCATTTAGGTGAACTTCCACCACAACTACGGCATTGAAACTGAGTTTTTTGCTTTACCATGAAACCTTTCCGGCAATACCTGCATTAAATTCAAACATAGCTTCCTTTGATTATTGGGAAATAATGATTCAATAAAATTGACCAATTTTATTTAGTTCTCTATTTTATCTAAGCTTCACCTAGCCAGAACAAAAAATAGCCATTAATTTTACTCTTTAACAGCGTATAATTTAGTTAAATTTCTGATGCTAAAACTATTAAATCAAAATAGTAACATCCGTATATATAGACAATTGAAGCACTATAATGGTTTTAATCATAATGATTAGCAGATTAAAAAATATGGCAATTTACTGATTCAAATTCAAAAGAGTCTACACTTATAACTGAACGATAAAATCAAATGTTTTTGGCAAATAGTAATTGCTTCCCAAAACAAATTATAATAATTACTTTGTCTGGCAATTATTATATACTCTGTCAATTCGTGCAGGTTAAATCCAGTTTTACCTTGATATTCTCTTGCATGGTCAATTATTACATTACACTATTTAATCTTTAACATACATCGAAAAAAATGGAATGAATTTTAGTCTTCGGCTAATTCTTGGCGGAATATTTTAATGTTTTAAATCAATCTATTTTTATTTCAATTTTTATACACAGGGTTTTTCAAAACTATGTCTTTGCCAATGATTGTCACATTCGCTGTGTACATTTTAGGAATGATTGCAATTGGTTTTTTTGCCTATCGGTCAACACAGAATTTTGGTGATTACATTCTGGGCGGGCGTCGTATTGGCAGCGTAGTAACTGCACTTTCGGCCGGAGCTTCTGACATGAGCGGCTGGCTGCTGATGGGATTACCGGGTGCAGTATTTTTATTTGGTATTTCACAAAGCTGGATAGCAATTGGCTTAGTACTTGGTGCTTACCTGAACTGGTTATTGATTGCCGGACGTCTGCGTGTTTTTACAGAAATCAACCATAATGCGTTAACTTTACCCGATTATTTTACGCACCGGTTTGAAGATAACAGCTCCTTACTGCGTATTATTTCAGCAGTAATTATTCTGATTTTTTTTACAATTTATTGTGCATCAGGGATTGTTGCCGGGGCTAAATTATTTGAAAGTACTTTTGGCATGAGCTATGGCTGGGCAATGCTGGCAGGAGCTGGTGCAACTATACTTTATACGCTTATAGGCGGTTTTCTAGCGGTTAGCTGGACAGATACCATTCAGGCAAGTCTGATGATGTTCGCTCTGATTTTAACCCCCATAATGGTAATCATTAATGCCGGTGGTTTTTCTGATGCACTCATTCATATTGAAAACCTGAATCCGGACTATACCAACCTTTTTGCCCATATGGATTTTATTGCCATAATCTCATTGCTAGGCTGGGGGTTGGGCTATTTCGGGCAGCCGCATATTTTAGCCAGATTTATGGCTGCTGATTCGCATGAAGTAATGAAAAATGCACGCCGTATCAGCATGACATGGATGATTTTATGTCTGGCCGGAGCCATTACCGTCGGCTTTTTCGGAATAGCATATTTTGCCAACCATCCAGAATTAAGCTATCTGGTCAGCAATGGAAAACATGAACGGATTTTTATCGAGTTATCTAAATTACTTTTCAATCAATGGATCGCCGGTGTTATTCTCGCTGCAATTTTGGCTGCTGTGATGAGTACCTTAAGTTGCCAGTTGTTGGTCTGCTCAAGCGCTTTGACAGAAGATTTCTATCGTGCATTTTTCCGTCCAAAAGCAAAACAGAAAGAATTGGTCTGGATTGGACGAATAATGGTGTTTATAGTATCTGTGATTGCCATTTTACTGGCAATTAATCCGAATAACAGCGTTCTGGATTTGGTGAGCCATGCGTGGGCTGGTTTTGGGGCTGCATTTGGTCCGATTATTATTTTTTCCGTATTCTGGTCACGTATGACACGAAACGGCGCATTAGCCGGTATGATTACCGGTGCTGTCACAGTATTGCTGTGGATCAATTTTAATTGGTTTAATCTGTATTCACTCATCCCTGGATTCATACTTGCATCAATTGCAATCATTATTTTTAGTTTATGTGATAAAAAACCAAGTGAGATAGTACAGATTCATTTTAAAGATGCTTATAAGCACTACCATACTAAAACAAAATGAACTTTAATTAACCTGGCGGATTAAACTGTTTTTAAGTTAATCAGTAATCCGAATATGCTCTCAAACCAATTTATTTTATTACATAGCTATATTATGATTATGTCCTTTAATTCACATAATTGTAATAATGAGCATCAAGCATTGGCCGCAAAACGATCGCCCTCGGGAAAAACTTCTTAATCTGGGCGCCTCAGCGCTAAGTGATGCCGAGCTACTCGCAATCCTGCTGCGTACAGGTACTCGGGGTATAAGTGCGGTAGATCTGGCAAGAGAGCTTATTTCTCAACTGGGCAGTCTGCGCGCACTGCTTGAAGCAGATTGTCAGCAAATTTGTCAGTATCACGGTATGGGCATTGCCAGTTATACCCAGTTTGCAGTAATTAGAGAAATAAGCAGACGCATGCTGGCAGAAAAAATTTATTGCCGCCCTATTTTTACTCAGCCGGCTGTAGTGGCTGATTTCCTGCGTTTACATATAGGCCATGAAAAAGTGGAAGTTTGTGTGGCTTTACTTCTGAACCAGCGTAACGAGCTTATGCAAACCATTGAACTGGCTCGCGGTACCATCAATGAAGCACGGGTTTACACTCGCGAAGTTGCTACAGCAGCTTTAAAACACCACGCAGTCTCAATTATTCTGGCACATAATCATCCAGGACAATCTACTATGCCGTCTAATGGCGATATTCAATTTACCAGAGAAATAAAAGCCGCTTTAAATCTGCTGGATATTCGTTTATTGGATCATTTTATTGTTACTGCTGAAAAAATAACATCAATGGCTGAATTAAATCTAATGTAGTAAAAATTATTAATTAAACGTTCTATCTTAATAGCATAATAGTGCAAAGCTGGATAAATTTATCATTGCCGATTACAATAACTGGTTTAATAGCGTTATTTACCTTAATCATACGGAGTACCCCATGATTGATTTTGCTTATGCTGCCAACACTGCCGGTTCACAGAGTGGCCTTATGCAATTCGTCCCACTTTTATTAATTCTTGTTGTCTTTTATTTTCTGATTATCCGCCCGCAGCAAAGCAAACATAAAAAACACCAGCAAATGCTAACCGAACTGAAAAAAGGCGATAAAGTTGTTACTCTGGCTGGAATAGTTGGCAAAATCACTAAAGTAAATGAACAATATTTCACTTTAGAAATTGCTCCTAAAGTAGAAGTTGAATTTGAACGCAATGCCATCAGTGGTAAGGCACCAGAATAAAATCAGTAATCCTGCCGCAACTTTTCAGTTGCGGCCTTTGTTTGTTTTCTTTCTTTTATTAACTGAAGAACAACAGTCTGCAACAAGGCAGCAAATATGAATCGTTATCCTATATGGAAATATCTGCTTATTATCGTCTCAATAGTATTGGGTCTGTTATACACCATTCCCAATTTTTTTGGCGAAATACCGGCAGTACAAATCTCTACCAACCGGCAGGCCATTACTATCGATGAACAAACTGAAAATACAGTTAAACAGGCTCTGGCAGCTGCACACATACAGCATCAGGGTATGTTCATTACTGATGGCAGCCTGAAAGTGCGTTTCAGTGATACTGAAACTCAGCTTAAAGCACGTGATGCTATTGCTTCTAAATTTGGCGAAGGCTATATAGTAGCCCTGAATCTGTTGGCCAATACTCCGGAATGGATGGAAAAAATTCATGCCAAACCAATGTTTCTTGGTCTTGATTTGCGTGGTGGTGTACATTTTACCATGCAGGTGGATATGGATTCAGCCGTTGATAAAACACTTGACAGCTATGCCGGAGATATCCGTCGTCAGCTGCGCAAACTACAAATCCGCAGCGGCAATATTGTTAAAAACGGACAGACACTGGTTGTTCCTTTCCAATCTGCAAACGATGCTTCCACTGCAATATCCGGATTAAAAAAATATCTTAATGATGCAACACTAACTCAGAATGGTGACCGTCTGGTAGTTAGCCTGAGTAACACTGCGCTGACCAGAATTCGTACAGATGCAGTGACCCAGAACATTAATACCCTGCATAACCGTGTTAATGAGCTGGGTGTTGCTGAACCGGTTATACAGCAGGCCGGACCGAACAGGATTGTCGTACAACTGCCGGGCGTTCAGGATACTGCTAAAGCTAAAGATATCATTGGCCGTACTGCAACTTTACAGGTACGAATGGTAAGTGATGATCCCAATCTGTATCAGCAGGCGCTGCAAGGACACAATCCAGATGGATTTGAACTACTGCCATCTGCCGGTAACGGAGCACCTACACTGGTCAGCAAACAGGTTGAACTGACTGGGGACAATATTAATGATGCTCAGGCCAGCTTTAACGACCGGGGATTGCCAGGTGTAAGCGTAAATTTTGACAGTACAGGTGCCAGCATTTTTGCTGACCTCACCCGCAATAATGTTGGTAAACGTATGGCGATGGTACTTATCGATCAGGGTAAGGCAGAAGTGATTACCGCACCGGTAATCAATGAACCTATTCCCGGCGGTAAAACCATTATTTCAGGAAGTATGAGTATTGCTGAAGCCAATGATACCGCATTGCTATTGCGTGCCGGCTCACTGGCTGCACCAATGAAAATTATCGAAGAACGAACCATTGGCCCGTCTCTGGGTAAAGAAAATATTAGCAAAGGCTTTCATTCCACCTTATGGGGATTTGTAGTAGTAGCCATATTCATGATGCTTTATTACCGGATGTTCGGACTGTTTTCAGTAATTGCCCTGTCATGCAATCTGTTGTTCCTGATCGCTATTTTGTCTGCCATGCAGGCTACTCTGACACTGCCGGGTATAGCGGCAATTGCTCTTACACTAGGTATGGCGATTGACTCGAATGTATTGATTAATGAACGTATCCGCGAAGAATTACGTCATGGTAATACACCACAAATATCAATTAATGCAGGTTACGATCACGCCTGGCATACTATTGTAGACTCTAATATCACTTCACTGATTGCCGGTCTGGCGTTACTGATTTTCGGTTCAGGCCCTATTCGCGGATTTGCTGTCGTACATTGTCTGGGTATTATTACATCTATGTATTCGTCAGTAGTGGTTTCTCGTGCCTTTGTTAATTTGTGGTATGGTCGCAAACGCAAACTGAAAACACTTTCTATCGGCCACATCTGGATTGCAGATAAAGCTGCCACTGGTAAAAGTAAGGCTTAATAAATTATGGAATTCTTCAAAATAAAACGTGATATCCCGTTTATGAGCTATGGTAAGCTGACAACGGCGATTTCATTAATTACTTTTATTCTGGCTGTATTTTTTCTTGTTACTCGCGGGCTGAACTTTTCTGTAGAATTTACCGGCGGTACTGTAATGGAAGTGGAATTCAAACAGAGTGCGGATTTAAATAAAATCCGTACAGAACTGGATGGATTAAAACTTGGAGAAATACAAGTACAGGCATTGGGCACAAATAAACAAATCATGATTCGTCTGCCCAATAAAGCCAATATGACTTCAGCACAATTGTCCAATCAAGTTATGGACCTGCTTAAACAACATCAGGAAGGTGTAAGTTTACGTCAGGTTGAATTCATCGGGCCGCAAGTGGGCGAAGAACTGGTTACTCACGGCTTACTGGCTTTAGGCATGGTTGTGATTGGCATCATTATTTACTTATCCATGCGTTTCGAATGGCGCTTTGCTGTTTCTGCTATTATTGCCAATATGCATGACGTAGTAATTATTCTGGGTTGCTTTGCCCTCTTTCACTGGGAATTTTCTCTTACCGTACTTGCAGGCGTACTTGCCGTGCTTGGCTACTCAGTTAATGAGTCAGTAGTTGTCTTTGACCGAATCCGTGAAAATTTCCGTAAACCACATATGCGTGGTAAAAGCGTTCCGGCAATCATAGATAATGCCATTACCGCAACCATGAGCCGTACCATTATTACTCACGGATCTACTGAAGCAATGGTCATTTCTATGCTGGTATTTGGCGGAGCTGCTTTGCATGGTTTCGCAATGGCATTAACAATTGGTATTGTGTTTGGTATTTACTCATCAGTATTAGTAGCGAGTCCGTTATTACTGATGTTTGGACTGAACCGGCAAAATCTGGTTAAGCCGCCAAAACGGAAAGAGGAAGCTGTAGTTTAAGATTAAATTACTATTGTTTTCCTCTAATTAATTAAAAAACTCCAGAATAATATTTTATTTCTGGAGTTTTTTATGATTTTAAAATTTACCTACAAAATTAGGTTTATCTATACGGCAATCAAAAATGGAATTTGAAAAGCTAACAAACTGATGTTCCTAAGCCGAACAATATCTGATTGCTAACGTAATGCCCGTTCGTCTTTCCAACCTTTATCCGTTAAAACCAATACAGCCGCACGACGTTGAGGTTCCTGCATAGACTTCCACCAGTTTTCATCGGTAGTTTTCAATAATTTTTCAGCCCATTTCTCAGGTACCAGTTTTGCATCATAAACTACCTTGGAAATAGTCATTCCATTTGCAGGGGTAGGTTCAGTAAAGAGCACAATTTTATCTACTTTTTGTGTTCCTAGGCACAGCATACTTCCCTGAGCTGTATTTTGCACATTGTCCTCACCTTTACTTGTACGGTAATACACTGCCTGCGGTATATCTTTTCCGCCATTAACAACCAGAGTTGCATCCTTACCTTTTTCATACAAGTCTGCATCAGTTAAAATATCCATTTGCTTTAAAGCAGTTTTATTAACTTTATCGCCATCACTATTTTTTCTGGCAATACGTATTTCTTTATTACCAAGTGCAACCGTATTATTCATACCTCCCTGAGCATTATCCAGCATCAGATTAACCGCCAGACAAACTTTATCATTTTTAGCAAAATCATCTATCGCCTCAGTAAAATTGTGATTACTCGCTTCTTGCTTACCTCCGCAGGCAGCCAGTAACAGGCTAACGGCTAATACACTGATTTTTTTCATCCCGGTATTCCTTATAAAATAAAATCTATACTGATTAAAGCATACTGCCAATATGCCGGATTAGCAACGCAAGCAGTTTACCTTCACTGGTCAGAAACAATTTAAAACGCTCAATCGACATAAAACCAACACTTTAAGCAAATATAAGCAAAACGGTATAATAACAGCTTATTTCCGCAAACAGGCTTTCATCAATGAGTATACAAATTTATGGTATCAGTCAGTGTAATACTGTCAAAAAAGCCCGCAAATGGCTGACTGATCAACATATTAACGCTGAATTTATCGATTATAAAAAAATATCGCCGACAATAACCGATATCCAGTTCTGGCTTACACAAGTACCTAAAGAAACATTAATTAACCGTAAAGGTACAACATGGCGGAGATTAAGTAACAATGAACAGACAATTGCTTTAAGTAATGATGATGAAGCCATTCGCCTAATGATAAACCACCCCTCGGTGATTAAAAGACCAGTTCTGGTAAAAAATCAATTAATATTGGTTGGTTTTGATCCGCAACGCTATACTGAGTTTTTTGCCTGATACTTGCAGATACAAACCATGAACAATACAACAATATTTATTTCTGATTTACATCTTTCTGAACAGACACTGCCTTTAAATCAGCTATTTGAACGCTGCCTGCAACAATGGCAAGGAAATATCGATGCGTTATACATATTAGGTGATTTTTTTGACGTCTGGATAGGTGACGATGATGATAGTGATTTCATTCGTCATATTAAATCTCAGTTAAAATCTTTTTCTTCTGCGACACCAGTTTTTTTCATTCATGGTAACCGGGATTTCCTGATTGGTGAAAAATTTGCTGCAGAAACCGGAATACAACTACTTACATCACCTCAGCAAATAAACCTTTACGAGCATGAATATATTATTATGCATGGGGATGAATTATGCACTGACGATATTGCATATCAACAATTCCGTGCCCAGTCCCGCAATCCTTTATGGCAAATGGCAGTATTAAGTAAACCTATTGAAGAGCGTCGTTTACTAGCCGGACAAATCCGTCAGATGAGTGAAACACGTAAAAACAATGAGGGTAAAAGTGAGATTTCTGATGTAACAGAACAAGCCATTAATGAACTGATGAGTAGCCATATTCAACCTATTCTGCCTACACTGATTCATGGTCATACTCATCGTCCGGCTGTACATGAATCACAGTTGAACAACCAACCTTTCAAACGTTATGTCATACAGGACTGGGCTGATAATTACGGCGGCTATCTAGCTGTAGACACTGATGGTGTACATGTACATGAGCTTAAGCTATAAGTAGAAAAAATACATCTATACTATTAATGGGAATGCTCCTAGCAGTTGATTATCTCATTATTAACTAAGCAGTCAGATTTCGTATCTGAATACAACGCCAGTAAAATAAAAACCGAAAAGATTAAAAATTCTTTTCGGTTTTTATTTATTATTTTTCATTCCCAAATACCCTGATTTATCCGGGTAATAGCATATCATTATTAAATCACCCACTATATTCAGAGATTTTAAAATAAAAACCGCGTCTACTAAGCGTAAACACGGTTGATACTAGTTTTAAAAATAATTATTTACTTGCCGCGCATTAAATCAAAAAAGTCGGCATTATTTTTAGACTGCTTGAGCTTATCAATGATAAATTCCATTGCTTCAATATCATCCATTGGATGCAAGAATTTCCGCAGCAGCCACATTTTTTGTAAATGCTCATTAGAAACCAGCAATTCTTCACGGCGAGTACCAGAACGATTGATATTAATTGCCGGAAACAGACGTTTTTCAGCCATACGCCGATCCAGATGCAATTCCATATTGCCCGTTCCCTTGAACTCCTCATAAATTACATCATCCATACGGCTACCGGTTTCTACCAGAGCAGTTGCGATAATGGTCAATGAACCGCCTTCTTCCACATTACGGGCTGCGCCGAAGAATCGCTTTGGACGATGCAGTGCATTTGCATCAATACCGCCAGTTAAAATTTTACCGGATGCAGGAATAACTGTGTTGTAAGCACGCGCCAGACGTGTAATTGAATCAAGCAGAATGATTACATCTTTTTTGTGTTCTACCAGACGCTTGGCTTTTTCAATCACCATTTCAGCCACTTGTACATGGCGGGTAGCCGGCTCATCAAAAGTAGAAGATACTACCTCACCCCGTACTGAACGGGTCATTTCCGTAACTTCTTCAGGACGCTCATCAATCAGCAGAACAATCAGTTCAGCTTCAGGATAATTAGCTGTAATCGCATGTGCGATATTCTGCAGCATCACTGTTTTACCAGATTTCGGCGGAGCTACCAGCAAAGCGCGCTGACCAAATCCGATAGGTGCAATCAGATCAATTGCACGTCCGGTAAGATTTTCTCCGGAACGAATATCCCGCTCTAGCACAAACTGGCGATCAGGGAATAATGGTGTCAGATTTTCAAACAGGATTTTATGTTTGCATACATCCGGATCGTCTCCGTTAATCTTATCCAGACGAACCAGCGCAAAATAGCGTTCATTGTCTTTAGGTACACGTACACTGCCTTCAATCGTGTCACCAGTATGCAGATTGAAACGCCGTATCTGACTCGGACTGACATAAATATCATCAGGGCCTGCCAGATAAGATGTATCCATGCTACGCAAAAAGCCAAAGCCATCAGGCAGAATTTCCAGCGTACCGGAACAGGTAAACGCTTCTCCCTGCTTCATTTTAATGCGCACAATAGCAAACACCAGATCCTGTTTGCGCAAACGATTGGCATTTTCAATACCAAACTCTTCAGCTATGCCCAGTAATTCAGACACATGTAGATTTTGTAATTCAGAAACGTGCATAAAGATATAAATGAACTTATTTATTAGAATCGAAGATAAAATGAGTCAGAAAACTCATAATAATTCCAGTTACCAGTCTTTAAGTTGCAAAATACTTGCCAAAGACAGGTAAGGTTTTTATTGAAAGTTGATTTGGTTTAATTCTGCCACAAAAGACATTAATAAAAGATTTTTCAGAAGTGACATCTTCTTATGAAGAGCAATTCTAATCTTCAAACCACATAATGTCAAGTTATTATCAACTTTCAATAACACTTGTATGAAGCATACCCTTAAAATTTAATTCTGACATCAGAAAATCCATATAGCATAAAAAGTTATAATTGTATTTTTTAGTTTGTATCAGGAATTAACCGAACCGAACAACAATTCAGGTTAATATAAATTTCTTATTGTTATATTAATCACTAATTTTTAACTATAAACTGTTATTCAGGCCGGATTATAACCGCATTATTAAAATTAGTATAATAATGTAAATAGAAAAAGAATATATCAGAAAGACAACAGTTACAGATAGATTATATATTCAAAGAACTGAATTTCCAGATATCAAACAATAGCAAACAACCAGTAAAACAGCAGATAAGAAAATGCTTTTCTGCTGATGACTGCTATAATTGTCTCTCCTTTAAATACTAAAAGAGAAATTATGAAACACTTGTCTTTAACTACTCTGGGAATCACTACTGCACTGGTTTTATCGGCCTGTAACTTTGCTGATAATGGGTATAAAAATAACAGCAGTGAGCCGGTAGCAGCTTCAACTGCACCTTCGGCTACCCGAAACCCGCAGCGTGCAGGAGAGGAGTTTTTGGCCAAAAATAAAAATGTTTCCGGTGTAAAAACCACTACATCAGGTTTGCAGTACAAAGTTAATCATGAGGGATCCGGTAAAAAACCTAAAGCCACTGATATGGTGACGGTTCAATATGAAGGTCGGTTAATCGACGGGACTATTTTTGATAGCACAGCTCAGCGTAATAATGAGCCGGTTACATTTCCGCTTAATGGCGTGATTCCCGGATGGACTGAAGGATTGCAGCTTATGTCAGAAGGTAGTGACTACACATTCTATATACCAGCCCGACTTGCTTACGGCGAACATAGCCCGACAAGTGTCATTCCTGCTAACAGTGTTCTGATATTTGATGTGAAGCTGATTAAAGTTGGAAAGTAAATCTGATTATAGGCATAATTAATGAAAAAGCACTCAGTAGACTGAGTGCTTTTAAAATCTGGCTCCCCGACCAGGGCTCGAACCTGGGACCTGCGGATTAACAGTCCGTCGCTCTACCGACTGAGCTATCAGGGAATGAGGCGAGATTATAGCGACTGTAATTTTACTGTCAAGCTTTTTAAACAACTTTATGGTTACAAGCTAATTAAATTATTAATTACACAATAATAATATTTTAGTAAGCAGTTTTATTTTAAATTATTCAGCCTGTTCATTCTGACCTAGAATCATAGTTCCGACACCTTTATCAGTGAAAATTTCCAGCAAGAGAGCATGTGGAACACGTCCGTCAATAATATGAGTATTGTGAACGCCATGCATAGCAGCCTGCAAAGTCGCATTAATTTTAGGCAGCATACCATTTTGTAAAGTACCATCAGCAATTAATGCATTGATATCAGATGGCGTAAGGCGGCTTAATAATTGATTGTTTTTATCCAGTACACCAATTGTGTTGGTCAGCATAATCAGTTTTTCAGCCTTCAGACTTTCTGCCAGCTTACCGGCTACCACATCAGCATTAATATTAAATGCTTCACCATGTTCACCTACCCCAACAGGTGCCACTACAGGAATATAACCATGTTCCACCATTTCCTGAATCAGAGCTGTATCAATTTCTTCAACCTCACCTACCTGTCCGATATCCTGCTTTTCATTATCAGAAGTAGTAAGAAACAATTTTTTGGCTTTGATAAAATGATTGTCGCGACCAGTAATTCCGACTGCATGCCCTCCATGTAGATTAAGTAAAGATGTAATTTCCTTATTAACACAACCACCAAGCACCATTTCAACAATATCCATGGTGTCGCTATCAGTCACCCGCATACCCTGAATGAATTGATTTTCTTTTCCTACTTTCTGTAATAGCTCATTAATTTGCGGCCCGCCCCCGTGTACAATAATCGGATGAATTCCTACAAGTTTGAGCAGGACGACATCTTTAGCAAAACTTTCTTTCAACTGCGGATCAGTCATTGCATTACCGCCATACTTAATTACCATTGTCACACCGGAAAATCGCCGGATATATGGTAGCGCCTCGGCTAAAATATTAGCTTTTGTTTTAGCCTCAATAGCATTAATGTTCGTGAAGATGTCTGTGCTCATTATTTATCCCTGCCTAATTAAACTGATTATTTTTCTACGGTTAAGTTTATCTTTAGTTATGATAAAATAAAACCATAATTTGTTATTTAATGTTTGTTTAAGATTTTAAGCAATAATAAGTACAAATTGAAAAATAAATGAAAAATATACTTGATTGAAAAAGCAGTCTAAAAATTATCGAAATAATAAAACAGTATTTGTAGTTATAAGTTCTGCGTTATCAGTAACCCGATATTTAGATTCATTTAAAACACACTTGAAAATTTAATCAAGTTTGACCATACATGCGCCGGTACTGAAAAAAGTTGCCAGAATTGCCTGTGCTGCAACCTGATCCAGTATTTGTTTACGCTTTTTCCCAAAAACTAAAGCTTCATTTAGCAAACTTTCGGCGACTACAGATGTCCAGCGCTCATCTACCCAGTATACCGGTAAATTAAAACGACCATGTAAACGGTTACCAAAACGGCGACAAAGAGCAGTAGCCTCATCGTCCTCACCATCTGCATGAGTGGGAAGACCTACTACAAGCACCTGTGGCCGCCATTCATTTATTAAAGTTTTAATACGGCTAAAATACTGTTCATTACTGATAACAGTAATAGTTTCCAACGGATGTACACTCGCCAGCTCAGCTTCACCGACGGCTACTCCTATCCGTGCGCTTCCGAAATCAAATCCGAGTACAGTGCCACGCTTTAGGGGAGAAGGGATTGATTCAGGCATGGCCCACCAATACGCTCAGATTGGCAATATCAATATTTAATAACTGCAAAGCAGCTTTGTAACGTTGCTTATAAGGCATATCAAATAAAATCTGGTTATCTGCAGGCACGGTTATCCAGCTATTATTTGCCAGCTCCTGCTCCAGTTGTCCGGCAGACCAGCTGGAATAACCAATAGTAGCTACAGCTTTATCAACTTCATTTTCCTGCGTAAGCCCCAGAATAATATCGCGAGAAGTAGTCATGGCTATATCGTCAGTTACCAGCAAACTGCTTTCCCATGAACCTGTCGGAGTATGTACCAGAAATCCGCGGTCTACTTGAACCGGACCGCCCATCAGAACATTTTGTCCGTGAAAACGTTCCGGTGTAGGGGTTTTAGCAGAATCAAACAGTAAATCCATCATAATCGGTGATGGTTTATTTACAATGATACCCATAGCACCGTCTGCACTATGTTCACACAGATAAATCACGCTTTCTTTAAAAAACGGGTCTTCCATTGACGGCATAGCAATCAGAAAATGATTGGCCAGAGAGAATCCGGACGGAGCGTTTTGTTGTGCAGCCATATTGTGCTTATCCATGAAAATGATGTCAGACTATATAAATTAATATGTCGTTAAATTGGGTCTGTTTTACAGTTTCTCAAGCGTATGCTTTTCGCTATAATTCTATCTTACTCCGAACCGGATTGTTTTATCCGGTTTTTAAAATTTTATCAAAACAGCTAATACTGGCAGACTGAGTCAAAGACAGCCATCACAGAAAGGTCAATTGTGTCATTAATTAAACCTGTTGTGCTTTTAATTCTGGATGGTTTCGGCCATCGTGCCGAAGGAAATGACAATGCAATTTTACTGGCGCATACTCCTTATATCGATAACTATCGTCAGCACTATGCTTATGGCACGATAGATGCTTCAGAACGAATGGTCGGATTGCCTGTTGGCCAGTTTGGTAATTCAGAAGTGGGTCACCTGAATATTGGTGCAGGCAGAGTTGTACCTCAGGATATTACCCGAATCGATATGGCTATTGAAGACGATACTCTTGAACAAAATCCGGTTTTGCAACAGGCATGGAATAATCCGAATCATACTGTACATCTGCTGGGCTTATTTTCTGATGGTGGTGTGCATAGCCATATAGAACATTTTTTTGCAGTTATAGATGCCGCACTAGCTGCCGGCATGCAAAAAATTGTTGTCCATCCATTTCTTGATGGGCGTGATACACCGCCGCAAAGTGCCCGTCCCTATCTGCAACGCCTGCAACAATATATGCAACAGCATTCTCAGATATTATGCGGTGCCCTTGTCGGACGTTTTTTTGCCATGGACAGGGACAATCGATGGGATCGGGTTGAAGCTGCTTATAATGCCTTATTCGGAGATGCGCCCTACCAGGCTGATTCCCCTGTTACTGCATTAGAGGCTGCTTATGCCCGTGGCGAGCAGGATGAATTTGTCAAACCTACCATTGTCAGCCCGCAGGCAAGGCTGCTAGATGGTGATGCCATTCTGTTTCTCAACTTCCGCGCTGATCGCGCACGTGAATTAACTCAAGCTCTTACTTTTGCTGATTTCGATGGATTTAAACGCAAGTATCGTGTACAACCGGGCTATTTTGCCACTATCACTGCTTACGGGACACAATTCAGCAATTCGGTAATGTTCGAAAAACAACCTGTAAATAATGGTTTGGGAGAATTTTTGGCCGGACAGGGTCTTAGCCAGCTCCGCATAGCGGAAACAGAAAAATACCCGCACGTAACTTATTTTTTCAGCGGCGGTCGGGAAGAACCTTATATTGGTGAAGAAAGGATTATGATTCCTTCACCCAAAGTGACTACATATGATTTACAGCCAGAAATGAGTGCTGTCGGCATTACTGAACAAATTATTGATAGTCTGAAACATCATCGTCATGATGTTATTATTTGTAACTTTGCCAATGGTGATATGGTTGGACATACCGGTTCACTTGACGCCGCTATAAAAGCAGTAGAAACACTAGATAGTTGTGTTGCACAGGTTGTCGAAACAACACTTTCTGCAGGCGGAGAAGTGATTATTACTGCCGATCACGGTAACTGTGAACACATGTATGATGAAAAAAATCAGCAACCTCACACACAACATACAGTTGAACCGGTCCCATTTATCTATATAGGGCGTAAGGCTACAATCCGTTCAGGCGGAGCGCTTAAAGATGTAGCGCCTTCTCTTTTAACTGCTCTGGGACTGACTCCGCCTGCAGAAATGACAGGGCAGAACCTGATTGAATTCACAGATAAATAATGAAATCTTTATTCTGTCTCATTCTGATATGGTGCAGTACCCTTTTCTCTTTGGCTATCGCTGCCAATAATCAGAAAATCCAACAGCCAACTGGTGAACTGAAACAGGTTCACCAGGCTATTTCAGCAACACAAAACCAGATCAGTAAAACTACGGTTGAACAGAAAAAAATTGATGCCTCAATGGCTGCAACAGACCAGCAGCTTAACCAGGCAAAAAATGAGCTTCACCGCATTCAACAACAGCAACAGACCAGTATGCGGCAGTTACAAACCCTGCAAACCAATCTGGATAAAACCCGTACCCAGATTGCAGAAACTCAGACCCAGATAGCCCGTTTACTTAATGCACATTACCGTAACCGTCAGCCGAACAGCGTATATTTAATGCTAAAAAAGGATCCCTCCGACCAAAAAGGGCGCTCGTTACAATATATACGATATTTAAATGAAGCCAATGAGCAGGTCATTCAGCGTTTACGTGAACAACAATTGCGAATGAATGCACAGCAACAGGCTATTAATAATCAGCAACAACAACTTTCTTCGCTACAAAAAAAACAACAGCAGCTTATTAACAAACTGCGTAATGAACATACTATTCAGCAAAGCAAATCCAGTGTATTAAACCAACAATTACAAGTACAGAATAAGCAATTACAATCATTAAAGGCTGATGAAAAACGATTGAACAATCTTTTAAGCCGTCTTTCTGCTCAGGCAACAATGCGTCGTCTGGCTCAGATTCAGCCTAAACCTCCTAAACAAACCATCAAACCGAAAAATACAGGTCAGCCACAAATTACTCCAAGTAACGATGCTGGTAACAATGATACAGACAGCACCAGACCGCCTTCTACCTTAACTGCAGAAGATTTAGCTTTACAGGCTACAGAAAATATTAAAACACCACTTATTAAAGGTCTTGCACAGAAACAGGGACGCCTTCCCCGACCGGTTAACGGCAGCATATCAGGAAAATTTGGAGAAAATAGACCAAATGGCGGTATCTGGAAAGGATTGTTTTTTTCATGTAACAATGCGGCTGTGCACAGCATTTCTAATGGTAATGTGGTCTATGCTGCTTTTTTACAAGGTTACGGCAATACCGTTATCATTGATCACGGTGAAGGTTATATTAGCATTTACACAGGCTTGTCCTCCGTCAATGTTTCTGCCGGTAGCATTCTTAGCTCTGGTCAAACCATTGGTATAAGTGGTAAATTACCGGACGGTCAGAACGGACTTTATTTTGAAATTCGTTATCATAATCAGGCAATGAATCCATTATCATGGTTGCGTTAACACATATTATGCTTTGCTATTACTTTCAATAATTTTATAGTGTACACTCTGACCGATTTTGAATTTTCATCATAACCTGCTATAAACAGGTTATTGATATCCTGAATTAATGTCGTTATAAGAAAGAACAATAGTAATAATGGCTAAATCTAGATTAAAAAAAGCTGCTTTATATACACTGGGTGCTTTCAGCGGTGTCATTCTCACTTTAAGCATACAGAGTTATGCCAATGAGAAATCCGAGGCTTTACCGGTACAATCTCTGCATACCATGGCGGAAGTTTATGGACAAATTAAAGCCAATTATGTTGAGAATAAAACTGACGATACTATTCTTGAAGGTGCCATGAAAGGGATGGTCAATAATCTTGACCCGCATTCTGAATATCTGACTGTTAAAGATTACTCGGATTTACAGGAAAGCACTACAGGTGAATTTGGCGGCCTCGGTATGGAAATCAGCTCTGAAGACGGGCTGATAAAAATTGTGGCACCTATAGAAGACACGCCTGCTGATCGTGCCGGCATCAAAAGCGGTGACTACATCGTTAAAATTGACAGCGAATCAACTCGCAACATGACCACTACCGAAGCTGTAAAAAGAATGCGCGGTAAACCGGGAACCAGTATAACTCTGACTTTAGCTCGTAAAGATGAAGCACAGCCAATTGTATTACATCTGACAAGAGCAATTATTAAAGTTAAAAGTGTACGTTACAAACTTCTGGAACCTGATTACGGTTACGTACGCATTACTCAGTTTCAGGAACATACTGTAAGTCTGCTGGCTGATGCTATTAAAGATTTAGAAAAACAGAACAAACAGCCTTTGAAAGGTCTGGTACTCGACTTACGCGATGATCCGGGTGGTCTGTTAAACAGTGCTGTTGGTGTATCCGCAGTATTCCTGAAACCGGGCGTAAAAGTTGTCAGCACGAAAAACCGTGATAAAAAAGAAGGTATGGTATTAAAAGCTATTCCTAAAGATTATGTAGTTAAAGGCAATGATCCGCTAGTAAATATGCCTGAAGAAATTAAAACCATACCGATTACAGTTTTAGTAAATTCAGGTACCGCTTCTGCTTCTGAAATTGTCTCCGGTGCGCTTCAAGACTATAAACGTGCTGTAATTGTAGGTACACAAAGCTTTGGCAAAGGTTCGGTACAAACAGTAATTCCTCTATCAAATGGTGGTGCGGTTAAACTGACAACTGCGCTGTATTACACTCCTAATGACCGATCAATACAGGCACAGGGTATCGTTCCTGATGTTGAAGTAAAAGATAAAAACCGAAAATTTGAAAGCCGCGAAGCTGATCTTGGCGGACATCTGAGTAACCCGTTAGGTGGTAAGGAGGTAAAAGGAGGATTAGAAGGCAGTCAGAAAAAAACCACTTCTCCGGCTTTTGCCAGTGAACCTGTAAATCAGCTTAACGAAGATTCGGATAAAGACAGTACCAAGGAAGTTAAAACTGGTAAAGACGAAAATCAAACCAATAAAGGTACAATTACTGCTGATAAAAAAGATAGCAAGAAAAAGGATGAAGAAGACTGGCTGGCGAGACGTGAACCTAACCCAGCAAAAGATGCTCAGTTAAAATCTGCTCTGGATCTGGTAAAAGACCCGGTAAAATGGAATCAGTCATTGGGACTGGCTGCTAAAAAACCAGTTAAAACTAACGACAAAAAGGATAAAAAATAAAATTTTATCTTTAAAAAACAGATAGCTTTAAGCTATCTGTTTTTTATTAAATGTATTTAATTTATTTGCAAAATCATATAGACAAACCAAAACCCAATTGCAGAGAAAAAGAACTAAATCTACATATACTTCAATAATATTTAAAAGTACCTGATAATGAATTCAAATCATGTCTTTACACTTTTAAATAAAAAGAACTTATAAAATATTAAAATAATTAAAAATCCAACTTACTCAAAAATAATGTTTGCATAATAGACTCAATAACAACAAATAAAATTGAATGAATATAAACAATTAACTTGCCACAAACTATTAAGGAAAAGTTTTAGTTAATACCTTAATACTTTTAGGTTGGGAAGTTTCCAATAATGATATTTACCTAAAAATAGTAAATAACCCACTCTTTTTTACTTTTCATCTAGTGAAATTTTAGCCCCAACAAATTTATTTAATATTTAACTCAATTGAATTAAGTACTATGAATTAAATAAAAACTTTTAATTTGAACAAAATAAAAATTGATTTATTTAGTTTGAAAATATTAAACAATTTTTATCTGTATGGCCAATCTTTCAATAATATCAATGTTTCAAAGTTAGTTGACGGTAATTTATTTGCAAATAGATTACAGTTAATGATGAATAACAAACAATTAGCTCAATATCTGTAGACGCAGAAGTTATAACTCGCTATGAAAACGATTTTATGATTTATTGGCACTTTATTATCTTTCTCTATACTTACTTACTGTATCAATTTCACATAATATAAAAATTTAATTAAGCAAAACTAAAAATCTTTAAATAAATCATTTATATATGAAATTTCTATATTTATTAATCAAAAAATAAAGGCTGCTAATAAAATTAGCAGCCTTTATTTTACGAACCGAAAAACTTATTTTTTCAGTTCATTAGCCAGATATAACCAAGTTTCAATTACGGTATCAGGATTCAGAGAGATAGTCTCAATTCCCTCCTCAATCAACCATTTAGCAAAATCAGCATGGTCAGACGGTCCTTGTCCGCAAATACCAATATATTTGTTTAATTTACGGCAAGCTTGAATTGCCAGACTGAACATCACTTTAACAGCCGGGTCACGTTCATCAAAAGTACCTGCGATCGGACCACCACTATCACGATCCACACCCAGTGTTAACTGAGTCATATCATTTGAACCAATAGAGAATCCATCAAAGTATTTCAGGAACTGTTCGGCCAGTACTGCATTGGTTGGCAGTTCACACATCATAATCAGGCGCAGACCATTTTTACCACGTTCCAGTCCATTGTCTTTCAATGCGCGTACGACATTTTCAGCCTCTTTCAATGTACGTACAAATGGAATCATGATTTCAACATTAGTTAATCCCATTTCATCACGCACATATTTCAGTGCTTTACACTCAAGCGCAAAGCAATCTTTGAAATCATCAGAAACATAACGGGCTGCACCGCGGAAACCCAGCATCGGATTTTCTTCATGAGGCTCGTATTTATTACCACCTAAAAGATTGGCATATTCATTTGACTTAAAGTCAGACATACGCACAATTACTTTTTTCGGATACACAGAAGCTGCCAGTGTTGCCACACCTTCAGCAATTTTATCAATATAAAAGTCTACCGGAGATGAATAGCCGGAAATTCTGTCAGTAATGGTGGCTTTCATCTGTTCATCTTGCTGATCAAACTCCAGCAAAGCACGAGGATGAATACCAATCTGGCGGTTAATAATAAATTCCATTCGTGCCAGACCAATACCATAGCCCGGTAAACCAGAGAAGCTGAATGCCAACTCAGGATTACCTACATTCATCATGATTTTGGCTGGTGATTCAGGCATATTATCTAAAGGTATTTCATTGACATCAACTTTCAGTAAACCCTCATATACATAGCCCGTATCCCCTTCGGCACAGGACACCGTTACTTCCTGACCATCCTGCAAAGCAGAAGTTGCATTACCACAGCCAACCACTGCCGGAATACCCAGTTCACGCGCAATAATGGCTGCGTGACAAGTACGTCCGCCACGATTGGTAATAATTGCAGAGGCACGTTTCATAACCGGTTCCCAGTCCGGATCGGTCATATCAGTAACCAGTACGTCACCTGGCAACACTTTATCCATTTCATCAACAGATTTGACCAGACGCACTTTACCCTGACCGACTTTCTGACCGATGGCGCGACCCTCTACCAGAATGGCAGATTTGTCATTAATCTGATAGCGACGCAGTACACGGCTGTTATTTTCCTGTGATTTCACAGTTTCAGGACGAGCCTGCAAGATATACAGTTTGCCATCAATACCATCACGACCCCATTCAATATCCATCGGACGGCCATAATGTTCTTCAATAGTCAGTGCATACTGAGCCAGCTCAGTAATTTCTTCGGCACTGATTGAGAATTTTTTGCGGTCAGCAACATCAACATCTACTGTCTGTACAGATTTACCTGCCTGAGCCGCATCAGTGAAAACCATTTTAATCAGTTTAGAACCCATGGTTTTACGCAGAATCGCAGGACGACCGGCACGCAGAGTTGGTTTATGTACATAGAATTCATCCGGATTTACTGCACCCTGTACAACAGTCTCACCCAGACCATAGGATGATGTAATGAATACAACCTGATCAAAACCAGATTCTGTATCCATGGTGAACATCACCCCGGAGGCGCCTTTATCAGAACGCACCATCCGCTGAACACCGGCAGACAGAGCCACTACATCATGAGCAAAATTCTTGTGCACACGGTAGGAAATGGCGCGATCGTTATACAAAGAAGCAAATACATGATGCATAGCTTCTTTAACATTATCATAACCGCTTATATTCAGAAATGTTTCCTGCTGACCGGCAAAAGAGGCATCAGGTAAATCTTCGGCAGTCGCAGAAGAGCGTACAGCCACGCAAATCTGGTCAGTACCGGCATCAGCTACCATTTTTTCCCATGCTGCCTGTAAATCTGCTTCCAGTTCAGGCGGAAATGGGGTGTCCATGATCCATTGACGGATCTGTTTACCTACCCGGGCCAGTTCGGCAACATTATCTACATCCAGTGCCTTTAGCTCGTTATTGATACGTTCACTCAAACCTTCGTAAGCAAGAAAATTGCGATAGGCTTCGGCAGTGGTAGCAAAACCACCGGGTACACGCACACCTTTTTCGGTGAGCTGTGAAATCATCTCGCCAAGAGATGCATTTTTGCCGCCGACGCTTTCAACATCAGTCATGCGCAGATTTTCAAACCAGATTACGTTATTACCGGCCATGATGGTTATCCAGTGAGGAGTGGGAAAGTTGAAGACGACCTATTCTAACTAGTCAGGTATAAAATGTCATGTATTTTTGGCTATTTATCCGCCCATAATTGAGGATAATTTATCCCTAATCAAACACTATTCAAATACAAATCCTTGATACCTTAAGTATTTTAATTACATTTTCAATTATTTAGATTAAAATATCAATTTATACATTTTTTTAGCAATTTTAATCTAAAATTATCTTTTTATTCAATAAAACATTAATTTTATTGCTTAAATTTTATATATTCAGTCTATTTTTATTTTTTTAGTATCAATGTTGAAAAAAAACCAATATTTTACGCAGGAACTGGAAGAAACTTCATTTACAATGGATAATTCATAAAGTCACATTCCTTTTTAACTCTGAATTATGTAGATTGATTATGAAACCAGTACGCCAAGTCTTTTTTGTTTCTGACCGAACGGGTATCACCGCCGAAAGTATGGGTCTTGCTTTATTGAACCAGTTTGACAATATAGAATTCAAGCGTGCTACTTATCCATTTGTAGATACAGAAACAAAAGCTCGTGAGATTGTTGCTTTAATTAATAATGCAGCAAACCACTGTGAAGCGCGTCCGCTGGTTTTTTCTAGCATCGTTGATGAAAATGTCCGTAAACTGATTAAAACCAGTGCAGGGCTGCATATGAGTTTTTATGATGCATTTATTGGTGAGCTGGAAGATGAACTTGCCACAGAAGCAAATCATTCCATTGGCAGAACCCATGGAATGCACGATACTGAACGCTATGATAAGAGAATGGAAGCAATCAATTTTACTCTTAATCATGATGATGGAATTACTGATCGCGAATTGAAAAAAGCTGATGTGATTCTGATGGGCGTTTCTCGCAGCGGTAAAACGCCTACTTGTCTTTATCTGGCATTACAGTATGGAATTCGTGCTGCAAATTATCCTCTTATTCCAGAAGATCTGGAAAGCAGTGAATTACCTAGAATGCTGCAACCATTCCGGCAAAAATTATATGGGCTAACCATAGATGCAGACCGTCTGCACCATATTCGTTCGGAGCGTCGTCCTGATTCCCGTTATGCCAGTCGTGATAATTGCCGACGTGAGATTTTAACCGCCGAAGATATGTTCCGCCGTTTTAATATTCCATATACCAATACAACTCATAAATCTATTGAAGAACTGGCTGCAAGTATTATTTTAGCGGCAAAATTACAACGGCGGTTTTAGGTTGTTTCGTTATAAAGTTTTGCCCTGAATAAATTCAGGGCCTTTATTTTAACTTGCAATCATGATTTGTATTTATCTTGTATCAGTAATAGACGAATAAATTAAGCAGCTTTAATATTAAATCAATCTTTGAACGCGTGAATATTATTATCTAAACACATGGCATATTTTTTATATACTATCCAAGGTAACTGTACTATATCTAAATTTCCAAATTAAAATATGTCCAACTATTCAGATAACATCCGGAAGTGCTGAGACTATTATCCTGTGGTCAGACACATGGATAATAGTGTTGCAATGATATACTTTAGATTATTATTCTCTTGCTTTAATGACGTAATCAATAAAGCATGCTTATTTGTATTTCTTAATTACATTCTATAATTAATATTCATTTAACATAATCGTTAACATCAGTAATTATTACTTAGTCAGTAAATTTTCTCGCCAGCAAAAACAACGAATAATCTTGGCCTCAATATAATAATGATATTTTTAATTTAATTCTAAAAATTTATTTTTATTATGTGTTTAGATTAATATCTTTTGTTACCAATAAATCGAATTATTATCAATTTAAGTTAAGTTTTCTTGCCATTTTGTTTTTCTCATGGGATTATGAATCATAAAAATCAAAATTGTTTTAACTATTAATCCTTTGAGACAATTTTATGCAGCCGCGTCCAATCATAGGTATACCATGTGATGTAAAGCAGATAGGTAAGTGGAATTTTCACGCTGTCGGTGAAAAATACATTCATGCGGTTCAGGACAGTGTCGGCGATGTTATTTTACTTCCGGTGCTGTCTGATCAGGAAGTTTTAACTCGCCTGCTCAAATTGGTTGATGGTGTTTTTTTACCCGGTTCTTATTCAAATATAGACCCGAAATGGTATGGTGAATTATCGGCACGAGATGGAACGTTACAGGATGCTGCCCGTGACCATACTGTTTTACCGCTAATTAAATATATTATTGATAGTGGTATACCACTTCTGGGTGTTTGCCGCGGTCTGCAGGAAATCAATGTCGCACTTGGTGGTGACCTGCACCAGCATATACAGGAAATACCCGGTTATCTGGATCATCGTGAACCCGATAATCAGCCAATTGAAATTCAATATGGCGATGCGCATGCGGTTAATCTGAAAACAGACAGTTTATTGATGCTGTGGCTGGCAACAGACCACAAACAGTATCAGGTCAATTCTTTACATCAGCAAGGAGTAAAAACGTTAGCACCCGGGCTTAGCATAGAAGCAACTGCTCCAGATGGTCTTATTGAAGCATTCAGGATTGATGCAGCGTCAATATTTGGCTATGCAGTGCAGTGGCATCCCGAATGGCAATATGGGAGTAAGCCGCTTTCTATCGCTATTTTTAAAGCTTTTCGTGAAGCATGTATGCAATATAAATTGCACAGGCAAAAGGAATCATTTTAAGGTGACTTATGTATGATGACATATTTAACTGGCTTAAAGAACATGGTATCACTGAAGTAGAATGTATCTTACCGGACATTACAGGTGTGGCTCGCGGTAAAATTATTCCGAAAGATAAATTTATATCTGAACCGGATATGCGACTACCCGAGGCAGTATTATTGCAAACAGTAACCGGAGAATATCCACAATCCAGCCTTCTGGATGAAACAGATGCGGATATGGAGTTAAAGCCAGACCAGACTACTCTGCGCTTTGTTCCCTGGGCTCAGGATCCGACAGCATCACTAATATTTGATTGTTTCTCTCCTGACGGTTTACCGGTTGAAACTGCGCCGCGCAATGTACTCAAACGCATATTAAAATTGTATGAAAATATGGGGCTGGAACCCATCGTTGCTCCGGAAATGGAATTCTATCTGATTTCACCCAACCCCGATCCAGATGTCCCCCTGCAACCTCCGATCGGCCGTACCGGACGCAGTGAATTCGGACGACGGTCTTATGCTGTAGATGCAGTAAATGAATTTGACCCTCTGTTTGAAGAAATTTACGACTACTGCCATGAACAAAACCTTGAAGTTGATACGCTGATTCATGAAATTGGTGCAGCACAGATGGAAATCAATTTCCTGCATGGTAATGCTCTGGATTTAGCCGATCAGGTATTTTTATTCAAACGCACAGTACGTGAATCTGCCTTTCATCATAAAATGTATGCCACTTTTATGGCTAAGCCTATGGAAGGAGAACCGGGCAGTGCCATGCATATCCATCAGAGTTTGAACAACGTAGAGAATGGTAATAATGCATTCAGCAGTGATGATGGCACTCCTTCAGAACTATTTTTTCATTTTATTGGCGGCCTGCAAAAATACCTGCCGCAAACCATGCCCTTTTTTGCTCCGTATGTTAATTCTTTCCGCCGGCTGACCCGGTTTACAGCTGCACCCACTAATGTTGAATGGGGTTATGACAATCGCACTGTAGGTTTACGTGTCCCGCGTGCTAAAGCCAAAGGAAGACGGATTGAAAACCGGCTGGCCGGAGTAGATGTGAATCCTTATCTGGCGATTGCCTGCTCACTGGCTTGTGGTTATCTGGGAATTAAAGAACAGCTACAACCGCGTGCTCCGCTGAGCAGTAATGCGTATTCATTACCTTATCAGTTCCCTACTACACTTGAAGAATCAATAGAACGTTTACGCCAGTGTGAACCAATTCATGAAATACTGGGTCAGCGCTTTGTTGAGATGTACATTGCCGTAAAAGAGCAGGAAGTTTCAGAATATTTTCGTGTTATCAGCCCTTGGGAGCGCAAATATCTGTTATTGCATGTCTGAAACCATCTCAATAGCATATTTCAACTGTTATTCTTGTACTTGTACATTGAATGATTGCTTATAACATTTTAAAACAAAGGAGTTTTTATGAGTAATAAAACCGATGTGAGGCTGGCTGTAAAACATCATTTACATCCATTTTCCGATAATGCTGAGCTTAAAAAGCACGGTGTACGCATGATGGTTAAAGCAAAAGGCATTTATGTATATGATAGTGACGGCAATGAAATCATTGACGGTATGGCCGGGTTGTGGTGTGTCAATATTGGATACGGAGAAAAAAAACTGGCTAAAATTGCCGAGAAACAAATGCAAGTGCTGCCGTTTTACAATACTTTCTTCAAAACAACCCATCCTGCAATCATTAAATTATCGGAAAAACTGGTTGAAATCACACCGGAGGGATTTAATCATGTGTTTTATACCAACTCCGGTTCTGAATCGGTTGATACCATGATACGTATGGTGCGCCATTACTGGGCATCTATCGGCAAGCCTTCTAAAAAAGTGATCATTGGTCGCTGGAACGGCTATCACGGCTCTACCTTAGGCGGAGCAAGTCTGGGTGGTATGAAAGGCATGCATGAGCAAGGTGATTTACCGATTGCCAATATAGTTCATATAGAACAACCCTGGTATTACGGCTTAGCCAAAACTGGTGAAAGTGAAGAAGAATTCGGTATTCGTGCTGCAAACTGGCTTGAAGAAAAAATTCTTTCACTGGGTGCGGATAAAATTGCAGCGTTTGTTGCAGAACCGATTCAGGGTGCTGGCGGAGTGATCATTCCTCCTGCAAGTTACTGGCCGCGAATTGAAGCTATCTGTAAAAGATATGACGTACTACTGGTAGCTGATGAAGTAATTTGCGGCTATGGGCGCACTGGCAAATGGTTTGGATTCGAAACTTTTGGTTTCACGCCAGATATTTTTACGACAGCTAAAGGACTGTCCTCCGGCTATTTACCGATCGGGGCAGTTCTGGTCAATGACAAAGTAACAGAAGGTTTGCTGGCCGGGGGTGAGTTTAATCATGGCTTTACTTACAGCGGGCATCCGGTTTCAGCCGCAGTTGCCTGTGCGAACCTGAATATAATTGATAAAAAGAATCTGATTGAAAAGGTACGTACCAAAACAGGTCCTTATATGCGTAAGCGCTGGCAGGAAACATTCAGTCAGTTTAAATATGTTGCTGATATTCGCAGTGAAGGATTGATGTGTGGTTTTACACTGGTAAAAAACCGTGATACTCGCGAGTTCTTTGATGATTTCGGCACTACAGGTTTGATTTGCCGCGATATCTTTTTTAAGAACAATCTGATTTTCCGTGCCTGTGGTGACCATATCGTAGCGGCTCCTCCGCTAATTATTTCCAAAAAGGAGATAGATAATATGCTGGCAATCGCCAGTGTGTGCATGCGTGAATTTGAGGAACTTATGGACAAAAAGCTGGACTGTAAGACAGATAAGGCTGCCTGAAATTGATTAAACAAAAACCTGGGTGACCGCTCAGGTTTTTGTTTATTTTAGAGAGTGAATTTATCGCTCTTATTCTATGCTTTTCAAAGCAACTGATGGTGCCGGATTGAGCAACATATTTGCATTCTGCACAGTTAAAGTGAGCGGTACAGTTCGCTTAACCAGTACCAGCCCATAAACAGCTGCCAAATGTGGCCACCAGCGATTACCTATATATTCTATAGCCTTGTGATTATCACCGTAACAGGCCGGAATACCATAACCCATAAACTGGCCTTCTTCCAGAAACAGACCAAAGCGTTGCATCTTATCAACAGCCGTACGGGCAGACAATAACTTTAAAGCAGAATGACCTTTCAGGCTGCTCTGATAAAACAGGCGCCAATATCCATGAATATTTAAGCCGGTCAGTACAAGATGCCCGCCGGGCACCAGAACACGAGCTATTTCAGCTATAGAATCTTCATAATCGGATAAAGTATCCAGACCATGAGGCCAGATAATGGTATCTATACTTTGCTGAGCCCAGGGTAAGGCCTTACATTCAGCAATAACTGCTGTACCACTATCGGCTATATTACTTTGTATAATATACTGGGACTCAGCTGCACAAACATGCTGGAACTGCCATTGTGATATACCGCATTGTAATATGGTGCCAAAACGCAACCCTGCTAATTTATGCAGGATAAACTGCTGCTCCAGCCGGCTTAAATAGAGACCAAATTTATGTTCGGCCAGCCAGTTTTCCAATTGCTGAGTATTCATTCAAACACCATTATGTACCATATTAAATCTAAGCTGCAGACCATTGAATCATTTTATTGCATTTACATCATTACTGTAAAAATAGGGATTTATCCTTGACCGTTAAGAATTTCCTCTTTAATATTAATAGGATTTTGCACAAATTTTACGGTTAAACGAATGGCTAAATTGAAGCATATGGTACTGGCACTTACTGGCCTGATACTTGCTCCCTCATTATCATTTGCCCAATCTTACACCAGTAATGGCATTGGTTTATCAATAATGAATCTGAATGCGGCTACCCTGAAAGGAAAAACGTATTCTAATCATGATATCTGGGGGCGCATGCGTCAGGATTTCCGTATGACCGAGGTTAATCCTGAAATTATTCGCCGGCAGGAGCAGTATTATTCAAGCCACAGCGATTACTTTAACCGCACGGTTGTGCGCAGTCAGCCTTATTTATATCACATCGTAAATGAAGCAGAAAAACGCCAGATGCCGGCTGAAGTAGCTTTACTGCCGTTTATTGAGAGTGCTTTCGTCAGTAAGGCTCAGTCGCGGGTAGGAGCTTCCGGTCTGTGGCAGTTTATGCCCAGTAGCGGTCGACAGTACGGGCTGGAACAGACTAATCTCTATGATGGTCGTCACGACGTATATGCAGCGACCGATGCTGCTTTAACTTATCTGCAATATCTTTATAGCCTGTTTGGTGATTGGTCACTGGCTCTGGCGGCCTATAACTGGGGAGAAGGTAATGTTGGTAAGGCTATCAAACGTGCCCAGCTGGCCGGTATAGATCCTACCTATGAAAATCTGCGCATGCCAAATGAAACCCGCAATTATGTGCCGAAATTACTGGCTGTGCGGAATATTATCGAAAATCCGCAGGCCTTTGGTGTTAATCTGGTTTCTGTACCGAACCGTCCCTACTTTGAAGCAATCAGCATTGATCAGCCAATTGATATTGATGCAGCTGCCCGACTGGCGAATATTTCGACTTCAGAATTTTTAACTCTTAATCCAAGTTTCAAGAGTCCGGTTTTTATTCCTAAAGAAAATCGTAAAATGCTGCTGCCGATTACCGCAGTAAATACTTTTGAACGCAATTACCGCAACGCAGATAAAAATACTCTGCTTTCATGGAATATCTTTAAAGCATATTCAACCACCAGTGTAGCTGATTTAGCTGCACAAACCGGAATGAGCAGTGCAGAAATCAAGCGGCTGAATAATTTGTCCAGCAATACTGTACCAGCCGGTCGCAGCCTGCTTATCAGTAAAAATAGTTTGAACACTCAGCTTATGGATTCTTTCCGCAACAGTGATACAGATCCATTACTGAATATTGCTATGGCAAAACCAGTATTACCTCCGGGCACGTTTGTGACTCATCCGGCAGCAACTACTGTTGCTCAGGCTGATAAAGTTACTGATACCGGCAATGTATCTGTACCAGCTCTTACTGAAACAGTTACAACCACAACATCCACTGTACTGAATACTGACCAGCCGTCACCGGTCAATACAACAGTACAAACCCAAACCATAACCGTGGCTGAAAACGCAGCAACCCCGGCTGAATTGCCCGCTCCTGTTGCAAACAATAAGGATGCACTGATGCAGGTTGCACAGGATGCGCAATTACAGGCAGCTGCTGCGGCTTCTGTTCAAAAAGCACTGGCACAGGCTGAACGTGAAGAAGCTCAGACTGCTGCTCGTCTGGCTGAAAACCGTAATGAACGCACCCTACGCAATATCATCAACGTTGCGGACAAACGCAGTAATATTGCTCATAAAGTGAATAAGGGTGATACATTGTATTCAATTGCCCAGCGCTATAATATCAATGTAGCTGATCTGGTTACTGCCAATAATCTGCGCGGTCATAATCTGCAGGTTGGTCAGGTACTGAAAATTAGCCCGAATCAGGATAATAAACGGATGCTGGCTGCTGTACGCAAAGGTAAAGACTCTAAATCCGGTGTAGTCCCTGTTTCATACACGGTAAAAAAAGGCGATACACTTAGCAGCATAGCTCAGCGCCTGAATATTCCTGTAAGTAAATTGCAAAAAGTACATGGGAAACAAGTATTACGTCCCGGTCAGAAAATTAAGCTGACCAATCTGTAATTTTACAGCATGTCATTGCAATTAATTTAAAAAAGGTTAGTGTGCATTCACTAACCTTTTATTTTTAGCTATATAAATTTAATTCTTTTTTGGAATAAATATACAGGTAGTTGCCGCTCCGATAACCATAACAATACCGGCAAAAGCCTGTATATTTACTGTTTCATTCAATAACAGAATGGCCGTTATTACTCCGAAAACCGGTTCCATAGCCAGAAATATCCCGCTCACACTAGCAGAAACATTTTCCAGCCCTTTATTCCAGCACCATGCGGCCACCAGACTGCATCCGATACCCAGATAAGCTATAGCACCAATACCTTGAAAAGAATAATGAATATCCCAGCTTTCAACTAGAAACAGCATAAACGGCAAACCAAATACAGTACCCGTTTGCAACGTTAAGGCTGTATATATCTTAACATCTATTTCGCGTAGTAACTTTTGTGACAAACGTATCCAGAAAGCCATGACAATAGTTGAAGTAAATACCAGCGAGACTCCCAACAAAGCAGTATTACCACTGGCTTTTTCTGGTTTACCTACTACCAGCAGCACTCCTATAAAAGCCACAATGCCCAGTATAAATACCAGCAATGGTGTTTTTTCGCGAAAAAAAATCAGACCCACCAGTACTATAATAATTGGTTCCATACCAATAATGGTGACCGCATTGACCGCAGGAATAAGTTTCAAACCTGTAACCTGTAACAGATAAGTTACAGGATATGTCAGCAATCCTAGTCCGATAATTTTGATCAGTTGTACTTTGGAAATAACATTATAGTTTTTAAAATAGCTCCACGTGATGGGTAAGGTAACTACTGCTGCCAATATCAGCCTGCCGAGTACCACAAGTGACGGATCCAGCATGTCATAAGCCATTTTTGTAGCAATAAACGAGCTACCCCACATAAATGAAGCAATTAAGAGATAAAGCATAATTTCAAACTAAAACAAACTAAAAATTCTGCGCACTGACCCGTTTTAAATACATGATTCAATCAATCTGAACAAATATTTATCAGTGTGTTAACCAAATATCATGTCTATTTGTAATACGTTTCAAAGCCAGTACGCTTTTCTGTACACAAAAGCATGCATATTAGCATACACAAACATTTATAAACTGCTAGAATCCTCCCAGCAGAATAAATAATTTGGCTAAGCTCTTCTATGAATTAAAAGAAATTTTTGACTATGTTTTATTTTAGTATTAACAGTCCGGATAACTGCCATCTTGGTTTTCTGGTACTTATGGATGAAGATAATTCAGCTTATACTGATGGAGCTACTGGCTATTATGCTGTTAAAGCACAGGCTGATGAAACAGACCAGCAAGCTTGTACGGCACAATGGCAGATATTGCAGCAATTATCAGTTCAGGACAGTCTTCGTTGGTTTCGCAAAGCCGATTATGTTCAGCTTTGTGATGCTGAGAACAATATTATAGGGCGTTTACAGCAACAATATCTCATCTTATGTGGTCAGCATTTTATACTGAATGACCTCACCGGCACCCTGTAACCACAACATATGTATTGGTAAGGTTATTTATGTCTACACCTGATATGCTTCCATCCGGCAACCAGTTTGCTTTCGCCTGTACCAGACGATTTCTACCGCTGTTTGGTACTCAGTTTTTTGGTGCGTTTAATGATAATCTGTTTAAAACCTCATTATTCGTTTTAATCAGCTTTTATGGGCTTGGCGCTAATTCATGGTTACCAGCAAGCCAGATGCTGAATGCTGGTGCCCTGCTGTATATTCTGCCCTTTTTTCTTTTCTCTGCATTATCTGGTGAATTATCTAATAAAATGGATAAAGCCATTCTGGCGCGCTGGATAAAAACTGCGGAAATCTGCATTATGCTGATAGCAGGTGTCGGCTTTTGGATGCAGTCTGTCACAATATTGATGTTATGCCTGTTTCTGATGGGTACACATTCTACTTTGTTCGGTCCGTTGAAATATGCGGTATTACCAGAATATCTCCCTAAATATGAACTACTCAACGGTAATAGCCTGATCGAAAGCGGTACTTTTCTATCAATATTATTCGGGCAGATTTTAGGTACTATTCTGGCTGGCACCAATACAGCATGGCTGTTTGGTATCCTGCTATTCGTCGCTATTCTGGGGCAGATTGCCAGTATATTTATGCCAAGGGTACCTGCACAAATTCCACAGCAATATATTGATTCAAACATCATGCGGAGTACAAAACAGCTACTTCGGCAAACTTATCTGCAAAAAAATCTCTGGATTGCCATAATCGGTATTTCCTGGTTCTGGCTGATTGGTTCTGTATATATAACCCAGCTCCCTACTTTTACCCGTTTGAATCTTGGTGGAAACGAGGCTGTATTTAATTTAATGCTAACACTCTTCTCCCTCGGTATAGGTACGGGTTCAATTGTTTGTGCACGGATTAGCCGCCATCAGTTACATCTTAGTCTGGTTGTGATCGGGACAATCGGCCTGAGTATATTCGGTCTGCTACTGGTATGGTTCACACCGTCACAACCTAATCTGCCAGTTGCCGGTATCGGTACATTTATCGGCCGACCGGACAGCATGGCAATAATCATTTGCATAATCGGTATTGGTTTTTTCGGCGGCTTTTTCTCATTGCCGTTATATACATGGCTGCAAATAGCCAGCAGCGATCAGTTCCGTTCGCATGCAATTGCTGCCAATAACATTATCAACGGTCTGTTTATGGTTTGTGCAGCCATATTAAGCGCTGTACTTATCTGGCTGTTTAACAGTATTAATGCCTTATACATGATTGTGGCGCTGGGAAATGTGCCCGTTTTAATTTACTTATGGCGAAATCAAGAGTTACGTATTGATTTTAAGGAATTTATTTTACGCAAATATTAAAACGTTTACCTGATAGCTTTAAATTAGCGTTTTGAAATAGGTATAATACCGGATGGTTTTAATAAACAGCAATTTAATTAAAGCCGGTATCCTCTTTTATCCAGCTAGTTTGGGCAAGGCATTATGTCAGATAACGATACGATTCATATTCGCGGTGCACGCACACACAATCTTAAAAATATAGATCTGGATATTCCCCGTCATCAACTGGTTGTCATTACCGGTTTGTCTGGTAGTGGTAAATCCTCGCTGGCTTTTGATACTTTGTATGCAGAAGGACAACGACGCTACGTAGAAAGCCTGTCGGCTTATGCTCGCCAGTTTTTGCAAATGATGGAAAAACCGGATGTTGATTTAATTGAAGGTTTGTCACCGGCTATTTCCATTGAACAGAAAGCAACCAGTCATAATCCGCGCTCTACCGTAGGAACAGTCACTGAAATTCATGACTATTTGCGCTTATTGTATGCACGTGTCGGCACACCTTATTGTCCTGAACATAACCTGCCTTTATCCAGTCAGACTGTTTCCCAGATGGTTGACCATATACTGAACCTGCCTGAAGAAAGCCGGGTAATGATTCTGGCTCCGGCAGTGCGCGGTCGTAAAGGTGAATTTCTTGAATACTTTGCTGATTTACAAGTACAGGGTTTTGCACGGGTTCGCGTTGATGGTGAGGTATATGCGATTGAAGAAGTACCAAAACTGCAAAAAAACATCAAGCATGATATAGATGTGGTTATTGACCGGGTAAAAGTACGCGCGGATATCAAACAGCGTTTGGCTGAAAGTTTTGAAACTGCACTACGTCTGGGTAATGAGCGTGCTCTGGCCATCGAAATGGATAGTGGTAAAGAACACTGGTTTTCAGCACGCTTTGCCTGTCCGGTATGTTCGTATAGTCTGCAGGAACTCGAACCACGTCTTTTCAGCTTTAACAACCCTGTCGGAGCCTGTCCCAGTTGTGACGGACTCGGCAGCATGGATTATTTTGATCCTGAGCGAGTAGTAATGCATCCGGATTTATCGCTGGCCGCAGGAGCAATCAAGGGCTGGGATAAACGTAATACTTTCTATTTCCAGATGATTCAGTCACTCGGACATCATTTTAAATTTGACGTTAATACGCCATTTAATGAATTAAAGGAAGAAATCCGGAATATTATTCTTTATGGTTCCGGTAAAGAGCAGATTGAATTTACCTATCTGTCTGAACGGGGCACAAAATTTACCCGCAGTCATCCGTTTGAAGGTATTCTGCCCAATCTCGAAAGGCGCTACCGCGAAACAGATTCCGCTACCGTACGCGAAGAATTAGCCCAGTATCAAAGTCATCGAGCCTGTCCGGCCTGCGGCGGTGCCCGTTTGCGAACAGAAGCCCGATATGTCTATATAGGCGGAAAATCATTACCGGATGTCAATGCATGGCCGTTAACAGCCACACTGGATTTTTTCCAGAATCTGAATCTGGAAGGTAATAAAAAACAGATTGCTGAAAAAATTCTTAAAGAAATTAATGAGCGCCTTGGTTTTCTGATTAATGTCGGCCTGAATTACCTGAGTCTGGCACGCAGTGCTGAAACCTTATCTGGTGGTGAAGCTCAGCGTATCCGGCTGGCCAGCCAGATTGGTTCCGGCCTGACAGGTGTCATGTATGTACTGGATGAACCATCTATCGGCCTGCATCAGCGCGATAATGACCGCCTCCTCGATACACTGAAACATCTGCGCGATCTGGGTAATAGCGTAATTGTCGTTGAGCATGATGAAGATGCTATCCGTGCCGCCGATTTTGTTGTCGATATGGGACCTGGTGCCGGTGAGCATGGCGGACAAGTTATTATCGCAGCTTCACCTGAAAAGGTGGCAGCATGCAAAGAATCCATAACAGGACAATATCTGAGCGGAGAAAAAGCCATTAGCATGCCGGAACAGCGCAGTCCGGTTGATAAAGAGCGCTTACTGATATTAAGCGGTGCCAGTGGCAATAATCTTAAAAATGTAACCCTTACCTTACCTCTCGGCCTGATTACCTGTATTACCGGCGTTTCCGGCAGCGGCAAATCTACTCTGATTAACGATACACTGGCAAAAATTACTGCACGTGAATTAAATCGCGCCAGTGAAGAGCCAGCTCCTTATGAAGATATCAAAGGACTGGAGCATCTGGATAAAGTCATTAATGTTGATCAGTCTCCCATAGGAAGGACTCCGCGTTCTAATCCTGCCACATATACTGGCCTGTTTACACCCATCCGCGAACTGTTTGCTGGGGTACCACTGTCTCGCGAACGCGGATATACAGTTGGCCGATTCTCTTTTAATGTAAAAGGCGGACGCTGTGAAGCCTGTCAGGGTGATGGTGTTATTAAAGTAGAAATGCATTTTCTTCCCGACATTTATGTACCCTGCGAGGTTTGTCATGGTAAACGCTATAATCGTGAAACACTAGAAATACAATACAAAGGCAAAAATATCAGTGAAATTCTGGAAATGACCGTAGAAGAAGCCTGTACATTTTTCGATGCTGTACCAACAATTAAACGAAAATTGCAGACATTGCTGGACGTAGGACTGGGTTATGTACGATTAGGACAGTCTGCCACTACACTTTCCGGCGGTGAAGCTCAACGGGTAAAACTGGCGCTGGAACTCTCCAAACGCGATACCGGGCGGACACTTTATATACTTGATGAACCAACCACTGGCTTACATTTTGCCGATATAGCTCTGTTACTGGACGTTATTCATCGCCTGAAAGGGAAAGGTAATAGTATTGTTATTATCGAACATAATCTGGATGTAATTAAAACAGCTGACTATATCGTTGATCTGGGTCCGGAAGGTGGCGATGGAGGCGGTACGATTATCGCGGAAGGTACTCCGGAAGAAGTTGCAGCCAATCCTAAAAGCTATACCGGAAAATATCTTAAGCCAATGCTTGGCAAATAAATAAATTAAACTGTGCGGCTGTTATCGGCCGCATAGTTTAATTACCAGTTAAAAGAATTATTAACCAAAGTAAACATGCATGTAAAAAATACAAGTAACATGCATTTTGTGTTAATGTTCAGCTGTATATTTCTATTGCGTATCTTACTCAAGGTTAAATATGAAAAAATTGTTATTTGCATTATTGTCAGTGGCAGCAATCAGTACGGTACTGACAGCGTGTACTCAGAAAACTGAATCCGTACCGGCCGCCAGTTCTGGCAGCACTCCTGCAACAACAGATAAAACAATACTGAAAGTTGCTGCTTCACCTGTTCCTCATGCAGAAATTCTCCAGGTAGCTAAACCATTACTGGAAAAAGAAGGAATTGATTTACAAATCATTCAGATGACTGACTATGTACGTCCGAATATCGCCCTGAATGAGAAAGATGTAGATGCTAATTTCTCTCAGCACAAACCTTATCTGGAAGATTTTGTCCAGAAACACAAAATGCAGTTAACACCGATTGCCAATATTCATGTAGAACCGATGGGTATTTACTCTAAAAAAGTAAAAGCACTCAGTGAAACACCAGATGACGGTCTGGTTACTATTCCAAATGATGCTACCAATGGTGGCCGAGCTTTGTTATTGCTGCAAAAAGCCGGTTTAATCAAATTAAAAGCAGATGCCGGTATCAGTGCTACTGTACGTGATATTGTTGATAATCCGAAACATCTTAAAATTACACCAATGGATGCGCCCCAGTTACCGCGTACTTTAAATGATGCTACTCTGTCTGTAATTAATACCAATTTTGCTATGGAAGCCAAACTGGTTCCAACCAAAGATGCTTTATTTATTGAATCAAAAGATTCTCCTTATGCAAATATTCTGGTTGTCCGCACGGGGGATGAAAACCGTGATGCAATCCAAAAACTAAAACAGGCCATGACTTCACCTGAAGTGAAAAAATTTATTGAAGAAAAATATCAGGGTGCCATCATCCCTGCATTCTGATTAATTATTTCATTTTAGGAAATACAAATAACCCTTATGCTTGTAACATAAGGGTTATTTTTAATTTATGGCAATTCAAAAAATATTTATGATAAATCTTTTGGATTCACAGCCTGCCACTTTCCCAAAGGTAACTTAAGGGAAAAAACATCTAGCTGCCCTATTCCTACTCGCACTAAACGTAAACAAGGCCAGCCGACTTTTGCACACATGCGTCGTACCTGCCTGTTTTTACCTTCACTGATTCGAATTTGCAGCCAGAAATCAGTTACTGTTTTGCGTTCACGAATTGGCGGTACTCGCGGCCATAAACGGGCACTATCAGCAGCACTAACCAATTGAACCTGAGCCGGCTGTGTAATAAAGTCGCCCAGATTTACCCCGCCAGCCAATTGCTGTATGCGTTCATTATCCGGTTTACCTTCCACCTGTGCCCAGTATGTTTTTATCAGTTTATACTTAGGATGAGCAATTTTTGCCTGTAAACGTCCGTTCGCAGTTAATAAAAGCAATCCTTCACTATCTGCATCCAGCCGGCCTGCCGGATAGACATCCGGTAATGATACATATTGCTTCAGAGTAGGATGTTTTTCATGAGCGCTAAACTGACAAATCACACCATAGGGTTTATTCAGTACAATCAGTTCAGGTACAGACATTATGCTTCCAATCAGAAAATCAGGCTGTCAGGAATGCTGACAGCCTGCTTTATAAACACACGAGGTTTAGCTCAGTAATAAAGCATCATCAGATACTTTTTCGCCCTGAGTATGTTCGAACATCTTTAATAGATCCGCCACACTCATACCGGCACGTTTGTCACCAGCCACATCCAGCACCACACGCCCCTGATGCAGCATGACAGTACGTGATCCGTGATCCAGGGCCTGCTGCATCGAATGTGTTACCATCATTGCAGTTAATTTATTTTCACGCACAATACGGTCAGTCAGCTCCAGTACAAAAGCGGCAGTTTTAGGATCCAGTGCAGCTGTATGTTCATCAAGCAATAAAATTTTAGAACTTTGCAACGATGCCATCAACAAACTGACAGCCTGTCGCTGCCCACCGGAAAGCAAACCAATTCTGTCGCTCAATCGGTTTTCCAGCCCCAGGTTAAGCATTGCCAGTTTTTCACGGAACAGTTCACGATACTGACGTTTAATAGCCGGACGCAAACCACGACTGCTGCCACGCCGCAGTGCCAGAGCCATATTTTCTTCAATGGTTAAGGCTTCACAGGTACCGGCAAGAGGGTCCTGAAAAACACGTGCTACTAATGGCGCACGTTTATAAGCAGGTTCACTGGTAACATCTTTACTATTGATAGTAATCGTACCGGAATCCACCATGGTGTCACCGCTGATGGCATTAAGAAAAGTAGATTTACCGGCACCATTACTGCCGATAACGGTAACAAACTCACCATCCGCAATACTTAAACTCATGCCTCGCAAAGCAGGATTTTCAATTGGTGTTCCCGCATTGAATGTGAGGCGTAAATTATCTGCGCGCATCATGCTTTGAATTTCCTTTTAAAGTAACCTTTGATTGCCGGCAAACGCAGCGCAAGTACAACTAAAATTGCTGTAACCAGATTTAAATCCTGCGGTCCAAAGCCTATATGCTGCAATGTATCACTGCCCAGCGCCAGCGCAATAAATGCACGGTAAAGTACTGCCCCCACTATAACAGCCAGTGTAATGATGATAAACCGTTTTCCCGGAATCAGGGTTTCGCCAATAATCACCGCGGCCAGCCCCACGACAATCGTGCCAATACCGATTGATATATCTGCACCGCCCTGAGTCTGCACAAATAGTGCACCAGCCAAGGCAATAAATGCGTTTGATATCGCCATGCCTAACAGCAAAATACGTGAAGTATTTACACCCTGAGCACGAGCCATTCGTGCATTTACGCCGGTAGCTCGCATTGATAAGCCAATTTCTGTAGCAAAAAACCAGTCCAGAAAAAATTTGGCAACCAGCACAAAACCAAAAATCACCAGCGGCTGCACCCAATACTGGTTGCTTCCGTCTGCATTAAAAAACGGCGTAAATACACTGGGCTGATCCAGTAAAGGCAAATTAGGTGCACCCATAATACGCAGGTTAACCGAATACAAAGCAACCATAACCAGAATACTGGCCAACAGCTGCATGATTTTTAAAGAAACATGCAGCCATGCTGTTACCAAACCGGCACATGCACCGGCAACTCCGCCAAGTGCAGTAGCCAGCCACGGATTAATACCATGGGTAACACAAATGGCAAATACAGCACCGCCGAGCGGAAAACTGCCATCGGCAGTTAAATCAGGAAAATCCAGAATACGGAATGAAATCAGTACACCCAGAGCAACGAGAGCATATATCAGCCCGCTTTCTAAAGCACCAAATAAAGCTATAGAAGACATATTAACCAATTAACAAATTGTGGTTGAAAATAAAAACAACATCGGCAAAGCCTGAATCAGCTTGCCGATGTTACGGTATCCGTCCCAGAGGCTTTTTATAATCCTAATCGACTAATTTAGCCTGTTTGAGTAATTGCTCCGAAAATGTAATACCTTGTTCGGCAGCATGAGATTTACTTACCATTAAATCAAGCTGATCTGCGGTCATACGCTGCGGAGCAATGTTACCAGCCTGCTCTCCTTTGAGAATCCGGCCTACAATTTTACCAGTAGCTGTACCAAGCTCATGATAATTAACCCCCAGTGCTACAGCCGCACCGCGTTTTACCGAACCGGTATCTGAAGCCACCAAGGGCATTTTCATGTCTTTGGCAACTTTGTACATGGATTCATAAGCAGAAACCACATTATTGTCCAGAGAGGTATAAATCAGATCTGCCTTACCCTGCAAGCTTTTAGTAGCCATGGGAACATCAGTTGTACGCTGTGCCGGTGCTGCGGCCACAGTAATACCGTCCTTAGCCAGTAAAGACTGTAATTGTCCGAGCACAACAGTTGAATTGATTTCCCCCGGGCTATATACATAACCCACTGTTTTCAGGTTAGGTACAACTTGTTTCATTAAATCAATCTGTGGCTGTAAAGGCAGTTCATCAGAAACACCGGTAACATTGGTTTTGCTGGGTTCCCAGCTTGTTACCAGTTTAGCTGCAACCGGATCGGTTACTGCTGCAAACACTATCGGAATTTTGCGTGTTGCTGCAACCATAGACTGCGCGCTTGGCGTGCCGATTGTGACAATTACATCTGGATTATTGCCGGCAAATTTTTTAGCAATCTGACCGGCAGTAGCAGTATTCCCTTGTGCACTTTGAAAATCCAGCTGAAGATTTTTACCCTGTTCATAGCCTTCAGCACGCAACTCATCAATCACACCCTGACGTACAGCATCCAAAGCAGGATGTTCAACAATTGCCGTAATGGCTACTTTTTTCGTATTGGTATCGCTGGTTTTATTTCCCTGTTCGGATTGCGAACAGGCAGAAAGCAAACAGGCAGCAGTTAAACCCAGAATAAATAAGGTTTTTTTTGCTCTGAGCATATGAGGTTCCTCAGCACAGGATTAATCCGGAAGCAATTTAGCAATAAAATTGCTTACACCTGCACAAGTAAGCAGATGATGGCATAAATTATACAAAAAACCAGCCTTATTGCGTAATTAAAATTGCTCAGACATACGCTTTTACATTGAAATATAATTTCAATATTTTATTTATTTAAGCAATAAAATTTTAAAAATATAATTCAATTACAAAAATAGTTCTTATAACTCATAATACTCGCCATATCACACTTTTCTTAGAAAACACCCTGCTTCACATTTTTTAATCTATACCGGCCGAAAACCACACAACCATGTTTTCCAGAATAACCTTTGCTGACGCGGTCGCGGCACGACCAGCTGATATTGCATGATATTCTGTAGACCGTCCTGCTCAATTTCATTAAGCTGAGCCCAGGCTACTGAGAGCATGGCCAGACTTGGGCGCTGCCTGCGGTTATCTGCAGAGGGCAGCAAAGCAAGAGTAGAATTAAACTGCTGTTTTAATGTAGCAAGCCATGCGTTCATCAATGCCGTAAATTCAACTCCACCATGTCGGTTAAGTACCAAATGAGCCGGAACATTAAATTGCTGTAATAACTCTACTGGAATATACAGCTTTCCCAGCCTTGTATCCGCACCAATCCGTGAGTAAATCATCACCAGCTGACATATTTCACCCACTTTATCGGCAAATTCCAAAGTTTGTGCTGCACTGAATCCCAAAACTCTGCTTGTTAAACGCCCCTGCACCATCCCTGCCTGTTTACTATAATGGCATAGCTGTTCCATATCCTGAAATCTGGCCTGAGTTAATTGCGTACGAAGTGCATCAGGCAAAGCCAGTATTTCAGCCAATGGTAAAGAATATCGGGTAATAAATGGTTTTAAAGCCTGTAATAAAGGATGTTCAGGAACAGAATCAGAGTTATACAGCTTATCTAGTTGTTGCTCCCACCATCGCAGTGTTGTCAAAGCCACATTAGCATCAGAACAATCTTCTACTACATCATTTAATTCTTGCTGCAAAGCATACAAAGCTATCAGTGCATGACGCTGCACCGAGGAAAGAAAAGGAAAACGAAAAGCCATAGCATTCCTGCTATGGCAAATTTTCTGAAGACAATATTCGAGTGGCTGCACAGCAATAAATTAAATTAACCTAAAACAGTATTGTAACCTTTTCCGGATATTTCTCCAGCCACTAATCTGCAATAAAAATTAACTTTTTAGCGTATCTTTTTTTACTTCGCCGTTACGCAGTACAAAATTTAAACTATTATTCCAGAATTCAACCAGAAATAAATCATCTTCTGTCAGGTGCTGTTGCTGAATTTTTTGCTCCAGCCACTTCTCATCCTTATTTATCCGATGCAATTCCGTTGTACGCACCTCTCCTTCCTTAAATAAAATTAATGAAGGATATTTGCCTTTATCAGTTAATACCGTCAGCGAACCACTGGGTTCAATCTGTGCATAACTGACTTCCTGAAACGAAGTAATACCCTGAGCATGCAAAAGTGAAGCCACATTAAGAATATCAATCTTATTCTTTTTACGCAGAATATTATCCATCAAAAAATGTCCGTCTTTCATAATCGGAATCGGTTCACCAATAGCAAACATTCGGATAAAACTAACATGCTTGCATACCCAGTTTAATAACGAAATAAGGCAAACACCGATTAACAACACAATAATATACTGATAAATCGGAATATCCTGATTATAAATCACCCCACCGATAATACCGCCAAGTACAAAGTTACCAATGAAATCTACCGGGGTCATCTGATTCAACTGCGTTTTACCTGTTACATTCAAATGCAGAATGACAATAATAAAACCAACCAAAAATTTAGCCAGCACCCATAAATAATATTCCATAAGAATTTTTCCTGTATTAAAGTTAAATTCCCAACCAGTTATTACCGATCAGAGTTCATTCCCCTCATACAAGCATCATTCTTAACTTTATTCATAAACTCTGAAAATGAACATTAAGAAACTTTAGTTTAATTTGCTTTATTTTAAATAAATGATAAAGATAACATTTTATAAGCAATAATTTTTTATCAAGATGTAACTGATACCGTCTTAACCCTGAGCGAAAAATTTAATTACCTGTCAACGGTATTTATTTCTTTTATCAGGAAAATTACATCACAATTACATTTTTAAATGAAGAATGATATTTATTCGGTATAATCAGATTAGTACACTAATTTCCGTTATAATTGGTTTCTTTACTCACTAAATGAAATATACATGTCAAATCAGCGCCTCATCATTGGCTTTCACGCAGTTAATGCCCGTTTATGGCAAAACCCGGACAGCATAATTGAACTTTATGTACTGGAGGGTAAACATGATGCCCGTATGCGCGATGTATTAAATAAAGCTGAAGCAGAAAATGTGCGCATTATCAGCGCAGATCAGGCACGGCTCGATACTTTGAGTAAACATGCCCGCCATCAGGGTGTAGTAGGCTTTATCGATGCTTCCAGACAACATGTAGACATAGAAGATGTACTTGAAAATCTGAATGAACCACCGTTATTGCTGATTCTTGACGGCATTACAGATCCGCATAATCTGGGAGCCTGTTTGCGTGTTGCAGATGTTATGGGAGTTCACGCGGTAATTGCACCCAAAGATAAAAGTGTCGGATTAAATGCCACCGTAAGTAAAGTAGCCTGTGGTGCTGCGGAAACAGTACCTTATATTACAGTGACAAATCTGGCACGCACCATTCGTGAATTAAAACAGCGCGGTATCTGGATTATCGGTACTGATATGAACGGTAGTGATGACTTATATCACTTTACGGCCCCGGAAGCAGTAGCATGGGTAATGGGTGCAGAAGGTAATGGCATGCGCCGTTTAACACGAGATCTGTGTGATACACTGGTATCCATTCCTATGTTCGGAACCGTTGAAAGCCTGAATGTTTCTGTCAGCACTGGTATCGTTCTGAGCGAAACCCGTAGGCAACGGATACTATCTGCCTAAAGTCGGCTTTACAATAAAACACATTTCTGTTAAATATTATAAAGTTAAGGAGATACTGATGATTTGGTGTATTGCAGCTTTGGTTCTGTTTGTATTGGAAATGTTTAGCGGCACTTTTTATATGCTGGTAATCAGTGCCTCATTACTCAGTGCCGGTCTGGCTGAATGGCTGCTGAAAACCAGTGAGAGCATCAATGCTGTTATTGCAATAGTTTTTTCTATTCTGGGTATTACCATCGTACGTGTCTGGCAAAAGAAACATCCGCGTGAAAACATGGCAAAACCAACTGATGATCCGGACTACGGTCAGACAGTGATACTTACTCAGCTCCTACCCGACGGATTATGGCAGGTACATTATCGGGGCACTATCTGGCAGGCTCGTTTTAATCATCCGACTGACGCAAAATCCGGTGACAGTGCTCAAATCATCAGCCATCAAGGCAATATTTTAAATATTACTTCTCAAGCCCCTTCTACTCAGCAGGAATAATCATGATTCTGACTTTTATTTTTCTCGCCGCCATTGTTGCATTTATCTGCATGGCATTTAAAGTTGTACCTCAGCAGGAAGTCTATATTGTTGAACGTTTAGGCCGCTATCACGCTACTCTGGTAGCCGGTCTTAATTTTATTATTCCGATTATCGATCGTGTCGCTTATAAACATACCTTAAAGGAAATACCACTGGATGTACCCAGTCAGGTTTGTATTACCCGCGATAATACACAGCTTACAGTGGATGGTATTATCTATTTTCAGGTAACTGATCCTAAACTTGCATCCTATGGCTCCAGTAACTTTGTAGTTGCCATTACCCAACTGGCTCAAACAACATTACGTTCAGTTATTGGTCGTATGGAACTGGATAAAACTTTTGAAGAACGTGATGATATTAACCATACCGTGGTTGCCTCTCTGGATGAAGCAGCGGTTTCATGGGGCGTTAAAGTATTGCGCTATGAAATCAAAGATTTGGTTCCACCTCAGGAAATTCTGCGCTCAATGCAGGCTCAGATTACAGCCGAACGGGAAAAACGCGCACGTATTGCTCAGTCTGAAGGGATCAAGCAGGAACAGATTAATCTGGCGGCCGGTCAGCGTGAAGCTGAAATTCAGAAGTCACAGGGTGAAGCTCAAGCTTCTATCAATGAATCACAGGGTGCCAAAGTAGCGCAAATTAATCGCGCCGAAGGTGAAGCTGAAGCTTTGCGTCTGGTTGCACAGGCGACCGCAGAAGCAATTCGTCAGGTAGCTGCCGCAGTAAAAGAACCGGGCGGTACAGAAGCTGTGAATCTGAAAGTGGCTGAACAGTACGTAGATGCTTTTGCTAAACTGGCAAAAACCAATAACACTCTGATTATGCCTGCTAATGTTGCAGATATTGGTAGTCTGGTAAGTGCTGGCATGAGCATTATCAAAGGTCAGAACAGCACAGCAGTTAAATAATAACTTACGTAACTATTAAAAAATCAGGTTCCGGTTAAAGATACCGGCAGCCTGATTTTTTATCCGTAACCCTGATACTGATTATTTCTAAATTATTATTTTTTAAAAGTAATATATTTAAATACATACTACTCTTCTGTTAACGGCCACAACCATGCCCAGACACTGCGGCCTTCACTGCGCAATACCATAAAAGTACGGCAAGCAGCAGCTGTAGACATACTTTCTACACCGATTCCTTTTGCGACTAATTGTGAAGTCAGACGCGGATGAATAAACACATGATGATTTCCAGTACCGATTAAAATCACTTCAGGCTTAAACTGTAAAGCCTGAATAAAATCATCAATGGTTAACTCACTAGCTGCTTGCTTATCCAGTGTGAGCACCTCATCAGCAGTAATACATACAGGTTGAGTATATTGCCGGCCGTTTACAGTAATTTTTCCGGTATCAACTTCCTCAATCCATAATCCTTGTTTATCCCGGATTTCTTCAATTTGCATTAAAATTTCCTTATGCATAACCACACAACATACTATGGCTGTAGTAGTCAAAAAAGCAGTTTTCGGCTAGCATAGTAGATTATTCACGTAAAATTGCAAGTATCAGGCAGTCCATAAATTAAATTTGTCTATTTGAAGGAGTAAACATGCAGCCTCTGCGTATAGGCTTGCTGGGCGTCGGCACAGTAGGTGGTGGTACCGTCAAGTTATTACAGAATAATGCGGATGAAATTACTCGCCGGCTTGGTCGCGAATTAATTATTACCCGTGCAGCAAGTCGTAATATTGAACGTACCCGAGAAATATGCGGTAACAGCACTTTTGTTAGTGATGATGTATTTGAAGTAGTAAATGCAACTGATGTTGATGTTGTGGTAGAACTGATTGGCGGTACAACAATAGCTAAAGACGCTGTGATTCAGGCAATCAGAAACGGAAAACACATCGTTACGGCCAATAAAAAACTACTGGCAGAGTACGGTAACGAAATTTTCCGACTGGCTTCTGAACACAATGTAATGGTGATGTATGAAGCTGCAGTTGCCGGCGGTATTCCCATTATTAAAGCTTTACGTGAGGGGCTGGCTGCCAACCATATCGAATCTATTGCCGGCATTATCAATGGCACCAGTAATTTCATTCTGAGTGAAATGCGTACCCGAGGCAGTACCTTTCTGGAAGCATTAAAACAAGCACAAGAACTAGGTTATGCAGAAGCCGATCCTACATTCGATATTGAAGGTCATGATGCCGGTCATAAATTAAGTATTATTTCCGCACTGGCATTCGGAACCCCGATTAATTTTAGCCAGTGTTATCTGGAAGGCATCAGTCATCTGGAGAGTCTGGACATCTGTTATGCTGAGGAACTAGGCTATCGCATTAAATTACTTGGTATTACCCGCAAAACTCCGCAAGGTATTGAGCTGCGTGTACACCCTACTTTAATCCCTGAAAGCCGATTACTGGCAAAAGTAGAAGGAGTTATGAATGCTGTATCTGTTCAGGCAGATATGATTGGGCAGACACTCTATTATGGTGCTGGTGCTGGTGCCGGCCCAACTGCCAGTGCGGTAATGGCTGATATTATTGATGTAACCCGATTACAGAATGCTGAAGCCAGCTACCGGGTTCCCTATCTGGCTTTTCAGTCTAATTCATTACAAAATATCTCCATTCTGCCAATGGATGAAATCACCAGCAGTTATTATCTGCGTGTATCTGCCTGCGATGAACCAGGTGTGCTGGGAGAAATTGCGAATATTCTTGCTGCAGAAAATATTTCTATTGAGGCTCTCATCCAAAAAGGTATGATTAATAAGGAATCTGCCGAAATTGTTATCCTGACACATTCAACTAAAGAACGTTTTATCAAACAATCAATGGCCAGAATTCAGGCATTACCACGAGTATTATCTCCGGTTACCATGATTCGGATGGAAAGCTTACATCCTAGATAATTCCATTACAAATCTTGTTACTGAAACGGGCATTATTTGCCCGTTTTTTTATCGTCGTTGCAGAAGTCAGCACAAAGTTTGTTGTACTGTTTGTAAAAATAAAAATTTTTATTTTTACAATATCGACAAAAGTAATTTAATTCTCAATATCAGATTATTATTTCTGAGCATATAATAATTAAATATGCATAAAATAATTAAGCGAATTATATTTATATAAAAACATTGATAAAATTTTAAAAATTTACAATTAATTCATCATTTAAATGAATAAAATATACAAAATAAATATATTTATATATAATATTATACTAAAATATTGATTGTTTTTTTCCATAATGGTTCGTATATTCCATCAGTTACCAGTCAGATATCATCCGCGTTTTACCCGTAAAAATATACAGGGCTACAGCATGCTTCAGCTTCTGGTTACTCTGGCGGTTATCATTATATTAACCGTTATAGCTTATCCATATTATCGTCAGCATCAGTTACAGGCACGATTAAATCAGGCGAAGGCGGCACTGCTGATTAATGGTCAATTTCTTGCTGTACATTATCAGAAACATCTTAGTTATAAACAAAACAAGCACAACTGGCCAGAATTACCTGTCAGTAAAAATCAGCATTTCTGTTTTCGTATACAAGGGAACCCGAGTTTTGCTCGTGAAGAGCATTTCACACTTAAAGCTGTAGCCATTAATACTGAAGCTGAACCCCGAATTATCAAACTAAATCAGGATGGCAGAATATTTATCTGTCAAAGCAGTACCAGCCGCTGCGATGAAGAAAATCATTTTTTTGATGGTAAAGGTCAACCAGACAAAAAATGCCGGATTTTTTAATTATTCTATATACAGGACAATAGCAACATATTAACTGTTAAACTGATACAATACACTCGTTTTCATAATTGATATCAGAACATATCCGTTTTAATCATGAGTATTTTGTCACTCGATAATGCCTGCTTTGCTGTAGGTCACCACCCCTTACTGGATCATGCATCTCTGCAAATGGATGCAGGTGAAAAAATAGGCTTTATTGGTCGCAATGGTGCCGGGAAATCCACATTACTGAAAATTCTGGCCCGGGTACAGAAACTGGATGACGGATTGTTGACCATCCAAAACAACCAAAAAGTTGTGTATGTTCCGCAGGAGTCTTTTTTTGACCCGCAGACCACTGTATTTGACACCATAGCCCAAGGATTGGGTGAACTGCAAAATCTGTTACGTGAGTATCATGAGCTCAGCCAGAATATAGGTGATGAAGCCAGTCTGAATCGGTTAACTGAATTACAAAATGAGCTGGAAAACCGTAACGGCTGGCAATTTGATGCCTTAATTGCGCAAACCTTAAGTGAATTACAACTGCCGGAAAACGAATTGATTGGCAATTTAAGCGGTGGTCAGAAAAAGCGCGTTGCTCTGGCTCAGGCATGGGTACAAAAACCTGATATCCTGTTACTGGATGAACCAACCAACCATCTGGATATTGAAGCGATAGAATGGATGGAAAATCTGCTTGGTAATTTTGCCGGCAGCCTGATTGTCGTAACACATGACCGACGCTTTCTGGATCGTGTAGCTACGCGTATCATCGAATTAGACCGCGGACATTTACGTAGTTACCCGGGAAGTTTTAGTGCTTATAGTGAAAAAAAAGCACAGGAACTGGCTGTTGAAGCTGAACATAACCGGCTTTTTGATAAATTTCATGCTCAGGAAGAAGCATGGATTCGCAAAGGAATTGAAGCACGCCGCACACGTAACCAGGGGCGGGTTAAACGGCTGGAACAACTACGCCGCGAACGCGCTGCACGTCGTGAGGTGCAGGGTCAGGTCAGCTTTAATTTAAATCGTGGTGAAGCCAGCGGGAAAATTATAGCAGAGCTTGAACACGCCGGATTTGCTTATGGTGAACACCTTATTATGCGTGATTTCTCCTGTGTTATTCAGCGCGGTGACAAAATTGGTCTGATAGGATCAAATGGTGTTGGCAAAACCACCTTTTTAAAATTGATTTTAGGTGAATTGCAGCCAACCTCAGGCAAAATTCGGCTGGGTTCACGTCAGGAAGTTGCCTATTTCGATCAGTTTCGTAGTGCATTAAATGAAAACGATACTGTTTTTGATACTATAGGTCAGGGTAATGATTACATTGATATTGGCGGTCAGCGTAAACACGTAATTGGTTATCTTGAAGAATTTCTGTTTTCTCCGGCCAGAGTTCGTAGTGAAGTCAAATCACTTTCTGGTGGCGAGCGCAACCGGTTATTACTGGCCAAACTATTTACTCGTCCAGCCAACATTCTGGTACTTGATGAACCAACAAATGATTTGGATATCGATACGCAGGAATTACTGGAAGAGTTATTGCGGGATTATAACGGCACTGTATTTCTTGTCAGCCACGATCGTACTTTTCTGGATAATGTAGTTACTCAATCCATAGTTTTCAAAGGTAATGGTCAGTTAAAAGAATACATAGGCGGTTATCAGGATTATATTGACGCCCAAAAACGTGAACAAAGCTTACTAACACCAGCGCCCACAACAAGCAAAAATACCATTAATCCTGATAAAAACCGGCAAAAAAGCCGACGCAACGATAAACTTTCCTACAACGAACAACGTGAACTCGCCAGCTTACCCGACGAGCTTGCTGCTCTCGAAGCAGAGCAGCAAGAGCTGAATAATAAACTTTCCGATCCGGAAATATTCAAAAATGACTATAAACTGGCAACTGAATGGCAAACACGTATTGCTGAAATAGAAGAGCTGCTGCTGGAAAAACTTGAACGTTGGGAAATCCTTGAAGCAAAACAAAAAAATCAGGGCTAATCCAATAAAAAAGCCAGTATATTCATATACTGGCTTTTTTGTGTTTGAATTTATCTTTTACGATGGCGTCCGGTGCCGCCACCATGCCGCATACAAGTTTCATAACGACGTGTGACATTAGTAGCATACCAGTTGGTATTATAATCTTTGCTTAACTTTGGTCCGCTAATTACAACCTGCGGCATAATGGCATATGGCGGATTCTTACCGAACTGTTGCTTATATAAAGTAATTACATTCTGATAGGTGGATGTATTTTCAAATTCTGCCTGTTTTTCCTGTAATAAATCTGCACGTATCTGCTCCGGTTTCATTGGCATACCATGATCGGCAAATAACTGATTCAGTGCAGTTTCAGTCTGACTTGGCATTGATTGCGCCTTATCATCTTTATCATACAGTAATAAATCTCCATCCAGAGCCATATCTGTATTAAGCAGTTTATTTATATCTTGCTGAAAAGCCGCATTACGGCTGGAATACATGCCGGAATTATAATCAGCAAAACGATATTGAGCATTATCATAGGCTGCTGGATACTTCATTAGCCGGTGAATACCATAATATAAACCACCTTCACGTGTATACATATAATCACGTAATTCATTTACCGGAGCATTATCACGCTGATGTTCACGTGCGTATTTTACTGATACCTGCATTGAACCAATTGTTGTAATCGGATTATTATCTTCTCCGATATCCTTTCCCATAAACTTAGCTGCGGCATTGGTAATTGAATCTGCATAAAACTGCTTTGAAACATAAGCAAATATCTGCCGGTAAATTAAATCCAGCTGCTGTTCGGTTTTAACCGTACGCATCTGTATCAGGAAACTGTTTTCTTTGCTGGGTTCATTAACCAGTACTGAAGTAAAATAGCGTGAAACTGCCGGTCCCAGAGCAGGTCCGAACTGTCTGACAAATTTTTGCGGCACTTCTGTCTGAAAAGCTTTAATTGCTTTATTACCAAGATCCGGAACAGTTGGATTAGCAACAAAATTAGACTCTTGATCTACAACGGCAATTACACTACATATATTTTCCTGTGTTTTATTGATTTTCAGCTCATCCATTATCCGGCTGATATCCACAGCCCACGCATCTCGTTCTTTTACACGAGCAGGTATTAGTCTGCTTATCTGAGAAGGCTGATTTAAAATTCTGCTGCTGTCATCCGGTGAATCATCATTACCGCCATACCATCCGCCACTGTCCTTACATGCAGACAGGCTGTATAGCAGAAACCCGGCCAGTGTTATATGACTAATAGTCTTCAGTAAAAATCTAGCATTCATACCATAGCATTCATTCGAACAAATCTGTTTTCAGCAAGAAACACAGCCCGGTTTTAGCCCTTACGGCTTCGCCAAAACCATACCCAGACCCAAATCAATACGGCTGTAAAAAATAACGCACTCCATATCGGTAAAGGTATCATTAAAATTTTCTGAACCTCACCACAATTACCTGTACCGCGAATAATCGGTTCATACCAATGAAACAATGGCGCATCACGCAGACGGAAAGTCCACGGTGCACCACAAGATGGCTGATCCATCAATGGCAGATGCTGAATATATATCTGATATATAGCTACACCCAGTCCGCCTATGGGTGCCAGACTGACCAAAATAGCATTTATCACCCGCTCAATACTGTTGCGATTAGGACAGCAGGCACACAAAAATGCCAGAAGCCCAGTGGCAATAACCGCAACACGCTGAACAATACACAGCACACACGGGTTCATACCCAGAACATACTGACCAACAAAAGAACCAGCTGCACAAAGCACAGCCAGAAAAAATACACACCACAATGCTTTACGGAAGCTCATTTTCAATCCTTTTAAGCAGACAGTTACCAAACATTTCTACTTTCTGCCCGTCTATTAATCAAACAAATTCCCATAATCATTTACGTTTCAGGCACCAGCAATAGTCATATTATCTATCAGAATAGATCCAACTTTATGCGTACTGCGCTTTAACGCATCATCTGCTGCACCAACCATCGCCATAAACATTTCCTGTAAACGTGAAGCGATTGTAATACCCTCTACCGGATAGGCAATCACTCCGTTTTCTACCCAGAAACCTGCCGCACCTCGCGAATAGTCACCAGTAATAGCATTTACACCCTGCCCCATCAACTCAGTAACCAATAAACCGGTTCCCATTGTTTTCAATAAATCGTCCTGACTGGCATGGGTATGATTAAGATATAAATTATGAACACCACCTGCATTTCCAGTAGTACGCATACCTAACTTACGCGCACTGTAGCTACCAAGAAAATAACCCGCAACAGAGCCTTCATTGATAACAGTACGTTCATGTGTGGCTACACCCTCAGCATCAAAATATGTACTGGCAAGCGCTTTTTTCACATGTGGTTTCTCTGTAAGACATACCCAGGGCGCCATAATCTGTTTACCAAGGCTATCTACCAGAAAACTGGTTTGTCGATATAACGCACTACCACTCAGAGCACCTACCAGATGACCAATTAGACTACCGGCTATAGTAGTATCAAAAATTACCGGATATTTTCCTGTAGCCACAGGCTTGCCATCCAGACGCCGTACTGTACGTGTTGCCGCTGTCTGTCCGATAATTTCAGCATCAGCAAGATCTCGTGCATCACGCGCTAAATCGTACCAATAATCACGCTGCATTCCGGAAGCGTCCGCAGCCACTACACTACAGGAAATACTGTGCCTGCTGCCGCGCTGATAAGCACAAAAATCATTACTGTTGGCATATACAAACTGATAATGATCAGTCTGTACTTCTGCTCCTTCGGAGTTTTTAATACGCTCATCCGTATCAAGTGCTGCCTGTTCGGTTTTTTTACCAATCTCAATTGCTTCATCAGCAGACAGCCGCCAGGGGAAAAAAGATTCTGTATCACCGAATTCCGTTGCCAGTAATGCCGCATCTGCCAAACCGGCGCAATCATCCTGAGCAGTAAAACGGGCAATATTCAAAGCTGCTCCGATGACTTCGTCAATTGCCTTATTACTAAAATCAGCAGTACTTGCACGCCCTTTAGCCTGTCCCACATAAACAGTTACATCAAGAGATTTATCCTGCTGATACTCAATATGTTCGACATTCTGCTGGCGTACCTGTACATTCTGACCCGCAGATTCACTGATATCAATTTCAACAGAACTGGCTCCCTGCTTTCTGGCTTTATTTATTGCCTGCTGGCACAGCTCCTGTAACTGATCGGCACTATGATGAAACATTAATCTACTCTCATGCGAAGAAGCCTGCATTCTAACATGCTGAATTCAGCACTGGCAGCAGTTAAACATACATGTCAACTGAAATGATATGGATTTTTTGCTAAAATAGATACTTGAAATTTCGATATACACGTAACACATACATATATGAACAGTAATACAGACAGTCAGTCCCGTGCAGACGAAGAATGGGTAAGTAAAACCCAATTGAAAAAGCAAATGAATGATTTGCAGCAATTAGGTATGGAGCTAACTAAACTGTCTGCTGATACACTGAAAAAAATAAATTTGTCAGAGGATTTATTACAGGCAGTATTAAGCTACCAGAAAATTACCTCGAACAGCGCACTGAAACGTCAAGCTCAGTTTATCGGTCGTCTCATGCGCGAAACCGATACCAAACCAATCAGTGATTATCTGGCTCGCCTCAAAGGTGAAAACAGCGCACATAATGCTTACTTACAACGGCTGGAAAATCTGCGTGATCGTTTAATTTCCGATGACAGCAGCCTCACTGAAATTATCAGCCGTTATCCGCATATTGATATCAACAATCTGCGTACATTAATCCGCAATGCCCGTAAGGAACAGGCTGCAGGAAAGCCACCAAAAGCTTTCCGGGCTATTTTTCAGGTATTGAAAACGGAAATTAGTGAAGATACAGCATCCTGAACATTACTTCTCTCTCTTCACACAATTCACCTTTCACTTTTTTCATTAATTCAGCTTCAGCATGTAACTCCGGACAAAAAAACCATGAGTGATATCTTAAATAAAATTATTGCCACAAAAAAAACCGAAATGGTTACCGCCAAAACGGTTGAATCACTGGCTGAAGTACGTGCAAAAGCCTATGACCAGGCCCCTGCGCGCCCTTTTCTTGAAGCAATACATACAAAACATCATCAGGGAAAAGCTGCCATTATTGCCGAAGTTAAAAAAGCTAGCCCGTCTAAAGGACTGATTCGTCCTGATTTTTCTCCAGAAAAAATTGCCAGAGATTATCAGCTTGGTGGCGCAGCCTGCATGTCTGTATTAACAGACAAAAACTATTTTCAGGGTAGCCTTGGCTATCTGAATCTCGCACGCAATGCCTGCAATCTACCGGTACTGCGCAAAGATTTCATCATAGATGTCTATCAGGTATACCAGTCCCGGGCATACAATGCAGATGCAATCTTACTTATTGCAGCAGCATTAAGCCGTACCCAGTTAACCGAATATGAAGCCATTGCTCACGAGCTGGGTATGACTGTATTACTCGAAATTCATAACGAAGACGAGCTTGAAAAATGCATTAATATGCGTACCCCGCTATGGGGAGTAAACAATCGTAATCTGCGTACTTTCGAAGTAGATTTAAAACAAACTATCAAACTTCTGCCTGCATTAACCGGAAAAACTATTGTGACAGAAAGTGGTATTTTCACCACAAACGATATTCATATGATGCAACAACATCAGGTTAACACTTTTCTTATCGGTGAAAGCCTTATGCGTAAACAAAACATTGCTGATGAACTAAGTTTACTGGTCAATGCTTAAATTATTGTACACATTAACTGAATTGTTTTAATTACCCTAAAAGGAAAAATCATGGCCGTGATTATTAAGAATGCAGAAGAAATTGCTGCAATGCGTGTTGCTGGCCGGCTGGCTGCCGAAGCTCTTGACTACATAGGCCAGTTTATCAAACCGGGAATCACCACCAATGAAATTGATCGTCTGATTCATGATTACCATATCAATGTTCAGGGCGGCTATCCTGCCCCGTTAGGTTATGGCAACCCGCCATTTCCCAAGTCATGCTGTACTTCTGTTAACCATGTAATCTGTCACGGCATACCTGATGATAAACCACTAAAAAATGGCGATATATTAAATATAGATGTCACCATTATCAAAGATGGTTTTCATGGCGACTCAAGCCGCATGTATGCTGTCGGAGAAATCAGCCCTCAGGCACGCCGTCTCATTAACATCACTCACCAGAGTATGATGGCCGGTATTTCTGTAGTTAAGCCGGGCGCGACACTTGGGGATATTGGTTACGCCTGCCAGCAAGTAGCAGAAAATGCAGGTTACTCCATGGTGCAGGAATTTTGCGGACATGGAGTTGGACGCGGATTCCATGAAGAACCACAAGTGTTGCATTATGGTCGTCGTCATACAGGATTAAAATTGCAACCCGGTATGATATTTACAATTGAACCAATGGTTAATCAAGGTAAACGTCATTTGCGTATATTAGGTGACGGATGGACTGTTGTAACCAAAGACCACAAACTCTCTGCACAATGGGAACACGAGGTATTGGTTACTGATGACGGCTATGAAATACTCACAGTCAGCCCATTAACAGGCAAACCTTAATTCACTTTAAAATATCATAACTTTACATTTAAGCTGCACGAATATCTGATATAAGGCAATAAATCTTAATTTAGATTAATTAAAATAAATTTGTATTATCCTGTTATACCGCATTTTAATAAAACAATAGCAATATTGTATTGAATGTAAAAACAATTGTGATAATATTGATGTCCATAGATAATTATGCATAATGGTAAAACATTTTTCATAACATTTATTGATAAATTTTTATCAAAATAAATAATTATCTGTGAATGACCATATTAATTAATTCAACTAAACATAGACAACTCGCTTTTTAAGGTATAAAAATCATGAAAGCATTCAAGCCTATTAACAATGTGCGCGAAATCCGTAAAAAACTTGGTCTGAATCAGATTGAGTTCTGGAGTCAGGTTGGCGTTACTCAGTCTGGCGGTTCCCGTTATGAAGCAGGTCGTAATATCCCGAAGCCAGTTCGTGAACTGGTTCGTCTGGTACATGTTGAACAATTGGAATTAAGCAAACTTAATCGCGTAAACATGGAAGTGGCTGAACTGCTTAAAACTGAGCATCCTGATATGTATCAGCAGCTTAAAGCCAAAGTAGAAGGAAAATGATCCTCTCTGCTCATTAGCCCCTTATCAAAGCTCCGTACCTTCTCTGGACGGAGCTTTTATTTTGTATATTAAAAATTCCAACCTTATAATAAGCAAAACGATTAATTAGGATTTATACATGACACACACAGCATCTACCCTGATGCCCTTTTTCGGCCTTATTCGAGTTAGCGGCGAAGATCGCACCACATTTTTGCATAATCAACTTTCAAATGACATTAATCATCTTGCAGAAGGACAGGCATGTCTGGCAACTTACAACACAGCTAAAGGCCGTGTCATCGCCAATATGCTTCTACTTAACAGAGGAGACGATATTATTCTGATTTCTGCAGCCGATCTGTGTGAAACACTACAGAAAAAATTGCAAATGTACATTTTGCGCAGCAAAGTAAAATTGGAAACCTTACCTGAATGGGGTGTAGCAGTTTGTTTACCAAATGATATTCCTGTATCAAATACACCAGAACAACCTCAATACGTTTTATCAGCAACGATGACAAATCAGATCTGGCATATACAACTGCCAGATCACTCTTTGGTCAGTATCGGCAAAATCGATCAACTACCACCACTGAATACAGAAAATGCCCTAGCATGGAAAACTCATGAAATCACATGCGGCAATCCATGGATTAGTGCAGCTACCACAGAAACATGTGTGGCACAAATGCTCAATCAGCAGCTTATCGGTGCCGTGCATTTTAAAAAAGGATGTTATCCAGGACAGGAAATTATCGCCCGGGCCCAGTACCGCGGTCAGGTAAAACGCGGCTTGGTACTTATTGAAAGTACTACCCCGCTTTCCGACGGAGACAGCATATATGATAGCAACAATGAAGAAGCGGGGCTGATTATCAATCAGGTACAAAAAGACTCAGTTTCACTGGCACTGGCTGTTATTAAACACAATGCTGCCCAGGCGCAGCTAAAATGTAACAACCAAGTTTTAATAATAAAAAAATGCTTTTTTTCTACAGCTAATGACTAACCGGTTTAAATCACAGGTAAACAGCCGATAAACAAAATTTATATTCATAAAAAATTATGATTAACAGCACTAAAATATCCAATTAACAGATTTCATATCAACCTGTGCTACAATATGTATCTCTTTACAAGACGGCCACAGCCGTCTTGTTTTTATTGTTTTCAGAATATAAAAATCATGAGTCAGATTGCCCAGGAAGCGGCACGACGCCGCACATTTGCGATTATTTCCCATCCGGATGCCGGTAAAACCACCCTAACAGAAAAACTGCTACTGTTTTCAGGAGCTATCCTCTCTGCAGGTACAGTAAAAGGAAAAAAATCCGGTAAATTTGCCACATCAGACTGGATGGAAATCGAAAAACAGCGTGGTATTTCCGTAGCCTCATCTGTGATGCAGTTTGATTATCGTCAACATGTTGTTAACCTGCTTGATACACCCGGCCACGAAGATTTTTCTGAAGATACTTATCGCGTACTCACTGCCGTTGACAGTGCCTTGATGGTTATCGATGCTGCCAAAGGCGTAGAAGCACAAACAATCAAACTTTTAAATGTTTGTCGCCTGCGTGACACACCGATTGTTACCTTCATGAACAAATATGACCGCGAAGTTCGCGACTCACTTGAACTGCTCGATGAAGTTGAAAACATACTGCATATCCGCTGCGCTCCGATTACCTGGCCGATTGGTATGGGAAAAAATTTCAAAGGTGTCTATCACATCCTGAATGATGAGATTTACCTCTTTGAAGCCGGTGGCGAGAAGCTGCCACATGAATTTGATGTAATCAAAGGTATCAATAATTCCCGACTGGATGAGCTCTTTCCGATTGAAATTCAGCAACTGCGCGAAGAAATTGAGCTCGTGCAGGCTGCTTCAAATGAATTTGATTTAGACGCATTTTTGCGTGGCGAGCTGACACCTGTCTTCTTTGGTTCAGCTATCAACAATTTCGGTATTCAGGAAATCCTCAATGCATTGATTGACTGGGCACCGGCTCCGCAGCCCAGAGAAACACTAGAGCGGGTGGTCGAACCAACTGAAAACAAATTTTCCGGTTTTGTATTCAAAATACAGGCCAATATGGATGCCAAGCATCGCGACCGTATTGCTTTTTTACGCGTGTGTTCCGGTGAATTTACCCGGGGCATGAAAATCAAACACCTGCGTCTTAACCGAGACATTGCTGCATCCAGTGTTGTCACCTTCATGTCACATACCCGTGAACTGGTTGAAGAGGCTTTTGCTGGTGATATTATCGGTATCCCTAATCACGGTAACATCCAGATTGGCGACAGCTTCACCGAAGGAGAACGCCTCACCTTTACCGGCATCCCGTTTTTTGCACCGGAACTGTTTCGTGCTGTGAGAATTAAAAATCCGCTGAAAATGAAACAGCTGCAAAAAGGATTACAACAACTTGGTGAAGAAGGTGCAGTACAGGTATTCAGACCCCACAATGGCGGCGATCTAATACTCGGTGCTGTAGGTGTATTGCAGTTTGAAGTAGTTACTGCCCGTCTCGCCAACGAATATGGCGTTGATGCCGTATTTGAATCTGTCAGCATCTGGTCAGCACGCTGGGTATCCTGCTCTGACCGGAAAAAACTGGCTGAATTTGAAAAAGCCAACATACTTAATCTTGCTACAGATGCAGGTGGTAACCTAACCTATCTGGCTCCCAACCGTGTAAACCTGTCTCTGACAGAAGAACGCTGGCCGGATATTCGTTTTCATGAAACCCGCGAACTAACAGCACAGATTAATCAATAAATTTTCTGTTTAAACAAAAGCAGCTTATTCCTTAGAGGAAAAGCTGCTTACTTTTTAGAAACATCTAATATTAATTTAAATCAATTTATTTCTACTCTGAATACATAATATATCTGCGAATTTTATTAAGAGAAATACCACACCCCAGTATATAACTTTGTAACTCTAAATTACTTAAAAGTAGCAGTAAGTATAAGAATGTTTTATTGTGCGGTGAACAAAGCATATACATTTATACATGCTGTAAATATTGTAAAATCGCTGCTAACTTAATTAAATTACCTACTTACCCACTATAATCTAATAATAAAATTGGCTTTTTTTATCTGCTAACACCCATTTGATTCAAAAAATTTTTATTTGCAGAAGTGTTTTTTATGATTTTTTGATTATAAATTGCTGATTTTGTTTTGCTTAATATTTTTCTACATCATTTTTTCTTAAATTCTCCTTTGTACAATTTTATTTAATTCTCTTATCAAATCTCAATTAAACATAGAGGTTATGTTCTCTTTGATTTAAGTTACTTAATATCAAGTCGACTATAAATTAATAATTAAAATTTTTTGTATTATTAATCTGAAATACAAGCATTAATAGCAGTGCACTGGAGCCATTTTTTTATTATCTTATTTTCTTTTGATGTATATTCGATTTTATAAAAATTATTTTTATAACTTAATAATTTTATCTGATCTCCTCTAACCAAATATATTCTTGTTTTATCAGATAAATTGGGGGAATCATACAAATAACCCTTATCCACTGTAAGTTTAAATTCATATTCTTCGGGAATATATTGAGTCAACAGAAATCGGTTTATACATTCTTTAATACCAGTTGAAGGATAAAGTGAACTACAAAACTTTAAAGCATATTTTTCCGTTAATAAATTAAAATAAATATTGTACTGTTTTTGTTCTGGAATATTAGTAAAATATTGTTGTATTTCATTATTCACTAAAATTTTATTATGATTCATTAGTAAAATTAATTCATTAATCATAGCATTTTGTTCATTCAGTAAACATAATGGATAACTAAATTTATCTTCCTGACCAAATAAATAAATATCAATATTAGAATAGACCCAATTACATTTTTTATTAACTTCTTTTTCCCATTCCTGCTGATAAATATCAATATCTCTTTTTTAAAATAATTTCAGATAATTGATTTATAATAATATAATTAGCTTGTATTTTATTATCTAGCTTATTAAGCATCTCATCAATTAGACTGATTTTACTAAAAGCATTGTTACTTATAAATGTTAATATAAATAATAAAATTTTCTTCATTATTTTGATCCCTTTTCAAAAAATTAACTTTTTCATCTTTTCTTTTTAATAGCTCTGTTAAATTTTTATACGATCATAATTTCATCATATTTACATGTCTTCCTTTTCCTGATTTGCATAACCATATCATCATATAAATTACCTGAGAATTATTATAAAACACACAATTTTTTATTATCATAAATTTAGTATTTATGTAAATAGCATATTTATATGCTATATTACCTATTATATCTTTACTCGATGTTGTATATAGCTTTGATTAACTTGAGCAGCATTCAATGTTCGTTTATAGAATACCCAGAAATTAAACCTGAAGAACTCAACTAATAATATATAAAAATTATCATAGAGTTAATTATTTTAGAACTATTTGACAACAAGATATTTTAATAATTATTTTTTTAGGAGATTATTAAATTTGAAACGCCGAATATATTTATTTGCTACGGTAGCCAGGAAGTGAATTAAATAATATTTCTTATTAAGCAACATCTACTTACAAGCGTTATAATACTAGCCTACTATTTTTATAAAAAAAGTATTATGTCTTTGACTCTTTCTTCTGATGAGCTTCAGTTAAATATCAAATCGGATCTGGTTTTACGCGTTGGTAAAATTTGTCTGGCAGCAGGTACCGGTAGTTATCGCATTAAGCAGTCAATGCGTCATGTCGCTTATATGCTCGGCGTGGAAAATCAGGCACATATTACGCTTACTGAAATCAACTCTACCTGCCGTAATGGGAAACAATTTAAAACTGAGGTTACCACAATTCAAGGAGTTGGAATTAATACTAATAATATCCAATTGCTTGAAACTCTGCTGATAGAAACACAGGCCCGTTATCAGCAAATGAGTGAAAGCGAGCTGATTCGCTTTCTTGATAAATCTTTGTCAGAAATTGAAAATCACCCAGCTCTATATAGTTTACGACAGTCAGCTTTGTTTGCTGCGGTTGCGTGTTCATCTTTTACTTTTTTAATCGGTGGTGGTTTGATTGAAATGCTGGGTGTATTTTTTGCCTCTGGTTTTGGCCAGGCGCTAAGAAAAACCCTTTTACATAAACATCTGAATCAGTTTGTTGTCACCATGCTGGCCGCAGCTGTCGCTTCTAGTGTGTATTTTCTGATTATTGGCGGTAGCCATCTTTTGCTAAAAGTAAATATTCAGCACACCGCCGGCTATATAGCTTCTATGCTGTTTCTGATACCCGGCTTTCCTTTGATAACCGGAGTGCTGGATTTAGCTAAACTGGATTTTTCATCTGGTATTCAGCGTATAGGTTATGCCATAACTGTAATTTTTTGCGCCACTTTTGCCGCATGGGTAGTTGCAGCCGGAATTCATATGGCACCGGAAGCTATGCTCTCACCTAATCTTTACCCGGTATGGACAGCTTTTTTTCGTCTGATTGCCAGCTTTTTTGGTGTACTTGGTTTTTCCCTGCTTTTTAACAGTCCGGTAAAAACTGCTTTAATGACTGCTTTTATCGGCATGTATGCCAATACTTTACGGCTGGAAATGATAGACCTGACTAATATACCTATTCAGGCAGCTTCTTTAATAGCAGCTTTTATTGTCGGTATCAGTGCATTTTATTTTAGCCGCCATAGTAAATGTCCGCGTATTGCTTTATCGGTACCGGCAGTATGTATTATGGTACCCGGCATTTATATGTTTCGCGCTATGTATTTTTTACAGCAAAACGATATTATCAATGCTATTAACTGGGGAGCACAGGCAATGCTTATTGTCTTGGCTTTACCATTAGGCTTAGTACTCGCACGGGTATGCACGGATAAAGAATGGGCATTTAATCAGCTTCCGGCTACGGAACATAAATAGCTTTTTTATTTTGAAAATTATTTATATATTTGATACAAAATAAATTGATATTTGAATTAATAATTCAAATGTAGATTGAGTATGCAAATTTTATGCTAATCTGCAAATCTCTAAAATATGATTATTATTAATTTAAGTTTTACAAAATAAAAAAAGATATCTAAATATTAGATATCTTTTTTTGGAATTCTGGTGCCCAGGAGAAGACTCGAACTTCCACACCATTGCTGGCACATGGACCTGAACCATGCGCGTCTACCAATTCCGCCACCTGGGCTTTTGCATATATTGCAACTTTCAGTTAAAGTATGTCTTTAACTGAGGAAGTGCATTATATATTCTCTAAAGAGATTGTCAATACTCTATGAAAAAAAAATCAGATTTACGCCATCAAGATCCATATTTAAAACGTGAATTACAACGTTATTCCAATCCTTTACCCAGCCGGGAATGGATTATTGCTGTTTTGGATAAAGTCGGTATTCCGGTCAAAATGACTGAATTATCGCAGAAACTTAATATTACTAATGAAGAAATAGTTTTTTTTGAGCGCCGTTTAAATGCTATGGCACGAGACGGACAGATTCTAATTAATCGCCGCGGTGCTGTTTGTGTAGCTAATAAACTGGCGCTGGTTAAATGCAGGATTGAAGTACACAAAGATGACTTTGGTTTTGCTGTACCGTTAAATCCTGCTGACGGCAGTGATTTTGTTCTCTACGCTCGCCAGATGTGCGGGTTAATGAACGGAGATATTGTCACTGTAAGACCGGCTGGTTCTGACCGTCGCGGGCGGCGTGAAGGTCAGGTGCTGGATGTCATCGAACGAGCTAATAAAGATGTGGTAGGACGACTCACAATTGAACATGGCATAGCTATGCTGGTGCCTGAAGATAAACGTCTGGGAGCAAGTATTGTGCTACAGCCTGACTCTTTGGGTAAAGCTAAAGCCGGTCAGGTTCTGGTAGCAAAAATTGAGTCCTATCCGAATGCAACTCAGGCAGCTGTGGCACGTGTTACAGAAATTCTTGGTGATTATGCTGACAGTGGTATGGAAATTGAAATTGCAGTACGCAAACATCATTTACCCTATCAGTTTAGTCAGGCCTGTATGGCTCAGGCCACTAAAATACCTGATCATGTTAAAGCTGATGAGCGAAAAAACCGAAAAGATCTGCGCGAGCTACCGCTTATTACTATTGATGGCGAAACAGCACGCGATTTTGATGATGCGGTATATGCAGAAAAAATTGGTCGTAATTACCGCCTGGTCGTTGCTATCGCTGATGTTAGCCATTATGTCCATCCTGATGATGCTATTGATCAGGATGCACAGGAACGTGCTACAAGTGTTTATTTTCCACGGCGGGTTATTCCGATGCTACCGGAGAATTTATCTAATGGCATCTGTTCCCTTAATCCGAATGTGGATCGCCTGTGCATGGTATGCGATATGGTGATTACTTATGCAGGCAATATTAAAAGTTATGAATTTTATCCGGCGGTAATGCGCTCACATGCACGGCTTACCTATACACAGGCATGGGACTGGATTAGTAATGACCAGTTTGATGACCCAATGAAAACACATGTACTGAGTTTATACCGGCTATATCAGATTTTACTGAAAAAACGCCTGCAGCGTGGTGCCATGGAATTTGATAGTATAGAAACCCAGATGCTGTTCAATCAGCAAGGTAAAATTGAACGTATTATACCGGTTGAGCGTAATGAAGCTCATCGTCTGATTGAGGAATGTATGCTGGCTGCGAATGTCTGTGCTGCAGAATTTCTCAAACATCATAAACATCCTGCTCTATACCGTAATCATGCCGGTCCGACCAGTGAGCGTCTGAATACTTTGCGTGAGCAATTATCGCTGCTTGGTTTACATCTAAATGGCGGTAGTAACCCTACTCCAAAAGATTATGCGGAACTAAGCGAAAAAATCAAAGAACGGCCTGATCGGAATGTAATCAGTATTATGCTGTTACGCTCAATGCAGCAGGCGGTTTATGAACCACAAAATATTGGCCATTTTGGTCTGGCCTATCCGGCATATACACATTTCACTTCACCAATCAGGCGTTATCCTGATCTGACTGTTCACAGAGCCATTAAGGCCATTTTACAGCATAAACAATATCAGCCAAAGTCGTGGTCTGAACTGGGTGTGCATTGTTCACTGGCAGAACGCAGAGCTGACAATGCCAGCCGTGATGTGCAAAACTGGCTTAAAACTTACTATATGCAGGACAAAATCGGTGAGGTTTTTTCCGGTACGATTTCCGGTATGGCAAATTTTGGTTTGTTTGTTACTTTAGATAATGTTTATATTGACGGCATGGTTCATATCAGCGATCTGGGTGAAGATTATTTTAATTATCATCCTGAAATGCTGGCCATTGTCGGAGAGCGCAGTGGTATCCGCTTTAAGCTGGGTGATAAAGTTGTAGTCAAAGTAGCTCGCGCGGATCTGGATACGAGCCGGATTGATTTGGTGCTGATTAGCACGAATAGTGGTAAGCGTCGCCGGACAAATAATGCGCAAAATATTCAGAAACAGCTTAAAGCCACTGTTAAACAGCCGCGCAAAGCACCCGGTAAGAAAACTAAGTCAAACAAAACAAAAACTGCTGCCATTCAGAAGTCACGTAGTAATGGTTCACGCAAAAAACCAGGCCGTAAAAAGTCCTGATGCTGCGTTATAATTGATTAAATTAATTTCTAAAAAGGCTTTTATCTGTGTTGAATCAGATAAAAGCTTTTTTATATTTTTGACTTTTTTATGTTATTAATATATTTATAAAATAATTAGTATGCATTACTTATTTTATAAAACGTAATTTGAATGAAATAAAATATTTTTATATATTTTTCTTGTGCAGACCGTTTATTTCTGATTTTTCAAATTTAACTTTACGTTTTGCTATATGTGCTAAATTGTAATTATTTAAATTTAGAAATTATTACTCACATTACTTTAAAAAAACTGAAGTCTGTTACTACAGACTTCAGTTTTCAATGGCATTTTACTTTTAGGTAAAATACTAATCAGATGTAGGTATTTTTTACTGCTTATTTGTTTTTACCAGTAGCAGAAGCAATAGCCAGATTTTCATTGCGATTTAATGCAACGCTGGTCACACCTTCTGGGAACACTAAATCGGTCAGGTGACGAATTTCACCGGCACTGATGGTAGAAACATCCAGTTCCAATACAGCTGGAATGTTTTTCGGTAAAGCATTTACTTCTACGCTGGTAGCCAGCAGAGACACACGACCACTTTGCAATTTTTCTGCCGGAGAAATAGCAGCATTCAGCAAGTGTAGCGGAACACGAATATTGATAGCTTTATTTGCATCAACGGCCTGGAAATCAATGTGCTGTACTTGTTGTTTAAACGGATGCATCTGGAAATCACGTACAATAACGTCGTAGGTTTTGCCATTAACATCCAGTTTGATGATAGCAGTATGGAAAGATTCTTTTTCCAGTGCGTACCATAAAGTACGATGATCTACTGTAATGGCTACTGGTTCGGTACCTTCGCCGTACAATACAGCCGGTACTTTACCTTCGCGACGCAGGCGGCGGCTCGCACCAGTGCCCTGAGCTTCACGGATTTCTGCTTTAATTTCGTAAGACATAACTACTCCAAAGTTAATAATGCCGTCATCGGCCGCGACCAGCTTAAGACGGCTTGGGGGTATTAAGGGAGAAACATTGCTCCCGGTATGGCCACATCTTCATTGAAAAGATATGACACAGATTCTTCGTTACTGATACGACGTACAGTTTCTGCAAGCAGGCCTGAAATACTTACCTGACGAATCCGATCACATTTCTGTGCAGCTTCAGATAAAGGAATAGTATCAGTGACTACAACCTGATCGATTTCTGATGAAGCAATACGCTCAATCGCCGCTCCGGAAAATACCGGATGAGTAGCATAAGCCAGCACGCGTTCTGCACCGCGTTCTTTTAATGCTGATGCAGCTTTACATAAGGTATTTGCTGTATCAATCATATCATCAATAATCAGGCAGGTACGATTCTGAATTTCACCGATTACATTCATTACTTCTGCCACATTGGCTTTTGGCCGGCGTTTATCAATAATGGCCAGATCAGTGCCCAGTGTTTTTGCTACGGCACGGGCGCGCACTACACCACCGATATCAGGGCTGACAACTGTCAGATTATCAATGCGCTGCTTTTCAATATCATGCACCAGAATGGGGGTAGCATAAATATTGTCTACCGGAATATCAAAAAAGCCCTGAATCTGGTCAGCATGCAAGTCAACTGTAAGTACGCGGTCGATACCAGCAGAATACAGCATATTGGCTACCAGTTTGGCAGAAATCGGCACACGTACTGAACGCGGACGGCGATCCTGGCGTGCATAGCCGAAATAAGGAATGGCTGCAGTAATCCGTCCGGCTGAAGCACGCTTGAGTGCATCAGCCATTGTCAGGATTTCCATTAAGTTATCGTTAGTCGGTGCGCAGGTAGGCTGTACGATAAATACATCACGACCACGTACATTTTCGAGTAATTCAATTGCAATTTCGCCATCAGAAAATTTTCCAACTGAAGCACGTCCCAGAGAAATATCCAAGTGTCTGGCTACGTTATTTGCCAGCTCCGGATTCGCATTGCCGGTAAAAACCATCAAACTGTCGTATGCTGCCATTTCTGTTGTACCTGAGTCCTGTTTTGGTTTGGTTTGATTTGTGTGAGGTAGATTAAACATTAATCCAAAGCTTTCATATCACCACTTGGGTTGTAGTGTATCTGTCATTTAAACAAGTAATGGCTTTCAACGTTATGAATTTCGTTGCTCATTTCGCTGTTAACCCGTTTACGTTACTTTTAAATTCAAAAGCAATGACCACCTCTTTGAAAAATATTCTGTATATACTGATAGCTGCAAGTATCATGGTTAAAACAGATTTAATCAATCAATTTTGCCGATACCTGATAGCAACACAACAAAATAGTAACACTATTCTATTACTAGGATTGAAACTGTATTGCATTTTTCAGGCTTAACCATGCTAATTATCACAAAAAGTGAAAACAGTTATACAAACTTGCTTGTTTCCCGATTGGAAGTTTTCCGTACGGGATTAATGGCAAATTATATCACTTATGGCAATCTGCACGTGCTATAAAATAACAATTTGTCATTTACACATTAAATAAGCGTGTAAGTAAACTTACACGCTTATCTGAATTGGCTGGGGAGGTAGGATTCGAACCTACGCATACCGGAATCAGAATCCGGGGTCTTAACCACTTGACGACTCCCCAATAGGGTTTACTGCTTATTTGCTCGAAATGTGGCTGGGGAGGTAGGATTCGAACCTACGCATACTGGGATCAAAACCCAGTGTCTTAACCACTTGACGACTCCCCAATGCTTTTTATCAAGCAACTGGCTGGGGAGGTAGGATTCGAACCTACGCATACTGGGATCAAAACCCAGTGTCTTAACCACTTGACGACTCCCCAACTACACACATCATTGATAAAACGGATGCCTCGTCAGGGAAGCAACACAATATGCCTGATGCACGCAAGAAACTTTATTGTAAACAGCTTGTGCCGCACTTTCAGAATTAAATGACAAAAACACACATGCACCAGAACCACTCATCATTGGTGAACCGTATTCAGCCAAAACATCAAATGCCGCTTTTACTGCTGGATACTCAGCTAAAACAACGCTCTGCATATCATTGCGCCAGTGCTGTCCTGCTTGGAAGTCTGGCATTATCCGTGGCTTGGAATCACGTGTCAAGTCTTTATGTGCAAATATTTTCGGCGTACTAACATGCACCGGAGGTTTGATAATCACATACCATTGTTTTGGCAAAGATATCGGGCTTAATTGCTCACCAATACCGCGAGCAAATGCACTTTGTCCAAAAATAAAAAACGGTACATCTGCACCTAAGCGCACGCCAAGCTGTAATAGTTCTGTCTTACTCAGATTAAGCTGCCATAAATGGTTAAGCACCATTAATACGACTGCCGCATCCGCACTGCCACCACCCAGTCCGCCACCAACAGGAATCTGTTTTTCCAGCCAGATATCCACTCCGTGTTTAGTGCCGGTATGGTCGGATAATAACCGGGCTGCACGCACACACAAATCCTGTTCTTCAGTAATGCCGTTAGTTGGTGTATGTAATTTTATGCAGCCTGTCTGATTTACGCTGAACCAGATATGATCATACAGCTCAATCAGAGTAAAAATGCTTTCAAGTAAATGGTAGCCGTCGGCGCGCCGTCCGACGATTCTCAAATCAAGATTCAGCTTGGCCGGCGCCAGAAAATGCCGTGCATCAGCTGCTGGAGATTTATTCATATTTTTAAATAATTAATCAGGATAATCTTTGACGCAATTCGCATTGTGCTGATTTTGCACTATCATCAGTATCTGTATATTCATCAAACACCAGTCTGATGTCGAAGCGTGCATTATTTAACAGTACAATACGCGGATTACGGCTTCCGTTTTGTTGCTGACGCTGGATAATCCAGCCAGACTGTTTAAGTTTGCCGTTGGGCAATAACTGATAAGGTTCATCTGCAATCCAGTATCCCTGCACCCATTGATTCAAGTGATCAAACGGAAGCACAAAACCAAGCATACGCTGGCTTAATTCCTCAATACTGGCTGCAGTAATTACCTGTCCTTTACTGTCTTCTGCAATTACACCTGAGCTGTCAGTACATAAAACCCCTACACTATTACCCAATGGTGTTTTAACTTCAATCGTTTGTACGCTACCGGTATTCTGCCAGCTAAAATTTGCATAGCTTCCTTTACCCTGATCCTTGATAGCCAGACGTCCGGAACTGTCAAAACCAGAAACATCATTTTCGTTACCGGCCTGCCAGTCTGATGCTGATGTTATTCTGTCCGGTATGAGGCTGCTACAGGCACTTAAAGCCAGGCTGGTAATAGCTGCTGCCAGATAAAGATTTTTTTTACGCAAATATGAATATATCATTATTATTCCGGTATCTATAAATGTCTATTATTGTAATATTATCAGAATTAGTTGTATGAGCTGTGTGAAGTTAATTTTGTGTTTTAGAATTAAACAAATAGCTGCCGTTGACACTTGATGCATACGGCAGCTTTTCCGGTAAATCTCAATAGTTCAGTTAGTAAAGTCGGTAATTGGTATCCGGCTATTTATTGTTTTGTGATTTTGGTGCAGTAGTCAGACTAGACGGATTTACATTAAATTTTTTCAAAATTTGTTGTAACTCTTTCTGGTCAGAGTCTTTATTAGCTAATCCCTGTGCCCAGATTTTTCGTGCCTGTTCCTGCTCTCCTTGCTGCCACAGCACTTCACCCAGATGTGCTGCAATGGCACTTTCCTGACGAAGCTGATAGGCTGAACGTAAAAGCGGTAACGCTTTTTCAGGCTGGTTATTCAGATAATATGCCCACCCCAGACTATCCTGAATCGCCCAGGACTGATTATCCAGCTGACTTGCATGCTGCAAAATCGATAAAGCCTCTGCCCAGTAGCGTTTTGGCATACTTAGCATAGTATAGCCCAGTCCATTATATCCTTCCGCATCATCAGGTTTTAATTCAATAAAAGCGCGAATATCTTTTATTGCTTTTTTCGGCTGATCCAATTTTTCACTATAAGCTGTTGCTCGTGAATACAGAAGGAATGCTTTTATGTCTGTTTTATTATCCTCAGATACTGCGGTTTTTGTGTCTGCATCCTTTAGCATCTGTGTCAGCTTTTGTACATAAACCTTCGGATCGAGAGTTTTATTATCAATAGAAACTGATAATACAATGGTATCGATATCATCGGAAACAGCTGATTCTTTATTCTGATTCATCCGATCTAACCACTGCTTTGCAGCCGGTATATTATTTTGGGTTACTTCAATCATACCCATCAGATAGGCTTTATCTCTGACTAACTCACTATCAGTTACTTTATCCAGCCACTTACGCGCAGAGTCCATATCCTGATTAGCAAAGTAATAAGTTGCAGCTAGAAGCGCTGCCTGACTTTGCTGAAGTCTGTTACCGGTCTGAATGACTTTATTAATATTATCAATCAAAGCCGGTTCATTGGTTCTGTTGCTAAATAAAATTCCTGCCTGTTGTAAATAGATATCTGCATCGGCCTGAGTTTCTGCTTTCTTTGCTGTAGTTAAAGGCAGACTATTCGGTCTGATTTGGTGTTTACTTAGTATTTGATTCAGAATTTTATGGTCACTGGCTTTATTAAGCCAGCCCTGAGCCCATATCTGACGAGCTTCGTCCTCACGTCCCTGCTGCCAGTAAACTTCTCCCAGATGAGCAGCTACTTCACTTTCCGGCAGCTTCTGATATGCATATTCTAATAAAGGCAGCGCTTTTTCTACATTACCATTAAGAAAATAAGCCCAGCCAAGGCTGTCATTAATTGCCGGTGACTGGTTATTCTGAGCATAGGCTTTCTCCAGCAATTGCTGTGCTTCCTGCCAGCGATCTTTTGACAGACTTAACAAGGTGTAACCCAGTGCATTAAGCCCCTCTATCTGATTAGGTCGCATTTTCACAAACCGGCGCAGATCTGCTACTGCTTTTGCCGGCTCATCAAATTTATCTGCATATAACAGCCCACGAAGGAGTAATAACGGCGCAACATTTTCTACCTGTGTTCTGGTATCACCATGTTCTGCTTCATTAATCACTCTATTCAGATATTGTTCATATTTCTGGTCAGTAAGTGAAGAACTATTTACAAATGTTTGTAAACGAAGCAAATCCGATCCGCTGAAAAAAGTACCTGCCGGTGTTTTATCTGTCTGAACTTTATTTAACCATTGCTGAGCTGCTTTCCAGTGTTTTTGTTCTGCTTCAATTGAGCACATCATAAGTGCCTGATCAAAGAGAAACTGCGGATCATTGACTTTAGTCGCCCACGAACGGGAAGCCGGCAGATTATGTTCATCATAATAGCGCATAGCCACCATCATGGCCGCTTTACTTCGCTGATTGGAATTCCCCAGTTCTACAATTTTCTCTGCATAGCCGGCAAGGGTAGCTGTAGCAGCTTTTTGACTGACAGCCAGATAAACTGCCTGCAAATACAGATCCGCGCTTTTACTTTTCTCAAGCAATGGCTGCAAAGTTTGATATGCCAGTTGTAATTGATTATTTTTAATCAGCAATTCTATATAAAGACTTTGCCATTTAGCTGGCATGGTGTCCACACCGGTTAGCTGGTAAAAATCCAGCAGATATTGTGGCTGCTTAAGATTAATCAGGTTCAGTGTCAGCTGGCTGGCTGGAAAAATATCAGTATCCAGATGAACCAGTGATTGTAACGCTTTGATGGTTTGCTCTTTATGCGCACCAGTTGCACCATAAATAGCATCGGCAATTAGGGCTTCTGCCATTTCAGGATGTAAAACTGCTGTTTTGTGAATCGGTGCATTTAACTCATCAGTGGCATCCAGGTTATTTAACCGGAATTGTGCCATTTTTAAAAACAACCGGCGCAGCTGATAATCATTGGCATGGGATAAAACTGCATCTGCATTTTTCAATACTTGTGGCACATCATTTTTAGCAATAGCCAGCTCCCACATCAGGCGCTGTCTGGCTGGTGTCTCTGTCGGCTCGATTTCCTGCCAGCGATTAGCAATGGTTTGCGCTTCGGTGATTTTATTTGCGCCGAGAGCCATTTCCATTGCCCGTTCAGCTACCTCCGGTTCCTGTGTATGCTCAAGCATTCGCATATCTGCGGCCAGAGCCTGATCCGTTTTACCCTGAGAATAAATAAGTTCTGTGGCAAACAAAGTAAAAATATCATTGGCACGGCCGGCAATAGCCAGACGCCGTTGCAGCGAATCTGCATCATCCGGTGCCATAACCTGATTATTTATCCGCTCAATTTTAGTTTGAATCAATGGTACTGGTTTATGCTGCTCTGACAAACTGTTGGCATTGGCCATATGTACAGCCATTAAACTTAAAACAATCGGGGTAATACGATGAATCCAACGAGGCATTAAACTTCTCCATATATGCAAATCAGTTTACGTAGACACTGAATCATAAATAAATAACAGTTCTGTACTTGTGCAGGCAATTTTTTTCTAATCGCGGTTTATCATGCAATATGTGTTCAGTTATTAAATACTTTAACCGGCATGATAAAATTTGCAGCCGTTTAAAGAATAAACTATTAGGGTAAAATAATTTGCTACTTTAACACAGACAATTTTAGCTGCGTATGACTTATGGCAATTTTATCTGATTAAAACTGACACAGTACGTGCTTTAAATTTTGTTTTCATGATGCTATTGTAACGATTTTATTCTGAATAATATAAATAAATTATGCCCGAGTTACCTGAAGTAGAAACAACGCTGCGCGGAATCGCTCCTTTTATTGAAAATCAAACTATTTCCAAGGTAGAAGTGCGTCAGCCGCGTTTACGCTGGCCGATAATAGATAATCTAGGCGAACTGCTTGGCGGCGAAAAGGTATTATCAGTCAGACGCAGAGCTAAATACCTGCTGATTGAATTAGCTTCAGGTACATTAGTTATTCATCTGGGTATGTCGGGTAGTTTACGCGTCTTTACTGACTTTACTGCACCGCCGGTACAAAAGCATGATCATGTAGATATTGCTTTTAGTAATGGTACGCTCTTACGATTTCATGACCCCAGACGTTTCGGAGCTGTTTTATGGTTTATCGGACTCATTGAACAGCATCCTTTATTAGCTAACCTCGGACCTGAACCACTCAGCCAGGATTTTAATACTGATTATTTGCAACAAAAACTTTCAAACCAGAAACGTGCGATTAAAACAGCAATTATGGATAATAAAATTATTGTCGGTGTAGGCAATATCTATGCTAACGAAGCATTGTTCCGTACTGGTATCCATCCGGCCACTCCGGCTATGAAGCTGAATAAACAGCAGATTAGTGCATTAACTACAGAAATTAAACAGGTATTAAAGGAGGCCATTACGGCCGGTGGCAGTACTTTAAGAGATTTTGTAAATAGTGCTGGCACAAGTGGTTATTTTCAGCTACAACATCAGGTATACGGGCGAGCCGGTGAACCTTGCCCGCAGTGCGGGCATCCGATTGAAAAAATGATTTTGGGACAAAGAAGCAGTTTTTATTGTCCTCAATGCCAGAAAAAACGATAAATAACAATGACAAAATCAGAACATACTTCTTTAATTACCCGTTTTTCGCGTATTTTCAGACTGGCTGTATGGCTGGTTAAGACAATCAGACGGGTAAATCGGTTTAAGAACCTGAATGAAACAGAGCGAAATAAGGAATTAATTTCAATTGCGCACAATTTACTAGATATTCTGCACGTAAAGGTAAACTCTGAGCTATTATTACCTGATACAGCAAGTATGCCCTGGCTTACTGTAGCCAATCATATTAGCTGGCTGGATATTTTCGTATTAATGTCCTATATCCCCGGTGGCTTTATTGCTAAACAAAGTGTCAAATCATGGCCGGTAATCGGCAGACTGGCTACAAACGGAGGCTCTGTTTATATTAATCGTCAGTCGAGACAGGATATTAATCCGGTCATCAAAGCCATAGTACTGGCATTACATGAAGGTAAAAACGTCCTGTTTTTTCCCGAAGCGTATACATCTGAGGGAATGACTACCCTGCCGTTTAAAGCAGCCCTGTTTCAGGCAGCAATAGATGCAGATACACCCGTGATGGCAGTAGCCATGCGCTATTACAACCCTCAGGGATTGCGTACATCTAAAGTAGCATTTGCCGGCAAAACCAGTTTATTGCGTAGTCTGTGGAATATAGTATCTATGCCGGAAATTATAGTAAAAGTAGATTTTTCTGCGTTGCTGAATATTGCAGAAAACAAAACAAATGATCGTTTCAGCCTGAAAACTCAGGCTGAAGATTTTATTCAAAACAAAATTCTTATGGACAGTCCGGCTACAGCAACCGCGCCTTCAACTTCTGAATCGATATAGGCACAAAAGATGTTTAAGGCGATAAGCGCTGTTTAATCCAGAGATTATTTTGTCTTGTATACTGAATACGGTCATGTAAACGGCTTGGTCTTCCCTGCCAGAATTCTACCAGCTCGGGTTTAACCAGATATCCGCCCCAATACGGCGGTCTGGGTACATTGAACAAATATTTTGCTCCCAGTTTTGCTGCGCGCGCCATCAGCTCGGTTTTACTATTAATTACAGAGCTTTGTTCACTGGCCCATGCGCCAATACGGCTGCTGTAAGGTCGGGACTGAAAATAGGCATCTGATTCTGCTGCGGGTAATTGTTGTACATTTCCCTCCACCCGTACCTGACGCTCCAGTTCCGGCCAGAAAAATGTGATTGCTGCATACGGATTCAGACTTAAAGAACGACCTTTACGGCTATGATAATTAGTAAAAAATACAAAGCCTTCCGTTGTCACTTCTTTTAACAGCACAATGCGTGAATTAGGTCGTCCGTGCTGATCAACAGTAGCAACATTCATAGCTGTCGGTTCATTTACTTTGGCATGCATGGCAGCCATTAACCATTTTTGAAATTGCTCCAAAGGCTCTTCACAGCAATCAGCTTCACTAAGTGACTGTTGGCTGTAATCTTCGCGAATATCGTGTAAATCCAGATTCTTCATTCTTTATTTATGCATGCGAAAAAAGTTATTTACATCACTCTCAGGCATGATTTACTGCTTTTTCAGCACTGATAGCGTATAATTGCCCGATTTAATAACTTTATATTTATATAGAATATAAAGTCTGGCTGGCAATTATCCTACCCGCGGTAGCGGGCAAACGCAAATTACTTCAGGTAGTATGTCTTTAACCGTTATCGGACTTAATCACCAAACTGCGCCAGTTTCTGTACGTGAACGTTTGGCTTTCCCTGCCATAGAACTGGCAGAAGCACTGACTGCGCTTGGCAGTCAGGAAGAAATCGCAGAAGCAATGATTCTGTCTACCTGTAACCGTACAGAAATTTACTGTATTGGTAATGCAACTACAGCCATACAATGGCTGGCCGACTACCATCAATTGCCATTATCTGAATTTGCTCCCTATTTATATCAATTCCATGATAAACAGGCTGTGCAGCATGCCTTTCGGGTGGCTTGCGGACTTGATTCAATGGTTTTAGGTGAACCGCAGATTCTCGGACAATTAAAAGAAGCCGTACGCGTTGCCCGCAGCCGGAATACGCTGCATCAGCAGCTGAATGCTCTGTTTGAAAAAACTTTTGCAGCAGCAAAAGAAATTCGCAATGAAAGTGCAGTCGGAGAAAACTCTGTATCCATGGCTGCTGCTGCAGTTAAAATGGCCGCACAGATTTTTCCTGATATTTCAGCATTGAATGTTTTAATGGTGGGTGCCGGTGAAATGATTGAGCTGGTAGCCACCTATTTTGCCGCAGAATGTCCGCGGCGCCTGACTGTTTTAAACCGTACACTGGAGCGGGCTCAGGAGTTATGTCAGAAATTAAGCTGTGAAGCAGATGCACGCATATTAACTGCTTTACCTGAAATTCTGGCTGAATACGACGTAATTGTTTCTTCTACTGCCAGCCCTTTTCCGGTTATTGGTAAAGGTTTAGTAGAACGCGCACTCAGGCAGCGGCGCGGCATGCCGATGTTTTTGCTTGATCTGGCCGTACCGCGTGACATTGAAGCCGAAGCAGGCGAACTGAACGATGCGTATTTGTATAGTGTTGATGATATGGTGCATATTGTGCAGCATGGTCAGGCAGCACGGCAACAGGCTGCAGCTGAAGCTGAAAAAATGGTTGCAGGCAAGGTTGCTGAATTTATTGCATGGCAACAGACACGCAATAGCGTTCCTTTAATTTGTGAATTGCGCGATCAGGGTGAACAGCTGCGCAGCAAAGCAGTCACTAAAGCTCTGCGCCGTCTGCGTAAAGGTACACCTGTTGAAGAAGTATTGCAGCGTTTAAGCCGTGAATTAACCAATAGCCTTTTGCATGCACCCACCCGAGCTTTAAATAAAGACAGTCAGCAATATCCTGAGCTGGCCGAGGCCATTTGTCAGATTTACCAGCTGCATGGAAAAAATCAGCAGCATTAGCTACTGCCTCCAATTTATTCATAATCCTTAACTCTATATATTTAATACAGTCTCAATGGACTGATAGCTTTTATTTAATACGGAATACCAGATGAAACCTTCATTGATAGACAAGTTACAGCACCTGACTGAGCGTCTGGAAGAAGTAACCGCTTTGCTGGCTTCTCCTGATGTCACGGACAATATTGACGAATATCGTCGCCTTACCCGTGAACATGCCGAGCTTACACCGGTAGTAGAAACCTATCGCCAGTATACACAGGCAGAAACTGATTTAGCTGCCGCAGAAGAAATGCTGGCAGACCCGGAATTAAAAGAATTTGCGGCTGAAGAAATCAATACTGCCCGTAATCAGATTACTCAGCTGGATGGCGAGCTGCAAAAACTTTTGTTACCAAAAGACGAAGATGATGACAAGAATATTTTCATAGAAATTCGTGCCGGAACCGGTGGTGATGAAGCAGCTTTATTTGCCGGCGATTTATTGCGCATGTATACCCGCTTTGCAGAACGTATGGGCTGGCAGGTAGAAATTGTATCCGCCAGTGAAAGCGATCTGGGTGGCTATAAAGAAGTGATTGCACGAATTGCAGGCATGAATGTTTACAGTCAGCTCAAATTTGAATCTGGCGGCCATCGGGTTCAGCGCGTACCAACTACAGAAAGTCAGGGCAGAATCCATACCTCAGCCTGTACTGTGGCCATTATGCCGGAAGCCGATGAAGTTGCTGAAGTACAGCTCAATCCGAACGATTTACGCATTGATACTTTCCGTGCCTCCGGTGCCGGCGGTCAGCATATTAACAAGACGGATTCTGCCGTACGTATTACTCACTTACCAACGGGTATGGTAGTGGAGTGTCAGGATGGGCGTTCACAGCATGCCAATAAAGCACAGGCAATGCGAGTACTTGCCTCCCGACTGTATGAACAGCAGAAACATGCTGCTCATGCCAAAGAGGCTGCTGAACGTAAAAGCCTGATTGGCAGCGGCGACCGCAGTGAACGTATTCGAACTTATAATTATCCCCAAGGCAGAGTAACCGATCATCGCATCAATCTTACTCTGCATAAACTGGATTTTATTATGGATGGTGATTTATCTGAGCTGACACAGGCATTAATTGCCGAGCATCAGGCTCAGCAGCTGGCACAATTAAGTAATGTCGGCTAAGCTCATCAAAAAAAGCTGTTCTGATTTTCAGAACAGCTTTTCAATATAAATCAGCTACAACAAAGAATTAAGCCTGCTGCCATAGAACAGAAACCAGATTGCAGCAATCGCCAGTACAATTCCGGCAGCATTCAAACCATTGATTTTTTCTTTAAACACAAAAGCGCCAATAATAGTGGCCAGTGTTATTACACCCAGATTCATACCGGCAAACACCAGCGAAGGGTCTTGCTGAAAATACTGATGTGCACGAATGTAAAACAGAATATTGGCAAAATTTAAACCACCCAGTATCAGACCTGCCAGAATACTGGCCGCATTCCAGACTGTTCTGCGTAAACACAGATAACATATAATCAGAATGGCAGCGAGGATAAATGACACCAGCAAGGTCGGTGCAAAAGCTGTTCCGCTTTTCGCCATCTGTTTAAACAGAATATCTGTAGTTCCGTAACAAAGCCACACACCGAATAAATAGCCGGCAGTACTTAAAAAATCGCCTTTTCCTTTGCTTTTAGCCGGATTCTCACGATACAGCAAGGTAAGCAAGGCCATTAGTGCCAGTGCAATTCCGATAATTTTGTTAGTGCTTAAAGTTTCTCCAAAGAGCACAAATGCGGCCACTATAGGCATAAATAGCGACAGGCGCTGTGCAGCATCTGTTTTTACCATTCCCGCCTGTTCGATAGCCCGCCCCAGCACAATAAAGCCGAGCGGCAGACCAATACCTAAAGCCAGAAAAATAATCCAGTGACTGCTATAAGTATGCCAATCAGAAAAATCCGGACGTAAAAAAAACCAGGTGCAGGCAGCAGCTACCGGGTAATTAATCGCTACGGCCTGAGCAATATTAACACCGTTTCTGCGTGCCAGTTTCAGTAATACTGACACAGAGACACTACATAGAATACTAATAATCAGAAAATGCATTTTTCCCCCAAAATCAAAATTTATGAACTGACTTATCAGCTATTAAAAACTAAAAATCAAAATCTGCCTGTAGCCATATTTGCTCAATCAGATTTTGTTCTGTCTGGTCTGCTGGTTGTGGTTGCATTTGCTCCAGCTTGCGCCGGCGCAATGCACACAAACGCAGCACATACTGTTTCTGAGTATCAGACATACGTAACCAGTAAAGACGCTCGTCCCTGCTGCGCAGACAGCCTTTGCAATATCCCTTATGATTGCTTTCACAAACACCTTTACAGGGACTGGGAATAACAAAAAATTCTAACTGTTCCATTGCCTAGGTTTTGCATCCCTCTTCAATACCACAATTACAACAGACTGCCTTAAATAACCCAGCCGGAATAACACCGGAAAAACGTTAACTATGACACATACACAGATGTAAGTCAGCCTCTTTAATACTGAAAGAACATCTGATTTTGCTAAAAATTCCACGAAAAGCAGAGTAAATGTTATAATTCAAGGTTAATTTTCCTTACAAATAGCTAATAAACTAGGTTACACACTCCTATGAGTAAAAAAATTCGTAATATTGCCATTATCGCACACGTCGACCACGGCAAAACCACACTGGTAGACCAGTTATTACGCCAGTCCGGTACATTCCGTGCCAATCAGCAGGTAGACGAACGAGTAATGGACAGCAACGATCTTGAAAAAGAACGCGGCATTACCATTCTTGCCAAAAATACCGCCATCGAATACGAAGGCTACCATATTAATATCGTTGATACACCCGGACATGCCGATTTTGGCGGTGAAGTAGAACGTGTACTGGGAATGGTTGATTGTGTGCTACTACTGGTGGATGCCCAGGAAGGCCCGATGCCGCAAACCCGCTTTGTTACCAAAAAAGCACTGGCATTAGGGCTGAAACCGATTGTAGTGATCAATAAAATTGATAAGCCAAGTGCCCGCCCGAGCTGGGTAATTGACCAGACATTTGAACTATTCGATAAACTGGGCGCTACCGATGAACAGCTCGACTTCCCTATCGTTTATGCTTCTGGTCTGTCTGGCTTTGCCAAGCTGAATGAAGAAGACGAATCTACCGATATGCGTCCGCTGTTTGAAACCATTCTGAAATATACCCCGGAACCAGCCGGTGATGCAGATAAACCTCTGCAATTACAGATTTCTCAGCTTGATTATGATAACTATACCGGCCGGCTGGGTATCGGTCGTATTCTGAACGGACGAATTAAACCCGGTCAGGTAGTAGCTATCATGAATGAAGATAAGCAGATTGGTCAGGGACGCATTAATCAGTTGCTTGGCTTCAAAGGATTGGAACGCATTCCGCTACAAGAAGCGGAAGCCGGTGATATTGTTACGGTTTCCGGACTGGAAGATATAGGTATCGGTGTTACCATTGCTGATCGTGAACAACCTCAGGGGCTGCCTATGCTGAGCGTGGACGAACCTACTCTGACGATGGATTTCATGGTCAATACCAGCCCGCTGGCCGGTACAGAAGGTAAATTTGTTACCAGTCGCCAGATTCGCGAACGTTTGCAAAAAGAATTGCTGACCAATGTAGCCCTGCGCGTTGAAGACACAGCAGACGCAGATGTATTCCGTGTTTCAGGCCGTGGTGAGCTTCATCTGACTATCTTGATTGAAAATATGCGCCGTGAAGGTTATGAGCTGGCTGTCGGCAAACCACGTGTGGTTTTCCGTGAAATTGACGGCGTTAAATGCGAACCTTACGAAAACCTGACTGTCGATGTAGAAGACAATACTCAGGGTGCTGTAATGGAAGAACTGGGTCGCCGCCGTGGTGAACTGACCAATATGGAAAGCGACGGCAAAGGCCGTACCCGTCTGGAATACCGTATTCCTGCGCGCGGTCTGATTGGTTTTCAGGGTGAATTCATGACCATGACCCGTGGTCAGGGACTGATGAGCCACGTATTTGATAATTACGCACCAGTAAAAGCAGAAATACCCGGCCGCCGCAATGGTGTACTGGTATCACAAGAACAAGGTGATGCTGTAGCCTATGCTTTATGGAATCTGGAAGACCGCGGTCGTATGTTTATCAATCCGGGCGAAAAAATTTACGAAGGCATGATTATCGGTATTCACAGCCGTGACAATGATCTGGTTGTTAATCCGCTGAAAGGCAAAAAACTGACTAATGTCCGTGCTTCAGGCACAGATGAAGCAGTGCGTCTGACTCCGCCGGTACTGATGTCTCTGGAAGCGGCGGTAGAGTTTATCGATGATGATGAACTGGTAGAAATTACTCCGCAAACCATTCGCCTGCGTAAACGCTACCTGAGCGAACAGGAACGCCGCAAACACTTTAAAAAATTAGATTAATTAAAGTTTATTTGGCATAGGCAGCTTTTTAAAGGCTGCCTTTTTTTCAATATCGAATATTTATCTTTAAGAACAACAATTTTTAATAAATAGCATTGATATTCAATCTGATTAATGTATTGATATTGAATCATTCAGTCTCAACAAATAACGTAGCTTTATTTATCATTTATATTTTATACAGATTGTCTGTACTGTAACTGCTCACTAATATACAGATACCATGCCAAACTGATAAAATTATCTGTTATTACTCACCGGCTGATTACATATTTTTTATCTACACTACAAAATTTATCCTTGTATGTGACAACCGCATCCCCCATTTTACTATTCTATATTATGAATTTTATTGAGGACTAATTTGCCATGAATGCAGTATTGGTAATATTGGCTATTGTTTTATTACTCATTGGTTTATTAGGTACATTTATGCCTGCTTTACCGGGTCTGCCTCTCATGTTCGGAGGTGCATGGTTACTGGCATTGAGCAGCAATTATCAGATTATGGGAGCACCCACATTAATTACTTTAGGTATACTGACTTTATTTGGTTGTTTTCTGGATTATATGGCCGGTATGCTGGGCGCTAAGCATAGTGGTGCAAGCAGAAGAGCTATCTGGGGTTCTTTTATTGGTGCGATTATTGGCATGTTTTTTGCCTTACCGGGCATGGTATTGGGGCCGTTAATTGGTGCAGCAACCGGTGAATTTATTGCCAGACGCAATCTGGTCGCTGCCGGCAAGGTAGGTTTTGCCACACTGATTGGTCTGGTTGTTGGTGTGGTTGCCAAAATTGGCTGTGCATTTGCCATTCTGATTACTATCGCTGTGATGTATTTGTATTCGCTATATTAATTATTATTATGTAATAATAGCCATAATTTCAGGACTGTGTCTGAAACTGACTTGTTATTCACCCATTCCAAACAATTCTGTTTCAATTGTCTGCTTATCAGGGCTTGTCTTATCATAGCTTGCCCATAAGTACTGGCAATCAATTTCTATTATCTGTAAAACTAAAATTATGCCCGCTGCTGCTTCATTCGCATTGCCTAAAACCAGACAGACTGTAATCTGGTCTGATTTAAATGCTGGTAGTCTGCCATTATTACTTAGCCAGCATTTACCTGAAAAAAAACTGAAAATTATTTTAACTGCAGATGCCGAACAGGCAATCCGTATTCAGGCAGCATGGCAATTTTTTGATCCTGCTGCACGTATCATGTTTTTCCCCGACTGGGAAACTCTGCCCTACGAACATTTTTCTCCTCATCAGGAACTGGTATCAGAGCGACTAAGTACACTGTGGCAACTAAAAAATGGACTGGTTGACGTTTTATTGTTACCGCTGGCAACAGCCATGCAAAAAATTGCCCCTCCTTCATTTTTGCTGGGACATACTTTCTGGCTGAAAACCGGGCAGGAACTGAATATTGAAGCATTGAAACATAGCCTGGTTGAAGCCGGCTACAACCATGTTTCTCATGTGGTAGCGACCGGAGAATTCGCCATGCGTGGCGGTATTCTCGATATTTTTCCAATGGGCAGTGACACCCCGTTTCGTCTGGACTTATTTGACAATGAAATTGATACCATCAAAACATTTGATGCAGACAGCCAGCGCACATTAACCACAGTAAATGAAATTCGTCTGTTACCGGCACATGAATTTCCAACCGACAGTGATGCACAGAAAATATTCCGCAGCCGCTTTCGGGAAGAAATCAATAGCGACGCCCGAAAAGCAACTGTTTATAATGCAGTATCTGAAGGACATTTCGGAGCGGGTGTTGAGTATTACCTGCCTTTATTTTTTGAAGAAGAATGCGTCAGTATCTTTGATTACACTGATGATGAAGCCATTCTGGTTTGTCTGGGTGATATTCATCAAGAATCTGCCCGCATCTGGCAGGATGTCAAACAACGCTACATTCTGGCACAGGGCGATCCGGCCTATCCACCTCTGGCACCAGATTATCTTTATCTTAGTGAAGACCAGTTCGGAGCACGTATTAAATCTTATGCGCGTCTTGTTCCGCAAATCAGTGAAGACACTACTTATACGCTGCCAAGTGTCGCAGTAGACAGACAGGCTGATGATCCGCTGCACACACTGAAAAATTTTCTCCAGCAATGGTCAGGAAGGGTACTGATTTGCGCAGAAAGTCTCGGACGCCGGGAAACCATGCTCAATTTTATGCGCCAGTACAGTTTACAGCCAGATATTGTCAATAGCTGGCAGGACTTTCTGAACAGTAATTCCAGCTTCTGCCTGACTATTGCGCCGTTAAGTTACGGTTGCCTGCTGACAGATCAGCAACTGGCCATTATTACTGAGGCTGATTTATACCAGTATGTAATTCGCGGCCGGCGTACAAGACGCAAACATAGTGCTGTTTCTGACGGCATGCTGCGCGATTTGGCTGAAATCAAAATTGGTGATCCCGTGGTACATGAACAACATGGTATCGGACGCTATCAGGGTCTGGTAACCCTGGATTTAGGTGAAGGTGCCTGTGAAATGATGCTACTGGAGTATGCTGAAGGTTCTCAGTTATATGTACCTGTTAGTCAGCTCCAGCTTATTTCCCGCTATGCAGGCAGTGCTCATGATAACATTAGTTTGCATAAACTGGGTCATGGAGCATGGGATAAAGCACGACATAAAGCCGCGGAAAAAGCCAGAGATACTGCTGCCGAATTATTAAATCTATATGCTCAGCGTGAAGCTCAGCAAGGCCACCGCTTTAGTCTGAATGAAATGGATTATCAGGCTTTTGCCAATGGCTTTGGCTATGAAGAAACCGAAGATCAGGCTGCGGCAATCGCTGCGACCATAAAAGATTTATGTGCTGAAAAGCCCATGGACAGACTGATTTGCGGAGATGTCGGCTTTGGTAAAACTGAGGTTGCGCTACGCGCCGCTTTTGTAGCAGCAATGGCTGGTAAACAGGTGGTAGTACTTGCACCAACTACACTGCTTGTCGAGCAGCATGCACAAAATTTTGCTGATCGCTTTGCAGACCTCCCGATTAAAGTTGCCCAGCTTTCCCGCTTTAATACCAGTAAACAAACACAGGCCACACTTGCCGGACTGGCTGACGGCACAGTAGATATTGTGATTGGTACCCATAAACTGGTTCAGCCGGATGTCCATTTTAAAAATCTGGGACTAGTTATTATAGATGAAGAACATCGCTTTGGCGTACGTCAGAAAGAACAGCTTAAACGCCTGCGTGCTAATGTAGATGTGCTTACACTGACCGCAACACCAATTCCACGTACATTAAGTATGGCACTGGAAGGCCTGCGTGATTTTTCATTGATTACCACAGCTCCAAGCCGCCGGCTGGCTGTAAAAACTTTTGTTCGTCCTTACAGCGATGGTTTAATACGAGAAGCCGTATTACGCGAACTGAAACGTGGTGGACAGGTGTTTTTTCTGCACAATGAAGTTGATACCATTGCTAACACTTATGAAAAATTAACTACTTTATTACCTGAAGCCCGTATCGGTATCGCTCATGGACAACTGCGTGAACGCGAACTGGAGCAGATTATGCGGGATTTTCTTCAGCAGCGTTATAACGTGTTACTGTGTTCAACTATTATTGAAACCGGAATTGATATTCCCAATGCCAATACGATTATTATTGAGCGAGCTGATAAATTTGGTCTGGCCCAGTTGCATCAGCTGCGTGGCCGTGTAGGCCGCTCTCATCATCAGGCATATGCCTATCTACTGATACCGGATGCAATGACCAAAGATGCACAGAAACGTCTGGAAGCCATAGAAATGGCTGATGATCTGGGAGCCGGATTTACATTAGCTATGCAGGATTTAGAAATCCGTGGTGCCGGCGAAATTTTGGGTGAAGGACAGTCTGGTGAAATGATTCAGGTCGGATTTACTTTATATACCGAAATGCTCAAGCAGGCCGTGCGCAATTTGAAAAAAGGCAGAGAGCCGGATCTGGATGCCCCGCTGGGTATTACCAGTGACATTAAATTGCATAGCCCTGCTCTGCTGCCGGAAAGTTATTGCCCGGATATTCATGCCCGACTGGTGTTGTACAAACGCCTGGCAAGCTGTGAAACCGAAGCAGAGATAGACCAGATACTCGAAGAACTGATCGACCGTTTCGGACTTCCCGAACCGGCTGTCTCTACATTGATTGCCAGCCATCATTTACGCATTGAAGCAGCCAGCTTAGGCATAGACTCAATTGACGCCAGTAGTGAAGCCATTACTTTTACTTTTGGCAAACATCATCGCATTAATCCCGCAACTATTGTAGCCATTATGCAAAGTGATAAAAACTACCGTCTGACTGGAGCAGATAAACTCAGAGTTAGCATTGGTATTGAAGACGTTATGCAACGTGTCCAGATTATTAAAAACATTATGAAACAACTTGCGGTTGATGCCGGCTAAACTTAAAAATAACAGGTAAGCATTTTTAGCTGACAGCCAAAAATAAAAATCAGCATTTAAAGCTGAATAACAAAAAGCAGTCATACGATAAAAATAGTATGACTGCTTTTTATTTTGTATCAGTATTGAAAACAGCCGAAATTTACCAAATTTTCCAGAGTGAGACTTTAGCTGAATTTATCTAGAGCAAACAACTCATTAGCATATTTTTTTAGCCACTTACGAGCATTATCAGCATCAGCACAGTATTCTGCAACCATTGCCCAGAAAGCTTTACCATGGTTGGCATGGCGCAAGTGACACAACTCATGAATACAGACATAATCCACCACATCAGCAGGTGCGCCAATTAATCTCCAGTTCAGACGGATTCCGCTACGCCGGCGACATACTCCCCAAAAAGTTCGTGCCTGACTTAATGTCATTGCCATTGGCTGCAACTGCATTACATTTGCCCAATATTGCAAGCGTAGTAACAATTCCTTTTTGGCACTTTGTTTTAACCATGCTTTCAAAAGTACATAGGGTGACTGTGAATTTACCAGTGGTACTAAAAAGCCATATTGCTTATGCCACTGCACTCTTGTTAGTACGGATATCTGAGTAAAAGGATATGCCTGACCACGAAACCAGATAAATTCAGGTAATGCTGCCGCTATTTTTTCTGATTGCTGCCACAGTTTTTTAATAGCGATTTCATTAACGTTCAGCCATTCAGACAAAGATTTCATTGATACAAATGGCGGAACGTTAATATCCAGTAAACAACCTGATGCTGGACGTACAATAATATTTTTTTTTGCTGTACGCCGTAATTTCAGCCTGATGGTATCGCCATCTGTAGTTGTGTGAAGAAATTCCGACATGACAACTAATCTGTTAAAAATGTAAATAAATTACTATCTGAGACAAGCAGACACTTCTATTAACCAGCACACCATATCATTCATATCCCGTTTCAGATTCAGCCTTAAAAAAAATTAAATAGGCTATCTATTTATCTGCTCAGGATTCAGCAAAACACTATTTCACAAATAAAAAAGTATCAATATTCAACTAATATCAATTAATGCGGCACAAACGGCGTTGGTACTTGCGGATGCTCTGGTGCAAACGGTCCCACCCCTTGAATTTTTACTTGCTCGGATTCTATCCATTGCTCACAGATTCTGATTAATTCTTCCGGATTATGAGCTGACTCATAATGAATCGGTTCACCAATCACGACTGTTACTTTACCCGGATATTTAAAAAAGGAATCTTTAGGCCAGAATTCGCCACTATTTAATGCGACCGGCACCAGATTCATATGTAGTTCCTGTGCCATTCGGGCAGCACCTTTTTTATAATGGCCACGGAAACCTGGCTTAATTCGTGTACCTTCCGGAAAAATACAAATCCACATTCCCTTTTGTTTGCATATTTTCCCCTGACTAATAATCTGGGCATTTGCCGCTTTAGGGTTTTTACGATCAATACCTATTGTGCCGCGCCATTTCAGTGCCCAGCCAAAAACCGGTATACGAAAAAGTTCGCGTTTAGCCACAAAGGCGAGATCAGGGAAAAATACCAGCATGGCCAGCGTTTCCCAGCCGGATTGGTGTTTACAGCACACAATTCCGGGTTCGCGCGGAATATTTTCCCGACCGGTAACTTCGTATTTCAAACCGATAATGTGCTCCAGCATCCAGAAAAGAGATTTTCCCCACACAGTGGTTGTCCATGTAACCCCTTTTGGTACCAGCATGGAAACAATTACTACCACCAGCCAGATTAATGAAAATACACACAAACAAAACCAGTAAATCAAATTACGCAACAACAGCATGTTATATTATTCCTCGGCTGCCTGTTCAGCCAGAGTACGACAATATTTGGCAAAATCCAGCAAATCATCGTACACCTGAGTATCTTCCGGCAATTCTTCCATTTTTAATGTTTCCTTGCCTTTACCGGTTAAAACCAGTACAGGATGACCGCCAATTGCGGCAATTGCCTGCATATCGCGAATACCATCTCCGACAAGCCAGGTATTTTCTGCTTTCATATGCAGACGATCCAGAATATCCAATAACAGACCCGGTTCAGGTTTACGACATTTACATTTAGCATTACCGGTATGCGGACAAAACCAAACCCCGCTTAAGCGGCCGCCAGCTTTCTGTATATGAGTATGCATTTTACTATGTACTTCATTCAGCTGCTGCATACTGACCTGATTACGCCCGATACCAGACATATTTTCCGCCACAACAACGGTATAACCACTTTGAGTCAGAAAGGCAACAGCATCCATACTCCCCGGTAAGGGAAGCCACTGATCAGGATCGCTGATGGGCTGTGGTTGCATAACATTCAACACACCATCGCGATCCAGTATGATTAATTTGCCTTTTCCATTCAATGCCATAATCAACCTTATTGCACCGGCTTCAAACTTTGCCGCCACTGAATCAAAGCACTATCAAATACGCCATCAAGTAAAGACTGATTTTCATCATTAATTTCTACATGATAAAAACTTTGCAAGGCCGGCGTATTTAATGTTTGCACATAATCTTCCATAAAACGACCATAGCCCTCATCTTCATCTTCATAGTAATAAAGCGAAAACCGTCGTCCTTCATCATTAAAATCACTGTCTTCCAGACAACCGGCCATATTATTCAGAACAAATTCAGCTCCGCTCATAACCTGAGCTTTCAATGCTGCCATATCTTCTTCTGCCGCTTCATCCCATTGCGGATTATATAAACCCCGGCGTACAGCCCATGACCAGTAATAACCCATATGTGTAGCAGCATTAGCCAGTGACAACGCAGGCGGATAATCTTCTTCTGTATGGAATACTATATTATCAAATATCATAATTTAGCTTTCATCCACTATTTAAGAATGAGCAGAAATGTCTGCTATTATTTACTCACTTAATAAGGCAATATCGGCCACAGCATTCATCTGCTGCGATAAACACAGTAATAAAGCCAGACGGTTATTCTTAATAGCTTCATTTTCATCCATTACCATCACATTAGTAAAGAATGCATCCACTTTTTCTTTAATTCCGGCCAACTCAGTTAATGCCTGAGCAAAATCCTGCCGTTTCAGCACAGCTTGAATTTTTTCTGCAACCTGCTCAGTTGCCTGATAGAGCTGTTTTTCATCCTGCTGCTGCAAAAGATCTGGATTAACAGCGGATAAAGCAGAAATATCTGCTTTTTTCAGTAAATTATGAACACGTTTATTAGCTGCAATCAGTGCAGTAGCTTCATCCAGCTGTTTAAAGCGGGTTACTGCGGCAAGTCTGGCTTCCAGCTCACCCAGATTTTCTACCTTACCGGCCAGTACTGCAGCCACTACATCCTGTGCAAAGGAATTCTGTAACAGAATTGCCAATCTGGCCTGCATAAACCCGGCTACTTCACTGACAGTATTTTCAGCCAGTCTGCCTGAAGCAAATGTATCAAATGCTGCCTGTAATAATGGCATCAGCGCCAGATTATGCTGCATCAGCATTCGTAAAATACCCAATGCACTGCGGCGCAATGCATACGGATCTTTATCGCCTGTCGGAATAAGTCCGATACCCCAGATACCGAGCAAAGTTTCCAGTTTATCTGCCAGAGCAACCACTGTACCAGTTAAACTGTCCGGCAAAACATCATTAGCAAAACGCGGCCAGTAATGTTGCTCAATTGCTACAGCAACATCAGCATTTTCACCATCATGCAAAGCATAGTATTTACCCATTGTTCCCTGTAGCTCAGGGAACTCCCCTACCATGTCGGTCAGTAAATCAGCTTTAGCTAGCTCAGCAGCACGTACAGCCTTATCTACATCAGCATTAAGTAACGGTGCAATAGCTTTTGCCAGCTGAGTAATACGCTGAACTCTTTCTGCAATACTACCCAGCTTATTGTGATAAACCACATTTTGCAGACGAGGCAGACGACTTTCAAGAGTCGTTTTCTGATCCTGACGGTAGAAAAATTCGGCATCTGCCAGACGGGCTCGTAATACACGCTCATTTCCATGAATAATATGTCCAGGATTTTCTGTTTGCAGATTAGATACCAGCAGGAAACGATTAATTAGTTTGCCATCACTGTTTAACAGCGGAAAATATTTCTGATTTTGCTGCATGGTTAAAATCAGACATTCCTGCGGCACTTGTAAAAAGCGCTCATCAAAACCCGCCTGTAAAACTACTGGCCATTCAACCAAAGCTGTAACCTCATCCAGCAAGCCTTCTGCATAGGCTACTTGAGCATGAAGTGCATCAGCCGCTACAGTTAAACCCTGCTCAATACGGGCTTGGCGCTCGGCAAAGCTGGCTACTACTTTACCCTGCTCCAATAATACCTTTTCATATTCTGAAGCATGGTTAAAAATAATTCTGTCTTTACTCAGAAAACGGTGACCTAAAGTCCAGTTCTGGCTGTTTAATCCCAGGACACTGCCAGTAACCGTTTCATTACCATGCATCATCACCAGTCCATGTACAGGCCGGACAAAAGTAAAGGTACTGCTACCCCAGTGCATCACTTTCGGAATAGGCAGTTTTTTGATAGATTGATTCAATATATCGCTTAACAAGGCATTCAGTGGTAAACCGGCCTGAGTATATTCATAGGCAAATACCATTTGTTTGCCATCATTAATCTGGCTAAGCTGACTGATTTCTACCTGATTACTGCGGGCAAATCCCTGCAAAGCCTTGGTAGGCTCACCATCTTTCATACCCGCTGTTACACTGGGACCTTTTTTCACAATTTGCTGGTCTGCCTGCACCGCTTTAACATTTTGCACCAGAACACCCAGCCGTCTGGGTGCAGCAAATACTTGATAATCAGCCACACCGCTAATCAGCTGTGCCTTTTCCAGACCCTCAACAACTCCAGCGGCGAGACTTTCACCCAGATTATTCAGTGCCTTTGGCGGCAACTCTTCAGTACGCAGTTCAATTAATAAAGGAGCATTCATGCAAGTATTACTTTCATTCAGTTTCAGGCAGTCTGATTAGTAGTATTTTTATTCAGTAACGGAAAACCAAGTTTTTCACGGCTTTCTACATATTTTTGTGCAACTGCACGGCTTAAAGCACGAACACGGCCGATATAAGCAGCCCGCTCGGTTACAGAAATAGCGCCGCGTGCATCAAGCAAATTAAACGTATGTCCTGCCTTAAGTACTAATTCATAGGCTGGTAATGCAAGACTGATATCCTCTACAGCCAGCAGACGTTTAGCTTCGGTTTCATAATAATTAAACTGTGCCAGTAACCATTCTGCATTACTGAATTCAAAATTATAAGTAGACTGCTCGACTTCATTCTGATGATATACATCACCATAGGTGACAATCCGGCCGTCATGAGTTTTAGCCCAAACCAGATCATAGACATTTTCAACACCCTGCAGATACATTGCCAGCCGCTCAATACCATAGGTAATTTCACCCAATACAGGCGAACAGTCCATACCACCTACCTGCTGGAAATAAGTAAACTGAGTCACTTCCATACCATTGAGCCAGACTTCCCAGCCAAGTCCCCAGGCACCCAGAGTCGGATTTTCCCAGTCATCTTCAACAAAACGGATATCATGCTGACAGGGATCTATACCCAGTTCCTGTAAAGATGCCAGATATAACTCCTGAATATTATCAGGAGCAGGCTTCAGAGCGACCTGAAACTGATAATAATGTTGCAGACGATTTGGATTTTCTCCATAACGCCCGTCCTTAGGACGGCGTGACGGCTGCACATAGGCTGCAAACCATGGTTCCGGCCCCAGTGCACGCAAACAGGTTGCCGGATGGCTGGTACCCGCTCCTACCTCCATATCCAATGGCTGTAACACCACGCAGCCCTGTTTAGCCCAATAGTTTTGTAATGTAAAAATAATTTCCTGAAAAGTCAGCATGACGAGAAATTTCTGATAGTCTGCAAAATTGTCTATTTTACTGTGCTTGCAAGCAGTTGAACAGCCATAGACCTGCACGTGAATAAATACCGGCACAATAATAAAAATAAAAAACACTTGCACCTTTAGGGCGCTAGTGAAACGATAGTCATCTCACAAATTACCTTAGCAAGCAAAATATGTATCGCGGTGAACGCTTTAATGCGTACTCTCATTTTATCGGTTTTATTCTTGCCATTACAGGCACCGTATTTTTATTAATTAAATCCACCATGTACGGAGATGCTTACCGTATTGTCAGCTCAGCTATTTATGGTGCCAGTCTGATATTCTTATATGGTATATCTACACTTTATCATTCAATTTATTCTCATCGGGCCAAAGCGGTATTACAAAAGTTTGATCATTGTGCGATTTATCTGTTAATTGCAGGCAGTTATACACCTTTTACCCTTACCACATTACACGGCGGCTGGGGCTGGTCAATTTTTGGCATATCATGGGGACTGGCAATATTTGGTATTATTCAGGAAGTGACTATCGGACGTAAAAGTAAAACCCGTATCCTGTCATTAGTCCTGTATATGATTATGGGCTGGCTGATTATTGTTGCTATTTATCCGTTGATTCACCGGATGTCTGCACCAGGGTTATTCTGGCTGACTGCCGGCGGGCTGGCATACAGCATCGGCATATACTGGTTTGTCAATGATGAAAAAATTCGTCATGGACATGGTATCTGGCATTTATTTGTTTTGTTAGGCAGCCTGGCTCAGTATATATGTGTTTACGCCTATATCTGACTGTAATAGTAAAGAGAAAACAGTATCAATATAGTCAATATCCGTTTCAATTTTTAAAACATAAAAAAGAAAGTATCATAGTGAAAAGTTATTTGAAATTCCTTTTATTAAGTTTGTGTATCCTCACTCTGGCGTCCTGTAGCGGCGAAAAAAACACTCAATCTGCAGCTTCCACTGAACAAAATAAAAAAGAAATTATTATCGGCACTACTGTAGGCGATTTTGCCGATATGGTCAGAGATCAGGTAAAACCAGAACTGGAAAAGCAGGGATATCGGGTACAATTACTCGAATTTACTGATTATGTGCGCCCTAATCTGGCATTAGCAGATAAATCTATTGACATCAATATTTTCCAGCATAAACCCTATCTGGATGATTTTGCCCAATCACGCCACTTAGATATTATGCCGGCATTTCAGGTTCCTACTGGTCCGCTTGGAATATATACCGGCCGGATGCATGAACTGAGTGCAGTAAAAGAAGGCTCCAGTGTTTCTGTACCCAATGACCCGTCCAATCTGGCACGTGCTCTCGTTATGCTGGACAAACTAGGCTGGATTACTCTGAAAACCGATATTAATCCTCTTAAAGCTTCACTTGCCGACATAGCAGGTAATAATAAAAACATCAAACTGGTACCATTGGAAGCTGCTCAATTACCTCGTTCGCGTCATGATGTTGATTTTGCAGTGATCAATGGTAATTTTGCGACCAGTTCTGGCTTAAAATTTACATCTGCCCTGTATCTGGAACCCGGCTATACTTATGTTAACTGGTCAGCAATCCGCACTGCTGATAAAGACAGCCAATGGGTAAAAGACATAACAGCCGCATATAATTCAGCTGCATTTAAACAATATGCATTCAAGCGCTTTGCCGGCTATAAGTACCCTGAATCATGGGGTATTCAAGCTACTCAACCCGCATCCGCACCGGCAAAATAATTAAATTAATTAATCATCAGCAGGCATTCCGTATATGAATTTAAAACGGAATGCTTTTACAAATAATGTTTATCTACCCATGCATTCGAATAATCTTACTTCAAACCATCCTCTGCCATTAGAACAGAAACTCAATCTGGAAACTGCCCGTATCAACTGGCATGAACTGCAAACTCACTTTGCCCGGGGTGTTTGCATATATGTTGCACCAGAACTGGATTTGGTCAATATAGCCCACATGATAGCTACTGATAACTCTGCTGCCATTGCACTTTTGATTCAAGAAGGTAAAATTGGTAAAGTAAACGATATAATGGCACAACAATATTTTGATTGTAACCAGCCGATGTGGGCAGTAGTTGTCAGACCATATGTACTGGTACAGCCTGACCAAACTATTGTTGAAAACAATTGATCATAAGCATTGATAAAAGAAAGAGAACGTGATGCGACGCCACACTTATGGTTTTACTATTATTGATTTATTGATTACTTTGGCTATTATTGGCATACTCGCTGCAATTGCCTATCCCACATATCAGAATTATGTGATTAAGGCACGAGAAGAAAATGTCAGAGCCGACATGTCAGAAAATATTAGCTTATTAGAACGTTATTACTCCTTGAATAAAACATTCAATACCTATACTGATGCTCAGCTGACCAAAAAAAGAAGCGAAAAATTCTTTACTATTACGGGAGATTATAAAGAAAGTAGTTATACTTTGACAGCCACACCAACTGCGGCAAATTCAGGAGAAACCAAAAATGTTGTCTATAATTCTGTAGAAGGGTGGTCACTTTGTAAAAAAGATACAAGTAAAGATAAAGATGATACAAGTGAAAGTAAAGATGATAAATATATTTGCGAACCCTTTTAAAATTTCTGTGAAATCGATTATATATTTCTCACTTATTTTCAAAATTAATGAGATATAAAAAGATATTAATATTAAATTTTTATAAATTTAATCAAGGGTGAGTATATGAATATACTGAAATTACTTCTGTTAACGGTAACAATCGGTTTACAGTTTAACCCTGTTCTGGCAGCCAGCCATAAAAACTTCGCTGATAATAATGAATTTGATGATGCAGATAAAATCTTAGCTCAAATGTATCATCAGCAACAGCAAATTGAAAAAGAAATCGACAGATTATCCGCATCAGTTATTCAGGATGATAATCAGGTTAAGCTTTTTAAAAACTGCAAACAGCCAGAGTGCCATCAATATAGTGAAACGACATCTTTCCGCATTGATCCGAATCAGAATTTTACTTATCAGAATCAGATTAGCAAAGATGGAAAAAGCAAATCAGTTACCCGTAAAGGTAAAATTACTCAGCATAATGGCAGAAAAACATTAATACTGAATAATGCCAACAGTCAGCCGGATGTTTATTTGCAACAGTAAATTCTCAACTTTTTAGGATGTATTGAATACAAAATATCCGTTAAATAAAAAGGCAATGATTTTTTTCATTGCCTTTTTATTTATCTATTATAGAAAACTTTATTTATGTTTATGCTTCGGAGACTTCACTACTGAGCGTTCGATTATCTGATCCAGCTTATAAACATATTGGTTATCTGCAGCAGTACCCGTTACATCAGCCTGTTTAACCTCATATACATTCAGACGTAATACCTGATTTTCCTGCGGATTAAACTGCCAGCCATCAATCTTTCCGGCAAAATTACGCCATACACCAGTTTTAACCTTAGCGCCCTGATCATTGTAGCTAATTTCTCTGACTTTCAAACACTGAGCTTCACCCTGTGCAGTTTGGCAGGTTTGGGTTTGCGGACTTATTTCCCAAAATACCACAGTAGGCTGACCATACTGAGCAACGGCAGCAGGGACACCGCGCCAGAGCAAATGTTCGCCGCGCCGGTTTTCAATCCATAATTGTGGCTGCGCATTCTGGTCATTCTCAGCATTAAGCAGCCCTGCATGTAATTTCTGACCATCCATAAAAGCCACAACTGCAGAATCCTGCGCCATAATATCAGGCGCACAGGCTTTCATAGTGCTTACCGGAGCCTGAATTTGCATATCCTGATCATTTAACTGATAGTTAGAACTGATATTATTGCAGCCACCGGAAACATTCAGCCGCTGACCGGAAAAATTCATTGTCATAGATGAACCGGATGTAAAACCGGGTAACGGCCGACCATGCCGGTCAGTAGCTTCAGCCAGCTGCCAGTCATAGGCACTTAACTGCGGAACAGTGACGGCACGCATACTTACCTTACGGTCAGATGTATGTGCACAGGCCGCAAGACTGCCGGCAATCAGAGCGGAAACTGCTAATTTTTTGATATTCATAAGTACATCCTTGCTAAAATAACACTACACTTGCACATTAAAATAATTCAGCACATAAAACAACATTCATGTTTTATTCGGCAGACAGGTTATAGCTATCATGCAACAACTGCCGCAAATACAGGAGTATTCGTATGCAATTCGGTATCATTATAATTGGTGATGAAATTCTGAATGGTTCGCGTCAGGACAGCCATTTTGTTTTTTTCAAACAATTATTACAACAACACGGTTTATATATGGCCTGGGCGCAATATTTACCAGATGATCAGGCAGTTATTACCAGACAGCTTATTGAATCATTTAAAGAAAAAATACCTGTTTTTGTTACCGGCGGCATAGGTGCCACACCAGACGACCATACTCGTCAGGCCTGTGCAAAGGCACTAAACCTGCCGTTAACACCTCATCCGGAAGCACTGAAAGCAATTGAAACCATTTCACTGAAACAGGGAGATTCACTTGACAGCCCTGCACATTTACAACGGGCAAAAATGGCTGAGTTTCCACAGGGTTCAGCACTGATTCCTAATCCTTTCAATAACATTGCTGGTTTTTCAATCAATGAGCATTATTTTTTCCCGGGCTTTCCCCAAATGGCACACCCTATGGCTCAGTGGGTACTGAGTCAATATTACCAGCAAAATTTTTTCCGGCAAAAACTGGTGACTAAAGCAGCTCTGGTTGATGGTGTACCTGAGTCCAAAATTACGCCATTGATGGAAGCAATTGAACAAAACTGGCCTGGGATTAAAACTTTTAGTTTACCCACCATTCGTGATGATTTACCGGCAGAAGAACAAATACATTATTACCGTCTGGAATTCGGTCTGAAAACACATAGTGAAAATTCTGGTTTTTTACCAGAAGCCTGGGAATATGTATTACAGGAACTACAAAAACTGGGGGCAACCAATATTATCCCACTGGATAAAAGCAGTGAGGGCTGAATATAAAGTTAAGACTGATGGCTTATCTCAGAATAAATCCGATTATTTATAGAAAAATTACCTGTTCAAACGTAAAAAAAAAGTGGTTTAAACTAAATCCATTATACTAACAGGCAGAAATAACCATACTTTTGCTACTTTACATGCAAAACGGTTTTGTATTTGCTTTCCCATTATCAAGCAACTAGAATTTCACCAGTTCACTGACAGATTGCAACATTAATCTGTAAACAGACTGCCGGTGTATACACAACCATCAAACGCACTGAAATTAATCAACAACAGTACATTTCTGTAACAGGTTTAAATTTATTCATGACAACACTGAACACATATAATTTTTCTGCCGGTCCTGCAATACTGCCAGAGGCCGTATTAGAAACAGCACAGGCTGAAATGCTGGATTATAACGGTACTGGTTGCTCAGTCATGACCATGAGCCATCGATCAGATGCTTTTATCAGTATTCTGCACCATGCCGAGCAGGATCTGCGCCAGCTCATGCATATTCCGGACAACTATAAAGTTTTGTTCATGCAGGGCGGTGCCAGTGCCCAGTTCAATATGGTCGTAATGAATCTGGCCAATGGTTTTAAGCGGGTTGATTCAGTAGTCTCCGGTAACTGGAGCCGTATCGCACACAGCCAGATGGGTAAACTTTCCGATGCAGAAATACATCTGGCAGCACATGGTGGTGATTTATATAACTACACAGATGTACCGCCGGTTGAAAGCTGGGATGTGGATCCAAATTCTGCTTTTGTTCATTACTGCATTAATGAAACAGTACATGGCCTGCAATATCGCAATATTCCCAAACCAGATGGTTTGCCCCCTGTTATTTGCGATATGTCGAGCGAAATTTTATCACGACCGGTAAATGTAGCAGATTTTGGCGTTATTTATGCCGGTGCACAAAAAAATATCGGACCATCAGGTGCTACTATTGTGATTATTCGGGAAGATCTGCTTGATCGTTGTTCTGAACGAATACCTGATGTGTGGAATTATCAAAGTCATATCAGCCGGCAGGGAATGTACAACACTCCGGCAACTTATCCGATTTATATTTCTGGTCTGGTATTTCGCTGGCTGCAAACTCACGGTGGCGTGGAACATATGGAGGCCATTAATACCCTTAAAGCTGAAACTTTGTATTCTGCCATTGATAACAGCAATGGATTTTATATCAATAATGTGAAACAGCATGCACGCTCACAGATGAATGTTATTTTCCATACACCCACAAAAGAGCTGGATAAAATATTTGTAATGCAAGCCGGTGCTCATGGTTTAAGCGGATTACAAGGCTATAAATCAATGGGTGGAATGCGGGCGAGTATTTATAATGCCATGCCCTTACAGGGAGTTGAAACTTTAGTAGAGTTCATGCAGGAATTTCAGCGTCGCTACGGATAATCAACTGATTTTTTTCTGATTACTGGTGTGGCAATACTATACCACACCAGTTTTTCATCTTTATTCTCTGGAAATATTCAATTCGCTCAAAGCTAAGTTCAAACTCTATGTCTAGTGAGCAGTTGCCGGACGGTATCGCTCCAGAAATAGATTACTGAATTTATTCTCCGGATCTAAGCGCTCTTTAAGCTTAAAAAATTCTGTTGCCCGTGGGTATGCGCGCTGAAATTGCTCATCAGTTGCATGCAATTGATAAGGTAAATAATAAGTACCTCTGTTTGCCAATGCCGCATCTATTAATTCCCGTGTCCATATTCCTACCTGCTTTTTACTCTGTTCATCAGTTCCTTGCTGATAATAAATCACAAAAGCAAATACCTCAGTTTGAGCCCATGCCAGCAAAGAACCACTATCAGGAATAGCATGACGAATAGAGATATTGATAATATTTGCCTGATGCTTTTTCAGGATGTCTATCATCTGCGGATAAAAATCATCAAACTTTTCTACCGGTATGAAATATTCTTCCAAAGCAAAACTTTTATCTTGCATGGAAATAGGCTCTAAAAGTGCTACTGCTAAGCTGGCTTCATAATTACGCATCATTACTGGCTGTTTTACAAAATAGGCATCATCATATAATTTGCGCAATTCTTTACCAAAATCCGATGCAGCAACAATTTTCAATTGTCTTTGGCGTTTGCGTGTAGGTGCAGAAAGTGGTCTTAAACGGGCAGAAATAGTTAATGGTTCATCAGTCTGCTTAAAAGTCACAGCCCTAACCTTTTTGAAATCAGGAGGATAAATAATGGCATTATGAAATATGGCCGTTCTGTCAGCACGAATCTGCTCAGAGAAATAAGAGGAATACTGACTAATCGGCATCACATCATTAATTCGTTTTACTTTTACATTTTCAGTAAGGCGTAATGTCACTTCTGTGATAACACCCAATGCACCATAGCCACCAATAGCACCATAAAAAATATCCGAATTTTCTTGCGGGCTGGCTAAAACTATTGAACCATCTGCCAGTACTATTTTAATTTGCTCAACAGACAGGATAATAGGACCTGCCCCCATATATCGACCATGTACATTAACACTTAAAGAACCACCAATACTAAAGTCAGCCAGACTTTGCATGATTTTCACAGATAATCCATATGGATCAATCAGCTCCTGTACCTGACGCCAGTTTGCACCTGCTTCTATAGTTAAAAGTTTTTGTTCAGGATTAAAAGCAATTACATGATTGAGTTTTTGAGTATCTATTTGCACGCCATTCTGAACTGCAGTTTGCCCGCCCATACTGTATTTACCACCAGCTATACTAATGGGACCAGTTGTGTGCTTAACCAGCTCTGCAACCTCTTCGGTTGATTCCGGCTGTATCACAGCGACCATCTGTACTGGCGTCATACCGGTAACATCATTGACTACCACCGCATACGCAGTTAATGGCAGCAACAAACAAAAACAGCTATACCAAATAATTAGTTTTTTCATTATTAAATAATATTTATTCTTATAGAAGACATATTATTGTACTAATTAATGATGATATAATATTTGTCCTAAAACAAAATTTTGATTATTTTCACTTTTTCAGAATATTCTGATTATCTGCATAATCCAGACCAATATCCAGATAACGTGCGCTGTGGGTCAGATAACCCATCGCCAGAAAATCTACGCCTGTTTCTGCAGCAGCTACCACAGTATCAGGTCGCAAATTACCTGAAGCCTCAGTCTGACAATGTCCCTTACACCAGCTCACAGCTGTTCGCATTTCTTCTATTGACATATTATCCAGCAATACCAAACTGATGCCTTCATCCAGAACCTGACGCAATTGCTCCAATGTGTCAACTTCTACTTCCACTGCAATCAAATGGCCGGCATAAGATTTAGCTTGCTTAACAGCAGTAATAATATCTCCCCCGCTAAGCGCAATGTGATTGTCCTTAATCAGTATGGCATCATCCAGACCCATGCGATGATTACGTCCCCCGCCCATTCTTACTGCATATTTCTGGACTATACGCAAATTAGGTATGGTTTTACGTGTACACGTCAGCTGAGCTCCGGTATGGGCTATTGATTTCTGAATTTCATGAGTTGTAGTGGCTATTCCGCTAAGATGCGTCAGAAAGTTTAACGCTGTGCGTTCGGCAGCGAGAATAGCACGCGCATTACCGGCAACCCGGGCCAGCACTGTACCGGCAGCAATAACATCACCATCATTTTTGTATGCAGTAAATTCCAGATTTTCATTCATCAGAGCGAAGCTCTGCCGGGCCAGCTCTAAACCGCATACCACACCGGGCACTCTGGTTACAATACTGAATGCGGCCATCCTGTCTGCCGGTATCACTGCCTGTGAGGTAACATCTCCGCGTCTGCCCAAATCTTCTGACAGTGCAGCCTGTACCAGTGGTCGGGTAATTATTTCTGGTAAATCGCTAATCATATTGTTAAGCCCGGATATATACTCTTTTAGAGTATATATTAGTAGTCAAAGTCTGAAAACACGTTAACAAATAATAAGCAGATAATTTTGAAAAGCGGTAGTTTTTAAATTCAGCAAATTAATCAGATTTATTTGTTTAAAACCAAGAATCAAAAATTTTTAATCAGAAAATTTCTATTTTATCAACGGAATTGATGACAATTAGGCTAGCCTAATTACTGAATATGGTTATTAATTAATGGTAATCTGTAACCGGAGAGCAGACTTTCCTGTAAAACATTTTCATTAAAACGGTACAGCTGTGCCGGACGTCCGCGCTCAGCCACTACTGTGGTTCCGGTTGGCACAACCAGCTGCTGATTGTTGATTAATCTGCGAAAATTCTGTTTATGCAAATCTACGCCATTCAGCGCCTCTATGCTTCTCTGCAACTGATATAGAGTAAATTGAGGCGGCATTAAATCAAAAATCACCGGACGATACTGCAATTTAGCTCGTAAACGAGATACAGCAGTAGCAAGAATACGGCGATGATTAAACTGCATGGAGCGACCGGTCAGCATGGCCGGCAGGCAACCGTCGAAATAGGGAGATTCAATAATCATGCCAACTTCATACATCAATTCATAACGCAACAGAGCATTTTCTGCCAGCCATTGCTGCCCGTTTATTCCCCAGCATAAATTCAGGCGCTGCTGACGCTGATTGCGGATTTCCTGATTCGGAGCAGCATCTACCCAGTTCTGCATCAGCAAAATTAATTGATCAAGTATCTGCTTATGCTGAGGCAGTCTGCTGTCTTCCCAAGGAAAAAATTCATACCAGTCATGCCATTTGGCTTCCAGCTTTAAACCACTCTCAGCAGCTTCTTTTACCAGTCCGAGATAGCTGATATTAATAACAGCATGGCCGCAATGATGACTGCGTTTGACATCAACAAATGTATATAACTGTTCCATATAGCCTAATGGCTGACCTGTCTGCTGATGTACCCAGGTTCTGGCACCAGCCTGTAAAGAATGATGTACAGGTTTCAGCGGACCATATGGCAATAGTTTTCCATCGTTTATGGTAAGTACCCGCGCACTGAAATCGGTAACAGCAAACAATACCGCCACGAGTTCAGCTGCACTGTCGCTATAACTTGAAGATGAATATTCAGCTGAAGAGTGCATGCGGATAAACTCCTTTATTAAAGCTGGCTAATTGTAAAGAATTTGTCGCAAAAAAACAAAATTCACTGATTGAGTACATTACCGCAAAAGCACCGTTGTATCTAACTGAACGCAACAGATTATCACATTCAGTCGAGTTTATTCGAGTTCTTGGCTTTTTCGTATTGCCTTATATACTCATTATGAGCATAATTAATTATTCCTTTCAGGAGCGATTATGCAAAGTACCAATCAATGGCGTGCATTCGATTACGAAAAACCACAATTGTCATCAGTTGCAGCTACTGAGAATGCTGCACAAACTACTAAAGATGAATCTGCTGTGCTGCAATGTGCCTGGGCTAAAATTCCACAGCAACTGGACCGGCAACAAAAGCAAAATTATATTGAACAGGTAAAAGCTCTATTACTGCAACAGCAGGCTGTGATGCTGGCACATTACTATGTTGAACCTGAATTGCAGGATCTGGCTCTGGCTACTGGCGGCATGGTTGGTGATTCACTGGAAATGGCACGTTTCGGAGCACAGCATCCGGCAAAGACATTATTGGTAGCCGGAGTGAAATTTATGGGCGAAACTGCACGAATACTCAGTCCGGAAAAAACTATTCTTATGCCCGATACTGAAGCGACCTGCTCTCTTGATCTGGGCTGTCCGGCAGAAGAATTTACTGCTTTCTGCAACCAGTATCCGGATCGGACAGTTGTGGTTTACGCCAATACCAGTGCCGAAGTTAAGGCCAGGGCTGACTGGGTTGTTACTTCGTCAATTGCTCTGGAAATTGTTTCTTTTTTACATGCCCAGGGAAAAAAAATTATCTGGGGTCCGGACAGACATCTTGGAGAATATATTCAGAATCAGACTGGTGCAGATATGGTGCTCTGGCAGGGTTCCTGTCTGGTACATAATGAATTTAAAGGTCAGGAACTGGCTTTAATGAAAGCACGCTATCCGCATGCCAAAATATTGGTTCATCCTGAATCACCGGCTGCTGTAGTTGCTTTAGCTGATGTAGTAGGTTCTACCAGCCGTCTGCTGCAGGCAGCAATTCACGATTCGGCAGATACATTTATTGTAGCGACAGATCAGGGCATATTACATGAAATGCATAAACATGCTCCGGAAAAAACCTTTCTGGCTGCGCCTACTGCAGGCAATGGTGCCACCTGCAAGTCTTGTGCTTTCTGCCCCTGGATGGCTATGAACGGATTACAAGCCTGTATAGATGCTTTAAGCAAACCAGAACAGCATAAAATTGATTTACCTTCTGCTTTAGGTAAACAGGCTGGTATTTCCATACAGCGTATGCTTGATTTTTCAACTGCATGGCGGGAATTTCATACTGATAAGACCAATCCTCACCATACAGAAAACTATTCTCCCGATATTTTTGCTCACTGGATTAGCCAACATGACCAATATCACACCCTGCTCTGTTAATACTACCGATGTTTTGATTATTGGTGCCGGTTTGGCTGGGCTGACGGTAGCCTTATCTTTACCGGAAAATTTTCACATTACTTTGCTGGCAAAAGAAGATTTATCAACCTGTGCCAGTAATCTGGCACAAGGCGGAGTAGCAGCCGTTATTGATCAGGCAGACAGTGTAGCCGAACATATTAAGGATACGCTTATAGCTGGTGCCGGCTGCTGTAATGAAAAACAGACTGCCGAGATTCTGGCTGAAGGCAGTAGTGCTATTGAATGGTTATGCGCCCATGGCGTGGAATTTACCCATGAAAATGGTCGCCTGCATCTGACATGTGAAGGCGGACATGGTCGGCGGCGTATCGTACATGCGGCTGATCATACTGGTCACAGTATTACTCATACACTCCAGCAACAACTATCAGCACGACCAAATATTCTTATTTTGCCGCATAGCTGTGTTATCGATTTAGTGCATGAAAATTCAGTTTGTACCGGAGCAGTCGTACAGATGGCACAAACTGATGAGGCCGTAACTATTCAGGCTAAACATACAGTACTGGCAACCGGAGGATTGGGACAATTATTCACTCTGACCACTAATCCGGTAACAGCAAATGGACAAGGAGTTGCTTTAGCGGCTCTGGCTGGTTGCAGAACGCAGAATCTGGCTTTTGTACAGTTTCATCCCACAGCACTTGCCTTACCTGAAAATCCGTGTTTTCTGATTTCTGAGGCTGTACGCGGTGAAGGAGGTATTTTACGTAATCAGCAAGGCCGGCGCTTTATGCCTGAATACGATAACCGTGCCGAGCTGGCTCCGCGTGATATTGTTGCACGCGCCATTGCCAGTGAAATAGCCAAAACCGGCCATCACTGTGTGTATCTGGATATCACTCATTTACCTGAAAGCTTTATCCGCGCACATTTCCCGCAAATTCACCAGCATTGTCTGCAACAGGGTCTGGATATCACTCGTGAATTAATTCCGGTAGCACCAGCAGCACACTATGCCTGTGGCGGCATTGTTACAGACACCGATGGGCGTACCGATATGGCTCAGTTGTATGCTATAGGTGAAACTGCCTGTACCGGGCTGCATGGAGCCAATCGTCTGGCGAGTAATTCTTTACTTGAATGTGTCGTAACCGGACGCAATGCCGCGGCATCGATAGTTGCTTCTAAAGAACATCCGCAAACATGGCCAATCAATCAACAGGTGAATTCATCAGAATTGACCTGGCAGGAAATTATTTTTCCGGAACAACCTCATCCGACTCAGAATATCCCTTCTTTCAGTATGCAAGCACTGCAACACTCCATGAGCCGTTATTTTGGAATTTGCCGGCAAACTGATGAAATGCTCACGCTGCATAAAATATTACAATACTGGTATCGGCAAACCATTAATCAGCAACATAAGCTGTCACTGGTAACTGCGCTATTAATGCTACAGGACGGACTGAATCAGCAAATAAACCGTGGCACACACTTTAATCTTGACCTACAGGAAAATCTATAAACGAACGTTGTGCTGTTTACACTGCAGTCTGGCTTCAGCAATCACTTGATTCAGCTTTATTTCACTCAGTGTACCTATCAATGCCCGCTGAAAACCGCATTTAGGTGCCTGAACCTGAGTAAAAGGTACTCCGCCAATATTATTGCCTAAACGTTGCATCCATGCGCGGCTATCCGAACCTGTATAACGGTATAACGGATACGGTACTGACACCTGCTGAGTAAAGCGTTGTAAATTTGCATCATTATCTAAAGATACTCCAACGACAGCAATGGTTTTCTTTCCTGAATTTCGTTGTTGCTGATACCAGCGCGAAAGCATAGCTATTTCACTACGACAAGGTTTACACCATGTTGCCCAGACATTAACCACCATTATTTGGGAATTAGTTGGTAAAGTAGCCGGTGTACGCTGAGGCCAGTTTTGTAATTCTGCAGCATGCACACAAATACAGCTCAGAAACAGTACGCTAATTAAAAATATTTTTTTTAAGACTTGGGCAGACGGAAACATATCATTACCTTAATATTACCTTTAATAGCAATTATTATAGAATAATTCATATACAATTTTGCCGCAAAAACATTAGCAGGTAAGGGGGTTATTTATTTTTATTTTGTATAAATTAATTGAAATGCATATTTAAAAGCAGATAATTTATTTACATCCGACACATTAATTCAGCTTTAGCTTTAGAATAATTAATAATACTTGTCAAAATTTGAAGTTTCGTCCACACTTCCAATTTAGATTTTTTATTTATAGAAGTTCAGGGATAATCATGACACACACCGTCATACTGTACCATAATCCAAATTGCTCTAAGTCGCGCGCTGCCCTGTCTTTACTCCGAGTACGCAATATTAATACCAAAGTCATTCCCTACCTGACCGAGCCTTTATCCGAAGCACAAATTCGTTCACTGAAACAAAAACTGGCCATCAATTCAGCACGGGAAATGATGCGCAGTAAAGATGATCTGTTCACACAACTGAATCTGCTTGAAGCAGATGAAGATACTCTGATTGCCGCAATGGCTGCACATCCGATTTTGATTGAACGACCGATAGCTGTATACGGCGAACATGCCGCTATAGGTCGCCCGTTAACGAATATTGAAGCTTTACTAGAACAATAAATGAGCTCCGGCACACGTTTAGGTTTTTGGTATTGTCTGCGCACTGTAATTGCCGGATGCAGCCTATTTGTTGGTGCCAACTATGCTTTTAGTGTTGCTACAGTCTACCAGCTCAGCCATCCGCAGCAAGTACCGACAGAAGCCGATGCCGCTATCGTGCTTGGCGCAGCCGCATGGGATAAGCGCCCTTCACCAGTTTTCCGTGAACGTATCAATCATGCCATTAATCTGTATCGTGCCGGCATAGTAAAAAAAATTCTCTTTACTGGTGGCAGCCCCAGAGCCGGTTTCATGACGGAAGCAGCCGTCGGACGTCGCTATGCTATCCGTAACGGTGTTGATGCCAATGATATTATTTATGAAAATCATTCGCGCGATACCTGGCAGAATCTGGTTAATGCAAAAGCCATAGCTGATGATAATGATCTAAACAGCTTTATTATTGTCAGCGATCCATATCATCTGGCACGTGCTTGCTTTATGGCACGTGATCTGGGTTTAAATGTACAGCTTTCGCCTACTCCGACTACCCGCTACACCGCAACTCAGTCGAAATTACGCTTTATTGCGCAGGAAAGCTATACTTTAATGGTTTATCAGTGGGTGCAGCATTTATCAAAATTTCCGCGTTTTATTCGTATGCTACGTACACTAGTTTAATAATTTTCCTCCAGTTGCCCCAGAATCTGAGAACTCAGTCCATTATTTTAGCTAAAAAACATAAATTTCATATAGCTATAAGATTTTAAATCTGAAATCTTAGCTCCGTCTTTATGTATGTGAGACTTACGATTTTACAATCAGCTATAGATTATTTTTATTTCTCAGAAAATAGATAAGTTTTACTTAATCAATTATCAATAGTAAAAAATTACATATTAATATTTAATAAATCAATTATTTCACCATTAAAAATACTTACTGCTACCCTGATATTTTATTTTATCTTCCGGATTCCCGTTCGAAAAGCTAAAGACAATTAACCTTAAGGGTAATCGATAGTATGATTAATCCCTGAATGCAAGTTATCTGATATTCCAATAAAGCAGAGGTCATAATCATGGATAGAAACCAGCAGCTCTTTGAAGAGGCAAAAACCATTATTCCCGGCGGAGTAAATTCTCCTGTACGGGCTTTTGGCAGTGTCGGCGGCATACCCCGCTTTATTAACAAAGCTCAGGGAGCTTATGTATGGGATGAAAATCAAACCAGTTATATAGATTATGTCGGTTCATGGGGACCAGCCATTGTCGGTCATGCACATCCTGAAGTTGTTCAGGCAGTCTGTCAGGCGGCCGAAAATGGCTTATCTTTTGGTGCACCGACAGAAAATGAAATCCGCATTGCTGAAGAAATACGCCATATCATGCCCAGCATGGAACAGATTCGACTGGTCAGTTCAGGTACAGAAGCAACCATGAGTGCAATCCGTCTGGCCAGAGGTTTTACCGGCAGGGACAATATCATTAAATTTGAAGGCTGTTATCATGGTCATTCAGATAGTCTGCTGGTTAAAGCCGGATCTGGTCTGCTAACCTTTGGTAATCCCAGCTCTGCCGGCGTACCTGAAGATTTCAGCCGCCATACACTGGTATTACCTTATAACGACGTTGAGGCTTTGCAACAAACTTTTGCCAGCAAGGGCGACAGTATTGCCTGTGTTATTGTCGAACCAATTGCCGGTAATATGAACATGATACCCGCCACAACAGAGTTTGTTCAGGCATTGCGTGAACTTACAGAACGGTACGGAAGTGTTCTTATTTACGATGAAGTAATGACCGGTTTTCGCGTTGCTCTGGGCGGGGCACAATCTATCCATGGTATTAAGCCTGATTTAACGACAATTGGCAAAGTAATTGGCGGAGGCATGCCAGTAGCAGCTTTCGGTGGCCGTGCAGACATTATGGCCTGTATATCGCCTTTAGGTGCTGTTTATCAGGCAGGTACCCTTTCTGGTAATCCGGTATGTGTAGCAGCCGGACTAAAAACACTGGAAATCATACAACGACCGGATTTTTACACTACACTCAGCAAACATACCCGACAGTTGAGTAATGGTCTGACGGCAATCGCACGTGAAGCCAATATCCCTTTCAGCAGCCGCAGTGAAGGCGGAATGTTTGGTTTTTACTTTACTAATAATCTGCCATCCTGTTTTGCAGATATGCAAAATACCAATCAGATATTATTTAAAGAGTTTTTCCATGCCATGCTGTCACGCGGTGTTGCATTTGCACCATCAGCATATGAAGCGGGTTTTGTTTCAGCTGCTCATAGCAGTGAAATCATTGCAGATACACTGGGTTTAGCTGCCGAAGCATTTACGGAAATTGCACGCACTGTCTGAGACATTTATTCTTACCAGTGTATGTCAAAAGTAAAACATACACTGGTATCATAGATAATAATCAACTCTGAACTAATAATCACGTAATTTAAATATCTTTATATTTATACTTTTAGCAGTCACATATTAAGACAAGATTAAGTTCCATTTTCTATAAAAATCTCATTTATTTTTTATTAACGAATAGATTTCAATAGCATATAAATAATAGTCTTTATTCAATATATCAAACATAAACCATTATAAATGCATATTATTTTAAATTTTAAACTAATAAGCGAATCTATACTTACTCTAAATAATAACATTTAATTACATTAAATTAACAATAAACAACATTTAGCTAAGTTTTGCCTAAGTATTTAAAGCCATACTGTGCATCAACAAGAACCGAGATGGTTATTGTCTTTAATTACTTTTAATGGAGATCTGTCATGAAAAAAATCACTGCTGCTGTTGTAAGTGCTATCTTTGGTTTAACTGCTGCTGCTGCCTTTGCTACTCCCCCTAAACCAGCTACAGCTACCACCACTACTACAACCACTACAGCTGAAAACACCAGTGCTAAAACTGTAAAACCAGCTGTTAAAAAAGCACCAGCAAAAAAAGTACATACTAAAAAAGCACATGCCAGAAAAGCAGCTGCTAGTACTACTACAACTAAACAAACTACTATCACTACTGAAACTAACTAATCAGTCGCTGGTTAACGTTTGAATAAAACCGTTTCAGGAATCCTGAAACGGTTTTTGTTATCATAGATATCTCACAGTCTGAAACAATACAGACTGGTTTACAAGTCTATGCGGAAAAATGTTAACTCATGCGAATTTTACTTCTTGAAGACGACAAAATGATTGCAGAGGCATTAAGTGATATGCTGCATGCTGCTGGTTTTGCCGTTGATTGTGTTGCTAACGGTATTGCAGCTGAAAATGCATTGCAACCAGAAATTTATGATATTGCCCTACTGGATATTGGTGTACCCGGACAGGATGGTCTAAGTGTTTTACGCCACTTGCGTGTAAAAAACTGTGATTTACCCGTTATTCTGATTACTGCCCGAGACACAGTGGAAGAACGCATTAATGGTCTGGACAGCGGTGCCGATGACTATGTAATTAAACCTTTTTCGCCTTCCGAATTACTGGCGCGTATCCGGGCTTTATTACGCCGCCGTAGCGGACATGCAACTCCTATACTAAGCAATGGCACCATTACCCTGAATCCTGCTACTCGTGAAGTCAGTGCCAACGGACAGGTTACCCGGCTATCAGCACGAGAGTATGCTTTGATGTACAGTTTATTGCTCCAACCCGGCACGATACTGTCTCGACAGGAACTGGAAGAAAAGCTATACGGCTGGAATGAAGAAGTAGAAAGCAATGCCGTAGAAGTAGTTATTCACGGAATTAGAAAAAAACTGGGCAGTAATGTGATTAAAAATGTACGAGGACTGGGATGGCTGGTAGACCGACGCGGATAGTCTCATCACTACAGTGGCGCTTATTACTGGTTTTAACCATCGTAGTAACTTCAATCGCTATTATTGGTGACATTCTTGCCTATCAGACTGCTTTTCGGGAAACACAGGATTTACAAGATGCTCAGCTGGAGCAGATAGCCCATTTACTTGATCCGCGCAGTTCCATACTGCGCAGAGATACACAGGAAGATCTCAATTTTCCTGAAAGCGCCAGAACGCTGCCCAAACCGCGCGTGCTGGCACAGACACTAGATTCACCCTATCTCAATATTCTGATGGGAGATGATAATGCTGTGCAGAACCTTCAGCAATTACCTGATGGTTTTCATAACTTTACTACGGTAGCCCGTCATTGGCGGGTTTACCTGCTCACCCGTGAACGTGAGCGAATTATTGTTGCTCAGCGTACAGCATACCGAAATCATATAGCTAAAGACAGTGCATTAAGTGTAGTCTGGCCATTTCTTATTTTAATGCCTATTCTATGGCTATTTACAGCTATCTGGATTCGCCGCCTGTTTCGGGCAACGCAGGAAATGAGTAGCGAATTAACCGCACGCAACGCCAATGATTTATCACCTTTGGATACCAGGCACGTACCGACAGAAATCCGCCCTTTCATTACCGCACTTAACCGCCTGTTCAGTCAGCTACAGGCTGCGATGGAGCATGATAAAAAATTTATCAGTCATGCAGCACATGAATTACGTACACCAATTACCGCACTTACTCTGCAAATAGCCCGTTTTGATGAACCGGAATTAACTATTCAGGAACAACACAAACTGATTGAACAAATCAAATCAGGTATTGCACGAACCGAACAGCTGCTTATCCAGTTATTATCTATGGCCAGAGCACAGCATCAGCAGCAGCAACATCTGATAGCGAACAATGCTCAGAAAACTGCATTAATGCCCTTACTGCGAGATTTAATTGCCGAATTATTGCCGCTGGCCGAACAAAAAAAACAAAATTTAAGTTTCGACATTAGCGAAGATGTTTATCTGCCTGTCAGCAGTAATGATTTATATACTATTTTGAAAAATATACTGAGTAATGCCATCAAATACACTCCTGTTGATGGGCAAATATGCATTGGCATTAGACCAACCACAGATAACAAAACGATTTTACTTATAGAAGACAATGGTCAGGGAATCTCTGAAACTGAACGCCAGCTAGTATTTGAACCGTTTTACCGTATTTTGGGCAACAATGAAAGCGGAAGCGGCCTCGGGCTGGCAATCGTTAAGACCCTGTGTGATCAGTGGCACATCAGTATCAGTCTGGCAGACTCTGGCCTGCGAAATTCAGAACAGAAAGCAGGACTGGCTGTAAGCCTGATATTCAGCCCAGATAAGCTGCAAGCACAAAACAAATAACATCTTAAATCTTACAAAATGATTGCATTAAATTGTAATTAACCGGCTAATATTCGATTTATCATTTTATAAACAAAAATTTATTTCTTATCCGACCAGCCAATTCTATTTAGAGTATTTATCTGATACCCATATCCATTTTTAAAAACAAATCTGGATTTAATACAGCATAATAAAAAACACAGAATCTTCCATACAGAAAATTCTGTGTTTTTTATTAACAGATTCTTTCAGCAATCAGACTGCATGAAATAATCTGAATTTAAATTACCAGTGCTTGGTACCAAAAATCTTGTCACCAGCATCGCCCAGACCAGGAATAATATAGCCATTATCATCCAGATGATCATCCAGAGCCGCTGCATAAATAGTCACATCAGGATGAGCTTCATTGACAGCCTTTACCCCCTCCGGAGCTGCTACAAGAACCAATGCCTTAATATCCTTGCAACCTTTTTTCTTAAGTAACTCAATAGTTGCATTCATGGATCCGCCTGTTGCCAGCATTGGATCAATGATCAATGCCGGGCGTTTATCCATCTGACTGACAAATTTTTCAAAATAAGGTACCGGTTCCAGCGTTTCTTCATCGCGCTGTAAACCTACTACACTGATTTTAGCTGTAGGAATTAAGTCCAATACGCCATCCAGCATACCCAGCCCTGCCCGCAGAATCGGTACAATAGTAACCGTTTTGCCTTTAATCTGGTAAGCATCAATCTCACCACACCAGCCCTGCATTTTGACAATTTCTATATCAAAATCACGGCTGGCTTCATAAGCCATTAAGCGTGCCAGTTCTTTAGTCAGCGTACGAAAACGATAAGTACTGCAATCTTCTTCTCGCATTAATGACAGCTTGTGCTTCACCAGAGGATGGTCAATCACATTTATATTCATAGCCAGTTCCAAAAAATAATTGCTATAAAACCTGAATAAAACAGCTACCGGAAAATATTTCCGAACAAAACTCTGTCAGACAGACGCCAGCAAAGTCTGCAATTCACCTGCTTCGTACATCTCCAGCATAATGTCAGAACCACCGACAAATTCACCTTTTACATACAATTGCGGAATTGTCGGCCAGTCTGCATATTCCTTGATACCCTGACGGATATCTTCATCTTCGAGCACATTAACAGTATAGAACTCTTTTAAACCGGCAGCTTGCAATATTTGTACAGCACGGGATGAAAAACCACACTGTGGAAACTGCTTAGTGCCTTTCATGAACAACACAACCGGATGTTCAGTAACAAGCGTTTTAATTCTTTCCTGAGTACTCATGTACATTCCTTCTTATATCACTTTATTTAATGCGTGTAAGCACAGCGGCAAAAAAACCGTCTGTATGATGTTCACCGGTGTTCAGCTGCAGATAGTCACCCTGCATATCAGGTAAGACATTACTTTTAAGCAAAGTCTGCACCGGTTCTATATGCCAGCCTGTATTGGCTGCCAGAAAATTATTTAACTGTTGCTGATTTTCCGTTTCCAGAATACTGCAAGTTGCATACACAAGCCTCCCGCCCGGACGTACCAGTTCAGAAGCTGACTGTAAAATTGATTGTTGCTGCTCGTGCAACGTCCGGATATTGTCATTATTCTGACGATATTTTAAATCAGGATTACGGCGCAAGGTGCCCATGCCGGAACAGGGCGCATCAACGAGCACACAATCTGCCTTATGCTTTAATCTGGCAATACGGGCATCATGCTCATTATCAATCCGCTGCGGATGAATATTAGTCAGACCTGCCCGAACCATTCTCGGCTTCATATTAGCCAAACGTTTTTCAGCCACATCAAAAGCATACAGCCGTCCGCTGCCAGCCATCATTGCCCCCATCGCCAGTGTTTTACCACCGGCTCCGGCACAGAAATCGACAGCAATCTGACCGCGTTTAACGCCTGTTAGCAACGCCAGCAGCTGACTGCCTTCATCCTGAACTTCCAGCACACCGTCTAAAAACAGCGGATGCTTGTTTAAAGCCGGTTTATCAAATAGCCGGATTCCCCATGGCGAAAAAGGCGTAGCTTCAGCACGCAATCCTTCTGCCTGTAACGCAGACAGAATCTTATCACGTTTGCCTTTCTGAGTATTTACCCGTACATCCAGCGGCGCCGGCTGCATAACACTGCGACCGTAAGTAGCAATCTGATTATCATCCCAGCCCTGCTGTTGCAAACACTCAATTAACCATTGAGGCAGCTCAGCAGCTGTTGTCAGATCGGAAGCAAAAGCAGACTTTTGCTCTTTAACATCAATCAGCCACTGCTTTTCTTCTGAGTCACAAAGTGATTCTACACCGTGTACGCTTATTCCTCGTCCTAAAATCAATGCAGCCAAAGCTGCCCGACGTGGTTTTTGATGCGGTTTTGGCAGCATCTTCTGAATTTTCTGCAAATGACGGATAGTAGCGAACACAGTTTCAGCTATTTCCTGCCGGTCACGCATACCCAGCTTGCGCTCACGCCGGAAAAAAGCTGAGAGCACAACATCTGCAGGCTGTCTGAATGTTAACACCTGTGCCAGCGCAGAAGTAGTTAAATCAAGTTGTTGTGCATTTATCATAATTTCTTAAAAAACCTTCCCGTTAATCCGGCCGCCTTTCAGTTGCAATGTATATACTTTACCATTGTCCACATAGCTAATCCGTACCGGAATATTTTCAAGCTGGGGAGCGAATGCATATTCCACTACATCATCGCCACGACTGATACTGTACTGTCTTATCTCAATTTGCTGTCCGTTTAACATCAGCTGATCACTACCACGGCTGTTAACTGCATCCAGTTGGTACACTTTTTTACCATTAGTCAGATAAGTATTTGCGGGCAATTTACCTTGATTAAAGCCCAGCTGCCAGCCAAGAGCAAACATATCATATACCGGTCCGTTCACCGAGATATGTTTAACTGCTTCGGAAACCTTACCATAATCAACCCCATGCTCAGAAAAACGTGCCTGAGCATATGGTTTGCCAAAGCGGCTGTCAGTGTAGGAAAGCGGATTTAAAACTGAGTCTTTTACGGTTCCGGACGAAACAAACTGCATCTGGTAAAAAATCAAATTAATTTGCGTATTAATCTGATACTGACCATCCTTTTGCACAAAATCCATATTTACCGGCAAACCATAACTGTCGACAAACTGCAATTGTGCCTGCTGAGGCAGGTCTGCTGCTTGTACCATAGGTATGAACAGCAAATTTATCCAGACAAATATCAAACCTGAATATACTTTCAACTTCATATTTTTCTCATAACATCTCAGTTTTTCAGGCAGGCCACATTATTCGTAACAGCATCAGCAAGATTTTTTACCCTGTTCCCTTCAACTACCAGATTTCCGGCAACAAAATCAGCTACTGCTTTTGGTAAAAGCTGATGTTCAATCTTTAATACCCGCTGTGCCAGAGTATCGGCAGTATCCCCGTTCAGAACAGGTACTACACCCTGCGCTATAATCGGACCGCAATCCAGCTCGGCAGTGACAAAATGAATCGTACAGCCTGCAACCCGGCAGCCACTATCCAGTGCACGCTGATGAGTGTGCAGTCCGGTAAAAGCCGGTAATAATGACGGATGAATATTAATTAACCTGTCCGTATAATGCCTACAAAACTCAGGCGTTAAAATGCGCATGAAGCCAGCCAGTACCACCAAATCAGGCTGATAAGCATCAATATGCTTCATCAATGCCGCATCAAATGCTTCACGGCCTGGATAATCATGATGGCTGATTGCCTCAGTTGTCAGCCCGTGTTGCGCAGCCCACAGTAAACCGGCAGCATCAGCCCGATTACTGATTACTGCCACAATTTCTGCCTGCGCAATATCAGCTTCTGCAAGAGCCTGCATATTGCTGCCACGACTGGAAATCAGAATCACAATTCTTTTTTTAGCGCTCATCTCTCACCTGTCAACCAAAATACCTAGCCCAAAGAAACCATTTCCAGCTGCTCCAGACTTCGCCCCAGAAATCGCTCACCAATTGTCTGGAAACGTAGCGGAATATCACTGACATAAAAGCGGTATTGCGCACCTGAATGATCAGGATTAATCAGATTATGTTGTTCCAGTGCCAATGCAGTGGCTTCAGCAGTCGTAATCGCTGAATCAACTAATTTCAGATCAGGAGCCTCCTGACGGATTAAAGGCTTCAATAACGGATAATGAGTACATCCCAAAACCAGCGTATCCACTTCTTCTGCCAGAATCGGCTTCAGATACTCCCGTGCTGTCAAGCGGGTAACTTCATGATCCAGCCAGCCTTCTTCCACCAGCGGCACCAGCAACGGACAGGCCTGTGAAAAAACACGCGTTTGTGCATTCTGATTGTGAATCGCCCGGGCATAAGCATTACTGTTAACAGTAGTACTGGTGGCTATTACACCAATGTGATTATTCTGAGTGGTTTCCAGCGCAGCCTGTGCACCTGCGGCAATTACATCCAGCACCGGCATTGTGCCTGCAAGCTGCCTTACTTTTTCTCTTGCCACCGCAGCTATAGTATTACAGGCCACAACCAGCGCCTTAACATCATGCTCAAGCAGAAAAGATACAATCTGTTCAGTATAAACTTCTATTGTATGTCTGGATTTCACACCATACGGAACCCGCGCCGTATCACCAAAATAAATAATATTTTCATTAGGGAGCCGTTCCATCAGTGCGCGAACCACTGTCAGGCCGCCTACCCCGGAATCAAATACACCTATAGGTTGTTGTTGTATTGCAGTCATTTGTCTCTTCATTATTGACCATGACAACTCAGTTCAGCATAAACTGAATTAATCGAATATCAGTCATTATTGTGATTATAGCATTGACCCGGAAATATACTCATAGCTTAGTACACAACAAATGTACATAAAAGAAGCCTGAATCCGGAAACAAGACAGACAGACTGAATTTTATTACTTTCGTTATTACAAACTTTATCGCATAATAACCCCGTTTTGATTAATTAAAAACACCATGTCTGCCACTGAAGTCCGTGAAATTTTTCTGGCTGATGAAAACTATACCCTGAAACTGGGCGAACGTTTTGCACAGCTTATCAGCCCTCCTCTGATTATCTGGCTGGAAGGTGATCTGGGTGCGGGCAAAACAACTTTTACCAGAGGCTTACTCAACGCTCTTGGTTACAACGGTGCAGTTAAAAGCCCTACCTACAATATAGTTGAAACTTACCCGTTTAAAGGCTTTAACCTGCATCATTTTGATTTATACCGTTTTCAAAATCCAGAAGAATGGCTGGATGCAGGACTGGATGAACTGATTACAGCAGACAGCATTATTTTGATTGAATGGCCACAGCTCGGCGGTGATTTGGCACCTCCGGCTGACATTATCTTAAACACCACCATCAATGGTAGTGGCCGCACAGTACAGATAAATGCCGTTACTACAAACGGAACAAAAACATTAAATAAAATTACAGAATAAACTATGTCCAACCACATCAGTCGCCGGAAATTATTAATTGCTTCTACCGGCACGCTTTTAATCAGCCTGACTCCATTTGCACGCGCAGCCCAGACAGGGGCTGATATTGTGGCTTCACGCATCTGGCCGGCCACGGCCTATACCAGGATGACATTAGAATCTACAACACCCATCCAGTTTAAATATTTTCAACTAAAGAATCCTGACCGTCTGGTTATTGATATTCAGGGGTCAGCCACCAATCAGTTTTTACGTGAACTGAGCAATAAAGTTCTCCCAATGGATCCCTATATTGCCAGTGTCCGCGTCGGACAATTTAATCCTGAAACCATCCGTATCGTGATGGATTTGAAAACCACCGTTAATCCTCAGGTATTTTCGCTTGCTCCGGTTGCCAACTTTAAAAATAGACTGGTAGTGGATTTATACCCTACAGCAACCGTAGCCATGGAACAGGAAAAAAACGATCCGTTAATGGCTCTATTACAGGATTACAGTCACGGTAAAGTAAACAGTGACGGCACTACTCGTCCTCAGGCTACAGCCTCCACACCTCCGGTAAAAAAACTGCCTGAAAATAAACCTCCAGTAACTCAGCAGCCTCCTCAACCATCCGGTACGCCAAATAAACTGAATCGCCAGCCTGTAATCATGATTGATCCCGGACATGGTGGTGAAGATCCCGGAGCCACAGGTCCGTCTGGTCTGCGTGAAAAAGATGTAGTACTCGCTATAGGGCGTGAAGTAAAAAAAATATTGGATTCGTATGGTTATAAAACTTATATGACCCGAAACGAAGATATTTTTATCCCATTGGGTGTACGTGTAGCCAAAGCGCGTAAACTCAGAGCAGATGTTTTTGTTTCCATTCATGCAGATGCATTTACCAATCCGTCAGCAAAAGGTACTGGTGTGTATGCACTTAATCCCAAAGGCGCCACCAGTGCAGCAGCCAAATATCTGGCACAAACCCAGAATGCAGCTGATTCGATTGGCGGGGTAAATTATTCAACTGATAAAAATGTCAACAACACACTATTTGATCTGACTCAGACAGCTACCATCAATGATAGTCTGAAACTCGGTAAAGACGTACTGAATCAACTGGCCAAAATCAACAACCTGCATAAAGGCAGTGTCGACCAGGCAAATTTTGCCGTCCTGAAAGCACCGGATATCCCATCAATTCTGGTTGAAACAGCTTTTATTTCCAATCCGACTGAAGAACGCTTACTATCTAACAGCGATTTCAGAAAAAAAGTTGCAAACTCAATTAGCAGCGGAATTAAGGATTATCTGTCTACAGCAGTGCTGGCGCGCCGCTGATAAGAATCTTCGGAAAAACAAAAAGAAAATGACTAAATGATATTAATTTTAATCAATCAATATTATATAGACATAATCAAGACAAATCGGATACCTAAATATCAAAATAATTTATTTTATAAATTTAAAGTTTGAACAAATTGGTATCAAATAAAAAGAAATACAGAATATTGATTGTGGTTATTCATTCCGCCAACAATCAATATTCTGTAATAATTGAAAATTAGAAAGTATTAATATAATTATTAAAATAACAAAAAACAATTTATTTAATAAACTTGATAATATTTCGTAGCTATTAATAACGATGAACTTATCACAAAACTATAGATTAAATTATTAAAAATAATTCAGTTAAATATTAATGGCTTCATTCCATATATCAAATATTTGCTTTTCACCCAGATGCAAAACATCAGTTAAATATTTCCACCAGTTATCATCGTTTAAAGCAAAAAACTGAGTTTCCAGAATGTAATTGCGAATCTTGATTAAATCAATTCCCTTTAACACATCTTCTGCATCTTTCACTAATGCTTCTTTATTTTTATCCAGAGTGATTTCCAATTGAGAAAGCATTTGTGTGCGGGATAGTGAACCGGCATTATTGCGTTTATCCTGCAAGCGTAACTGTTCAGCATCCGCTTTTTCTATCCAGTTATTTGTTTTATCAGACCATTGATGATAAATATCAGGATAAGGTATTGTAGTTACAGTTGCTGGTAATACGCCCAATTCATTGATTACCACCACCTCTCCGGTTTTCTTACTATAAACGGTTTCTCCGCGATGATCTTCAATATACTTCCATTTTTTACCCGTCCATTGAGCAACATATCCAGGTTTGAACTCTGGCTGTTCAGTCTGAACACACAATCGGGGAATCAAATAATGACCATTATTTGCCAGAGGGTCTAAGTCTGCAATAGTCATCCCAACAAAGCAGTTACTCTCATCTAATTGGCAAACAGGAATCGTGATAGATATAATTGTATTCATTTTTAATCCTCAAATTTTAATGCAAGCCAATAAAGCAATGTTTCGTGGGCGTGTCATAGTAAAAAAACCATTCCAATATGTTTTCATTACACCACCATAGGGTGCTGAGTAATATCCTTCTGGCCAATAATCAAAATTCCAATTATCACCATATTCCCGCACATTTCTACACATATTTGTAGGATTAAAACTTCCTATTCCTTGAGTATCATCATGACTAATAGGCGTACCTATTTGCCAGCTACCCAATATCCGCCCATCATCAATAGCACGACCATCATCCCAACCTCGTAGAAATTCACCCCGCAAATCTGGTAAATTAAATGTTGTTTTTTCATCTCCTGCACCAAATGTAGTACCAATTGCGGCAAACAAATTTGCATAGAGTGTACGTGATACTTCTGCACCATTAGCTTTTAACCAGCCAACAGGTGCAGTTTCCATGGCAAAAAACTGTATGGCTCCTGCTGGGGTAGCATTAATATCTGCACTACCATCAAATGACACACCATTTATTGTGCATATTGTTTGCAATCTGGTAGCTGTAGCAGCATTTCCCGATGTATCCTGATTACCTTTAATATTAACACCAGGCAAATCTATATCTGTTTTGGCATTAAATATAACTCCACCAATTTTTCTGGCTGCTATTTGAGCTGCATACGAGGCTGTGGCCGCATTTCCGGAAGTATTCTGATTTCCAGGCTTATTTACTCCGGGTAAATCAATATCCGCTGTACCATCAAATTGCACATCACCAATTTTACATGCTGCTTGCAATTTAGATGCAGTAGCAGCATTTCCCGATGTATCCTGATTACCCTTGATATTGACACCAGGTAAATCTATATCTGTTTTGGCATTAAATATAACGCCACCAATTTTTCTGGCTGCTATCTGAGCTGCATACGAGGCTGTAGCCGCATTTCCAGAAGTATTCTGATTTCCAGGCTTATTTACTCCGGGTAAATCAATATCCGCTGAACCATCAAATGCGACCCCACCCACATTTCTGGCTTTGCTAAGTTTGTCAGCTACCTGTGCTTTTTTAGCCAAATCTGCGCTGGCAGCGGTAGCTGATTTATCCAGTTTATTGTCTTTCAGCCATTTGGTTCGGTTGGCCAGCTGTCGTGTCGGTACATTATCGATACCATTTTCCCCGCCCAATACCGGATCGGATGTTTCCCATTGATAAATACCTTCTTCCCAGAACGAAGATTCTTTTAAATTTGCCATTAAGCAGTTCCTTTGTTAAATGAGCCATCCCGCTGTGCCTGTCCGTTATGCTGTAGTGGTACAGCAGTATAGTCGAGACTGGAAAGCACACAGCGTGCCGGAGCAAAAGCAGCCAGAGTTTGACGTAATAAAGCTGCCTGTTGATTAGTAATCGGGTTATTCAGTAAGATACGGTAATGCGCCCAGTAACTATTATGTCCGCGTACATACATACCATCGCGCTGAATATTACCGTTGTGCCGCTGGTGATTAAGCCCTTCAATAATCGTTATTTCACCAAAGCCAAGGCGGCGGACAATCTCCCGTAACGACCAGGGCGTTCCCTTGTTACGGTGAAGCTCGTATGCACCTTTAATCAATTGCCTTTTAGCTTGATCACTTTCTGCCAGCCAGTATCCGTTTACTCCGAGAATACAATGGCTTTCAGCCAGAAGTTCAAGATGATCGGCCAATACCAGTTCTACTAGCCGGGGCATAAGCTGTGGTGTAGACACCAAATCAAGACGTAATCCCAGAGCAACCAGTGCCCGCATACGCTGATCACGCTCAATTACTGCAGCATAGGTCAGCTTAGCCATCCACTGCCTCCTCAGCTATGCTCAGGATCAGATCAGTACAGTGTGCCCATGTATCAGCAGCAACCTTAGTCAACGCTAAATCCATTGTGGCAACGTTATAAACACCATCAACTTTTAATAATGACTGTATAACTAACGGAACTACATCTACTCCGAGTCGTTGCTCCTGACTAATCTGATATTGCTGCCAAGCAGTTCGGGCTGCTGCAAGCACAGTTCTTGCATCAGCACCAATATACAAAGTTAATATTGCATTTACCTGATAAGTAAACGTTTTCGGAGCCCGTACAATCACCTGATCACATAGTGGACGTATCCGCTCATCAGACAAAGCTGTCTGGACCTGATTAACTAGTTCTGCTGAGGGCAAGCCGGTTTTTGTAAGTAAAGTCACTGCAACAACACCTCCCAAGGGTTTACCTTGTTTATCAGTATCATTGCTTACATAGACATCAATGATGTCCTGACTTACCTGTCTGGCAAAATATTCATAGGCTCCTACAGGTCCGGCAACTGAAAATGATTCAGGAGCAAGCAGAATACGTACCCGATAAGCATCATCGCTTTCAACATCTACTCCACCACTTGATGTCGTGACATTGCTGACCTTAATTTCAGCAATATCGGTCAAATGATCAGCTAAAGTGTTTATCTGGCCTGGTGACCAGCCATTTCCTATGATTCCCGTTGCCTGACAGACAGCATTGAGCTCAATGCTGGGAGTGGTTGCGGTAAGCATACCTGCTGCTGTAGTAGTAAATATCAGCGAATCCACTGTAACTCTGGTTTCTTTCGGGATCACAATCTGCTCTTTACCTTTTAGTACAGCCTGAAAGCGTAGTGTTGTTTGTGCCGGCTGGGCCTGTAATCGCGGAGTGTTAACATCATCACCACATAAATCCAGCATCAGGCCGGTAGCAAAACGAACATGCTGCTGCCTGTAAGCCTCATTTACCTGTTGACGGGTTAATGCCTCACGATAGGCGTAAGTATTAATCAGTAAGCGTTCAATATGCGCCGGCTGTAGTGTTTTGCCCGTACGATTCTGATAATCATTTATGGTATCGGCCAGAATCGTTGCCAGATCGTCCTCAACTATTTTTACATCTGTTCGTGAAAGCTTAGTTAAATCTGTCATTTTTGTACCAACCCAATATTTGTTTGATAAATTTCACCGGCTACCTCTTCTGCGATTCGCCAATGAACAGTTATCGTCAGTTCAGGTGCGTGACCTCTAAAAGAGACCTGCTCCACTACCACACGCTTTTCCCAGGTTTGAATAGCGAGAATCACTTCACGGGTTACACCCGGAATAAAGACATCTTCTGGTGTATCCAGATAGTCCAGATGGTCTGAACCAAAAGTCGGCCGGGTTACATCTGTCCCTTTACGGGTTATTAAAATATTCAAAATACATTGATTAATATCATCAATACCGGTAACAATATCGCAGCCACTATCCAGTGGCGCTAGCTGCCAGTGGCGGGTACGCGGTGTTATGGTCATAGCGGTTTTCCAAAAATAAAAATCCCTGTCAGAATGAACAGGGATATAAAAAATAAGAATTAGCAGAGCTTTTCGCTGAATGTCAGTTTGGTTTGCCCGTATTTCCACCTGAAGTCAGATCAGGATGAGTATGACTCTTAAGACTTTTACCATCGGCTACCACATCTCCGTTTTCAACCTTAATTGTGCCGGTTATTGAGGCTGCCGTACCACCACCGCCGGAACCGGCCATTCCGCCCTGATAGGTCAGTTGCCCCTGTACCAGTAAGCTGCCAGTAGCAGTAGTAGTAGGTGCATCAAGAGTAATATCACCTGCTTTAACCAGTACCGTATCAGCTTCTACAATTACTGCTCCGCCAGTCTGAACACATACTTCACCACTATTGCGATTATGGCTGATCACCGTACCATTGCTGAATTTTTTCATCCAGACATTATTATTATTTACCGGTGTGCTATCAGCCTGATTGTATAAGGCTCCCAAAACCACACCATTTTCTCCTCGTGCATCCAGAATACAGGCGACCAGCTCCCCTCTGTCAGGCAGTGAATAAAAACTGTTTCCGCCTGCAGCAGCAGTCAGCATTGGCAGCCAGTCAGTGTGAATATTTTCTAATGCCGGTAAACTGACTTTAAGCATATGCCGTCCGGCATCTATGGATTCAACAATACCAAACTGTAAAGTCGCACCAAATTCATACAGTTTCTGCATGTTTATCACCATCTGCGTCATCAGCAATATATTCAATCATATTTATTTCCAGAGACGTTACATAACCTGAACTGCGGCTCAAATTATGGCTTGCCTGCTTAATCTGGTAATTTCCGGACATTTTTCCATAACCGCTCAGACGAATAATCTGACCGGCTACCAGCTTGACATTACCAAAAAGATCCAGAGTGCCGGTTACCTGACACTTGCGTGCATCGGCCAATGCAGCATCTGCACGTGCAGCTAATTGCTGCTGTGATTCCCCTTTATTGGCCACAATTTTCAGCTGGTCACCGCTTGCCCCCTGTTTACTTTGCGGGCGTAACGGCTGTCCTTTACGCTTAACCGTACGTACTTGTTTAGCCTTAGGGTCGTAGCCGGAAGCAACAACTTCATTAGGAACGCCTTTGATCTGATCGCGAAAACTGGCAGACTCAATATCTTCTGGCAGCAACACCAGTACCGGTTCCTGTGCAGTTAATTCCGTATTAGCAATAAAAGCCAGAGTCTTATCAACAATTTTAAAAGTATAGCCAAACTGTTTTGCTAGTCGCGCCAGAAATTCAACATCACTTTCCTGATACTGTGTGATACGTTCAATTTCCAGCTTGGCAATCGGATTTTTAACCACCAGTTGTAATCGTGCGGCTACTGTCTGTACAATTTTTTCCAGAGTGGTTTTTTCATACGCCTTAGGCTGTAAAGTCCGGCTGGCCGAAGTAATTCCCGTAGAAAGCGCTTTCAGAGTAATCACATTTGGTTTAAATGCATAATCGATATCCGCAATCTCAAAATTACCAAGATTCACCAGACCGGTAAACTGATCACCGAGAGAAAACGACAGCAAATCACCCTGTTCAGGATACCAGTTACGCAACCATCTGCCATCTGTATCTTCAAACGACACAGACAGCTCATCTGATTGCTCACCCAGATAATCCGTATAACTAATGCTGATAAGATAAGGCTTAATTGCTAATGTAATGTCTTTTTTTTCATATCCGATAATAAAATCCGGCATAGTAACCGGATGTGTTTTGCTTAAGCCGGATAATCCTTTTAGCATATTTAACGCATCCATGGTGGCATATCCTCCTGAGCAGCATGAGTATCAGACCGGATAACCGGAATCAGTACAGTCAGATTTGCCGTAAACTGTTCAGCCAGCGCTAAATGCGGGTTGGCCGCAATCAGCCTGTCAATCATCGTGGCATCACCATAGTATTTATGTGCAATCAAATCCCAGCGATCCCCTTCACTGGTCTGATATTGCAAGACTGAATCAACCATAATCAGACCTCATCTTTTCTTGCTGCCAGCCACGCCGTCAATGACTGAGTACCTGCAGTCGCATTTCCAATACTGTCTTCTACCGTTGCTAACACTTGTTCACTGGTATTCAGCCAGTCGCCCCACTCTCCGCTATCGTAACCGGTTTGTATTAAATTAATACATGTTTGCAGCTGACAGGCTGCCTGACCCGTGTAAGACAGAAAATCTGCTGCTCCGGCCAGATTTCCGAACCATTCACCAATCTCAGGTAAAGTATTCAGTTTATCCAGAGTCTGACCACCTATAGACAATACATCTGCAATCAACCCCATCCAGCCCGCAGTATTATGCTGAACAGTACGCGCGCGCGTAATCAGGTTCTGAATATCAGTAATATTCTGTTCAACAGAATGATAAATACGCACACCAGTCTGAACCGCTGCGGAAACTTTATTAACCGCGCCTTTAACCGATTCCGGTAAAAGAGCAAGCAGCGGATTCTGTCCGGTCATGATTCCCGGTGTTGGTAACGGATTATTCGGATCACCAACAAATTCAAGCAATTCAACACTAATTTCGCGCGCCGCCGTACGCCCTTTAGCATCCTGGATTAAAGTTGTACTGCTTAATTGCTGTATCACAAACCAGCCCGCAAACCGCCCGGAACCGAACACCAGTGCCAGCGCCTGCTGCGCTTCTTTAGCACTAATCAGCGCATTATAGGCATTATCCGGATTAGCCAGTTTCCAATGCAGCAGCATACCAAAACGTATCGTAGTCAAATCATTACCGGTAGCCTGCAGGCGCGGTCGCCCGGCCAATACATCATGTTTGGCAAAAACAGCACTGTGCGTTTCTTCATAACTGGTGAAACTATCCAGCACTTCAAAGCGAATATCCCCTAGCATTGCATACATCAGTAACTCCTCAATTCTTTTGCCTGCATCATGCGCCGGTACATCTGTTCAAATTCACGCTGGCTCAGTGCAAGCGCCTGCTGAATGACTGAACGGTCAGCATTACCATTAACCTGAATTGTTGGATTAAAATTAATGGTTACAGCACTTGAATCATGTCCGGCCGGATAACGGTTCTGTGCAAACTCTGCTGCATTTAGCTGCATTTTTTCATTTAACTGTGCAGTCAGCTTTCCGGAACCGGCTTTAAATTTCTGCTGTAAACGCTCAGCTACCTGACCTATCGCCGAAACAGGTTTATCCGCCCCAAGATCAACTCCCAGATGCATTCCCTCCATCAGCGAGCTGCCGATACTTTTAAATACCCGGCTGGGGGAATTAATACCCAATACTGATTTAGCCTTATTAATAATTTTACTGGCAAACTCACCTACAGCATTAACAGCTTTACTGATACCTTCAGTAAAGCTTCGGACCAGACTATCAATAATATTGCGCCCGAATTCACTGAATTTAGCAGGTAATTCTCTGAAAAAATTCATACCGGCTTCAAATTTGGTCTTAACCGTATTCCATAAACCAATAAAGAATTTCTTGATTGGCTGCCAATATTTATAAATCAATAAGGCGGCCACACCAATTGCCAGCGCAACCCAGCCTATCGGTGACATCAAGAAGGCCCGGCCTACTGCCATAATTCCCTGACGCAGCAAATTAAGTACAAACCTGCCTTTACCTAAAACACTAAACCCCTTCCCCAAATTCGAAAAAACCGAAAACAGAGGTCTCACCGCCTTAGAAATCAGACCAAAAGACTGCACAATTTTTCTGATGGGAGCCATTGCTGCACGACCAATTGCACCAAATGCTTTTTGCAATAAACTTAATGCAGCGCGACCTTTACTAAAAACAGCAAACTTTTTTCCAATGCCGGACAGCTTACTGCCAAAAGACATGAGTTTCTGACGCAATGAACCTGCAGATTTTCCTACTGAGGAAATTGCAGTTCGAAGACGCTTAAATACAGAACTACTTTGCTTAAGCTCACGTGCCACCTGAAAACGGGCAAAAATAGTACGCAGAACAGCCAGCGGACCGGTAACCATAGTAATCGTATAACGAACAGTCAGTAATACCATCCGTAAGCCTGCCATTCCAATACCAAAAGCCACTACAGATTTAATCAGCGTTGGATGTTTCTGAATAAAAGGCAATACAGTATTAAGCAGCACATCTTTAGCCACCTGAGCGAAAGTATTAATCTCCGGTGCCAGAATAGCACCAAAAGCATTCCCGACTTCAGCAACCGAATCTTGCAGATTTTCCATACTGACAGCCAGCGTATTTGTCTGCAGTTCTGCTCGCTGATCAAGAGAAGGCTGCTGATTTATTTTAGTTTGCATGGCCTGATAACCGGTATGACCACCTTTAGCCGCGGCTGAAGCAACTTGTCCGCCCTTCCCGCCAAACACAGCATCCATCATATTCAGTGCAGCGCGTTCACCATACTTAGTTTTAACAGCTTTAAAATTCGTTTCCAGCTCACCAATAACCACACGCATGTCTTTAAGTGAACCGTCTTTATTAAATAAATCAAACTTTACACCGGATTTCTGCATCATCTGGCGCATTTCCGCATTCATAGCTGACGTAGCCAGATGCATAGCTTTAGGTCCCTGCGCCAGCTTATTCAGAAATTCTTCCATCCCATCTGCGGCCACAGCTTTACTAATACCGCCTTGTATTGCCATACCTTCTAAAGCATATATTTTTTGCTGGTTCTGTAAACCGGTCAGATGAAGCCTTTGCAAAGGAGAGGCCATTGCACTTTGAAATTTTTCTATATCTTCCAAACTCATTCCGGTCGAATAAGCCATTTTCTGTACAGCGTCCAGACCGGCTGATAATTCAGTATCTTTCAGCTTATAAGTCTGCATCAGCCCTTTGGCAACAGAAATATCCTCAATTTTTTTACCGAATAATGCATTAAAACTGGCTATTGACTTCATACCTCCCTGCAGTAGCGAATCATCAGACATATTAGCCATCTTCATATTAGTGGCAAGACTGGTAAAATCATTTTTATTTCCCCGCTGCTCAAGGCTTAGCTGTGCTGTTCGGGCATTAATCTGATCAAATCCGCCTAATCTGCCATCATTTTGCATCATAGCCTGCTTCAGCCCGGTTTCAGATGTTTCGCGCTCCATATAAATTTTTACAGACTTTTCAGCTGGTTTCATCAAAGCTTGCAGCGTGCTCTTAGTTTTGCTTAATTCACTACCGATTTTAGTGCGCTGCTCCAGAACCTTATTTTGTCTTTCAATTGCCTGAGTTAATTTATCCTGAGCATTACCCGCTTTAGCCGTCGCTGCTGAAAAACTATCAATAGAGCGAATTTGTCCATGTAAACCTTGTAAAGCTTTTCCCATCTCCTCAACATGCCGGGTCGCTGTACTGATAGCAAAGCCAAAAGCCTTTACAGAACGGTGCACCTCACCAAAATCAGAAACGAATCCATTATCCATAACGGCACCAATATATTTTTCTCCAATTACCTAACTGTATTGGAATCTACTTATTTATATTATTTGTTGTTTCGATTACTGTGACTGTCAACTTATTATCACTTCATAACCACGCTTATAAGCTTACAACAAGTTAACAGCACAGTTACTTCAGACAGCAACCAGTTATAGTTTGCTGTATTTGGCTTTAATCTGCCGGTTAGCCTGTTGCTGCCATTGCAAAATTTCCTCCAGAGACATTTCATCAATATCTGCCGGAGAAAAACCAAACCACCACGCTAAATCCGCAGCTGCCTGATAAAAACTATCCCAATCAGTGAGTACCCAGACAAAACTGACGCACCTGCGTGTAATCCTCCCATGACAACTCATCAAAATCTTCACTTTGCAGACCAGATGCCATAGCCAGACACTGAGCTTCCTGTAATACTGCATTATCAGGATACTGTTCTGCAGCACGTTTAAAATCTTTAACCCGTACCCGGCGCAATGTCAGCTCCGTTATCGCACCACTTGGTGTTTGCAGTGGTTCCGCCAGTTTAATTACTTTGCCTGTACCCAATTGTTCTTGCAGATTTTGCGCTTCAGTTTGTGCCATATTTATTCCTCGACTAATCAATAATTACTGAATCAATTCAGCATATAAAAATACTTCAACCATAAAAAAGCTCACTCCGGTAATCAGAGTGAGCATTCAAATACATCAATACAAATAAAAATTACATACCAATATTTGCACGCATCTGCGCCAGCATATCCACACCATTTACCCGGTACTGATTGGTAAATGCGTTATAATACAACACTTCACGACCAGCTACTGTCTGATGAATTTCGGTAGCCTGAAAAGTGCTGGCGAATTCAGCTTTTTCTTTCGGTTTATAAGTTCCCAACGGATTTTTGCTGAAAGTTGCCATTACCGTCACAACCATCGGAACCTCAGCTGCAAGTCCAGAAGCATTAAATGCCTGTACATTGGCCCGAACCATTAGCTGACAAGCTTTGAAAGGGTTATATACTTTTGTAAACACATCCGGATAAAAGCTATTCCAGGTGATTTCCCCTTCCAGTGCCTCAATCCCGCTAGGCAGTTTTACTGAACCTACCAGACCCAGACCTTTAGTTTCTGTCTGACCAACAGAAATATCCGGTAATTTAAACTGACTGGCACGGCCTAACTGACTATTACCATTAACATAAACATTGGCATTATAAATTGCATTAAATTCTGTCATAACTGTTTCCTAAGCGGCAGACTGGTTACTAATCAAATTAGCCAGATAAGTACGGGTCATCACACTGGTATTAGTGATACGTTCTGCAGGCAGTTTAGGCGTATAGTCATACTTAATTGGTACCTGCCCTTTACTGAAAGCATCAGCCAGATCATAGTCATAATCCAGGCTGACACTAAAACCAACAATACTCTTCAGCGTACCCAGATAGGTGCGCACCGTACCCAGAAGGCTGTCAATCAGCGCATCATCAATCGGCAAATCAATATACTGTAACTGAGCACGGCGAATTGATTCATTAATCAAATCGCCGGTACGCTGTGCAGTTTCAAAGTTTTTAATATGTGTTACTGTCGGGAAACAGGCCAGACGGTTACCCCATAAGCGGAAACCAGTACCATAACTGTTAAATACCGTCGTAATACCCTTTTCATTCAGACGATTGGTTTCTGCCTGCGGATCATCAATACGTGCAGTCAGCGAAACCTCCATACCCGTTACACCGGACAGTTCACGATTGGAAATACTGAACCAATAACCCTGTTCAACATCAGTTCGCATCCGTAAACCGGCTGCATGAGTAGCCAGACTTTCCAACTCACCACTGGTACCGGTAACATAGGGATAAAATAATTGCGCCCGATCCGAAGACGTCTGGAAATTAATATTACCGAGCGAACCGCGCCCCTGAACAGCCTGGGTAAGCGTTGTTCCTTTCGGTGCAGCAATATAGGCAATAGCTTCAAGCTTATCAGCCAGAGTAACCATAGCTGCCGCCACAGTCGCTTCCGCATCAAACTGAGGCACAATAATAATTTTTGCATCTGCTCCCAGCCGGGTAAAACCTTCCGTAAGCAGCTCCATCCCTTTGCGTTTACCGGTAGCTGCCTCGTAACCGCCGATAATATCCTTTGAAGTTACCTTACTTGGATCAAGATAAGTATAACTAATAGATACATCTGAACGCATTTGAACAAAAGTCAGCTCACCTGTTTCATTATTCAAAGCATAGTCAGTACCCTCTGATAATGTCTGATTACCAGCCAGAACTGTATAACCTGCCTGTACAGCCGGATGTGCTGTTTTCGCAGTCAGCGTATCACCGTCAATAACCAGTAACTCAGAATCAACGACCGTTTTATGTTTATCCGGATCCAGTACATTCACTACATAAGCAACACCAGACTGATAACGAGTCCAGATATTGGCCGCATCAGGTAAAGTGAAACCTGCACCAGTCAGCAAACCGAACTGACTGAAATCTTTAACAGTCTGACATACAGTTAACTCATTAACCGGGCCAGACATACCGGTACCGACAATTGCAGTAATTGCCCCGTCTACGGTATAGACAGGACTGCTGCCACCATCAATACGAATTGTTTCAACACCATGCAAATAGGCTGCTGCCATGATGATTTTTACTCCTTCGAAATTACAGAATGTGAAATAGCTCTGGCCTTAATCTCACCACGAGTTGGTATAGACTTGACCAAATTTTGCTGATTAATCACCGGACGCTGCTCCACCTGAAGTGTCTCGGTGCGAGCGCGTAACCGGTATTGCCAGACTCCGTCGGCCTCACCCAGAAAGCGCTCACTCAACAATCGGATTTGCTGGCAATGTTCAGGCTGGAATCCCACTAATGCCAGACGTAAAGAATCGAGTAAATCCAGAACACCGTTTTCACCATCCAAAGCACGTGCAAAAACAGTAAAACGCAATTGCAAATGCCTCTCCTGTACAATCAGATCCGTACTGCGCGGCTTTTTAAATTTACTGCGCTGATAACCGATTAAGACCGTACCCAGCGAATGAACAAACTGATAATTCTTTAAACTATTAGGCATCAGCTGTACCGAATAATCCGGCAGAGCCTGCTGAATATGTATCAGAATATGGTTCAGAAGAGCCCTTGTTACAGCCATTGACATACCTTTCTTTAATGATCATGCTTCAAAATTTAAGCAATCTTCCCTATTCATCCCGTTCATTTCATTTAAATTGATATAAAAATATTGAATAGTTATGTTCAATGAAAAATTATTGAAAGTTAGTTTTATATATATTAAATAAAATTAATCAAAAATCTTAAAATTAAAAAAAGCTACCATAAATTCAAGGCAGCTTGCATATCAACAATAAACTATTGTATTTTAAAACATCTAATTAAATTTCATTCAGCTTTAGATAATAAACAAATATTACGTTCAAACTTATCTTTATTGTTAATATAAAATTCTTGTGTTAAGGGATATCCTCCACCAAAACCACTAATTTTTTCGTTTGCTTTTGCACAAATTGAATAAATAATATTATGATTTTTATCAATAATATCTGTTCGCTTAAGTAACGATCCAACTTTAGGAAATGCAAAATTTCCACTTATTGGTGCCCACCAAAAGCCATTCTGTATCCATGTGGCTCCATCATTGTAAGATATACTGTAATAACCATATTTATAACCTGTGGAATTATTTTTGAAATCCGGTTTTGGAAAATCATTTTGTTCTTCACTATTTATAATGGTAGTCATGTCCAGCTTATTCTCCATAATTCAATCCTTTTATAAAAATTCAAACGGATGTTTTAGTTAAAATTACGTAGCAAGATTTTTTCTTAGTTATCTGCTATGTAATTTAAATTTCAACCTCCATAAATATGAGTATAAAATCACGCGAAAACCGCAATTTAGCAAATAAGTATTATTAATATTGATCTTAATTTATCAATATTAAATAAATATATAATTGCAATTTTTATACCCATAAAAAAATCCGCTTATTTCAAAGCGGATTTAATCTAAAATCTGGCGGAGAGGAAGGGATTCGAACCCTCGATACGCTATTCACGTATACACGCTTTCCAGGCGTGCGACTTCAACCACTCATCCACCTCTCCGTGAGAATGGAATGCGCGCATTATAACGAGAGCGTATCTTTCTGGCAAGAACTTCGCAATCCGGCTACTATAAAATCAGCGATAACAATCCTGCCGCAATCAGAGGTCCGACCGGTACTCCGCGTAAAAAAGCCACACCAATAATAGTGCCAATCATTAAACCAGTGACAATGGTCGGATTAACCTGCATCAAATGAACACCGCGTCCGCCCAACCATGCCACCACTATACCTACCACTACCGCAGCCATGGTTTTCCAACTGGTTACCAAAGCTGCAATTTGTGCGGGCTGAACCTTACCAGTAATTAAAGGAGCCAGTACCCCTATCATAAGTAACATAATACCCAGTTGCACACCGTATTTTTCCAGTACAGGCGCATATTTAAGCAAAGGCGTTTGCTGCACCAGCAAAATAATCAGTGCAGAAATGGTTACAGAAGGGTTATGCCCGATAATACCCAAAGCCACAAACAATAATAGCAGCAAAGCATTTGCATTACTTGCCCAGAAAGACATATTCATCCCCTGATTTAAGATTATTGAAAATAAATACCCGTATCAATCCCATTGCAACAACATGGATAACTGATACAAATGTACAAAACAATAAACCATAATCAAAGCCTGAGCAATTCATGCTTGTATATCAGAAATTTTTCCGACTTCATGAGGGTTTAAACGAGCCTCATCTTCCTGCCCCAATCCGACCAGACTGCGTAAACGTGTCATATAATCATTAACATCCAGCCCCTGACCATATCGTTGCGCCTGCCATAAAATTTCAGCCAGAACTTCTATCATATCGTGTTCCGCTTTTACCCAGTCGCCTGCATACTGCTGACACAAACGCTGATGAATAGCAGCAATCCCGAAAGGCTGATCTATCGCTACCTGCTCCTGTACAGACAAATGTAAAGATAAATGCAGAAACGGATTAGTTTCTCCTTCTTCAGGCCGCCATACCCGGGTTAAATACTGCTCGATATTTTCCAGATAAGGTGCATATTCAGAGTGTGCAGCAATAATTCTTAACGCTTTTTGTTGCAGTGCATCCAGCAACTGCGGCTGCTGACGTTTACGCCATACATCCGCAAAAAAATGACGTACATCATTAGTATTGACATCATACATAACAGCACTCATTGCAGACAAAATAATGCAAATTATAAAACAATGACCTTATTACTGATAATTTATTACTTCTATCGCAACCAGTTTCTTCTTAATAATCCTTATTTCTGTAACAGCACATATTTTCAAAATGGATTAATAACCGGACATCAATAACTATTCATTAAATTGTATATCAATCAAAATAAAGAAAAATTAGCTGATGCATACAGTAATTACTGCTAGCCTTACCGTAGCTGAAATAATAAACAAATCATCGATTTTTTATTTTCTTATAAGCCTGACTCATCCTATCAATTGGCATTATCAGATTGCCAGTACCGTAACTTTATAAAAAGCTGGCAAATAACTTACGATATGAGATAACTGTTTGCACTAAATGTCTATGGCATACATTTTACCTGTACTGGTGCCATTGTTCTTTCACAATAAGCTGCCCCCTTCGCATTAAGAACAATGTAATGAGGGATTTTCTCATACGCACAAACTACTGATGGATCCCTTAATGTATCCAGAACCCATACTTCTTTGTTTTTTTTTATACTCAGGCACTAATGATGCTTTCATACATACTGGACCATCATATACCATGACTTCAGTAAGTTTATGAATACCATGTCCGTCAGAAAATGTTGGTGGACAACTCACAACAGGAGTCTGAGCATAGCAATTAATTGATACTACGCCAAGTAACGTGCTAATAAATAATGCTAATATTTCTTTATTATTTGATAACATATAAATTAATATCTTTCATTTTGAGTACAAGCATTAATTTTTCAAACTCAAAATCGCATCACTTTCATAATCTACTATTTCATTATTCACTGAATCGACACTCCTTTTTAGCTTAAATAATCTGCCATGATTAGTTATATTCCAAATCCAAAAAGATGCAGCTAAGTTATTTCTATCCGATAAACTAATCAGGATTATATTAAATGATTAAGGCATACATCTTGCCTGTAAAGGTTTATCAGTAACTTCACAAAAGCTCGCGCCCTTTGCATCAAAAACAATATAATGATTAGCTTTAGCGTATGTGCAGATTAAAAAAGGGTCATACTTCGTTCCAAACACCTTCCAATATTGTTTATCTTTTTTAAATTCTGGCTTTAGTTCAGCATTTAATTCAACCGGTCCATCGAATACTCTGGCATTCTTAAACCGGTAAACATTATGCCCGTCAGAAAATGTTGACGGGCAACTCACAACAGGAGTCTGGGCCAGACAATTAATTGATACAATATTAAAAAATAAAGCCAATAAATACTGAAGCAATTTTCGATTATTCAATAGTATAAAATTCATGCTAATCATAAGTAAATCTTTAAGACTTCTTTGATGATTTATAAAAATTATCTAGGCATACATTTTACCTCTACTGGTGACTTTGTTTTTTCACAATAGGCTGCCCCCTTCGCATTAATAACAACGTAATGTTCAGTATTTTCATACGTACAAACTAACGAAGGATCCCTTAATGCATCTAAATCCCATACTTGTTTGTTTTTTTTATACTCAGGTACTAATGACATCTTCATACATACTGGACCATCATATGCATAGACATTAATAAGCTTATGAACACCATGTGCGTCAGAAAAAGATGACGGACAACTCACAACAGGAGTCTGGGCCAGACAATTAATTGATACAATATTAAAAAATAAAGCCAAAAATACTGAGGCAATTTTCGATTATTTAATAGTATAAAATTCATACTAATCATAAGTAAATCTTTAAAGCCTTTGATGATTTATAAAAATTATCAAGGCATACATTTTACTTCTACTGGTGCATTTGTTTTTTCACAATAAGCTGCTTCCTTCACATTAAGAACAACGTAATGACGGGTATTCTCATACGTGCAAACTAATGAAGGTTCCCTTAATGTATCTAAATCCCATATTTCTTTATTTTTTTTAGACTCAGGTACTAATGATAAATCCATACATACTGGACCATCATATGCATAAACATCATCAAGCTTATGAACACCATGCCCGTCAGAAAATGTTGACGGGCAACTCACAACAGGAGTCTGAGCTAGACAATAAATTGATAAAATATTAAAAAATAAAGCCAAAAAATACTGAGGCAATTTTCGAGTATTCAATAGTATAAAATTCATGCTAATCATAAGTAAATCTTAAAGACTTCTTTGATGATTTATAAAAATTATCTAGGCATACATTTTACTTCTACTGGTGCATTTGTTTTTTCACAATAAGCTGCCCCCTTCGCATTAATAACAACGTAATGTTCAGTATTTTCATACGTACAAACTAACGAAGGATCCCTTAATGCATCTAAATCCCATACTTGTTTGTTTTTTTTATACTCAGGTACTAATGATACCTTCATACATACTGGACCATCATATGCATAAACTTCATCAAGCTTATGAACACCATGTGCGTCAGAAAAAGATGACGGACAACTCACAACAGGAGTCTGGGCATAGCAATTAAACGAAATTAGACCAAGAAAATAGATTGAAAATAATATCGCATTTTTTTGTTTATTCAATAACATAAAATTGATCCCCGTCATTAGAAGGATAGCCCCAGCCTCTAAATTCGATCGGGCGAGTATGTAAAGGTACGGTATTCCATTGATCATAAACATTAATAGCGGTAGCTGTTTGACTAATATAAATTGCCGCATGACCTTTAAATTTACCGTTACTATTAAATGTTGCTATAGCAGTACCAGGTTTAATACTAGTGTTTCCTTTAACTCTGGCGCCTTTTTTCCAAAGAGAAGTATGAGGTGCTTTTGCAAAATATTTCACTACAGCAACACATTCACGTGATTCTCCAACCCATTTACCAAGCTTCTTAATCTCCGATTCTTTTAATTTATTATTTTTATCAGCAATTTCCTTAACTTCATTCAGATTCGCAACAATATAAGGCATATATAATCCTTTAAATATATTCTCGTAATTTTTGTTAATTTACAAAATATTTCAATACTTTTCTAATTATATTGGTAAAGTAATTATATTGCAATATATTGTTATTTTTTAATATTTGAAAATTTGAATCTTTAACTTATAAGAATAACACAGAATAAACGTTTCTTAGATTGTTGTTTTATTAAATAATAAAAATTATCAATATAATTTATCATTTTTTTTGAAGTGAAGATTATTTTCCAGGGAAAAGAACCGATAGCATAGATGACTATGCAAAATCACCAAAAAAAAGTATAATAGCCAAACCATCTGGGGGCGACCTTGGTTTCGACGGGGGTTGCAAAGCAGATGCGTGCATACCGGGGTCTCAGATTCCCGTTAAACACTGAATTTATATAGTCGCAAACGACGAAACTTACGCTTTAGCCGCTTAAGGCTAAACGTTGCAGCGGTTCGCCAATGGGCCGTGTGAGGAAACTCACCGCAACGACATTCACATTGGCTGGTTTAATGTCGTGTTGCCTGACATTAAATAAGATTTATGGCAACTGGTTTACAAACAGCCTGTCTGTCGGCGGTTTGTGAATAAGATTCGAAGTTGGCAAGACTAAGTATGTAGATCGCTCTGTAGAGGACTTTCGGACGGGGGTTCGATCCCCCCCGCCTCCACCAATCTTTCTTTTTTTATTTCAAATTCTTTCTAATTTCTAAACATCTGTATAACAACCTGTCAAAAAATATAAACATAAAATTTCATTTCTTTAAAATGCAAAAAAGCTCCCTTCCGGGAACTTGTGTAATCAGCTGTTTAAGGTTAAGCATACCTGTTAATTTTTAATAATTATAACATATTTTAAGATTTAGTCAATAATAATTTTTAATTAATTAAAAATTATTATTGGTAATTTTAAAAAAATAAATTATATAATTAATCTTGCTAACCTTTTATCCAATAAACTAATAAACAAAATTATATTATTAAACAAAAATAGACTTACTGTTACCAAAAAAATATATCGTTTATAATTATTTTTATATACAAAAGACTTTAATCAACTGATTTAATCTGATCTTTTTATCTTATAAAAGCAAAAAATAATTTAAATCAGATAAATTATCGCTATAATTATAAAAATATTTATAAAATTTCAAAATGAGGATAATCCTTACTGGTTTTCCAGTCTCCGCCCCAGATTATCTTCACTCCAAGTTCAGCAGCCGCTTGCTTCATTGCCAGCGCAATAGTCTGGAATTTGTTCAAATCAGTCCAGTCAACAGGATATGGAACCAGATCCACAGCTTTGCCTGTAACATGCTTACTGGCATAAGGATTATTTAACCAGGTCACCTTACTTAAATTTGGCTGAGCATATTTTACCGGTATTCCTTTCTGGCTGCATTGTTGTGCGGTTCGCCCCTTACCATAATTAATACAACATTGCTCACGCGAACGCACCCCTTCAGTTACCATAAAATCCTGATTTGTTATCTGTATAGCCCGCTTTACCACGTTGGTCAGGCTGCAATTGACTCCATACAAACGCTGTAAGGATCGATTACTTAATTTATACATATTTATCACCCAAAAAAAAAGCAGCCCAAAGGCTGCTTAATTTATATTTATGTTTATTCTTTTGTTGATTTATCACTACCAACAAACTCTTCTGCTTTTTTACTAACAATATTCATTATGCGTTGTGCCAGTTTCGGTGCAGCAGCTTTAAATGCATCAAGAAACGATGTAGTTGACATTCCTGCAAATACACCAACTCCGGCAAAAAGCCATGGATGATTCTGTGGAAAAAAATAATCAGTTATTGCCGCTGCAAAAATCATTCCCAACAAGACAAATAAAATTGTCATAAACCAACCATAACGTTTGTAATCTGTAACCAGTAAAGAACCAGCCAGCCCACCTACCAGCGCAAATAAAATACAGACGGAAAAAGCATCTTTTAAAAACTCCATACTTTATCGTCCTTTATATTTAGAATCTTCAATCCGTTTAGCGTAGTTGATCAAATTTCTCCCGGCCAGAGCACATACCACAGCCAGCACAGGATAAGTTGTCATCCCAGTTGTTAATGGTGGATAAGAGGCCCAGAAAGTAGCTGAAATTACAGCCCATATTAGTGCTGAAAAAATCAGCAAATATCCAGACAATACACTGCACCGATTAGACTTAAATATTGCAATAACCAGCTGTGTTAAAGCCACACCTATCAGCAACACAGACAGAGTTAAAGGATGCAATAGCAAAAAACCTTTATACAGTTTCAAATGAAAAACTTCGCTGCCACCCAAAATAAATATGCCAGCAAAACCTATCATAACCAGCGCACTGGTAACAGTAATCACTCTTGTACCTGTATCAAACAACCATCTTTGTAATTTATCTGGTAAAAATCTTAAATCTAACAGTGAATAAAGTAATTGAAATACCAATTCCACATTTTTCATAAATCTTCCATCAAATCCTCAAAAACAAAAAAACCGGCTAAAAGCCGGCTTTAATACCAATAATTTATAAATATCTATTTATAATCATAAATATAAACAAATATCTTCCAATATATTTTTAATCTTTTATGAAATTTAAAATACAATTAAATAATATAAAACTATATTTTATATTCATAATTCTGATTTAAATCGTTTGTAATATTGCGAGATATCTTTAACAGCAAATTAGCCATACCTTTAATTTTATAAAGCATGGCTAAAACTCAGTAAAAATTAAAATACTTCTTCAGCCTGAATGTTTACATCAATTTAGCCAGGTATTCCCGTGCTGATTCCTTGGCAGGAGAATCCGGTATTTTTTCAAATAAAGGTAAGAAAGCTTTATGACATTTATTAAAAATGCTATCCATACCATAGCCAAATTCATGAATCTGAGATTCATATTTACTACCCAGGATACGGAAAGCAGGTAATAAATGTTCATACATCAAACGCATTTTCTGAGAACAAACAAATGATTCATATAAATTTATCAGACTTTGCACCGAAACATGAATTTCATCTGAACAATCTTTAGTAACTTCCTTACTGTTAAAATTAACTTTTTTAACAGCGACCCGGCTTAAAAGGCAAATTACATCAATAAATTTAGATGACGGGACTTTTTCATAGCTGACACCATAACGTGTGCGTACAGCCTGCCATAATGTCATAGCCAGTTCAGTCTGTTTTTCAGGTTCAACAGACATTACCAGCTGTTTGTGCAAAGTCTTGATCATGGTAATCTGTGCCGGCAACAATCCAGAAGCGCCATTTTCTTTAACTAATCCAGGTCGGCCACGCTTTTTAGCTACTCTTGATTTACGCCAATGTGAATGAATGGCTTGAGAACACTCATTCTGATACACCCCAACCAATTCCTTCAAACTGTCTTTTACTTTTTTCGGATTAATGCTTTGCAACCAGTTTGTCAGTTTTTTTAACGGAATAACCAGAATTTTTTTTGTGCCGCTTTTGATTGGTATAGATAAAAATCCACAACCATATTTTTGGTAGCAGCCTTTTAATTTACGATGCTGGGTTGACCAATCCAGTCCAATCCCCTGCACCACGGATTTCATGCAAACGTAAATAGTATTTTTGACCTTGACAGTGGCCAAACTACTCCCATGAAAAGAAACAAATGTGATATTATTATCCATTCAAAACTCCTTAAATTAGTCTTGGGTTTTGTTTATCTAATACCTCATAGGTGGCAGCCTTTGAGGTATTTTCCTTTTTAAAAATAAATTCTATGTATCTAAATTTAATTTATTCAATTTTAACCTTATACAAATTAACCAATACTTAATAAAATATATTTACAAAAGCTATATAATAAGTTGAATAGCTGTTTTAACTCTATGTAAGTTTAAGGTAATATAACCTTAATTGGTTATCAAAATAACCATATATGGCTATATTAAAATTTATAAAAGATAATTACAAGCACTTTATGGTCTTTTAGTGCCATATTTTATCATTCATTATTATTTTTCCACTATTAATCAATTATGCTTATATTATGAAATTTGCTAATCAACTAAAAAATGCCAGACTGGCTGCGGGACTTTCCCAAAAAGAACTGGCTCAAAAAGCCTGTATTACCCCGTCTTTAATATCCAGATATGAGCTGGGCAAAGTTATACCCAGGGTAGATACAATGAATAAAATTATGAAAATACTTGATTTTCACAATATTGAATCATTAGCGCCTTCTAAAGATAATCAAAATAGTTATTTAACTATACCACCTTTATTTCAACAAACTGCAAATTCAGAGAATACTCATATTACTATTTTAAAAACTGATATAACTGCCCATAAATTTCATATGGATAATCTGTTCTATGTCATCATGAGTGGTAATTCAATGCAAAATCTTTTAAATGATGGAGATAAACTCATAGTTGATACTTCGCAGAAAAAATTAATAGATGGAAAAATCTATGCTTTTAATCAAGGTAATTTATTCAGAATCAAAATTCTGCAAAACCTACCTGAACAGCGAATACGTATTAAAAGCTATAATTCCTATGAATATCCAGATGAAACTGTAACATTAAAAGATATCGAATTAATCGGCCAAATCATTTACAGAGGAGGCTTTTTATAAACTCTTTAATTACAACCTCAATATCAATAATAAATGCTTTCATCAGATATTAAGTCGAGTGCCAGAAATGTGCATTTGACTTAATATATAAATATAAGATTCTAAAAATATTAACAAGTAAATTTTTATAATTTACTAATAAATTGAAAATTTCAACATTTATATACCATACACTCTAAAATACAGGAATTTAATCTATTTAAAAATATTTAATTTCAATTTATTAATATATAAATGTAAAATTAAAATTGAATACAAAAATGATTAATTAAATAATAATTTAAAATTAAAATATAAACTGAGCTATAAACCTGCTTTAATTTTACTCATTCAATAATGAAATATAAAATTTATCTTAATAGTAAAAGGAAGTGAAAAACACTATCTCAAGACGCAAAAAAGCTCCCTTTCGGGAACTTTAATCATCAGCTGTTTAAGGTTAAGCATACCTATAAAATATAAATGTATTATAATCTTTGTAATATAATTGTCAAGAAGAAAACCGAAAATATTTTTCAAAATCTGGTTGTGTTTTCATTTCTTGCCAAAAAAGCCACAAACTTTGTTCAATTGACTCATTCCAGTCCTTACTGGAATAACGTCTACGCTGATTACGTTTGATTGTATTTTGATTCTGGCGTTTATATAAGGGACTTAATTTACAGTACTTACTGGATAATAAAGCAAAAGCTTCACGATTCTTGTAAAACAGATTTCCCATAGATGCTTTTACCATATCATACACTTCTGGCTGATAAGTAGGATAAAGTGTCTGCTGAACATTTTTTTTAGATGTCTGTGCCTGATATTTCCACTCTATACTTCGGCAATGTCCTTTTTTGATTGTATCTCTCATGCAATATTCATAAGCACGCAATACATTTTCCGCCAGATCTACTTCAAATTTATAGTCTTTCATAGATATACCTTAATTTAATAAATATGCTAATTAATTTAATTTTATAATAAATATTTTAATTTATTATATATTTTTAATTAGGCATTAATATTTAAAATATATTCTCAGATTAAATATTGGTTAAAAATTTTTTTGCAAAATCATTTGATTCCTCTTTTATATTATAAATATTCCTTATTGATTAGATTATGCATTTATATTTTCATATAATTTAATAAATATCTTTGCTTATGCCTTACATAAAATTGATTATGATTAATAAAAACCGTAATTATCTATCAAAATTGTCATAATAATAAGCCAATAACTAATAAAATGCAAATCATTGCCTAATTATGCAACCACTAAATAAGATTAGGTAAAAACTAAGGGTTAATTATGTATACTGGTAAAAAATTAGGTGAGGCTATTAAATCGGCGATTGAACTCAAAGGTGTCCGCAAAGCGGATGTAGCTCGTGCATTTGGAATCAAGCCGCCTTCAGTAACTAGTTGGATCCAGACTGGTCGTGTAGATAAAACACATATTGACAAGCTGGTTTCATATTTTGCCGATGTTGTTCAACCTGAGCATTTTGGTATTGGTTCATTTGAAACTAACGAAATTTTGTTTAATGGTTATAAAGTGCCTTTACTATCATGGATAGATGCTACCAAACAGCTGGACAAAAATGCTTTAACAGAAAGCAATATTATCTGGGTACCGACACTACGCAAACCCGGCAATCATGCATTTGCACTTGAAATTAAAGGTGACAGCATGGAACCTGAATTTACCGCAGGCGACAGAATTATTGTTGATCCAGAGCATTCTGTAAAAGATGGCTGTTTTGTTATTGTGCGTGAAAATGACAACGAAGCCATGTTTAAGCAGTATATCTGTGAGGGTAGCTATCATTATTTGAAACCACTTAATAATCGCTACCCGATTATTAAAATGTCTGATAACTTTTATATTTGCGGGGTTGTCATAGAAAAATTTAAAATATATGTCTAAGAATTTGACTTGTTTATTGCTAGTTTTTGAATACTTATAGCATTAAATGAATAAACATAGAAAAATATTTATTACTAACTTAGATATTTTGGAACCAAGGGAATTATCCCCTACCATTCTGAAAAAATCAAGATTAATTAAAATGAATTTTATTCATATAAATTCATATTTTCTGCAAATCAGTTTAATATAAATCAGCACAATGCGTAAAATTAATTCCGACTTATTATGTGTTAATAAATTTTAATTTTACAATAAATATTTAAAATCAAAATATTATTTTTATAGCAAAATAAATGAACCAATTATCACTTAAGAATTGAATTATTTATAACAAATTTGTGCAGCGTTTTTTATTCGTAATTATGACCATACTAGCTCTAATTAACTCTTAATACTTTACTAGTTAATATATAGCTCTAAATATTAATAGTAGCATATAGCATAGTTGTTACTATTTTTAATAAAATGTGATGGGATTATAATTAAGCCAATATTTGATAACAAATCTGAAGCCTATAATAAATTCGATAACACTTTAAAATATAATATAACCGCTCATTTATGATGAATTATAAACAAATCTTCATATAAATTTATATTAAATAAATGATAAAATTAGGCTATTGAAGCATTATTACAAATGTGATAAATTTTGACTTTTATTCAGAAAGTGATCCATGACCACATTCGGCGAACGTCTGGCTAAGCTTCGTGAGGGTAAAAATCTTTCACAGGCTAAATTAGCAAAAATGGCAGGCGTTCCACAAAGTACAATAGCTCAAATTGAAACAGGCAGAAATAAAAGCACCAAAAAAATCATAGAGCTTGCAGAGGTTCTTGATACCACACCGAATTACTTATTAAACGGTGTAAAGGACTTAAGCGTCGTTCCGTTATCCTCTGAAATTGGTAGTTATTCTGACAAAAATATTAGTAACAGTATTGGGGCATATGTGAAGATTCCATATTATGATATTAGTTTATCTGCAGGTATGGGTAACGCAACCTGGATAGTTCGTGATACTCAAGATAAATTGCTTTTCAGAGAAAGCTGGTTACAAAGAAAGGGGCTTGATGAGTCATCTCTTAAAGCAATGTATGTCCGTGGCGAATCTATGGAGCCATTACTCTATGACATGGATACAATTTTGTTAAACATAAATGATCTGGAAATTGTAGATGGCGGTGTATATGCAATAATCTATAAAAACAGATTATATATAAAAGAATTACGCAACACAGAAAATGGTATAGATATTATTAGCTATCATCGTGACTATGAAACTATGCATGTTACACAGGAAACATATGATCAATTCAAAGTGCTTGGTAAGATGGTCTGGCGAGGAGGTTAAAAGTCTAAATTCATACCGCTATCCAATAGCGGTTTTTTTTACGTCATTCAATCACAAAATTAATCTTTAAAACATATAATAATCAAATAATTATAAAATTTACACTTAAATTATCACAAAAATGATTGCAAATATTTAATTACAATTGTAATATATACACATGGAAAAAGTTAAGAAACTAATGGCTTTAACATTAAACAAAACTTTAAAAAGGAAGAAATTTATGACGGAACTAATTACTCTTTTTCATAAACTTAGGTTAAATAACTTTTGTATATTTTATTTGTTAATTATTTTCTAAATAGACTTTAGCCAAAACAGAATTAAAGTGAGTTTAAAAACTACAGCATATTTGTCACATATAAGTATGTTTCAGTTTTTAGAACTTGGTAATAGCAAATTTTTTATTACTACCACTTAATCATATTTTCAAGGAGCTAATTATGTTGGAAATTGTCAAACCTTCAAGCGAGAGAATTACATATCCGGTAGCTCGCAGAGATCCGGAATATGGATTTATTGTTTTATTTTTTTCTGAAAGCCATGGAGTAGTTATTTCTACAACTGAAGAAAATGAGTACAACATCGGCGACACATCTCTTAGTTGGTTATCTTGTAAAAATAGTGATGATTGGGAACCAATCGATATAACCATTTCTGGCTAAAATCAACTGTTATAAGTACTGAGAACATAATAAAATTAGATTTGAATAAAATTAATACACTTGCCTTATTTTGATTAAAACATAAATAAGAATTTAAATAAATACATAAAAATATTAATTTATTAATTAATAAAAGCATGATGAAATAGTATATTTGCCAAAACACATAAGCAGGTCTACAAAGGAGAAACATTGATAAATTATTGATTATCATGTAGGTTAATTTTTTGACTACCTTTATCAGTATCAAATTCTTTTAATCATCTGAAAAATTGTGATAGTCAGTATTTAATAAAGAGAAACATGAGGAAATCAAACGAGGAAAAAAATAAGAAAAAAGTTATGAACAGTAAAGAATATAATCCTATAAGCGCTGTTATATGAGAGGCATAGTAATGATTAACAATAAAATAACTTTACGCCATTTTACAGACGAGGAACTGATTAACTATGTATGGCAAAATAGTGAAAAATTTACCAACACCTGTTTAGAAACAGAACTTTGTAAACGCCTGGATAATCGTCTGAATTGGATAAATCCGCTGCTATTACAGCAATATGGCTATGCAGATTGTAGTGCTTTAATAGCAGATCTGAATATGCTTGCCCAACTACGCAACTACTTTTACCCTAATATTGAATAATAAAATAAATAAAAAGATATATGAATACATTCATTGTATCAGCTGCTAAAATTCTTTATGACATAATCGTAAATTTCTATGAAATAAACCCAACTGATTAAATGCTATCCATGATATAAGACTAATTACTGTTGATCTTAAATATAATAATAAATTATATAAGCAAAATTTATATAAATAATGATAATATGTTTTATTAATTGTCAGAATTCTTCTTAATTTAAAGGAATTTCTATGTGGCTGAAATTTAAAAAATGTTTTTTAATATTCGCAGTTGTAGAAATAGTTACTTCATGTAGCCATATAATTGAAAACTCACTAGATACAAAATCATCTACTCATGCATCAGATACCATACCTGACAATAAACGGATGATAAATAACAAGGATATTCAACCACCAATTTCACAGGAAACCATATCTGATATCTCTGTATCAGATTTATTAAAAAATTTACCCGATTATACATCTGATAGCTACGCCGCCGATCGAGGTGTCTTCAAAAAAGTAAATATTTATGACAGTTATGCAGCAATTAATCCCAATGCTTTCAAAAAGGTAAATGTTGACAAGTACGGCAAAAGGCTAAAGGCAAAATATCAGCTCAAGCTGAATACAGATAATATTGCAAGCTTGAAACATAATACTACATATCTTGATAACCTGAATATTTCTACGATATTAAAAGAAAGGTTATACAAAGCATATCCTGATAGTAAATATAAACTTGAGTTAGACGCTGCTGTAAAGAATATAGCTGCTTCATTATCTGATAGAAATAATTTTTTTATAAATAACTCAGATCAATTCGAATATCAATTTCTTCCAATGGTAAGCGATTTCTATTTTGATTCAAACGGAAAATTCATTAGTATAAGCTATCGTATTAAGATTCAAATAGAAATCAAAAATATAAACAAACCAATAAAAATAATTGTACCAATAGTATTCAGAGCCAAAAAAATATAATTATCTGAATTAATACTTTAAGCCGGTATGCACTGCATACCGGCTGTTTGATCCTGACAAATTATTCAGAGGAGATAATCTGAATTTAAATCCAATAATATAAATCAGACAAAAATATCTGACCCGTTTTTTAATATCCTCATAACCAGCTAAGCTGGTTTAACAAACGCTAAACCGCCTGCAAATACTGACGCCAGCGAGCAACCTGTGCGCGTACCTGAACCGGCGCAGTACCGCCAATATGATTACGGGCAAGAAGACTGCCCTCAGGAGAAAGTACCTGATAAACGTCTTCTTCTATCAAGCCGGAGAAAGACTGTAATATATCCAGCGGTAACTCACTTAATTCCCGTTGCTGCTCTTCTGCCAGTCGGACAGCACGTGCAACGACCTCATGACTATCGCGAAAAGGTAAACCTTTTTTAACCAGATAATCAGCCAGGTCTGTTGCTGTTGCAAAACCTTGCAAAACTGCCGCACGCATATTTGCAGGTTTAACGCTAACACCGCGCATCATCTCTGCGTAAATACGCAAAGTATCTGTCAAAGTATCAACTGTATCAAAAAGCGGCTCCTTATCTTCCTGATTATCTTTGTTGTATGCCAGTGGCTGTGATTTCATTAAAGTAATCAGCCCCATCAGATGTCCTACAACTCTTGCGCTTTTTCCACGTACAAGCTCAGGTACATCAGGATTCTTTTTCTGCGGCATGATACTGGAACCAGTGCAGAACCGGTCGGCAATGTCAATAAAGCCAAAACGCGGACTCATCCAGTAAATTAATTCTTCACTCAGACGGGAAAGATGTACCATCAGAATGGATGCTGCAGCAGTAAACTCAATGGCAAAATCGCGATCAGACACTGCATCCAGAGAATTCTGGCAAATTTCTTCAAAACCAAGTAATTGAGCAGTTATCTCGCGTTGAATAGGAAATGTCGTTCCGGCCAGAGCAGCCGCACCCAATGGCATACGGTTTACACGATGACGGCAGTCCAGCATCCGTTCACTATCACGCCCCAGCATTTCCACATATGCCAGCATATGGTGGCCGAAGCTTACAGGCTGAGCTACCTGCATATGAGTAAAGCCCGGCATCACCACCTCTGCATTTTTATCGGCCAGATCAACCAAAGCAGATTGTAAATCTTTAATTAACAGAACAATACTGTCTATTTCATCACGCAGCCACAAACGAATATCTGTAGCAACCTGGTCATTACGACTACGTCCAGTATGTAAACGTTTACCGGCATCCCCTACTTTCTGAGTCAGTAAATGTTCTACATTCATATGAACATCTTCCAGATCTACTGACCAGTCAATTTTACCGGCAGCAATTTCTGCCAAGATTTCCTGCATACCGGTTTTAATTGCTGCAAGATCTTCTGCGCTAAGCACGCCAGACTGATGCAGCATCTGTGCATGCGCCAGAGAACCCTGAATATCACATTGTGCCAAACGTTTATCAAAAGTTATTGATGCTGTGTACTGTTTAACCAGTTCACTTACCGGTTCATGAAAACGGCCTGACCAGGCTTTTTCACTCATACTTGCTCTCCACTATAACTCAACAATATTCAAAAAATTTACTAACTGCAGATTATAACCACTAGCCTGACATCATTTGCCTCTATCATATAAAGACAATAGTCGCTACCGTGCTTTTTCTGATCACAATACACCCCGGGCACGCTCAGCATGAAAGCGTGTTTGAAAATCTTCGAATTTACCAGCTTCAATAGCCAGACACATTTCTGCAGTCAGTATCTGATAATAGCGCAAATTATGTATCGTATTTAACTGTGCACCCAAAATCTCACCCACACGCTGTAAATGATGCAGATAAGCCCTGCTGAAATTGCGACATGTGTAACAGTCACAGCTTTCGTCCAGCGGACGCTGGTCATGCCGGTATATGGCATTTCGGATTTTTACATCACCAAAACGGGTAAACAGCCAGCCATTACGCGCATTGCGGGTAGGCATAACACAATCAAACATATCAATGCCGCATGCCACACCGTATACCAAATCTTCAGGTGTACCTACTCCCATCAGATAATGTGGTTTATGTGCCGGAAGTTTAGGTCCGATAGCACGCAAAATACGGTACATTTCAGGTTTTGGCTCACCCACAGACAGCCCGCCTACAGATAATCCAGGAAAACCAATTTCCTCCAGTCCGGCCAGTGATTGTTCGCGCAGATCCTCGTACATTCCACCCTGAACAATACCGAATAAAGCATTCGGATTATTCAGGCGTTCAAACTCATTTTTACTGCGTTCAGCCCAGCGCAAACTCATTTGCAGAGATTTTTCGGCTTCTCTGGCATCTACATTTCCGTCAGGACACTCATCCAGCTGCATGACAATATCTGAATTGAGTACCGTCTGAATCTGCATAGAAATTTCAGGAGACAAAAACAGCTTGTCGCCATTAATAGGACTGCGGAAAGTACAGCCTTCTTCTGTTAACTTACGCATTTGTGCCAGTGAAAATACCTGAAAACCACCGGAGTCTGTCAGTATTGGCCGGTTCCAGCCAATAAAATCATGTAACCCGCCAAAATCACGGATAACATCGAGTCCGGGTCTGAGCCACAGATGAAAAGTATTGCCCAGAATAATCTGTGCCTTGATTTCTTCCAGATTACGCGGCGACATAGCCTTAACTGAACCGTATGTTCCTACCGGCATAAATACTGGTGTTTCCACCGTACCATGATTCAACTCCAGAGTACCACGACGCGCAAAGCCATCCGTGCGCTTTAAAGAAAATTTCAGCATATTAAATAATTCAGAGGCAAAAATTATGACAGAATATATTATTATAGCCTAAAGCACCACATTTCGCCGACCAAGCATTGCCAAGCAAAATCCAAATCGCTAAAATAAATTATTTGACAGAAGCAAAAGTGCACTTAAGTAACTTTGGCTTCTATTTACCCTTATAAATATAATCAAAAGCAGCCATTTGATTTTCTCACTTGTATCAAGCGAGTCTGGTCTGTTGTTTGTGGAGTATGCATGCTGAACATCACCCTGCCTGACGGTTCTGTCCGTCAGTTTGAAGCGCCATTAAGCATAGCTGACATTGCCGCTTCCATAGGTGCAGGCTTAGCCAAAGCCGCAATTGCCGGTAAAATTAACGGTAAACTGGTAGATACATGTGATCAGGTAACAGAAGATGCACAAGTCAGCATTATTACAGCCAAAGATAAAGAAGGTGTCGAAATCATTCGTCACTCCTGTGCACATCTGGTTGGTCATGCTGTTAAGCAATTGTATCCGGAAGCCAAAATGGTTATCGGGCCGGTAATTGAAGACGGCTTTTATTATGACATCTGGTACGAGCGCCCATTTACACCCGAAGATATTGCTGCAATTGAAACTCGCATGAAAGAATTGATTGCACAAAATTATGATGTAATTAAAAAAGTTACCCCTCGCGAAGAGGTAATTAATGTATTTAAGCAGCGTCATGAAGATTATAAGCTGCGCCTGATTGAAGATATGCCCGATGAAAAAGCTATGGGTCTGTATTACCATCAGGAATATGTAGATATGTGTCGCGGACCACATGTCCCTAATACTCGCTTCCTCAAGAATTTCAAACTGACCAAGCTTTCAGGTGCCTACTGGCGCGGCGATGCTAAAAATGAACAGCTGCAACGTATTTACGGCACAGCCTGGGCCAGTAAAGAAGATCTGAATGCTTACATCCAGCGTATTGAAGAAGCAGAAAAACGCGATCACCGCAAACTGGCAAAACAAATGGATTTATTCCATTTGCAGGATGAAGCACCGGGTATGGTATTCTGGCATCCCAAAGGCTGGTCACTGTGGCAGGTTATTGAACAGCATATGCGTCGCGAGCTGTCTGCTGCCGGCTATCAGGAAATCAAAACACCCATGATTATGGATCGCACATTATGGGAAAAATCCGGTCACTGGGATAACTACAAAGAAAACATGTTTATTACTGAATCAGAAAAACGTGTTTATGCTGTAAAACCCATGAACTGCCCTGGTCACATCCAGATTTTTAATCAGGGGCTGCGCTCATATCGTGATTTACCGCTGCGTCTCGCTGAATTTGGTTCTTGCCATCGTAATGAACCTTCCGGTGCCCTGCATGGCCTGATGCGCGTACGCGGCTTTACTCAGGATGATGCGCATATATTCTGTACCGAAGATCAGATTGTCAGTGAAGCAAAAGCATTCAATGAGCTGGTAATGCGTATTTACCGTCAGTTCGAATTCAATGATGTAGCGGTTAAATTATCCTTGCGTCCGGAAAAGCGCGCTGGCTCTGACGCCATCTGGGACAAAGCTGAACAAGGACTGCGTGATGCACTGACAGCCTGTGGTGTAACCTGGGAAGAACTGCCCGGAGAAGGCGCTTTCTACGGACCTAAAGTAGAGTACCATATTAAGGATGCATTAGGCCGCTCATGGCAATGCGGTACCATTCAGCTGGATTTCGTTCTTCCGGAACGTCTGGGTGCAGAATATGTAACAGAAGAAAACGGACGAGCCCGTCCGGTAATGCTGCATCGCGCCATTCTGGGTTCACTGGAACGCTTTATCGGCATCCTGATTGAACATCATGCAGGTGCATTTCCACTGTGGCTGGCACCTGTACAAATGGTAATTATGAATATTACTGAAGCACAAACCGAATATTGTCAGCAACTTGCCACGCGATTAACCGCAGAAGGGTTCCGCGTGCATTTAGACTTGCGTAATGAGAAAATTGGATACAAAATCCGAGATAACAGTACGCAACGCCTACCCTATCAACTGGTTATAGGCGAGAAAGAAAAACAGGACAACAAGGTTGCCGTTCGCAAACGCGGCGGTGAAGATCTTGGTCAGATGGATATTGAAACATTCATTAGCCAGCTGAAACAAGAAGCCTTGTCTCTTCATTAAACCGTGAATAAGGAGTACGACCATCGCTCAAGAACGCGAAGCACGCATCAACGGTGAAATCACCATTAAAGAAGTGCGTTTGATTGGTCCAACTGGAGAACAGTTGGGTGTAGTATCGACTCAGCAAGCCCTGAAACTGGCCGAAGAGCACGATGTGGATCTGGTGGAAATTGCCCCCACCGCCAAACCGCCCGTCTGCAAATTAATGGATTTCGGTAAATTCAAATACGAGCAATCCAAAAAACGCGACGAGCAACGCAAAAAGCAGAAACAGGTACAGGTTAAGGAAATTAAATTCCGGCCTGGTACCGATGAAGGTGACTATCAGATTAAATTGCGTAACATTGTTCGCTTTTTGACTGACGGTGATAAAGTAAAAGTTACCTTACGTTTCCGCGGACGCGAAATGGCACATCAGCATCTGGGCACAGAACTACTCAAGCGTATTCAGGCTGATTTAATCGAAATTGGTACCGTTGAGCAGTTTCCAAAAATGGAAGGTCGCCAGATGGTAATGATTATTGCAGCGAAGAAAAAATAATCATTAACCGGAATTTCAGCCTGTCTTAAAAAAGTCTCATTTTATCTCAGTAAAATGAGACTTTTCATTTTATTAAAAACACAAATAATAACTTAACAAATCCGGATATATCTGGTCATAAGTTATTAACGCTATATTGTCTTAGCAGTACAGATATATTATAATCCGCTTCTTGTGCATCGCCGCTGTGCATGAATCAAATTTTAAGCGGCAAAAACCGTGGTGTGCGGGTTAAAGTGCTGAATTCAGCCACCCCTCGCCTGATCAAACAACAATGGAGTTTTCCCATGCCGAAAATGAAATCCAAATCAAGCGCGAAAAAACGCTTTAAAGTATTGGGTAACGGTGGTGTAAAACGCGCTCATGCGTTCAAACGTCACATTCTGACGAAAAAAACCACCAAAAACAAACGTCAATTGCGTGGCACCTCTATGGTGAATGAACGCGATATGGCTTCTGTTCATAAAATGTTACCCTACGCTTAAGGAGTTTAAATTATGCCTCGCGTAAAACGTGGTGTTACCGCTCGTGCACGTCATAAAAAAGTTTTAGCGTTAGCCAAAGGCTATCGTGGTCGTCGTAAAAACGTCTATCGCATTGCCAAACAGGCAGTAATGAAAGCCGGTCAGTATGCTTACCGTGACCGTCGTCAGCGTAAACGTCAGTTCCGTCAGTTGTGGATCGTTCGTATTAATGCAGCAGCCCGTCAGAATGGTTTGTCTTACAGCAAATTCATGAATGGCCTGAAAAAAGCTGCCATTGTTATTGATCGCAAAGTACTGGCTGATCTGGCTGTATTCGATCAGGCTGCATTTGCTCAATTGGCAGCACAGGCAAAAGCTGCTTTGGCCTAACAGACAAAAAGCTTATCAAAAAGGAAACTTCGGTTTCCTTTTTTTGTATTTCTGCTTTAGTAAAAAATTTCCATCATTGTTCCATCAATATTTAGCATTGTTGAACAGATGAATTTCGCGCTAAAATAATCTTTTAGTACATATTTTATTATAAATTGTTATATAGCTCATTTAAGATCTGATATACGGTAATCGATAAAATACAGCTGCCATATTCAGCAAAACTAAAGAGCATCAAAACATATTTTCATTATATTTTAAGTAAAGAATCTTGTTATGGAAAATGCCAACCGCATCGTTGCCGAAGGCATCGCTGCTGTTAATTCAGCCATTGATTTACCTGCATTAGAATTAGTAAAAGCCCGCTATCTCGGTAAAACAGGTGAACTGAATGCTTTATTAAAAACATTGGGTAAAATGTCGCCAGAAGAACGCAAAACAACTGGCGCACATATCAATGAGTGTAAAAACCAATTTCAGGACGCATACAACCGACAACGTGATGCATTAAATGAGGCAAAACTTCAGCAGCAACTGGCGGCAGAAGCGCTGGATGTCACCCTGCCTGGACGCGGACAAAATCTCGGGGGTTTGCATCCGGTTACCCTTACTTTGCAGCGTATAGTAGAACTGTTTCATAGCATGGGTTTTACTGTAGCAGACGGACCGGAAATAGAAGATGATTTTCATAACTTTCAGGCTTTAAATATTCCGCCAAATCATCCGGCCCGTGCTATGCAGGACACTTTTTATGTAGAAAATGGTAACGTACTTCGCACCCATACATCTCCTATCCAGATTCGTTACATGCTGGATAAAAAAGAGCCTCCGATTCGCATTATTGCTCCCGGACGTGTATACCGCGTCGATTCAGATGCAACACATTCTCCCATGTTCCATCAGGCTGAAGGATTATGGATAGAAGAAGGCGTTACTATGGCCGATCTGAAAGCAGTCTTTACAGACTTTATTCGCCGTTTCTTTGAGCGCGATGATTTACAGGTACGTTTTCGCCCTTCCTTCTTCCCGTTTACAGAACCTTCAGCAGAAATTGACATCATGGGTGAACGCGGCTGGCTGGAGGTAGGCGGCTGCGGCATGGTACACCCCAATGTATTAAAAAATGTCAATATAGATGCAGAAAAATATACAGGTTTTGCCTTTGGCATCGGTCTGGATCGCTTTGCCATGCTTCGCTATGGCATTAATGATTTACGCCTGTTTTTTGATAATGACCTGAATTTTCTTAAACAATTTCAGGATTAAGATTACTGATTATGTAACTGACAGGTAATACTGAGCGGACTAAAACCCGTAAATATAGCGATTAAATAGTTAGATTTTACATTCAGCCAGTTATCAATTACTGATTGTACAGAATACCGGACACCGCATTAAAAATGAATTTCTCAGATTTAACCTACCGGAAACTGCCAGAAAATTATTTAGTCCAATTAAGTAACCTGAACTAATTTCATTAATCAAAGATATCAATTCCAAAAGTAAAAAAAAGCGTCTGTAAGGCTTTATAATCGTGTCACTGAGCATGCCTGAATCAGCCTCCGAACTTTTGGATTAAACCGAAACAGAATATATACTGGAAGCATCATGCAATTTTCTCAAAATTGGTTATATTCATGGATTAACCCTGAATTATCTGCACAAGAGCTGGCACATTTATTAACCATGGCCGGACTGGAAGTAGAGGAAACCACCCTGGCTGCCCCTCCATTTCAAGGAGTGGTCATCGCCGAAGTTAAATCTGTAATCAAACATCCGGATGCAGACCGTCTCAATATTACACAGGTTGATGCCGGCACAGGAGAACTGATACAAATCGTTTGCGGTGCTCCTAATGTACAACCGGGAATCAAAGTACCCTGTGCATTAGCTGGTGCTGTCTTACCGGGTGATTTCAAAATCAAACCAACAAAAATGCGCGGACAAGTCTCTAACGGAATGCTGTGTTCTGCCAAAGAATTAGGTTTACAAGATGAAGTAAACGGCTTACTGATTCTGCCTGCCGACGCACCAGTCGGCAATAATATCCGCGATTATCTCAATCTGGATGATGCTCTGCAAACCTTAAAAATCACACCTAACAGAGCAGACTGCCTGAGTATAAAAGGCATAGCACGTGAGGTAGGTGCTTTAACCCAGAAACCACAAAATCCAATAGAGATTGTTACTAATCCATCAACACTGGATGCCAGCCAGCCTGTCACCATCGAAGCACCGGAAGACTGTGGCCGCTTTATCAGCCGGATAATTCGCGGAATTAATATTAATGCTGTAACGCCTGCATGGTTAAAACAGCGGCTCGAACGCAGTGGCCTGCGTAGCATTAATCCTCTGGTTGATATAGGTAACTATGTCATGCTTGAGCTGGGCCAGCCAATGCATATGTTTGACGAAGATAAAATCTCCGGCAAACTGATCGTGCGGCGTGCCCATGAAGGTGAAACACTGGAATGTCTCAATGATAAAACCGTAACTCTAAGCAGTAACACACTGGTAGTAGCTGATGAAAAACAGGTTCTGAGTATTGCCGGATTAATGGGTGGTGTTGACAGCTCAGTAACAGACAGTACGCGTAATGTTGTGATTGAAAGCGCATGGTTTACCCCGGATATCATTGCCGGAAAAGCACGGCAGTATGGATTCGGTTCAGATTCATCATTCCGTTTTGAACGCGGAGTGGACTTTAATTTACAACAACAAGCTATTGAACGGGCAACTACGCTGATAAAAGAAATCTGTGGCGGTGAAATTGGTGCAATTACAGAAGCAACCGGTAATCTGCCTGCAGTTAAACAGGTAAAAGTACGTACAGCAAGAGTAGCAAAAGTATTAGGCGTTGCCATTGATTCAGCCAGAATTGCCATTATCCTGCAGCATTTAGGACTGGAGCCACAAGCTTGTGAAGATGGCTTTATTGTTACCTCACCCAGCTTCCGTTTTGATATTGAAATCGAAGCTGACCTGATAGAAGAAATTGGCCGCGTGTATGGTTATGAAAATATTCCCAATGATCATACCAATGGCAAATTGAATATGGTAGCTTTGCCGGAAACACAAAAGCCACTGTTTAGTGTTTACCATCAACTGGCTAATAGCGGCTATCAGGAAGTAGTCAGCTACGCATTTGTAGAAGAAGCATGGGAACGCGATCTGGCCGGTAATACTGATCCGATTCATTTACTAAATCCGATAGCCAGTCAGCTCAGCGTTATGCGCTCTACTCTGTTTGGCGGCCTGATTGAAATATTACACAATAATCTGAACCGTAAACAAAACAGAGTAAGATTATTTGAAGTAGCACGTGTATTTCAAAAACAAAATCAGCAATATACACAAACCACAAAAATTGCCGGTCTGGCTTATGGTTCTGTGTATCCTGAGCAATGGGCAGTACCCACTCGCAACACCGATTTCTATGATGTCAAAAATGATGTTGCAGGCCTGTTAAGTGCGCATAAAGTAAATTATCGCGCAGCACAGCACCCTGCACTTCATCCGGGCAGAACTGCTGAGATTATCATTGATAATAAAGTAGTTGGTGTTATTGGTGAATTGCATCCGCGCTGGACACAAAAATACGACCTGCCCTTGTCGCCTGTTTTATTTGAGCTTGATTTAAGTGCTGTTCTGGCACAAGCCAGGATTACTTATGAGCCAGTATCTAAATTCCAACCGGTACGGCGTGATCTGGCCTTTATCATCTCCGAACAGGCTACTGCTGAAGAGCTGATCAATGCGCTGTCTGCAGTGAAACATCCAGCCATTCAGGAAATATCTGTTTTTGATGTTTATCGCGGTAAAGGCATGGCGGAAAATACGAAAAGTCTGGCGGTCAAAATTATTTTACAAAGTACAGAACAAACCTTAACTGATGAAGAAGTTGAAGAAATAATGACAAAACTCATTGATACAGCAGCCACAATTGGTGCACAATTACGTACTTAAAAAATTCAAACTGGGCAATTTACCTAGTTAAAAATTTACATACTTGAAAACAAAAACTAATTTAGGGATAATAATGCCCTCTTTAATGAAAGAAATTCTGATATGACGCTGACAAAAGCTGAACTTGCTGATATTCTGGTTGAAAAAGTTGCCGGCATGAGCAAACATGATGCCAAAGAAATTGTTGAACTATTCTTTGAAGAAATTCGCAGTACTCTTGAAAAGGGCGAACAAATTAAAATTTCCGGCTTTGGTAATTTCCAGTTGCGTGACAAACCGCAACGCCCGGGACGTAATCCAAAAACCGGGGAAGAAGTACCTATTTCTGCCAGACGCGTTGTTACTTTCCACGCATCACAAAAATTAAAAGGTATGGTTGATCACTATAATGGAAAACAAGCCTAAGCAGTTGTTACCCATACCAGCACAGCGGTATTTTACCCTCGAAGAGCTATGCCGCCTTGCAGACATCAGTGCCGAGCAATTCTCTGTCTGGCAACAGACACATGGCATTATTGTAGGCTATGGCGGTAAGCACTATACCCGTGCTGATGTGATTAAAGTCAGACAATTGCGCGACAGCTTTACACCATATATAGACTCATTTACACGTAATCAGGTAGATGCTGATGGTAATCCCGTCATTAATGCACTGGAAACCCGTCAGCAAATTGAAAAAGTAGTAGATAACCTGAATAGTGTACTTGCTAAGTAATACGATTACTTTTATAATCGCTTCCTTTACAAAGTCGGAGTGTGGCGCAGTCTGGTAGCGCACTTGCATGGGGTGCAAGGGGTCGAAGGTTCGAATCCTTTCACTCCGACCAAAAAATAAATACAGCCAAAATGGCTGTATTTTTATTTCTTATGAATAATAAACATCATTCAATACTAAAAATCGATTATCTGAATACCTTAACAGCTTCATGCCCATCAAATGTGGTTGAAAATCGAATATAACCAACCTCTTTTAATTGGCATAATAATTCATAAGCAATAATAAAATCAGTAGATTTATTATCAACTATTTGAATTTGTAATGCCTGTACGCGTGGTTCATATTTTAATAAAGTAAAAGTAATATATTTCTGTAATACAGACAAGCTGGAAGGCAAATGACGATAAATAATGCTTAAATCTGGTAATCCGTAATCAGGTATATGTTTAACGCTACCACGCCGAGTGTTTAAAATACGCTCAATATTATTCATAACGCTATAAATATAGCGTTCTTTAAGATCCAGAGTAATTAATGGAACATCTCCAGAAAAATTCAGAGTAATTTTCTCTAATAAAGACGCATCAATCATAATAAACTTATTTACACCTTCATAATATGTAATAATTATTTGAGTTTAATTATTTAACTATTTACCATCAGAATATTTTAGCCATGATAAATTGTGTAGTCCGGTTATTGATATCATCAGACAATACTCTATTTTTTCTTATCAGGTAATACTTTTTCTATTTTCTTCGCTACTTTATCCTGAGCTTTCTGCATACCCTGCTGCTGTAATTTATCCATCTGCTCCTGCATAGCCTGCTGAGCTTTTTTAGCTATCTTTTCCTGTTTTTTCTTCTCTTTTGATGCTTTTTTCTGTGCCTTCTCCGCTTGTTTTTGTTGTTTGCTTAAATCCTTAACCTGTTTTTTAGATTTTAACTGAGCCTGTGCCCCCTCCACCAAAATATAATTATTCCTAAATAATTTTAAATCATCTATAGGAATTAGTATTTTCCAGGTTTTATTGTCAGACTCTGGCTGATTAAAGAAAAACACTAATCCCAAATATTGTGTTTTACTATCTATATCTCCTTTTATATTCTGTGTATCAAAAGGATAAATCATACGTATATCTTGTTTAACCAGTTCATCACCAAGAGCATTGTCTGCATTAGTAAGTAAATCATAATAACTGGCCTGATTAAATAGATTATTACTTTTTAATTGAAAAATTACCATTCTGAAGGTATTTTGCTGCGAATTATCAGTCTGGTTTAAAAGATGCGCAGAAACCACCCTGAAATCATAATGATAATGTTTTAGCTCAATTGCTTCTTTTCCTGTTTTGCGTACATCCTCATATCCTTGTTGCAATAATCCACAACCAGATAATCCTGTTAGTAAAATTAATACAGACAAGAAACGATAATTCATCTATAGCACTCCGAGAAAAATCGAAAATAGTGCACCAGCTTCTGGCTGCCCTGCAGTAACGCCAGCTTTGATTTTCTGCGGGTTACTGCCATTTAATTGTGCCTGAGGTAATAAATCAGCACTGATTTTTGCCACTAGCTCAACATCCAGAGCGCATCCCACATATTTCCTGACCAAAGTTTTTAAAACCGTTCGCACAGGCTGATTTTCATAAAGTAAACTTAATATTGCATAATCATTAAGTTTCAAAGATATCCTTATTCTGCTATTGGCATCATATAAAAACCGGCCTAGCACAGCCGTATCAAAAGTTATTCCAGTACCTATAGATCGTTGAGGCACGGCATATTTGACAGCAATAAACTCATCTATGACTACCTCTCTGGCAGCAGGAATAACATATTGAACAATCTCTTTTAAACCAAATATATTTTTATTTTTTTTATTTAAATTTTTAATTACACCAAGATAATAACATGGATCAATATCTAATTTGCTCTTACCATGAATCAGTGTCAGTAATGCCCGTGAAAGACGATCTGAAGCATCCGGACGAAATTGAAAATCATAATGAAAACGTTTCCATATCTGGTAAAACATAGTCATCATACGGTGATGAAACATATCCAGAAAGGCTAACAGATTTTCCATCCCGTCTTTTTTTTCTGCACTTTCTGCTATGAGCCAGTTTGGCATGACACCATCTGTACCGATTAAGCCCATAAAGGTAGTAAACACAATCGGTAATTTATAATCATATACAGATTCAGGCAGAGACTGTTTTAGCTCACTTGCAGGAAAACCAAGATATGGCCATGCACAAAATTGAAGAGTTAGTTCACTGTCACTTTGCAAGTCAGGTACGCGTAAATTAACCTGATGTGACTCCAGTAAATGACAAAACTGAAAAAAATTATATGCCTCTGGAGCCAGCATTAATCTGTTAAATAAACTGACATTCATAAAATTTTTTCATCCACACTGACTGGCCAGCTCAATGTAATAGCTTCAGGCTGCAATATGACATTTACCTTTATAGCCAGATTTAATTGTGCATAAGCTATTAAATAACAGTTTAGAACATAAGCAAATAAAGCAGCATCTGCTTCATTGATAAATCCAGTACTATCCAGTTCGATATCGATTACCAAACATCTAATCATCATACCATGATGCATAATATGTTGAATTTCAGTCTGAACAGAGTGAATAGCTGCTATATTTTTTTCATTTGCCGCTGCTGTCGACCAATTCAATAAACGCAAACTATTTTTCAAAGTACCGGTATCTAAGGTAGCCAGATAATTATTACTCATCTCAAACAATAATTGCCATTGCTGATTCTTATAATCCGGCGGGTAATGTAAAGCTGTAGGTACCATTACCATTTGAGCATCTTTTACACCCAGTACAGGCGAATGCAGACTGAGTATTTTGTTATATTTAGTAATCTGGCGTGGTAGATTACCATTAGCGCCAAGAATACTGATTGAAAAAATCTCTTCTTCATCAGGTTGGATTTCACCACTAAAACTTATAAAATTATCATAATGATTGCCGATACCTTGACGTGAGCGGATATAATAATATGGTCTGTCTTTATCAAATATATTGAGCTGACGTTTACTATGCTTAAACTCATTAAAAGGCAAATAATATTTTCTTTTACCACTAATCTGGCTGAATGATTCCACCTCAGTAACTGCACATACCGTTACCTGATCCTTAACTGAAAACGTGGGTGACAATTTGTATTCAGTATGTAATGGAGAACGCACAACCGGTTCTGCCTCTAAATCAAACAAGTTAATTACAGGTACACAAAACAGTTTTAAATAATTGCGGTTAAACACTAGCTCCAGCGGAAAATCCCGTTTTAAATGAAAATTTACCAATAGCTCATGTTTATCATTATTAAAATCTTTTTCACTTAGATTATTTAGTTCAAAAAAAAGAAACTTTTCTTTAAACAGGAAATATTCCATCACTAAATCATGTTCATTTGCCTGCCGGTTCTGTAACCATGTAACTGAATCATAATTAAAATGTGTTCGCTGTAATTTTAGCTTATGATTTATGATGTTTAAATCTTCATCAGTAGTAATATGTGACAAATAATTTGTCAGATAATGATAAATACTCAGTCTGGTTTCTATTTCACCAACAAGATGAAACTTGAGTGAAAAATTGTCTGGTAAACGAATATTCTGACCCGCATTCGTTTGACGAAGTTGTAAACGTAACTGGATGACAGATTGTCCGATATCATTATGTACAAGGCGGAAATCATTTATTTCAACAGGATAGATATCAACTGATTGAGTTGTCCGGTATTCACACGATATACCTGTATTGGTATCAACAGCAGTTTGCAGTATCAAACCGGCAGGAATATGCTGATCATTCGTATAAATCTCTTCATTTAACATTAATTGCACTATCGACATAGAAGCAATAGGCTGAAGATGATGTGGCCATAGTAATGCTACAGAGCTCTCAGTTAACTCTGGCATATCATCATCAATTTTTTGATACAATTTTGCAGCTAAAAAAGCAAATCCTTCAAATAATCGCTCCACCATCGGATCCCGCTCAAGGGAATCCTGCATTTTTAAATACTGTGCTGCATCAGGATGAACCTCAGCAAAAGCTTCACCGGCCTCTTTCAGATAACGCATTTCCGCTTCATAATAACGCAGAATATTGTCTTTTTTTTCCATATTTTTCATTTACCTATACAACAATTGATGCGCCAGAAACGGATTGAGTAACACCAGTTCTTTTTTCAGCTCTTCAATTTGTCCAGCTATAAACTCTTTATTATTACCTTTGATAGTGATAAATTTTTGCTGTAAAAGCTTTAACAACTCTTGTTTGATCTGAAAAGTTAATTTTTTATTCCATTCAAATAATGGTTGTTGTGAAAAGGGCTGATTAAGCTTTTCCAGCAGAGATATTGCAAATTCTGTTTTGCCACTTTTAATAGCTAATCGGGCAAGTAAAAATTGTTTGTAGTATAACTGCTCAAGCCCTTCATCAAATTGCACAGTAGACAGCCATTCCATCGTTTTATCAAAACCCTGCTCTGCCAGAATGACAAATGCCTGTGCGTCAATATCTTCGGTTGATGTAAGCTTATTATCGGAAGACAATTGCATTTCTTCTACATTTTGCTGCTGAAAACGTGCATGAACTGCAATCCAGTCTAAAGCTTCACCGGAAGCAAAAGGATGATTATCATTAAAGGATAATGTTTCGAGTCCGGGTACACGGTTAAGCAGAAAAGCCATATCACTGCACAGCATATCAGCCCATACATTTGCTTCAGGTGCCAAATGCTGCATTGCATTCCAGCTCAGATATTGCAAATCAAGATAAAAGTGATTGGAAGCCTCCATAAAACCGGCATGGCATTGTTCTAATAATCCGTTCCACTCTTTACGCTGATACAATGTCTGTAAGCGATTTATCAGTTCCTGTCTCGGAGGAGGAATTTTTGTCAGTCCGTCCTGATGCAAAGGTAACTGCTCAAGCATATCCCATCGGAACTGACGCAATAATCTGTATGATGCATAGGGTTTCTGCTCTTTATCGGCAATGAACTGCCCTACAGTTTTCATTGTCTGCATCAAATCCTGAAAAGAACGTAAAATTACTTCATCATTATCAGTACTATTACTCTGGTTTGAATTATTATCAGTAGTTACTGAATCAGCTTGACTAATAGCTGCCTGAGTTTCACCAGCAGGCACAGGTAATAAGCTGAGTAAGCCATTGAGCTCATCTACTGTCGCTTCAAATTGTGCAGAAAAATTTTCCTGAATCAGCTCACATAATATGGTAATTACCTGATATTCGTTTGATGATAATGTACTTTGGCACAATAAAAATGCATCTTCCATTTTTGTGCCGCCCAGCCAGCGAAACATCGTTTTAATAAGGGTGATACGTTGGGGCTGAAAAGTAGGCGTATATATTGCCTGCATTCCATATATTAATAATAAACCTTTAATCAGTCCCTGAAAGGCTTCACGACGAAACAATACATAAGTCAGATATACAGCTACGCGAATATCTTTACCTACGTTCTGGCAAAGATAATTAGCTGCGTCTTCAATTTTACTCAACTGAATATCGCTGACCTTTTCCAACTCCTGCCGGATATCAAGAAAAGAATCATGATGTGTAACATCTTCCGGTTCTCCCTCCACTGGAGCCAGAAGATATTCAATATTGTCCCATAAAGGTTTTATATCTTCATAGATTTTCCGCTTCTGGAGAACTTTCAGTGCTGCACTAATTTGCATTTTGATCCACCTTGAAAACCTGTTGCGGCAAACTTGCCCCTTTTAACTTCAATAATGTAATCAGGTCGTTAGTTTGTAAATTCTTCAGATTCATTTCTACAACCCTATTTTTTATTATCCACTTAAGATGATAAGTATCATCATCATTTTTACGTGCCTGAGCCTTTTCAAGTAAACGCAAAATACTCAAATCACCAACTACTTCAAGCTGAGCAGTCTTATCTGTCACATCAGACCACTGAATTGAAGCCTTTTTATCGGTACTATCACTAACAGACCAATTCACTTTATGCCAGAAAGATTTTTCATTATAAAATTGAATTTTCTGTTTATTAAAATTAAATGTAATCTGTTTAACTTCGGGAGTTGGCAATGGCATTATTTCAAAAGAAGCGGTATTTGAGCCATCTGAAACAAATTCTAGTAACTGATTTAATTCATTTAAACCAGTTACAAACTGATCATCAATCTGAACCTGATCCATTACAGCAGGATTAACAATCCACTGATTACCAACAAGATTCAGAATTTTATTTAAATATTGCTGATTAAACTGTGCAACAACACCCTTTTGCGGATCAATAAATTTCTGTAATTCAGGCAAAGAGACATCGAGATTGCTGGAAGGATTCAGTGGATAACGATTAGCAAAACGAGAATTCCATTGCGAAACCACCATCTGCTGCCACAATGCATTAATATTGTTTAAAGCCGGAAGCAAAATTGCTTTTTTAGCATCAGCAAAAGGATAAGTAAGTAAAGTGTGCCCGATATCCTGCCATTCCTCTCCCAGATTAGCTACTTGTAAGTTGATAGATTCTTCAGCTTTAGCCAGATTAGAACCATCATCACTATTCAAAATAGTATTGAAAGAAAGTTGTGAAGCAGAGGCCTGATTATTAGCTCCCTGAACTTTCTGTACTTCAAGATACATAGCCAGCAGATTTTCCTGATACTGATCCAGTTTACGGCTGGGTTGCTTATTCCTATCTTCAACTGTTTTAATCAAATCTACAATTGGTTCAAATTCCTGTAAAACTCCTTTGCCTTTTTCAGTCCGGTCTTCCGGATATCCGATACTGGCATTAAACTGAATGGCTGTTAGTAACTTAACAAGTACTGAATTCTTTTTATCTGAATATTTTTTCAAACGATCCATCTGTTTATTCAGACCAGTAACCGGTACCCACTGTATACCAGATAAAAATTTTGTCCATGCTTCAAAATAATCCTGCTTGTACAATGCCATTATCTGTTTACGGATATCCGTATTTTCGTTGCTTTGTTCAGACTCATTCAGCACCCATGAACCATTTTTAAAATGCTCAGGATTAAGTTTATCAATTTCCGGTTTAAACCATTCGTTCCATGCACGTGCAGTAAATGCACCATGCAATTTATTCTTATTTGTCCAGAATTGAGTGCTATCTTTGCCAGCCAGCTGCACTAAATCAATATCCCTATATTTTTCTAATGCAGAATCCAGCATATTCTGATAAATAACAACATCTTCCTGCTGCTGATTAACAATATTATTCAATACTCCCCGACTTTCTGCCACCAAAGCAGAATCTTCATTCAGAAACCAGCTTCGATGTTTCATCATATTCCGGGTATAAAATCTGAATATATTCTGAGCAGCATCGGCTTTTTGTAAGCCTTGTGTCCGATACAGGCGTGATAAATAATCACTTAGAAAAATATTATCCAGACGTTTAGGTCGACGTAACATTAAATATGCTTTCAGAGCATTAAAACCTTCGTCCAAAGCAACTGCATTACTGGTTTGTTCTGCAATTTTCTCTGTTTCCGCCGCATTTGTTTCAATTACGTTAGGTAAAGTCTGAAGCTGCTGTAAAGAACTCAGAACCAGAATAATCTGTTGATCAGCGGGTTTTATCAGCCATTTTTTTGCAGCCTTACCATAAGTTACAAATGCTTTATTCAGCAAAATATCATCATGATTGAATCCAAGACGACGGTAAAATGGTTTCGGAACATTATTTATCAATGCAATATGATGTTGTAAACTGAGTATAGAATTGATCGCATTGTTGCTGCCCGAAGATTTATTCACGCTGGTGATTTGGTTTCGGAATGACTGTGCCTGCCTGTAATTACTGGTAAAAGCATACAGAATCATTAAAAAGGTTACAGTACAGATTACCAGACCGGCTTTGGCCAGTCGCTGAGTAGCGGGCTGTAGAATCAATTTAGCAGGTTGCTGATTTAACTGCTCTGCCACCATCGCCCATGTTTCCCACCAGTTACTCTGTTTAGCCTGTATAGCCATACCAGTAAACCAGGGTTGCTGCTGTTCAGAATAATTTTCAGCCGGATTTAATTTAGTAATAGCAATGGTATCAATCAGAGACAAAAACTGTCTGTCCCGGCTTTTTAAAAAAGCCTGAATAAATAAATCCTCAGCTTTAATTTTGATATCTGAAACAATATTTTCTGTTGGCAATGACCAGGTAAAAACCTGATTAAGAGGAAATTTATTTAAATCAATCTCACTTTGAAATACATGGATAAACGGAATTTTCCAGTTTAACAGCTGATAAAATTTTTCCAGCCAGACTGAAGTAGTATCGTGAGTAACCGGAGTTTTGTTACTTTTCATATCACGCAATATTATTAATCCATCAAAAGGACAATGATATTTGCCGCGAAAAGCCGGTATGGATTCAATTTCATCCACATCATTAATCAATACCAGATAAACATTGTCAACCTGTACCCACCCTGTACGCTGTAGCTGCTCACTCACGTCGCTGAAAGCATCCGGTTCACCATGTACTGCAAGAATATAACAGCGATTTAAAATAGATAAAGGATATTTCTGATCCAAATAATTCTGAAAAGCCACCAAATTCTGCTGTGCAGGACTTTCACGTGTATATTTCGAACGCTCAATAAAGCGGATTGTCCGTTCCTGCCCGTCAATAACCACAAAAATACGCCAGAATAATGGCAGTATAATGCAGAGAAATAAACCGGCCAGTGCCAGTATTATCAAATGAAATTTATGATTTTGCAGCCATTTTTTATCATAATACCAATATAAAAATGCAGTTAATCCGCAGATAAGTATCAACCAGAGGAAACTGCATAATAACCATAATTTGAGAATTTTAGGGCGCTGGGTAATTTTCTGATTCACCTGCGCTAATTTGGATAATTGGCTATTTACACGTGAACTGAATTGTCTTAACGGGTTCCACCTTAACATAAACGCGCCTGTAATTGAATTTTACTTAACCTGGGAAGCAGGTATTATCTTTTCTTTATGATTAAATAGTACTACATAGGAATGTTTATGCGCCTGATAAACTGCCAGCAGCAATTGCATCCAGTCACTCGTATACTGTAATTTTTGAAAAAAATCCGGTTTATCTATACTATACGGCAAGATTTCATAATCTTTTGCAGTTAAATCTTCAGTCAATTCTTTTATTTCCGGCTGAGTTACTTCTTGTGTATGGCTTTCAATCTGGAAACCAGAAACTTTTTCAGTCATGGCTGTAAAAAAATAATCCTGATCCATACGCCACATTTGTGTATCAAAAGCTCGCTGTATTTTTGCTATTTTTCCTTTTCGGGCAAAAATCATTGCCAGATACAATTCAAACTCAGGCTGACACTCAAACCCGAGTAATAGAATTTTTTGATAAAGTTCTTCCTGAAAACGGTCAATAATCCAGTTTAAATCCTCAAACTTAACATAATAATCCGGTACCGCCGGACAATATCCGCCTTCAGCAATAACAAGCTCCCTAAATACCAGCCAGCTTTCTCTGTCTGCTGCCCATAGCCATAAATACTGTGTATATTGTTCAGTAAAATATTCTTTTGAAGATAATATCTGAACCAGTTGTGATAAAACAATATGCAAACGGTCAGAATAAACAGAAGAATTGCTCTGAACCGGTATTTCCATACTCATTGATTCAAATACAGATTTCTGCCGCTCTTCTGGAGACAGTCCTAGATATGTATAAAAATCGGAAGCATGATTTAACTGGCCGCAGTGCAATATTACCTCTTCCAGTACCATATATTCCGACCAGTACTTTTGATTATTCAAAATTTTTTCATTATAAACAAACTGATTATTACGCTGGTAAATTAACCATAACTGATACCAGATACAGCGCACCAGCAGAAGTAAAGTTACTATTACAACTGCCGGCATTACAGATATCATCCACTTTTGCCAGTGTACTGTGATTTCCAGTCCGAAATGGGTAATAATTGAATCTGCATATTTTTTATTAATACCAATTGCCAAAGCATATAAGGCCAGCCACGCAAGCCAGCGAACTGGTCTTGGCGGCAGCCATGTAGTCTGACGTTGTATACTATTCGTAATCATGCCAGCCTAAATAATCTAACATAATATCCATAGGCGGTTTTTTACTCTTTACCTGATGCAGGGCTTTAAAAACCACTTTACCCTGCTCAATTTCCGCTTTGGTCATTTTGGTTTCAACTACAGCAAGATTATGCGGTGCTTCTCTGTCTTTAAGAATCGCAGCACTGGCAAACAAAGCCCATGCAACAGAAATATTTTTAGGCAGAATTTCGCCATTAAGGGCCATCACCCCCAGATTGTTCATGGATTTGCCGTCACCTCTGTTCAGACCATTAAAATAATAGCCCATCGCCTTGCCCCAATCCTTTTTTACACCTAATCCGCGCTCATACAATACGGCGAGATTACCATTGGCTTTTACATTGCCTTTTTTTACAGCCTGTTCATAATATTTTGCTGCGGTAGCATAATCCTGCGGTACACCCAAACCCATTTCATACAGCGTACCCAAACTGTTATATGCCCGTGCATCATCATTTTCATTAATGGCTTTCTGAAATAAAACTAAGGCTTTATCATATTGCCGGTTTTGAGCAGCAGCAGCGGCATCATCATATGTACCCGCCCAGGCCATTTGTATCAAAGCAAAGCATAAACAAAATGCTGTCAATATACGTCGTAACATCTTTCAGCCTTTCCTATATAATTTTCTGCAAATTATTCCTAAAAAACTGAACGCGTTCTTCTTGGCTTAAAATCAATCTGGTATCAGCTTCCGCAGCAAGGACATATAGCTGGTTAATTAACATCCTTTCACCGCCATACTCATCTGCATCCAAAGCAATACCATAATTGCGCCGGTAATTATATGCATCAGCCCATAACAACAAAGTATCATACTGTTTTTCAGTAAAAACAAAACCATTTACATCAAATTCATTCTGATCACACTGCGGATAATCAGCCTGATAAATTACCCACTCTCTGGAATCATCAACAAAAAACCAGCGCAACATATATTGATGCAGCCAGTTTTTTTGTGAATTTGTTAACACCATGTTAACCGGATCAAACATATCTGGTGCATAAAATCGAAGTAATCCTTCTTTTTTACCCCATTTCACTTGCATGGCACGGCGCAGATGAACTTCTAAGGTACCAAAAGGATAGCTGCTGTTGAAAGCCAGCAAGCGATTATTCATATGAGTAATTTCACATATTTTTTCCAGTATTTCCCGATGGTTTTCATTTCTGATATCAAGAGCCAGCAATAGCGGCCCTTCTTCCTTGATATGAGATTCGGGTGTTTGCTCAAATAGCAGAGAATACTGCAATGCCGGCTGCCAGTTTTCTATGGCAGCCAAAAGAGGATAGTCACAAGTACATAAATCAATAATCAGAAAAAGAGTTTTTTCATCAGTCTCATTGGTAAAATTGATAAATTGTGCCAGCACGTCACGATAAGTATTCATTGATTATCTCTCTACAATGCCAACACCTTGTGCACGTGCCTTGCGCAAGCACTCAAGACAAACCGAACCGGGTAATTCCGGTAACGGGAAATTACCGCCCTGAGGCCCCTGAAACTGATGATTACCTTTATATTCAATCGGACCAGGACTATACAGACTGATTTTTCCACCTTTAATTTCTATATAAGCACCCCCGCTGGCCAGCTTGATACCGCTTTTTGCATTAACCAGAACCTCATCACCTACAGACTGAACAGAGATTTTTTTCGCCGCAGTAATTTCCACTGCGCTACCATGTGAAGCCAGACGTGCTGTTTTTTTACCGGCTACCAGATTTAAATCTTCTGTCTGAGCCAGTACCTGTACAGATTTGACGGCTGTTTGTGTAATGTTTTCACCGGCACCGGTAAACACATCTTTACCCGCCTGCTGATGAATATCCTGACCAACACTGTTAAGAATAGATTTTGGTGAAACCTGCGCCATTCCGGCCACTGCACTGGTTAAAATAACCGGTTTTTCCAGATAAGCACAACTTTCACCTAAATCAGATAATGTCTCGAGTCTGGGTTTGAGTGAAGTATGTTTTGCAGTCACATCAGCAAGATGACTGGCCTGACTGAGTGCACCTTCAATTTCTTTGACTGCTACCGTACGATCCATTTGCATGCCGTTGGCGGCAGCCTGATTTTCAGTAGTCAGATATAATGCTCGTGCTGAACGCAAAGCTCCCCAGCCATCAGTTCGCAGCTCAAAACCTTCTCCACGCTTATCCCGTCCGCTGTCTACCAGATGCCCCAGATTAAGCTGGGTTTTATGGTACTCAGTAGCCATTTTGATATGTTCATGACCGCTGAGGTCTTCCATGCGGATTTTATTATTTGCCCAGGTACGAATTACATTACGGGTACGCCATGTATTCGGAACATGGTCCGGCTGAGTGCTGGTATGCAAAACGCCAATAATATACGGCCGGTCGGGATCACCGTTCTGAAAAGCCAGCTGTACTTCTGTACCTACGTGCAGCGGGAAATGCTGCCCGTACTGCCCGCCCGCATAAGGCTTAGCCAGACGGATGGGTCTGCTTTCACCACCCGGCTGCCAGCCATCCATATCCAGATTAAACTTAACGATGTAACGCCCCATCTCATCAACCCATGCATACGGCCCCTGGCCGGCATCACAGATGGTTCCCGGTATCGTTCCGTCTATAATCGGGTGTTTAATCGGCTCCGGACGCCACTGGCTGTCTGAGGGTATAGCGGAGAATGAATTAATGTAATCTTCATCGCGCGCACCAGAATGATGAACACTGACCAGCAGCCACTGACGAATATTGCCTACTCTGGCATCAGAGGAAAATCCCATGGTAAAACCGGGAGCAAAGCTCTGAACATTACTTTTACCAGTGGCCAGAATATGGCGGGATACAGAATGCTCATGCAGAATTCGGGCATATTCCTGCGCCTGCCCGCTATCTTTATGATGAAAAAATCCGTAGATATAAGGCTGACCAAATGCTGCAGGCTGCTGCTCATTAAAGCCGGCTTTGCCTAGCAGACTGTTATTAGCATCCCGATAGTTATAATCTTTAATCTGTACACTTTCATACTGAGCTTTATAGCGAACATGAAATTCGGATACAGAATATTTTGCCATCAGCCCCTGCATTAATTGCTGTTTCAAATTATCCTTGATACCCTGTGCCGTAGCATTCACATCAAATGAGAGCTGCGCTTCCAGTTTGCTTTCCAGCCCCTCCAGATCACTTTCTAAACCAGCATCCGGTTTGAATGGTAATGCCTGCTGCCGCAGCTGAATATAATGGCTTACATCATCAGCTACAGAAATTACTTCATTGGAAGCTGTCTGTGTAAAGGTAAACCATAATCCTTCACGAGCCAGTACACGCTTAATAAATGCATAATCGGTTTCCCGATACTGCATGCGATGTTCATAGCGCGGTAACGAACGGGATGATTTCAGCAGAAAATCTTCACTGGCAAAACCATGATGACGCAGAATTTTCTCAACAATACTCAGTGCCGTCTCATTCTGAAACAGCCTTGTGGTAGTAATACGGTTCAGTAAAGCCAGGCGGGGCACAATAGTAAATCGATAGCAGGTTTCATCAGCACTGGTTGCTATTTGTTCCGCACTCTGAATAACACCATGCCAGCGCCGGTTGTCAGAATCATCGAGCTGCTGCCGGGATACCTGCATCACTCCGCTCCAGTCAATATCCGGAGCCATCTCAAACATTACACGCTGATGAATAAAATTTTCCAGAGGTAAGTCAGCAGCCATATGCGTTGCTTCAAGCTGTAACACGTAATAATCATCCAGCTTTTCTTCCAGATTGAATCTTCGCACCGAAAACTGGTCAAAATTAGCCAGATTTGCGTTCAGTTTCAGATAATAACGCTGTTGCATTTAATCACCCTTTATTAAACCTTTATACATGACTGACAGTTCTGCTTCCGTATCAGCCGATATAGTGCTGATACGGAAAAATATTCCCGCATACAGGTTGCTGGCTACAAAATTTAAAAAACCAATACAATTTAAAATATATATTTACTCAATTTATATACAGTCCAGTCTGCCGTATACTGCCAACTATATTCCCGCATAAAATTTAAAAGCAAAACAAAAATATAATATCAGATTCAATCTACACTTGTTCACAGATTCGGTTAGTTTTCACAGCAGCCAGCCAAATCCGATTTGAATCTGAAATTACTTTTCAGGATTATAAGATGTAAATATTTTTGAAATTTACATATAACTGATTTAATAATTTTAACACAAAAATACTTATTTTATATATAAATCAACTTTTCAGTTATTTGTGCAACACTATTCATCATTTTTGCTTTTTATGATTCAAAACCAAATCAGATAATATACTTTCACCTTTGCACAGTTTTATCAGACCGGCAGAGAAATAATCATGCCGGTCGTAAGCCTCAGACAAGCCAGCTTTCCAGCACTTTGGCCATTAGCTGCAAACGGTATTTCGGTAATGATTGCAATTCAGCCGGAACATTTCCGCTGCGCAGTTGCTGTACCAGCTGAATAATTTCTGTCTGGCTGCGGTTAGCAATATTTTCCGGTAAGAATTCATTCAGCTCCAGATCCGACATTCCCATACTGCTTAGTGTGGTTTTGCTGATGTTATTTACTACTTGATCAGCAATATCACCCTGCGCATTTCGATAAAAAACCTGTGCAAGCGTCTGCGGATCATTGACGCCATTGTGCATAAGCGATACGGTAGCCTGAGTCTGCTGCAGCAGATTTTGCTGATATTGGGCAATCTGATTACTCAGGTAATCTGCCATAGATTGCGGATTAATATCCGCCAGTTGCTGTTGCGCCGGTAATACATTTACCGGACTGCCATTCGGAACCGTTATATTTCCGGCTTGTATGGCATTTTGAGCTCCATTTAAAGCCTGACGGGCTTTATCCAGATTACTGAGATTGTTTAGATTTAATCCATTCACCAGTTGCGGATCAAGCTGTTTGAGTAATTCCTGAGCATGCTCCAGCGCACTGGCGTCCCCGCTACTACCCGACGATTCCAGTAATGATTGCAGCTGATTAATATTTTTATCAATTTTGCTAATCATTGTATTTAGCTGTTGTTCAAGCTGAGCGGCTGTTTCGGCACCGCCAGCCTCGGCCTCATTGGCTTGTGCTTCGCTTGCCTTAGCCATTGCTGCTGCCTGGCTTTGTGTTAATTCAGCCTGTTTCTTTTGTTTTTCAGCTTCGGCAGCTGCTTTAAGCGCAGCCTTTTGTTCCTCCAGCAGCTGGCGAATCTGCTGTAGATTTTTTATTGTTTCATCGCCATATTTTGCTATTTCCTGAGTAATCTTATCTGCAAAATCACGTCCGTTCCATTCAGTTAGTTTTTCATGGGCTTCTTTTATTTTCTGAATTGATTGCTGCGAATTCTGATACAGATTATAAATATTTTTAATATTTTTACCGTTAAGTATAATTTTACCGGTATCAGGATTGACTGCAATCGCATCAAATCCGTTAATCAGTGCTTCATATGCTTTGCGTTCATTTTCTGTTACAAAAAATTCAGGGTTATTGAGTCCTAACAAAATATAGGCCGGATTACCATAGCGGATAGACATATAAGCACTGCGAGCAAGACCGGCGATACCAATAAGATTATTCTGCAACATTAGCGGTGTAATCTGTTTATTAGACGTTGAACCACTGAATACAAGCCGGTGTGCAAAATAACTGGTAAATGGTTCACGGTCATTCAATATTGAATGCATGTATTTGGCACGCGAATCATGAATCTGTTCGTCAAACAGCGTAACTATTTTTCCGAATGTTTTGGAATACTGCTCCGGTGTTTTTTTAATTTTATCCATTAATACCGTTACATCACGCTTATCTTTGCTATTAAGTCGCTCCCAAACGCTGGATAAAATTGCCAGAGCATTATCCTTGCCGGATACCTTTTCCGGCTTTTTGCCAGACTTATCTTTTGCGGCTTCTGCTTTTTTCTTACCCTTATTAATTTTATCTTTTACTCTGTCTAATATAATGCCTGTAGCTACAGCGCCAATATCCAGATTTTCAAACAGCCCGTCAAAAATAGAACCAGACTTATCCTTTTTATTGGGTGGTGCTATCGGCGGTGTTGCTCCCGTTGCTACCGGATCACCTTCAAATCCATCATCCTGAGAAGGAGGCGGAGGCGGAGCTTTTTTTTCATTTTTTGCCGGATCTCCAAAATAAAGCTTATCGCCTTCTTCATGTATATCTTTAAACTCAGCCGCCTCATCGACATTATTGAGCATATAAATACTGCCGGCAAAAGTTTTCATTAAGAATCCTAATGACAGGAAAGATTCAAAACGAAATTCATGCAGATAATCTGCTTTGAATTCTTTGGCACTTTCCAGCATATCCCAACCATCATTCACCGGATCATAATTTTTATTAATCATGCCATTTAAAAAATCATCGCGTTTTTCTGCCGGTATGTCTCCCAAACCGGCCTGCTGCCATAATTTATCATCATCTGCAATTGAATCAGATGATGCCGGCACTAAACCACCGGATGCATTAGAAAGTTTTTCATTTGCCTCTTTGCGCCCCTGAGCAATGATTTTTTCCCGTGCGCTAACCTGTTCAGCATCTTCTTTTTCTCCGGCAGATCCTTTTTTGCGTGTAATGGACAGCCCCAGAAATGTAGCATAGCCATCTATTCCGTCTTTAACCCAGCGCAGAATCCGCCAGGCCGTAATATGATGAACCTGCTTCTGCAAACTCTTCGTGATATTGTCGAGAACTGTTGTTTCCAGCCAGGCATTAAATCGCTGCACCATTTCTGGTTGTATATCAAATTCCTTAATAGTTTTTTTATCCATTGATTCATAGTTTTTCAGCTTAAATTTAGGTGTTTTTTTCATTTGAGCTTTTAACAATGGATGAATATCCATTATTTGTAATGGCATACCATGTTGCCAACAGCGTGCATACATATCATGCAGAGTTATCTGGGCTATCACATGCCCCATCCCAAAATTACTTTTAAACTGCGCACCCGGCGGATAGCCGCCGCCTATATCCGCATGGACACCAGGATAAGTATATTCACGAAACTCAGCGCCGCCACCACGCGGATAACCGCCGTCAATACAGATACTTTCAACGGAAAAACTTCTGCGCTGCTCATGCCCGGCCACAAAGTGATAGCAGCTTTTTACAAAACGTGCAGCCGCTGCCTGTTCCAAAGACATGGTGCCATGTGCCCAGCCGAAATGACCACTAATCAAGGAAGTTAGCGGAGACATACCTACATTGGCTACCGTATCGAACAAACCAGCCATTTCGATATAGATCGGGATACCTCTAAGCTTAAGATAGATAAATTCAGGTTTAGGTTCAGTCTTCTTATCATCCTTGCGATTGGCATTGATATTGGCAGACTGATTCAGACTGACCGTGGTATTGGCTCCGTTAACCGGACCGCTGTTGTTTGAATTTTTATTCGTACCATTATTATTGTTTTGCTGATTACCCGTATTATTGCCCGGGGCTTTAGGCGGCGCTGACTGCGACCCTTGTCCCGGCTTGGCTCCGTTCTGTGTTGTATTCTGTTTAACGCCACTGCTAGCCGCTTTTTCCTCTTCTATCGCCTGCTTTTGAGCTTCTGCCTTTGCTTCCGGATATTTACGATAGTACTCGCGTAATTCTTTTCGTTGCTGGCGACGCTGTTCCATCAATTTTTCCAGCTGTTTTTTTGCATCGGCATTCTCCGGACGCTCCAGCAAGTATTCCAGCAGCCAGTTAATAAAAGTACGTCCCTCAGCCGCTCCGCGTGAAAATCCGATTACATACAGTTTGATTGCCTGTGGTAATGGCTGATTACTGTTGGCAAAAACCAGCGAGTCTATATACTCATCAAGCTGGTTTTTACGGCCAATTTTTGAATCCATGCCTTTAATCATTTTTTGCGCTGTTGTTAATAATAAAGGCTTTTCATTAAAAACTTTACATAGACCAAGTGTGGCGCATAAGCGTGTCAGTGCCCAGTTAATCCGCGACTGCCCATAGCGTGCAAACATCTCACCACTGAAACCCGGATCCAAATCACCGATTTCTTCAAAACGCGTTCCCACGCCTTGAATATAATGTTTAAACCAACCATTTTCTATCATAGGCGAACTATAGCTAACCTCACCCGGTGTTCCTCCTGCTCCCATACAGGCATGGAATAAACGTGCTACATTACTGGTACGAGGATAGGTATACGCAGCAATCATTTTGGCTTGCGGTGCTGCTTTGTCCTGTTTTTTCAGCTCCTCTTCAGTAGGTGCTTCGGCACCGCTGACTACTTTATCCGCCTTTTCATGATTATTGGTACCATCAAAGAAAAAACTGATTTTAATGATTTTCTGGCACGGCTTGTCCTCTTTAGGACCTTTATAAAAGCAATCACCTCTATTTTCCTGAATTACCTCAATTGAAGCCGGCAGGCGCCCGCCCGGCTCAGTTGGAAAAACCTGTGGCTTATGCATAACCGGCCAGTCAAAATCAACATCTTTCAATGGTGGTAGCTCATCCAGTACCCCCTGAACTGCATCTATGCCTTTTTGAGCTATCTCACCTATACCTGTGCCAATCTCTCCTATTTTTTTACCGGCTTTATTAATTACTTTTCCGATAGCACTGGGTTTATCATTCGGGTCGTCGGTATTGACTTCGGGAGGGTTTAAACCCAATATATCTTCTATTATATGTCCCAAATTAAACTGCTTATCGATATTTGAAGATTTAGAGCTGCCATTGGCTTTTGGTTTACTATCATCAGGCTGTTTTGCATTATCAGTCATAATAATCTCCCTTATTAATAAAATTATTGTGCTTTACTGCCACTTACCGGTAATTTACCTTCTGCTTCCAGTTGCTTGATATAACGCGGTAAGATTACCTGCGGAATATTTTTACGTTCCGCTTTCACTGCATCCATTCTGGCTTTGTTGCGACGATAATCTGCCATCGATTTAACGCTCGGGCGTGGCGTACACAGTTTCTGGCTTTCGGCAAACAGTTTGTAATGCATTGGTGTATTACGACCTTCTTCTATCGTCCCATAAGTGATAAACAACTGATTGCATGCAAGAAAATGTACCGTAATATTTGCTACTTTACCAAAATCATCACCGGCTGAAGGTGGTGGTGGCGGTAGGGGTATTTCTGCTGAATAATATTCATCATACTGATCAATTATTTGTACTTCTTTTTTATCTATATTTACTCCTGCAGTATTTAACATATGCGGTTTCCATCCCGGATAAGGTAAAACTTCCCATTCTATTTTCATAGTCATACCAGGTGTCCATTTTGCTCTTAATGCTGCTGCACCACAGGTAGCTCCTCCTCCATAGCGTCTTTTACCAACTTCATAATCATCAACACCTGGTGTACCCGGAATACATCCTCCTCCGATACTACCCCCGCTCATATTTTCATAATTGTATTCATAGGCTTCTACCGGTGCTGCATACATGCGGTTTTTACCTGAGGTTATGCCGACAAAAGGTTCGAAATGATTGGAACAACCCATTAATTCGATTGCTGCCAGCATCGCCAGCCATGCCCATGTTTTTTTCATCACCCTAACCTTTTTGATATTTATAGTTATTGTTGAATTGTACAAATTTTATCTATCAATATCCTATTATTATAAAAATGAATTAACTTTGTTTTTCGTCAATATTTATTTTATTAATCTTTATTTATGTGTCGTTACCGGCAATTTTTTCAAGCTGACAGATATCACGCAGTAAGATTACTTGCAGAATATTTTTACGCTGTGTTTTCAATGCATCTGTTCTGGCTTTATTGCGACGATAATCTGCTATTGATTTAATGACTGGGTGTAGCTGACACCGATACTCACGTTGCTGAAATTATATGGTTAAATGATTCTTTTGCGAGTAAGTTTATTTCAGGCGGAAATGTTGATTTAGTAATTCTATCCACCAGTTTAAAAAAATATAGGTAAATTTTAATAATAGTAAGAAGACAGGAAAAACCAAAGATTTTCTGAAAATGAAATTTAAGCTGTAGAGGCAAATGAGCAGGTTAAATTTTAGATTGATTTTTAAATTATAAATAAGGCAGTACTGAATACCAGTACTGCCTTTTTCTTTTTTAGAAACTATTTAATAACGTCTGCTTCTGACCAGCTGTGTTTTACGCTTCAGATAGACTAAAGTACCAAATCCGCTCCAGATATGCACCAGACGGGTAAATGGAAAGATTACAAATACACTCATACCCATAAAGAGGTGTAATTTAAAAATCGGGCTGACATGCGCAATAATATCCGCTGCACCGCCTCTGAATGTCACAATATGCTGAGCCCACTGCATAAGACTAATCATTTCTGCTCCGTCCAGATGATGAGCGGAAACATGGATAGTACCCAGCCCCAGACAAAGCGTAATCAGCAACCAGATTAATACCAGTTTGTCGCGCCAGCTACTGTTAGCCAGTAAACGTGCACAGCTGAAACGCCGGTAAATAAGCATCAGTAATCCGATTAAAGCAAGTGTACCCATTATTCCGCCGGCAATCATTGCTGTCAGCTGCTTGGCTTCATGAGTAACACCAAGTGTATCCCAAACTACTACAGGCGTAAGCAAACCGACCAGATGTCCGAAAAACAGTCCGAGTACACCAATATGAAACAGAATATTGCCAACTCGCAGCAGACGCGGATAAAGCAGCTGGCTTGATTCAGACTTCCATGAATACTGATTTGTATCAAAACGAATCAAACTGCCCAGAAAAAAAATACTGGCGGCAATATAAGGAAAAATGCCGAAAATAAATTGATTAAGATAATACATGCTGTCTCCCGGCTAACTGAATTTTTTATTGCGGAAAAATTGCACTTCCTGCACAGACGGCTGATTTAATAACGGTTCCAGTCCTTCTGCTGTTGGTCCGAATTTTTCCAGAGCTTCGTCCATATTGCGTACTGGTGCAGCCTGTAATGGCTGTGGTTTAACTGGAGATAAAGCGACAACTGCATCCATAACCGGTGCATATACTGATTTACTCTGATGCAGGTTGTCAGCTATATAGCCAATCACATGGACTGCATCAGCAAGTAAATTTTTGGCTTCATCTTCGGCAACATGAGACAAAAATTCTAAAAATAAAGGCAGATAATCCGGCAATTCATTATCGGCAGGTTCAAAGCCGTGTTTCTGATATTCTGCCAGTAAATCGACCATCGCCTGACCACGGATGCGATCTTCTCCATGCAGATGTTCAAACATGTGTAAAGCATGTTTGCGACTGCGATCAAAAGTAGCTACATATACTTCTTGAAGATCGATTTCATCATGCGTGCGTAAATGTTCAAAAAATGGCTGTAATACCGAAATCTGATTAGCAGATAACTGATCGGCCAGAATTGAATGCAATTCATCCGTATGGTCTAACCATTCCTGCCTTGGATAGCTTAGTAAAATGGATAAAATTTTATACATTTGTCTGTCCTATGAGGCCGACTGACGATTATTTTTCTTACGCAGTCCATGAAAAATAATCGGTGAAGCTTTACGTGTACCAAACAGGCTTTCTTTGCTGTGACCGTTATGGCAGCCATCTCCAAAAGAAAATCCGCAACTGGCTTTTTCCTCAAAAGTATTGCTGACCAGTTCTTTATGTGCACTTGGAATGACAAATCTGTCTTCATAATTGGCAATTGCCATTACCTGATACATTTCTTCAATTTGCGCAGCACTCAAACGATGTCCGGACAATTCCTGTAATGCCTGCTCTTCAGAATAAATATTTTTGCTGCGCATGTATTTACGCATATCAATCATGGTTTGCAGCGCATTAATAATTGGCTCGGTTTTACCGGCAGTCAATAGATTGGCCAGATACTCAATCGGAATTCGCATATCTTTTATTTCCGGAATCAGGCCATTCTGACCAATAACACCGGATTCAACCGCAGACTGAATTGGTGATAACGGCGGAATATACCAAACCATCGGTAAAGTACGATATTCTGGATGCAACGGAAATGCCACTTTCCATTCAACCGCCATTTTATAAACCGGCGAATTCTGAGCCGCCTGTATCCAGTCTGCCGGAATTCCCTGAGCCAGTGCTTCTTTGGCAATTTCAGGATCATTCGGGTCAAGAAAAATATCCAGTTGCTGTTCGTATAAATCCTGAGGATTTTCTATCGCAGCACTCTCACTGATCCGGTCTGCATCATAGAGGAGTACACCGAGATAACGTATTCTGCCAACACAGGTTTCTGAACAAATTGTCGGTTGACCGCCTTCAATGCGCGGATAACAGAAAATACATTTTTCCGCTTTGCCTGCCACCCAGTTGTAGTAAATCTTTTTATAAGGGCAGCCAGAAACACACATACGCCAGCCACGGCATTTATCCTGATCAATCAGGACAATCCCATCTTCTTCACGCTTGTATATAGAGCCGGACGGACAACTGGCCACACAGGCTGGATTCAGGCAATGCTCACACAGACGCGGCAAATACATCATAAATGTATTTTCAAAAGCAGCGTAGATATCTTTCTGAATGCCATCAAAAAGTTTATCTTTAGAACGCTTGGCAAATTCACCGCCTAAATCATCTTCCCAGTTCGGTCCCCAGTGAATTTTATCCATTTTCTGCCCGGTTAATACCGAAACAGGCCGTGCTGTAGGCGGTGTTTGCATCAGTGGTGCATTTTGCAGATGCTCATAATCATAGGTAAACGGTTCATAATACTGGTCAATAGCCGGCATATTAGGGTTGGCAAAGATATTGGCCAGTACTTTGAGACGATTACCCTGCTTCAGTTTCAGCTTGCCTGAATTTTCACGTACCCAGCCACCTTTATACTGTTCCTGATCCTCCCAGTTTTTCGGATAGCCGATACCGGGTTTTGTTTCTACATTATTAAACCAGGCATATTCGACCCCGTCACGACTGGTCCATACATTTTTACAGGTAACAGAACAGGTATGACAGCCAATACACTTGTCCAGATTTAACACCATTCCGATTTGTGCACGAATTTTCATGATTGTGTCCTTTTTATTCTGTCACCGGTGTTTTGGCCGGTTGATCCAGCCATTCCACTCTGTTCATTTTGCGTACTACGACAAGCTCATCACGGTTGGTACCTACCGTACCGTAATAATTAAAGCCCCATGATAATTGAGCATAACCACCAATCATATGCGTTGGCTTCATAACCACTTTAGTGACTGAGTTATGAATACCTCCGCGTTTACCGGACAGCTCTGAACCGGGCACATTGACAATTTTTTCCTGTGCGTGATACATCAGAATCATGGTTTCAGGTACTCGCTGACTAACCACTACCCGTGCGGTCAGCGTACCATTCACATTGAATACTTCCACCCAGTCGTTATCTTCGAGACCGGCACGTTTAGCATCAATTTCAGAAACCCACACATGCGGACCACCGCGTGATAAGGTCAGCATGCGTAAATTATCTGAATATGTACTGTGAATACCCCATTTCTGATGTGGTGTGATGAAATTCAGTACGATTTCAGGGTTGCCGTTGCTTTGATGGCCTTTCACATTCAGCGTGGTTTTCAGATCTACAGCCGGACGATAGGAAACCAGTCCCTCACCAAACAGCCGCATCCATTGATGATCCTGATAAAACTGCTGCCGGCCGGTTAAGGTGCGCCATGGAATCAGTTCGTGCACATTGGTATAACCGGCGTTATAGCTGACTTTTTCACTTTCCAGACCAGACCATGTGGGTGATGAAATAATCTTGCGCGGCTGTGCCTGCACATCGCGGAAACGGATAGCATCATCTTCACGGGCAATGGCCAGATGAGTATGGTCGATACCTGTATTTTTTGATAAAGCTTCCCATGCTTTAACTGCCACATGGCCATTGGTCTCCGGAGCCAGTGTCAGAATCATTTCCGCAGCATCAATAGCTGTGTGCAGTTTCGGCTGGCCTGTGGCCACACCTTCGGATTGGGTGTTGTTAAGTTTGCGCAGTAAATCTACTTCTGCACCAGTCTGCCAGCTAATACCTTTACCACCATTACCGATTTTTTCCAGCAACGGTCCTACAGAAGTGAATTTGTCATAAATAGCACCATAATCACGTTCAACCACGGTCATTTTCGGCATGGTTTTGCCCGGTACCGGTTCACATTCACCCAGTTTCCAGTCTTTCGGGTCAAACGGCTGAGCCAGCTCTTCTGGACTGTCGTGCATCAATGGTGTTAATACCAGATCCTTACGTACACCCAGATAATCTTTGGCAGTTTCGGAAAATGCTTTCGCCAGACCACGATAAATATCCCAGTCAGTTTTACTTTCCCAAAGCGGTTTTACTGCCTCGCTAAGCGGATGGATAAACGGATGCATATCCGAAGTGTTCAGATCATCTTTTTCATACCAGGTGGCTGTAGGCAGCACAATATCTGCATACAGACAGGTAGTAGACATACGAAAATCCAGTACGGTAAGTAAATCCAGCTTACCCTCAGCTGCCGGACGCACTTGTACATCAATCGGCTTAATAGCATCAGTTTCATCACTCATCAGTGCATTTTGTGTGCCAAGCAGATACTTGAGGAAATACTCATGCCCTTTACCGGATGAACCAAGAATATTGGAACGCCAGACAAACAGATTACGCGGGAAATTCTGCGGATTATCCGGATCAGTACAAGCCATATCCAGTGCGCCCGATTTCATCTGCTCAACAGCAAATGCAATCGGATCTTTACCTTGTGCTTCTGCATCACGGGTCACATCAAGCGGATTACGTCCCAGCTGCGGAGCAGAAGGCAGCCAGCCCATTCGTTCAGCTTTAACGTTGAAATCCAGCTGACTCATATCAGCCATCTGACCGGCATGAGTGGGCGCAATAACTTCCGACATCTTGAGTTTTTCATGCCGCCACTGGCTGGTGTGTGCATAGAAGAAAGAAGTACCATTCATCTGACGTGAAGGCCGGTTCCAGTCGGCAGCAAAAGCCAGAGGTGCCCAGCCGGTTTGCGGACGTAATTTTTCCTGACCGACATAATGACACCAGCCGCCGCCGCTCTGACCGATACAACCACACATCATCAGCATATTGATAATGCCACGATACGCCATGTCCATGTGATACCAGTGATTCAGACCGGCACCCACAATTACCATACTGCGACCATGTGTTTCATGTGCGTTTTGGGCAAATTCGCGTGCCACCTGAATCACCAGCTCCGGCTTCACGCCAGTATGTTTCTGCTGCCACAATGGTGTATAAGGCACATCAGCCAGATAATCATCGGTAACGCCATCACCGCCAAAACCACGGTCAATACCATAATTAGCACACATCAGATCAAATACTGTTGTTACCAGTATTTTTTCGCCATCTGCATTAATTATCTGCTTAACCGGAATATTTTTAACAATGACTTCTGCTGCATCATCCCCGCCGAAGTAATCAAAAGACACACCCATGATGGCATCATGATTATCTTTAAGTGATATCAGCGCTTTGATTTCTGTACTGTCGGATTTTTGTGCCAGCAGATTCCATTTACCCTGCTCACCCCAGCGAAAACCTATCGATCCTTTCGGTGCAACAATATCACCGGTATTTTCGTCGATAACCAGTGTTTTCCATTCAGGATGATTGCTTTCATCCAGCCCGCCTGCTATCTGGCTTGCACGCAGGAAGTAGCCCGGCAGCAGTTTGCCGTTTTCCTGATTAATCACCACCAGATTAGGCATATCTGTCAGACGACGACAATAATCGATAAAATATTCTGACGGATTCTGCAGATGAAATTCTTTCAGAATCACATGCCCCATTGCCATTGCCAGTGCAGCATCTGTCCCTTGTTTTGGTGCCATCCAGATATCACTGAATTTCACCATTTCACCATAATCAGATGAAACTGCTACTGTTTTTGTACCTTTATAACGCACTTCAGTATAGAAATGCGCATCCGGAGTGCGTGTCATGGGTACATTAGAGCCCCATACCATCAGATAGTTGGCGTTGTACCAGTCGGCAGATTCTGCAACATCGGTTTGTTCACCCCATGTTTGCGGGCTGGAAGGCGGTAAATCGCAATACCAGTCGTAAAATGACAGCGGTACACCGCCAATCAGACTCAGATAACGCGAACCGGCAGCATAGCTCACCATCGACATTGCCGGAATCGGAGAAAAGCCAATTACACGATCCGGGCCAAACTCTTTAATTGTAAATGCATTGGCAGCAGCAATAATTTCATAAGCCTCTTTCCAGTCCAGACGGACAAAACCGCCCTGACCACGCTCAGATTTGTATTTTTTTGCCAGATTTGGATTCTGAGTAATACTCTGCCACGCCTCAATTGCATTCAGAGTCTGGCGTTTTTCACGCCACATACGCAGCAGAGAAGCGCGAATCATTGGGTATTTCACCCGCTGAGCAGAGTAAACATACCAGCTATATGATGCACCGCGCGGACAGCCCCGCGGTTCATGATTGGGTAAATCGGCACGAGTACGCGGGTAATCTGTCTGTTGCATTTCCCATGTAATCAAACCGTTTTTAACAAAAACGCGCCAACTACAAGAACCGGTACAATTTACCCCGTGAGTTGAACGTACAATTTTGTCATGCTGCCAGCGCTGGCGGTAAGCATCTTCCCATTCTCTGCTCTCAGCCACCACTGCCCCATGTCCGGCAGAAAATGTTTCTTTGGTTTTACGTAAAAAATTCAGTCTGTCTAAAAAATGGCTCATGAATTTGTGCTCCATAGAGGCAAAAGCCTCAAACAGTTTCTTATTGATTTATATTTTTTCTGCACCATTATCTATGACAATGGTGCGATCACTTCAAATTAACAACTCGTAACTGATTGTTTGCGAACATAAAACCAGTAATTAATTATCAGACAGCTTACATAGAAAACAATAAAGCCCCATAAAGCCACTGATGCGCTGCCTGTCGCCTCAATCGAAGAACCAAAACTTTTCGGAATCAGAAAACCACCATAGGCACCGATTGCACCCATAAAGCCTAATACCGTAGCTGACTCTTTAGTGGCATGAGCTTCTGAGGTCTTAACATCGCCCTGATGCAGATGACGATGAAACTGAGAGAAAATCCGCGGCACCTGCGCATAAGTTGAACCGTTACCAATACCACTAAAGGCAAACAGCAACATAAAACTACAGAAAAAACCAACAAAACTGCCTTCATTGCCACCAATAGGCTGAAATACCAGAACACCAATAACCCCGACAATCATCATGGCATAGCTGATTTCAGTAAGTTTTGCCGCAGACATCTTGTCAGACAACCAGCCACCCACCACACGCAGTACTGCACCAACGAACGGACCTAAAAAGGCAAACTTAACTGCATCCAGATGCGGGAAAGAATGGCTGATTAATAACGGGAAAGCAGCCGAGAATCCGATGAACGAACCAAATGTGCCCACATAAAGCCAGCATAAAATCCAGTTGTGCAACCGCTTGAAAATGACAAACTGTTCCTTTAGTGAGGAATGCATGCTGCCAATATCATTCATCCCAAACCATGCAGCCAGCGTACTGAGCACAATAAACGGTACCCAGATAAAACCCGCATTCTGCAACCAAACCTGTGCAGAACCCTGTGGCGTAGAAATTGTCTGAGACTCACCGCCCATTGCACCAAACAGGCAGCTGGTAATCGCCAGTGGCACAGCAATCTGTACTGCGGATACGCCCAAATTGCCCAAACCGGCATTAATCCCCATCGCCTGACCTTTTTCCGATTTCGGGAAAAACAGACTGATATTGGACATAGATGAACTGAAATTTGCTCCGCCAAAACCACATAAAAGTGCCAGAATGAACATCGTTGTATAAGAAGTATTCGGATTCTGTACAGCAAAGCCCAAACCCAGCGCAGGAATCAGCAAACTGGCTGTAGAAATTGTCGTCCATTTCCGGCCACCGAAAATCGGAATCACAAATGAATAGAAAATTCGTAAAGTTGCACCTGATAATGCCGGCAAGGCCGCCAGCCAGAACAGTTCATTGCTGCTGAACTTAAATCCAACCAGTGGCAGTTTTACTACAGTCACACTCCATACCTGCCAGATGGCAAACGCCAGTAACAATGCAGGAACGGAAATCCATAAATTTCTGCGTGCTATTGCACGACCACCAGACTGCCAGAATTGTTGATCTTCCGGCCGCCAATCTTTTAAAACTTTACCCATATCAAACTCACTTTATTGGTGCTTAGGGTTTTTCAGAGAAAAATGCATCCAGATTAAACTGATACATACCGTGCCAAACATCAGCATGAAGGAGGTAGAACGTACACCTGTCCAGTCTACTAACCGACCAAACATAATCGGCAACAGAAAACCGCCCAGTCCCCCGGCCAGACCTACTACACCAGACACAGTACCCATGTCATCCGGAAACTCATCAGAAATAAACTTGAATACCGAAGCTTTACCGATTGCCATAGCCACACCGACCACAAACAGCAGCACAGTAAATATCGTTGCATTTAAACCAATATGCATATCCAGATGACCGCTCACTGTACGAATAGACATTTGTGTTTGCGGATAAGACAACAGAAAGAATGCTATTGCGCAAATCCACATTACAGCCCAGGTAACTTTATAGGCACCGTATTTATCAGACAGCCAGCCACCAAACGCACGCAGTACACCCCCCGGCAGAGAGAAGCATGCAGCCAGCAACCCGGCCTGTGCTAAGCCGAAGTTATATTCGTTAACATAGTAATTCACCATCCACAGCGAAATACCCACATAGCCACCAAACACTACCGAATACAGCTGACTGTATTTCAGCACTTGCGGATTTTTCATTAATAACAACTGAGCTTTCAGACTTGGCTGTTTAGCAGAAGCTGCTTTAGGCTCCGGATAACTGAAAAACCAGAACAGCACTGTAATAACCAGCAAAATTACGGCATATACGCGGGGTACAGCCTGCCAGCCATATGCTGCAATCAATGCAGGTGCCAGAAACTTATTTACGGCAGAACCAGCATTACCGGCTCCAAAAATACCCATTGCCAAACCTTGACGTTCCTTACGAAACCATTTGGCCACATAAGGAGTACCAACAGAAAATGAGCCGCCTACTAATCCCAGCCACAGCGCAATCCAGAGAAACTGACTGTATGTGTGTGCATATTCAAGCAGCCAAACTGCCGGAACACATGACAGCATCAGCAGAAAAAATACAATACGGCCGCCAAAACGGTCAGTCCAGATACCTAAAGGCACCCGGATAAGTGATCCGGACAGTACAGGCATCGCTACCAGCAAACCAAATTCAGCTTCACTAAGTTGTAATTGTTTTTTGATAGGTATTCCCAAAACAGCAAATATCATCCAGATCATAAAACAGACAATAAATGCAATCGTGCTGGAAGTAAGCACTGTTACCGATTTTCTAACACCAGAATCCATTCTGTACCCCCATTAATAATTCTCTTTAGTGTACGTAATCACCTTTTCATATCCAATTAGTCATCCGAAGCAAAATCATTAATCAGAAAGCACAACGCCAAATAAGCAAAAAGACCTATTGACAAACTCAATAGGCCTTTATCAAATTCTGATATTCAGTAGCTATTATCCGATACTCAACTCATTTGTTTATTTATCCAGACCATGCTCAATGGCATAGACAGCAGCCTGCACCCTGCTGGCTACATTTAATTTGCGTAAAATATTCTGAACATGCACTTTTATAGTGCTTTCAGTCACATCCAGATTACGCGCAATCACCTTATTACTATTCCCACGTGCCAGCCAGCGCAAAATTTCCCGTTCGCGCGGTGTCAGTGGTTCAGTAATTTTCTCGTCAGCCTGCTCCTGCCTGCGCAACCTTGTTACCAGCTTACTTGTCATTTCAGGCGATAACACACTATCACCGCTAATCGCTTTTTCAATACTATCCAGCAAAAATTCCGTATCAATATTTTTTAACAGATATCCGCGGGCGCCTAGCCGCATACATTCGAGTAAATCGCTACCATCTTCAGATACTGTCAGCATCAGCACCACCTGCTGCGGATTATGATTTATCATCTGCGGTAGTGCTTCAAGTCCTCTCATTACCGGCATATCCAGATCAAGGAGTACAGCATCCGGCTGGAGCTGTTGCTGCATTTTTACCCCTTCAAGCCCGTCTGTGGCTTCACCGACCACCTCAAAACGCTCACAACTATCAATCAGTGCACGCAAACCACGCCGAAACAAAGTGTGATCATCGACAATCAGAATCCGGTACTTATTTTTATTAAGCATTATTAAATTCCCAAAAATTATTCCTGCGCATGAATATACTGACGCGGCACCATCAACTCTACACATACCCCGTTATTTTCACGTGCAAATATTTTTAATTCTCCATTAATTTTGCCGGCTCGTTCTTTCATGATATGTACCCCCACATGCCCGTGCAGCCCCTTCTGAATGAGCGTATCCTCGGCAAAACCTATTCCGTTATCTTCAATACAGAGATTCAGGCGATCAGCCAGATATACCAGCTTCACCCGCACAGCATCAGCATGCGCATGTTTACGTACATTTGATAATGCTTCCTGCACAATGAACACTACCTGCAATTGTACATCCGACTCTACCTCATACACATCGCCTTCTACCGACCAGTCTGCAACAATATCTGTTTGTTGTTCAAATCTTTTCATCACCTCCTGCAACGAACTGATTAGCCCTTCTGAAACCAGACGTACCCGGAAATTTGACAATAATTCGCGTACATCATCATAGCATTGCTGAATACCCTCATGAATAAAATCCAGAGTCTGTTTAGCCTGCTCTTGTTTCTGCTCTGCAAGAGATTTTTCCAGTACCTGTATCTGCATATTCATAAATGAAAGCGACTGCGCGATACTATCATGCAATCCTTGTGCCATCAGGTTACGCTCTTCCAGTATCGCCATCTGCTTATCCAGTTCATTCAGGCGCATACTTTCAATCGCTATCCCGAACTGGCTGCAAACAGTTGAAATCAGACGTTGATTTTCTTCACTCAGTGCAAATGGCTTCAGTGCAAACAAATGCAGCATACCGATTTCATCATCTACTGATTTCACTGCAAATGTCAGACAAAACGGCAGAACCTGCTGCATCTGACAGCAATGATTATTTTCCTCATGAATGACCAGCGATTGATTATTGTAATTAACCACAGACTGATGCAACCGCACACAGCGCCCGCCATCACAGCGATAATCACGGAACATATCTACCTGCTCCTCTGTCAGCCCGTCCGAACCGGCTACTTCAAGCATCTGTGAATGGCGATTTTTTAACTGCACCACACAGGCATCCGCACCACTGAATGCCTTCATTTTATGCATAAATATTTGTACCAGCACCGTCAGATCATGCTGTTCCTGAAACAATGAGGTCATAGCATATAATACCGCTAGCTCACGATTACGCTTAACCACTGCCTGCGTTTGCTCAGCGACCCGGTTTTCCAGCGTGTCATATACTTCATACAATTTGGCGGCCATCAGATTAAAACCCTGTGCTACCTGCCCGAACTCATTGGCCGTACCCACTTTCAGGCGTGTATCAAAATAACCCTTACCAATCTGACTGATGCCCTGATTCAGACGTAATAGCGGCGAAATGACCAAATGATGCAGTAACAGCAAAGACACAATCGCAGATAGTACAGCCATCATTAATACTAGCGCCTGTAGCCAGCGCAACAGCCTAATATTGTGCGTATTATCTTGCTCAATAAGCAAAACCAGCCGGTCAATTACCGCAGTGAATTCTCTGGCCTGAGCAAGGAAAGCTTCTCCGCTTAGTCTGCCCTGTAAATAAGCTTCACGGTCAGCAAGAAAATCCTGCAACTGCTCCTCAATTTCCTGAACTTGAGTTAATAACTGTTTATGGCGCTGGCCGTTCATAACCCCGGTATCATGCAATTCGTATAAATGACCAAGTATTTCCTTAAATTGACGCTTTTCATCCGCAAACTGCTGCTCTGCACCCGGTGTTTTCGTGACCAGTACCATATAAAACACCCGCTTGCGCAGACTGCCGGCTTCATTGATTGCCATTCCCAGCTCTTCCAGCCGCCATGAGGTATTCAACGACAACCCTACCAGACTGGTAGCCAGAAACAGCCATACAGCAATCAGCACAACCAGGACTTTAGATAACTTCTGTCCACGTAAAAACGACCGATCAAACTTTTGCCACAGATTTTTCATAACACTCCAATCAGAAAACTGGCAGCACTATAACGCAAAAGTCGAAATACAGATTTGATATTCATTTAAAAATTGATATCTTTGCCAATAAAATACATAATATATTTACTATTTTTTAATATATTTAATAATTTAAATAATAAAGTAACTTATTTTAATCTATTTTAGATTTTTATTAACTATAAACAAGGAGTGAATTGCTATGACTTGGACTTATGCACAAAAAACTGCTGAATTGAAACACAATGGTAAACTTATTTGTATCGGGTATGCAGGTTTTGGTAAGGAAGGGAAAAACAACCCTTTAAAACAATGTGTGCGTAATATTGGTCCTCTGCCCAGTGGTAAATATATTATGAAAGAGCTTATCTTGAAACATTCCAGCTGTGGTGCATATGTAATCAGATTAGAACCTGATCCAGGTAATGATATGTGTGGTAGATCCGGTTTTTTAATTCATGGTGATAGTAAAACGCATCCCGGTTTTGCTTCCCATGGTTGTATAATTCTAGACAGACAGTATCGGGAAGATATGTGGAAGAGCAAAGATAAAATTCTAGAAGTAATAGAAAAATAAGGATATAAAAGTGAAAAAACTTTTAATAGTAACACTATTAGCAATCTTGCCTATATTAAGCTTTGCTAAAGGGCCTGATTGCGATTCCTGGCCAATGAATGTAAGTGAAAGCTGGTTACAAAGAGAGGGTATAGTTGATATCATAAATTTAGATGAATCTAAAACTAAGTCAACTTTATTAGCATCTGAGAAAAAAGCAAAAGGCTTATATACCCAAATTTATCACTTTATTTTTTATGATATGAAAGGAAATACTTATGAAACCATTACTAAAAATGATGCTTCTTATGAAGAATGTTCAATGACTGCTGCTGATGTCTATTTAATATCAAAAAGTTATATAAATAAACGAGTAAATAAATGAGATGTTATCATTAGTTAAATATTTTTTAAGGAAAATCATATATTTAAAAATAAATATATGATTTTCTTCATAAATTTTTAAAATAAATTAGATGTTTTTAAAATAAATCTTAAATCATATCATTTATTTAGCTCTGGAATAGTGAAATTTTGATTACAGCAATTTATATAGTCTTAGTATCAAATAAATATATAATTAAGATGTAATATTTATTACATTTTGCCATTTTAAAGATTATCTTGAAACATCTACATCGTGTTACATATGTAATCAGGTTAGAACCTGATTCAGGTAATAATATGTGTGGTAGATCCAATTTTTTAATTCATGGTGATAGTAAAAAGCATTCCGGTTTTGCATCTCAAGGTTGTATTATTCTAGATAAAAAGTGTCGAAAAGATATGTGGAACAGCGGTGATAAAATTCTAGAAGTAATAGCATTATAGATAAAATCTAAGGATGGAGAAAAGTGAAAAAACTTTTACTAGTAACACTATTAGCAGTCTTACCTATATTAAGCTTTGCTAAAGGGCCTGATTGCCATTCCTGGCCAATGAATATAAGTGAAGGCTGGTTAAAAAAAATTGGTATAGTTGATAACATAAATTTAGATGAATCTAAAACTAAGATAACATTATTGGCATCTGAGAAAAAAGCAAAAGGCTTATATACCCAGATTTATCACTTTATTTTTTATGATACAACAGGAAATACTTATGAAACCATTACTAAAAATGATGCTTCTTATGAAGAATGTTCAGAGACTGCTGCTGATGTCTATTTAATATCAAGAAGTGTTTCAAACAAGTAAATAAATAAGATATTATCATTAGTTACATATTTTTTAAGGGAAATCATATATTTAAAAAAATAGATATATGATTTTCATCATAAATAATAAATATTTAAAATAAATTAAATATTTTTTAAACTAAGACTTAAATGAAAATATAAGAAAAATGTAATATTTATTACATCCTGCCAATCTTGTTGTTATCTTCTTATAATTCAAAATGAAAATTTATAGTTGACATTTTTTACAATGGCAATAAATTTTTCAATTAGTGGTTTATTTTTATCATCATAATATATATAACCCTCTGACTAAATAAAGACAAAACTAAACTTTTAGTTTTGTCTTTATTATTTTCCAGAGGGAATGTCTGCAAAATACTAGAATAATCTTTGCTCAAAACGGTTTGGCTTACCCGGCAACAGCATCAGTATGATAAACCAAATTTGCCCGATGATCGGTATAAGAGTAATCAGAATCCACCATGCAGAACGGTTTGTATCATGCAGCCGTCTGAACTGAAGTGACAAAGTCGCTATCCACACAGCAAAGCAGACTACCAGAAAGACAAAATCAATCGTCCAGTCGCCCCATGTATAGATATCATTAATCGGATGTCCGAGCATTTTTTCAACTGCATACGTCAAAATTATTCCAAGAACATAGTTAATCACAATCGGCCACCAATAATCAGCACGATTAGAAGTCCCTGAAAAATTTAGAATGTTATGCCAGAACCGTTTGTAAGATTCAATCATAAATTCATCTCCAGATAATTAATATATTTTCATTTATATAAATATATAAATTTTGAAATTAGGATTTATATTTCAAACATTGCCGATTTATCTTAAGACTTATCTATAAACGATTCAAACAACTTAACTTTAAAAACAATTACTTACAATATTTATTTATTAATGAGAATTGATATATATATATTTTTATAATTTATCAATTATGAGAATTTATATACTTTAATTAATATATTTGTATATTTATTTGCGTTTTTATACGTACAAATCAAAATTAATTAATTGTTTGACATTATTTAAGCATAGACCGCGTTTCAGCGTAGCAGACAATTCTTAATAAATATGACATTTTATTAAAAAAAGGCTGTAAAATGTATAAATTAAACAACATTATTACAATCAATTCATTTTAATCATACAAATAAATACAAAGAATTAACTCAAATACTTAATTGGTTTAATATTCAGACTGAAAAATTTAGTTTAAATCTTCTATTTATCGTTTATTTTATAAATATCTACATATCAGTAATTGAAATATTCAATACTATAAATTGATACTAAACATACTTTACTACTAAATATTATTTTATTAAATTTTTCATCAGATGCTGAATACTGATATTAACTATTATGCAGCAATACTGTTTTTTAAAATCATCACTTTAATAAAATACTTGTACATAATATAGGGTTACATTTCATATTGATATAAAAAAACGCATATACAAATATGCGTTTAAGAAATCTATTCAAAACAAACTTATTTGAAAAGACTATCCATCCAGATGGCTATTTTGCGGAGCCAGTACAGTGCGGTTGCCATTACCTTCAGCAGCGGACACGATACCTTCTGCTTCCATCTGCTCAACTAGACGCGCAGCACGGTTATAACCGATGCGCAATTGTCTTTGTACAGAAGAAATACTTGCCTTACGAGTTTTGATTACCAGCGCCACTGCTTCATCATACAGAGGATCAAGCTCATCATCGCTACTGCGTGACGATGCATTGCTGAACATATCATCATCACTGACCCCGGCAGTTAAAATATCATCAATATATTGGGGTTCACCAAACTGTTTCAGATAATGTACTACCCGATGCACTTCTTCGTCGGCGACAAAGGCCCCATGCACACGCTCCGGATAGGCAGTACCCGGTGGTAAAAACAGCATATCCCCCTGTCCGAGCAAGTTTTCAGCGCCCATCTGATCAAGAATGGTACGACTGTCTACTTTACTGGATACCTGAAAAGCAATACGGGTTGGAATATTGGCTTTTATCAGTCCGGTAATAACATCTACGCTCGGACGCTGAGTAGCCAATATCAAATGGATACCGGCAGCACGGGCTTTTTGCGCCAGACGCGCAATAAGTTCTTCAATTTTTTTGCCGGCTGTCATCATCAAATCGGCAAATTCATCAACAATCACAACAATAAAAGGCAATTTTTCCAGTGGTTCAGGATTATCCGGCGTAAGTGAGAACGGATTAAACAGTTTTTGATTGCGTGCACCCAGTTCAGCAATTTTCTGATTGAATCCGGCCAGATTACGCACACCTGCATGACTCATCAGCCGGTAGCGTTTTTCCATCTCGTTTACGCACCAGGTCAGCGCATTGGCAGCCAGCTTCATATCCGTAACCACAGGCGCCAGCAGATGAGGAATACCTTCATATATGCTCAATTCAAGCATTTTCGGATCAATCATAATCAGGCGTACATCTTCAGGTGTGGCTTTAAACAGCAAAGACAGTATCATGGCATTAACACCTACCGACTTACCAGAACCTGTTGTTCCGGCTACCAAAAGATGTGGTGCTTTAGCCAAATCCGTTACCACAGGCTGACCGGTAATACCCTGACCAAGAGCGAGCGTCAATTTAGAACGGGATTGCTGAAATACCGAAGCTGAAAAGATCTCACTAAGACGGATAATCTGTCGTTTGGGGTTAGGTAATTCCAGCCCCATACAGGTTTTGCCCGGAATCGTTTCGACTACCCGGATAGAAGCAAAGCCCAGACTGCGTGCTAAATCTTTTTCCAGATTAACTACCTGACTTCCGCGAACGCCCTGTGCCGGTTCAATTTCATAACGAGTAATGACCGGGCCGGCAAATGCATCGATGACACGAACTTTGACTTTAAATTCAGCCAGTTTTTCTTCGATGGTGATACCATTTTCCAGCAAGGTTTCTTCACTTTGTTGTGCCGCGGGATCATAATATGGTGGTAATAATAAATCCATCCCCGGCAGCATAGGTTTTAACTGTGGTTTATGCACCGGTGTGACGGCCGCTGTCTTATGCAAAGCTTTTTGCAGTGCCATACCGATAGCAGTTTGCGATGGCTGAGCACTATAGTTTTTTTGTTCTGTGGGTAGTGACTGCCGGTTATTTCGGATAACTACTCCGGCGCTTTCGACAACCGGTACTGATTCAGTTTGTTGTTCATCTTTTTCAATGACTTCGACATGATTAACAACTTCCGAACTGCCTTGCGGTTGAGTTTCAACCTTTGGCAAAAATGCAGATATATCTGTATTAGCTTCTTCTTCGTTGTAATGTTCATGCAAAGGGAAATAATCTGACGTTTCTGTCTGCTCTTCAATTTCAGCGAAAAACGGATCTTCTGTAGCCAATACCGGAGTTTCCGCCACAGCAACATCTCCATCACTATCATCAGATAGATAGGAAGCGTTTCCAATACTAAAATCAGAATTCTCATAATAAGAATTTTCTGAATTATTATTGACAGTTACTGCCTGCTTTACTGTTGGCATATCCTGAGAATAATGAAACAGACTTCTTCTCGGGCGCAGATTCTCAGTGAAATTTTCATTCTGCCGTACTGGCTGCCGATTAAAAGAATCGCTATAGTCAGCATTACTGCTGGTGTAATTTTCTGCTACAGGAGCATTTCCAGCCGCAACTGTAGTAATAGATGTTGGCGGCATGGAATGAAAAGGTGTAAATCTGGTTGACAGTGGTGCCTGTGCACTGCCGGCGGCATCGGTAAAACCTTTGTCTGCAGACATATCAGCTACGGGTGCCGTCATTTTTACCGTATGGCTTTTACCGATACGTGCAGCTGCCGGAATAACACTTTCTCTGACTACCGGTCGCTGAAATTTCTGTTTGTTCACCGGTGAATCGGTTTTGGCCAGATTCGCATATATTTCATCTTCAGCTATTACTGGTATGCTATAACCAGAATTAAACTGCTGGGCATTTTCGTGATGGCGCTGTCTTGCCAGTCGCTGACGCAGCAGATTCAAACGAATATCTTCTTCGTTAATAATTTGCACACCATTATGTTCTCTCCCGAGTCTATGCTCATGAACTGACTGCTCAGGAATAGTAGTTACAGAATGCGGCAGGTGCGAAGGAGCACCAACAGAATTACCTAGTTTGTGATGGGTAGCCTGTTGTAAATCATCCAAATCAAAATTTTTTAATGCCCGGGCTTTTAACAAAGCAGCCTGTTCGGCTTTTGTACGCGAACGAACTTTATTTAATATCGGATCATCGACAGTAATTTCTTTCGCATTGCGATTGCGCTGCTGATTCTGACTGTTTAAAGGTTTGTACTGCCATTTAAGCTGAATAACTTCAAGAGCAGGCGCCTGTTCACTAACCGTATCAGTAAGCGGATGAGTTGCCACTTTACGGGTAGCTTCTGCCAGAGTAATTACTTCCAGATTTTTATCCGGAGGGAACACCACAGCGGTTTCAGCATGCTCATCACTGGTAATCAGTATGTTTTGATCTGTCTGATCATCATTATCGATATCAGTCTCTTCGTCTGTATCCGGCAAAATATTTTCTTCGGCCACAGCTTCAGCATGAATATCATTACCATCGGCAGCATCTTCTTTTTCGGCAGTATCTTCTTTTAAAGATTTAAACAATTTAACCGGAAACAAAGGGTTATCCTTTATTACCGGCAATTCATTATCAGTTTCGACTGTGTCTTGTAAACTATCTTCATTTTCACTGACTGTTTTATCCGTTTCACTTTTTACCGGTATAGGGGCGGATTCAATAACTGTAATCTGAGGAGTAACCGGTTCAGATTCCGATTTTTCAGTCTGTTGTTCTGGCTGACAGCTCTCACCTGTACTATTAGCCGGTACAGCCGGGTGAATTTCTTCATGATTATTTACAGTATCTATTGCTTCAGATTCAGTCTCTTGCAGTTCTGATTCTGACGGTTGTTCTTGTTGCGCTGAACTCTGAACTGTCTGATTGCGCTGTACAAGCTTTTGCGCCAGATAAGAAATACGGCTTTTCAAAGAGGGTCTGGCAACCTTCAATACCGGAAACTGACCTGCCTGAAACCGGTTTTCATAGCGAGTCAGATAGGTCAATTCCAGTTGCCATTTGCGTTCCTGAATATTACGCCACCAGAATAAAGCGCCTATAGCAATAATTAACAGTATTAATACAATCCACCACATACGTGTTCACGCTGCCTTATGGTTAATATCTGGTTAACAGACTATTTTTATTATTAATGCGACAAATTGACTTCTATATTATCAATTAAACGGGTAGTTCCCAAGATTGCAGCAGCCAGAATAACCAGATTTTTATCGGATATCTGAGCTTTTGTCAGCGTTTGTGCCTGTCTGATTTCAATATAATCAACCTGCCATCCATTTTGTTGCAAATACGTTGCGGCACTATTTTCCAAAGCCGAAAAGTTAGTATTTCCCAGCTTAATTGCATCGGCAATATTTTGTAACTGTGCAAACAACTGTGCTGCCTGTACATGCTCCTGTGCCGAAAGATAACCATTACGGCTGGATAAAGCCAAACCGGTTTGTGCTCGTTCAATTTCTACCGGAATGATTTCTATATTCATATTCAGATCCTGAACCATGCCTTTTATCACAGCCAGTTGCTGATAGTCTTTTTTACCAAAACAGGCTACATCAGGTTGAACAATATTAAACAATTTAGTTACTATTGTCGCCACCCCGCGAAAATGACCCGGACGGCTGCGCCCGCATAACTCATTCTGGATTGCCGGCGGTTCAACAAAATAACTCTGCACACCATTTGGATAAAGCTCGCTTTCATCAGGTGCAAATACCACATCGGCACCAGCTGCTTTAAGTTTTTCTGCATCCTGCTCTAAAGTACGCGGATATTTATCAAAATCTTCCCCGGCACCAAACTGTATCCTGTTAACAAATATACTTACTACCACTGAATCGGCATAAGCTTTAGCTGTACGTACCAGTGACAAATGACCTTCATGCAGATTACCCATAGTCGGTACCAGGGCTACGCGTTTAGCCTGCCTGCGCCATGAACGCATTTCAGCAATGGTATGTATTATATGCATAAATTATCCTGTAAAACTAAAACACACATAATTTATATACTGTTAATAAATGTCTTGTATATGTGAGAGTGAAATTATAACACTGCAAACCTACATTACAGAGTATCTGTAAAGCTTGTGTCATCATTTAAATATGTTACTATCAAACCAGACATGGCAGTAAGGATGCATATTATCAAATGTAAATTTTTGTATAGAACATCTTCCTTAGCCAATTAACCCATCTGAACTTAAGGAGCATTTATGAAAATCAAACACTGGTTCGCCGCTGCGGCCATGTGCTCTGCACTGGTGCTAACAGCCTGTAGCGGAAGTAAAAATAATTCAGAATCTGCATCTGCACCTGCACAGTCTAGTGCCGATAAAACTTATATTGTGGGTACAAATGCCGAATTTGCCCCTTTCGAGTCACGTACCGCTAATGGTTCACTTACCGGTTTTGATATTGACTTGCTTACCGCAATGGCTAAAGCCGGTAATTTCAAAATACAGTTTAAAGACCAGCCCTGGGATGGTCTGTTTGCCAGTTTAAATAATGGCGATTTAGATATAGTAGCTTCCGGGGTAACCATTACTGATGAACGTAAACAAAGTATGACTTTCAGCGATCCGTACTTTGATATTTCTATGATGGTACTGACACCGAAAGCAAAAACCTTTCATTCTCTGGCAGAGTTAAATAATATGCAGCGGGTAGCTGTTGCAAGTGGTCAGACCGGTGATCTGGCCGTTCAGAAAATACTTGGTGCCCAAAGTACCAAAATTGCCCGTTTTGATAGTGTACCTTTAGCCATTAAAGAGCTGGAAAATGGCGGAGTTGAGGCCATGGTTTCAGATGGTGCTGTTATCAGTAATTATGTTAAAGCCAACGGTGCTGATAAATTTACTATTAATAAGGTACCGGAATTTGGTGTAGACCATTATGGATTCGTGGTACGCAAAGGTGATACAGCCACAGTAGAAAAACTGAATGATGCATTGAAAAAAATTCGTGCCAGTGGCGAGTATGACAAAATCTACGCCAAATACTTTTCTAATTAAATCTTTCCCTGCCTTTTCAGGCAGTATTCATGATAAGCCTGTTATTAACATAACAGGCTTTTTTCATTAAATAATAATGTAATCTGCGCTGCGGCATTTATTATCACTTTTTACCTCCTGATTTGGCTTTTATCTGGCAAGGTTCTAAAATAGCCGTTTTCTTTAAAATAATATAAAACAGATATGAGTTATCGGATAACTGTTTTACCGGCAAGTGAAACTTTTTACGCAAAACAAGGGGAATCACTGCTTAATGCGGCTATTGAAAACGGTATTATGCTGCCGCATGCCTGTAAAAGTGGCTGTTGTGGTGCCTGCAAGGCGCAACTGACCGAGGGCAAAACTACTGAAATCAATTCACAGGCGGCCTTGAACAGTAAAGACAGCAATCAGCAGGATATTTTATTATGCTGTCAGAGTGCTGAAAGTGATATAACAGTTTATCTACCCAATTATCAGGGTAAAAATAATCAGCCGGTTCAAACGCTGAATGCGCGGATTGATGATATTCGCTATTGTGCCAATGTAGCCATTGTTACCCTGAAACTGCCGCTAAAAAAACAGTTTAACTTTACAGCCGGACAATATGTCGATATTGTTCTGGCTGATAATTTACGCCGCAGTTACTCTATCGCCGGTTTTAATACCGATACTCGTCAGCTGGTTATTCATGTCCGCCGCCATACGGGTGGTGTTTTTTCTGAACAATTATTTGACGGACGGCTTCAGCAAAAAGATATTATTCACATTCACGGACCTTTAGGCAGCTTTCAACTGAGTAAACAGCAAAAACCATTAATTATGCTGGCATCTGGTACTGGTATTGCACCAATTGAAGCTATGCTGAATACTCTGGCTGAACAGCAATACCGGCAGGCCATCCATGTATACTGGGGAGTAGCCGCAGAAGAAAATTTGTACGATGCTGCCTTATTGGACAATCTCTGCGCCAAATTGGTTCAGGCAAAGTGGACTGCAGTACTGTCCCGTCCGGAATCAGCCTGGAAAGGAGCTCGAGGGTATGTACAGGATATCGCTTTAAATGATTATCCAGACATGAGCAACCATGAAGTATATGCATGCGGACATCCGCAAATGATTGCCAGCGCACAATCCTTATTCCTCAAACAGACTGCTCTGGCAGAAACAGCTTTCTTTGCCGATAATTTTACTCCTGCATCCTGAGTTATTTATGAAACTGACACCTCGTAAACATTATCTGCTGATGATTGTGTTATTACTTATTTACAGTCTGGTAATGATTTATGCGCTGGCTTATCCGCCGAATCCTAACCGGATTATTGAAACCTGGCTGCTTATGCTGCTTTTACAGCGTTTCTTCCCGAGCGTATGGCGCTGGCTGATGTGGTTAAGTGCTATTATTATTCTTTTATACCACCCTACTGCTACTTTATACGGCCGGCCAAGTTTCGGCATTGTTGCTTCGTTATTAAGCACAACCGCCAGTGAAGCAAGTGAATATATTGGTGCTATTCCATGGCACACCTACCTTGCTACTATTTTACTGGCTGCCGTTCCGCTGTTTATTGTACGTTTTAATCGTAAAGCCGCAGCACCTCGCTGGCGCTTTTACTGGAGTATTCCGCTGGTACTGATTCTAATGATAATGACAGTACAGACAGCACGTAAGGGCTATACAACCGGTGGTTTTGCGTTGCGCGCACAACCAGTGGAATTTTTAGCAGATGCCTATCTGCAACCACGAGCCTATTTTGCTGCACTGGCAAAAATGAAGCAGGATTTAGCCAAACCTGACAACTGGCAAATCAGCAGCAGCCATCAGATTTATCGTAACTATGTACTGATTATCGGCGAAAGTGTACGTGCAGACTATATGCATCTGTATGGCTTTAAATATGCAGATACACCATTTCTGGATAAACATGCCAATATTGTTATGGATAATATGCTGTCTGCCGGCCCCAACACGCCTATTTCATTATTACACGGCTTAACGCTAAGCCATGGCAAACCTTTCAGCATTCAGAATAATGTTATTACTCTGGCTAAGAAAGCCGGTATGGATACTGTCTGGTTATCTAATCAGGGGGCTCTCGGACAATACGATACATCAATTTCCACTATTGCTCATCAGGCAAATCAGGTGACTTTTCTGAAAACAACCGGATACGATTTTGGTATACGCAGCTTTGATGATCAACTTATTGCACCGCTGCAAAAAGTTTTAAATCAGCCACTGCCTGCGAATCGGTCACGGCTGATTGTGCTGCATATCATGGGTTCTCATCCTAATCCGTGCGACCGTCTTCCACAACCAGCGCATCACTATGTCGATAATAACAACAGTAACTGCTATATTGACACTATCCGGCAGACAGACAATTTACTAAGTCAGATATATAGTGCATTACAGCACAGCGGTCAGCCATTCAGTATGTTGTATTTCAGCGATCACGGTTTAAGTCACGATAAAAACAGTTATGAAAAAAACAGCATCGTGCGTTCTGAAAGTATTCTTCGTCATAATGATCACTTCTATCAGAACTATCATGTTCCATTAGTGATTATCAGCAGTAATCAAACCGGACAATTACGTAACAAAGCACGGCGCAGCGGTTTAGAATTGCTGGATGGAGTTGCACAATGGCTGGGAATCAGCACCCCACAACTGCCGTATAGTAAACAATTTTTCAGTGAAACGGACAGTACTCAGCTAGAGGTTCTGGATCTCAATCAGCGGTTACAACCTGTAGATAAGCTGCAAAACGATCCTCTCCCTGCACAATTGCAGTGACAATTACATAAAAAAACAATCTCTCTGTTTTTTTACAAAGCAGAGAGATTAAATTTTTCAAATAATTTCAGATTAAAGCTTTACATTTGATATGAATCAAAACACTTCTGAACAAAAACATTATAATGAATTTACTTTGATTGGTTTCCTCTTGATGTGTGTGTTTAAGTGTGGCTCTTCGCCACACTTTTTTTTATCTTAATTTTGACATTCTTAACATAATTATTCAATTGTTACTGATTCAAACTTGTTCTGATCAGCTTCCTGCGAAGCTGCAAAATCCAGTACTACTTCATCTGACTGCGTAAGATAATCTATAAGCACGGCACCGCCCTCACTTAATCTGCCGAACAGTAATTCATCTGCCAGCAATTTACGGATACGTTCCTGTATCAGACGATGCATCGGACGCGCACCCATTGCTGCATCAAAACCATTTTTAGCCAGAAAAGCACGCAGAGCTGGTGTAAATTCTGCCACAACCTGTTTAGACAATAACTGCTGTTCCAGAGCCAGCAAGAATTTATCAACCACTTTCGCAATAATTTGTTCATCCAACGCCTTAAATGGAACAATAGCATCAAGACGATTGCGAAATTCAGGAGTAAAAGTATTCTTAATGGCAATCAAACTGTCAGACTGTTCACGCTGACCGGTAAATCCAAGATTCGGTCTGGCAAGCTCGGCAGCACCTGCATTGGTAGTCATAATAACAATTACATTACGAAAATCCGCACTACGTCCATTATTATCTGTGAGTTTGGCATAATCCATCACCTGTAACAGCACATTAAATACATCAGGATGGGCTTTTTCAATTTCATCCAGCAGTAACACACAATACGGCTGTTTATTCACCGCATCAGTTAGCAATCCACCCTGCTCGTATCCAACATAGCCAGGCGGTGAACCAATCAAACGCGAAACAGCATGCCGTTCCATATATTCAGACATATCAAAGCGTAGTAATGGTAAATCCAGCAACTGCGCCAGCTGTCTGGCAACCTCAGTTTTACCGACGCCGGTAGGCCCAGCAAACAGAAAACTGCCAATCGGCTTATCAGCCGGTTTCAAACCGGAACGAGCCATTTTTATTGATGCAGCCAATACATCAATAGCCTGATCCTGTCCAAAAACTTTCGCTTTCAGGTTATCGGCCAGAAAACGCAATACCTGCTTATCATCATGAGAAACAGCAGTTTCCGGAATACGTGCCACCTTAGCGACAATAGCCTCAATCTCAGCCCGTCCGATAACTTTACGCTGTCTGGATTTCGGCTGAATTTTTTGTGCAGCAGCTGCCTCATCAATGATATCAATCGCCTTATCAGGCAGAAATCGCTCGTTTATATAGCGTGCGGATAACTCAGCAGCAGCCTGTAATGCTGCACGGGTATAACGTACCTGATGAAAGTGCTCAAATGCCGGACGTAAGCCCTGCAATATCTGTACCGTTTCCGGTACGGAAGGTTCTACTACATCTATTTTCTGAAAACGCCGGCTTAATGCATGATCCTTATCAAAAATAGTACGGTATTCCTGATACGTAGTGGCGCCAATACAGCGCATACTTCCTTTAGCTAACGCGGGCTTAAGCAGATTGGATGCATCCATTGTCCCGCCGGATACACTGCCGGCTCCGATGATGGTATGAATTTCATCAACAAACAATACAGCTTTATCCAGCTCACTTAATTCTTTGATTACTGCTTTCAGGCGTGCTTCGAAATCACCACGATATTTTGTTCCGGCCAGCAGTGCGCCCATATCCAGAGAAAAAACTACTGACCCCTTAATAGATTCAGGTACCTTTTCATTCACCAGCAGATAAGCCAGTCCTTCTGCCAGAGCAGTTTTACCTACACCAGCCTCACCTACCAGTAATGGATTGTTTTTGCGCCGTCGACACAATGTCTGAATCAGACGCTGCATTTCTTCATTGCGTCCGATTAACGGATCAATACGTCCGGCCATTACCTCCATATTAAGATTCACTGTATACAGTTCGAGTGCTTTTGCCTCTGCTTTGGCTGCTTCTGTTTCATTATTCTGCTCGGTATTTTTATCCTGAGAAAAACGATGATTACCCAGTGTCAGATATCGCAGCACATCCAGACGGGTTACTGATTGCGATTCAATAAAATAGACAGCATGACTGTCTTTTTCCGACATTATCGCAACCAATACATCAACCGGCGTTACCTCTCCTTTTGCCTGAGCCGCACGTACATGCACGATAGCCTGCTGTAAAACCCGCTGAAAACCCAGTGTAGGCTGTAATTCAGACTGTTCCAGCTCATTATCCGGCAAAACCGGAGTGTTTTCATAAATACTCTGTTGTAACTGTTTAGCCAGCAAATGATTGTCTACACCCACAGCCTGTAATACTTCACTAACATCTTCACTTTGTTGCAACAGGCCGAGCAATAAATGTTCCACTCCAATAAATTCGAAGGCACGGCTACGAGCCTCGGCATAAACATATTGCAGAATTTTTTCAAGCTGTGCCGAAATCATATCCGACCTCCTGACAAAGTAACGTTATCAATAGCGACTGCAACCAATTTTATTCACTTGTATAAACAACATGAAGCATACACGATAAAATTCAAGTAGCGCCCGCAGAACTAATATTTCACCCGTAATTACCCAAACAGGCAATTCAGGCCTCTTCTACCAAACACTGTAAAGGAAAACCGGCTGCTTCCGAGCGTGACAAAACCTGATTACATTTTGTTTCTGCAATATCTTTTTGAAACACACCGCATATCCCGCTGCCTGATTCATGCACCATCAGCATAATAGCTATGGCCTGCGTATGTGGTAAATGAAACACATCCATTAAAATTGCAATTACAAAGTCCATTGTCGTGTAATCATCATTCAGCAAAACCACTTTATAGCGCTTTGGCGGCATTATCATGGATTTCTGGCTCTGGCTAACAATTTGTATCTTCGAATTTGACATTGTCTATTAATCTACATGTATCTGTGGGTTTTTAGTAACGGTTTTAATAATTTTATCATTTTTCGGTAAGCTTGCTTGACGTTAGTTCTTAACCTATGTAAAAAGACTACTTAACAAGTCAGACATAGACTGCCAGACAAACTGTTGTACAGTCGTTCACTATTTTTTTGGCCTTTTTGTGTCGTAAACTTGTTCTTTATTTTGTTTTTTATGTATAGGAAGTTTCATGGCAACTGGTATTGTTAAGTGGTTTAACGACGCTAAAGGTTTTGGTTTTATTACCCCAGATGAAGGTGGCGAAGATTTGTTTGCACATTTCTCTGCAATCAACATGAATGGTTTCAAAACCTTGAAAGAAGGTCAACGTGTATCTTTTGATGTGACCACCGGTCCAAAAGGTAAACAAGCGGCTAATATTCAGGCAGCTTAATCTTAGCCGGTTGTCCGGTTAGTCTAAAATAGCGGCAAAAGCCGCTATTTTCTGTTTGAAATTGAAGAAATTGTCTTTTGCAGGATAATGACCTAAATATTTATCTGTATCATTAATCTCTATTTAACTGGCCGTTGATATTCAAACAGTTAATATTCCTGCACGTAATTTGTCCTGAAATTCCTGTATCTGAATTGATATATTTCTTACTGAAACTATCTTAAAAGACAGAATTAATATCCAAATACAAAAACCGCAGCAATAAACAAGCTGCGGTTTTTTACAGGATAAATCGTTTAAATAATCTATCAGGACTGAACAGATGATTTAGCCGGTAACAGCAAATTAAGCACAATCGCCAGTAAAGCGCACAAACCCACACCAGCAAAGGCCATCGTACCAATCTTCACAACCATACCACCGATACCGACAGTAAGTACGGAACTAACAATCACCAGATTACGCGGTTCCATCAAATCCACTTTGGCATCAATCAGCGTTTTCAAGCCTAATGAAGCAATAGTACCAAACAGCAACAACATAATCCCGCCCATTACCGGCAACGGAATAGAGCTGAGAAATGCATTAAACTTACCAAAAAAAGCCATAAAAATTGCAAAAACGGCTGCCCAGGTCATAATTACCGGATTACTGTTTTTAGTAATCATCACCGCGCCGGTAACCTCTCCATAAGTAGTAACCGGAGGGCCGCCAATCAGACCGGCCACACATACACCCAAACCATCACCCAGCAAAGTCCGATGCAAACCGGGGTCTTTGACATAATCGTGGCCTGTTACCTTACCAATCGCCATGATTCCGCCAATATGCTCAATAGCTGGTGCGATAGCTACGGGCAGCATAAACAGTGCAGCCTGCCAGTTAACCTCAGGCGTAGCGAAATGGGGCACAGCAAACCAGGGTGCCGCTGCCATGGCACTGGTATCTACCATACCGGTAAATAAGGCCATAATATAACCGGCAGCCACACCGATCAGAATCGGAATCAGCCGCATCATTTTGCTGCCGAATACTGTAACAATAACCGTTACAGCAAATGTAAAACCGGACAAAAACAACGAATGAGCGTAATCAACCACCTGCTTATCACCGGATCTGCCCATAGCCATACTGCTCGCTACCACAGCCACCGATAAACCTATCACCATAATCACCGGACCAATGACCACTGGTGGCAGTAAACGATGTACTGAAGCCAGACCGCGCCATTTAATTAATGCGGCAAAAACAAAATACATAAAGCCGGCAGCAAACAGACCAAACATAGTTGAACCCAGTCCCCATTCCTGCATGGCATAAATAATCGGTGCAATAAACGCAAAAGAGGAACCCAGATAAATCGGTACTTTACGTTTAGTACAAAGTTGAAATAATAAAGTACCTATACCTGCACCCATTAATGCCAGTGCCGGATTCAGCCCTGTCAGCAACGGTACCAGAACCATAGCACCAAATGCTACAAACAGAATTTGCGCGCCGGCAAGCGCGAGTTTCAAATGGTGTCCCACCCTGACACTCCCGATAAATAAACAAAACCCTGTATTATAATATAGGACGTTATAAAAAATAGTTATAGTTTGTCGCCGTCAGGCTAAAACTTGAATATTTTAATTAATCGTTAAAACAGCAGTTTAATTGTAAATTTAAAAAATAATCACTAAAAGGGCTTGCACGATTTAATTTTATTGCGCATAATGCGCTCCTCTTTCGCCGGCATAGCTCAGTTGGTAGAGCAGCTGACTTGTAATCAGAAGGTCCCGAGTTCGACTCTTGGTGCCGGCACCAGTTAAAAACAAAAAAGCATAATCTCAGGATTATGCTTTTTTGTTTTTAACGACCATCTACTCTTCTGAATTTTTATTAACAAAATAAGTTAATACTTATGAGTGATTATCACTCATGTCTGCCTCTAAAAAATCAATCAGTAATTACTGAACTTTCGTCCTATCCTGCATTAAACTAATATGCGGTCTTGTCTGTTTTAATTATCGTATATTTATGTAATCGTAATTTATCTCAATCACTTGAGATTTATTTACAGACACAATGGTTTTATATTTATACAATGATAAATAATTTTTAAAATTAACAATTTATATCTGTTATTCTAAAGCAGAGTTATTATCACAGATATTAAAATATTGTTAGCAGAAACCAAAAATTTGTTTTAGAATACTTACACGCTGAACGTTTTCGCCCATCCATCTGAGTTAATCAGGATTACTGGATGGCATTTTTAATTGTAGCGGCATCAGCATATGTATATTGCAGTAAAAAATCCATGTCTCAAAATACCTATCAGTTAAAACCGCATGAACGCCCCATGATGGCGGGCTCACCGTCATTTCCCGACCATCCGTGGAAAAGGCGATTATGCTACGGCATCATTGGAACAATCGTTGGCTTAACTGCCGGATTTACCAATGGCATGATGCTGGCCAACATTCCCCAAATTCAGGGCTACTTGGGACTGACACCTGAACAGGGCGGCTGGATACAGGTATCCTATTACATGTTCAGCGCCATTATCAGTGTATTACTTTTTAAAATCCGCCAGAATTTCGGGTTGCCGCGTTATGTAGGCTATATCATTCTTGGGCTGATACTGACTAATTGTCTCCAATTTTTCTTTCATGACTATCATATGGAATTATTCGCCCGTGGCATGAGCGGGCTGGTAGGCGGCAGTTTAAACAGTATGGCCATGTATTACATGATGCAGGCAATGCCTGCTATCCATCGTGGTAAAGGCATGATATTCGGGCTGGGGCTTACTCAGCTCAGCCAGCCACTTGCCAGATTTATTTCTCCCCTGCTATTACAGCATGAACAGTTCCAGCTTGTATTCAGCTTTCAGTTAGGTATGGCATTGCTGGTTTGCGGTGCAGTATGGCTGTTACCTATTCCCTCTGGCTATCTGGAAAAATCTTTCGAAAAAATTGATCTGATAAGCTTCCCTTTGCTGGCTGCCGGAATTGCCTTTATTTCTGCAGGAGCGGTACAAGGCAGGATTGTCTGGTGGGACAAAGAATGGATTGGCTGGCTGTTTGTAGCCGGCGTCGTATGCTGTATGCTTTCCGTGATTATTGAATACAACCGCAAACGCCCGATGCTGGATATCAAATGGATGATGCATACCAATGGCATGCTCCAGATACTGATTTTCGGTTCACTGATACGGGTTGCCTTATCTGAACAAAATATGGGTGCGGCCGGTCTGATGACAGCTTTAGGCCTGAGTAATGACCAGATGATACATTTTTATGCGGTTGTTTCCTGTGGTGCTGCACTCGGATTGCTTACTAGTGTATTAACATTCAACCCTCTTGATATTAAATTGCCTTTGGTCATTTCATTTGCCATTATTGCCATGGCCAGTTTTATGGAAGTTGGTCAGAATCAGTGGTCACGACCGGTTAACTTCTATATTCCCGAGTTTATGATTGCCTTTGCTTCGCTGTTTTTCTTCGGGCCGGTTATGATGGAAGGACTGATACGAGCTCTTTCCAAAGACCCTGTCTATATCATGAGTTTCTCGGCAGTATTCGGTTTTTCACAAACTGTCGGCGGGCTAATCGGTTCAGCATTACTTAATGCTTTCATTACGATCAGAACACGCATTCATCTGATTAACAGCGCAGACAGTGCATACCTGACAGACCCGTTAGTCAATCAGGCAATTCAGAAGAATGCTCTGGCCAGCCAGCGTTTTAGTTTTGATAGCAGCTGGAATCATGCCTATGGTGTCAGTAAACTGATTCAACAGGACACCATGCTGGCACAAGTGGCTGCTTACAATGATTTATTTGTTTTGGTGGGAATCGGTTCGTTAATCTGCTTTCTGGTTGTCGGCGCACATCGCTGGTGGCATCAGATACACGGTACCAACCCTATCGGGCGTGAACTGAGAAACTATGCGGCTGCCCGCCAGCGTGCAATGCAAGAACCGCCAAAACAATAAAATAAAGAAGGACAATAATGACTGACACACAACAAAACAATCCGGATCAAAATCAGAAAACAACCGGCAATCAAACCGCACAGTCTGCTCCGGCAGCAAGCAAAACCGCTAATGAACAGACATCAGCACAGCTAAATACGAATCAGGCGGGCACAAATCAGCAAAGCAGCTCATCCGCTTCTGCCGGTAAGGCTAATCCCTCGCCTGCTCAGCCGGCAGCCAGTCAGTGGCAGCCTCCTAAACGAAAATGGTTTGTAACAGCCATTCTGGTACTGGTATTAATGCTTGGTGTCCTGATGATTTTACGTGCATGGAAATTACCGCCATTCCGCAACTCAATGGTATCAACTGATAATGCATATATACGTGGTCAGACTACCATTATCAGTCCTCAAGTAACTGGTTACGTTACTAAGGTATATGTTCAGGATTTTGACGACGTTAAGGCTGGACAGCCACTCATACAGATTGATGACCGCATCTACAAACAAAAAGTTGCAGCCGCTGAAGCCGGAATTGGTTTACAGGATAGCTCTTTAGCCAATTACGAACAGAATCGCCGCAGTAAAGAAGCAACTCTGGCAGCCCGTGAGGCAGATATTGCCAATGCTCAGGCGCAACTGGAAAAAGCTCAGGCTGATATGGCCCGGGTAAATATTCTGGTTGCTGATGGTTCGCTTTCCTTACGTGAACGCGACCAGACAAGAGCTGCATTAAAACAGGCTCAAACCGGAGTTGCGGAAGCTAAAGCACAATATCGGGTTGCTCAGGAAGATCTGAAAAGCACTCATGTTAACAAGAGCGGCCTGAAAGCAAACGTTGATAATGCACATGCACAGCTCGGACTGGCTCAGATTGATTTATCCAATACCGTTGTCCGGGCGCCTGAAAATGGCCGGCTAAGTGAAATCAGTGTCAAAAATGGTCAGCTGGTAAATGCCGGAACACAATTAATGTTTCTGGTACCCGCACACAAATGGGTAGTCGCTAACTTTAAAGAGGCACAGACAGCCAATATCCGCGTTGGTCAGCCAGCATGGTTTACAGTGGATGCCCTGAACGGAGCCAGAGTCAAAGGTACCGTAGAAAAAATTTCTCCGGCTGCGGGCAGTGAGTTTTCTGCAATCAAACCAGATACCACTACAGGTAACTTCGTTAAAGTGCCACAGCGTATCGCTGTCCGTATACGCATTGATACCAGTAATGATCTTTTTGAACGTCTGCGCCCGGGCATGTCTGTGGTAGTAAGTATAGATACAACCAAAGTGAAAGCATGAAAACACCTTTAATCAGACTATTTACCCTGATTGCTCTATCAGTCAGTGCCAGTGGTTGTATTCCCAGAATTCCGAACATTCCGGCAGCTGCGCGGGTCGAGATTCCGGTACAGTGGCATGAACAGTATCATCACTCCGCTCAAAATGCAGATGCACAATGGTGGACTCAGCTTAATGATCCGGTTTTAAACCGGCTTATCAGTGAAGCACTTGCTAATAACATTGATATCGCTCTGGCACAAACACGAATACAGGAAGCACTCGCTCAGGAACATGCTTCGCGCGCATCCTTACTACCCAGTCTGGAAGCCAGCGGCGGTACTTCACGGCAAAAAAGCCTGAATGCTTTTGGTATTGCTACCATTAACCGGGTAGAACAGCCAACATTTCAGGCTGCATACGAACTGGATGTTTTTGGTCAGAACCGTAATGCATGGAAAGCACGTCGTCTGAACCGGCAAGCCAGTGAAATTGCCGAAGAAGCGACCCGTCTAAGTGTCATTACAACTACGGTTAAATCTTATGTCACTTTACGTGCACTTGATGAAAAGCTGAATTTACTGCAAAAAACTCTGGAAGCGCGTCAGCGAGAGCTAAAAATTGCTCAATCTAAAGCTAATGTCGGCTATACATCCAAACTGGAACTGAATCAGGCACAGGCTGAATATGCAGCCACACTGCAACAGATTCCGATAGTTCAATCCAGTATCAGCCAGCAGGAACATGCTCTGAGTATGCTCACAGGCAGTAGCAGCCGTACCATTGAACGCGGTTTATCCTTATCGGAACTGCATGCACCGGCTATACCTGACATACTGCCTTCTGATCTGATGAAAAATCGTCCGGATATAGTTCAGTCAGCACTATTAATAGCTGCCAGTGATGCCAGTCTGGCTTCGGCTCAGGCACAATTTTTACCTTCCGTGAAAATCAGCGCTACATTCGGCCGTCTGTTTACCACATCACCAATTAAAGAACCGGTTAATTTATGGAGTATAGGCGGCAGTATTCTGGCACCTGTATTCGAAGGCGGACAATTAAAAGCAAATTTTGATCTGAATGTCGCTAAACGTAATGAAGCTGTCTGGAACTATCGTAAAACTGTTCTGACTGCTCTGAAGGAAGTTGAAGACCAATTATCCAGCAGCTATCGCCTGCAGGAACAGGAACAAGCTTTGGAAATGGAAAGAGATGCACTGGCGAATGCCCTGCATCATGCAACAAATCGTTATCGTGCAGGTTATTCTCCTTATCTTGATGTTCTGGACAGCCAGCGCAATTTACTGAGCGTACAAAGTCAGCTGATTCAGAGTAAAGCAGATTATCTGATTTCACAGGTTTCACTTTATCAGGCTCTTGGCGGAGGCTGGACAGCACCTGCAGGTAAATAATTTCAGCAACAACCGCACAGGATTGAATACAAAGCAGAATAAACAGACTATAATATTTAATAAAGTCTGCTTATATGTATAAATTTGCTGTTTTAGCTTTATGTTAGAATAGTTCTTTAAGTATTAAAAACTACGTAGTTTTATCATGTCTATTGCTTCTGAACACATTGACCGGCTTTTACCTCAGACGCAGTGCAGGCAATGTGGATATCAGGGTTGTTTGCCGTATGCTCAGGCATTGAGTCGCGGCGAAGCTGAAATTAACCTCTGTACACCGGGCGGTACTGCTGTCATCAATGATCTGGCTAAACTGTTAAATGTGCAGATTCTACCTCCGGCTGATACACTTAAAGCTGCCCTTCCTAAAGCAATAGCTGTAATTGATGAAACCGAGTGTATCGGTTGTACGGCATGTATTAAAGCCTGTCCGGTAGATGCGATTATGGGCGCAACCAAACAAATGCATACAGTAATCAGCGCTGAATGCAGCGGTTGTGAATTATGTATTGCCCCCTGCCCGGTTGATTGTATCGATATGCAGCCGGTACTTGAACACTGGTTACCACAGGCAAGAACACTGACCGATGAGGAAGAAAGTGACCGTTTTGCCGCTGCTACTCAGGCCAATCTGCGATTTCAGCATCGTACCGAACGTCTGCAACGCTTGCAGCGTTTAAAAGAGAAACAACTGCATGCACGCAAAACTAAAGAACCTGCAACAACCACAACTTCTGCAGCAAAGTCTGCCGGCAAAATTAATCCGGCTGCCCTGATTGCAAAAGCAATGGCTAAAGCACAAACGCAACAGATACACAGAAGAGTGCCTGATAATCAGGACTCTTTTCAGCAGCAACAAATTGCCAAGGCACAGGAGCAGGCTGGTTACCGCCGCGCCATGCGAGATTTACAATATGGGAATGATCAGCAAAAAGCAGAAGCTCTTGAATGGTTACGTTTGTATAAACAACAACGCGAATCCGAACAATAATGCGCAAAATCTGACAAAATTGAATAAAAATGCTAAAATCCTAAAATATGTCAAAATTAATTGGCTATATAAGTAAATGAAATTTAAAAGATGAAGAAACTAACATTCTTTCTGGGCTGTATGGCTGTTTTGCTTATAACTAATGCCTGTGCTTTTGCAGATAAGCCTAATACCAGATTTTTATCCGGTAACTGGGAAATCCGTTCTCTGAATGGTGAACCCACACCAGATACTTCTTCTCGCATTCGTTTTGATCCGAATACACACCAGTATTTTGCTTATTTCGGCTGTAATCATATAAATGGAACCTATCGCGACTATCGTCATACATTGCGATTAAGTCAGCCTTTCGGCATCACTAAACTATGTGCCAATATAGAAGATGAACGGACTGGTACCGGTACACTAGGTTTTGTTAAATCATGGCGTATAATCAATGACACTACTGGTGTTCGTCTGCAATTACTGGACAAACACCGCTATGTAAGGTTAGAAGCGCGTTTAATTAAAAATACAGCAAACTAACTAAATTAAACAAAAAATTTATTATCAGATTGTAATCAATTTCAATAGTTTAATCAGACACCTGATAATACTGAGTTTAATATCAAAAAAGCCGCATGGAATTAATTCGATGCGGCTTTTAATCAGATTACACCATTAGTGTGGTGCAATCATATCTTCAGGAATAACCCATTTATCAAACTCTTCTGCTGTCAGAAATCCAAGCTCTATTGCTGCCTGTTTCAAGCTTGTATTCTGTGCATAAGCAGTTTTAGCAATTTTGGCTGCTTTTTCATAACCAATATGACGATTCAGCGCAGTAACCAGCATCAGTGAATGATGTAAATTGGCATCAATTTTCTCTTTTACAGGCTCAATTCCCTGTGCACAACGCAGATTGAAACTATTGCATGCATCAGCCAGTAAACGTACTGATTGCAGAATATTAAACACCAGTACCGGCATAAATACGTTCAGTTCAAAATTACCCGAAGCACCCGCTACTGTAATAGTTGTATCATTACCCATTACCTGAGCAGCTACCATAGTCATAGCTTCGCACTGTGTCGGATTCACTTTACCCGGCATAATACTTGAACCCGGTTCATTTGCCGGAATAGTAATTTCCCCGATACCGCAGCGAGGTCCGCTGGCCAGCCAGCGAATATCATTGGCAATCTTGTTCAGGCTAACTGCCAGAGTTTTCAGGCTTCCAGAAGCGAATACCACTGCATCACGTCCAGCAAGTGCTTCAAATTTATTAGGTGCACTAACAAACGGTAAACCGGTTAACTCAGCCAGTTTAGCTGCTGATTTTTCTGCATACTGCGGATGACTGTTCAAACCAGTGCCTACAGCCGTACCACCCAATGGCAATTCATATAACCAGTGTAATGCCTGCTGCAAACGCTCTAGTCCATGATCCAGCTGGCTGACATAGCCACTGAATTCCTGACCCAGTGTCAGCGGTGTCGCATCCTGCAGGTGTGTACGACCAATTTTAACAATATCTTTAAAGGCTTCTGCTTTAGAAGCCAGTGTGTCACGTAAAGCCTGTACAGCGGGAATCAAATGCTTATTAATCTGAATTGCTGTAGCGACATGAATAGCAGTCGGAAATGAGTCATTGGTAGACTGAGCATGGTTAACATGATCATTCGGATGTACCGGTTTATAACTGCCACGTGGCTGACCGGCTATTTCATTGGCCACATTAGCCAGAACCTCATTCATGTTCATATTACTCTGCGTACCAGAGCCGGTTTGCCATACTACCAATGGAAACTGGTCTGCCAGTTCACCAGCCAGAACACGTTCAGCAGCCTGTACTATTAAACCGGCACATTCTCCGCTGATACGTTCAAGCTGCTGGTTGGTTAAAGCTGCTGCTTTTTTCACCAAAGCCATTGCCTGTATCATTGCCGGAGGCAAAGTTTCGCCGCCAATATCAAAATTCTGCAGACTGCGCTGCGTCTGCGCACCCCAGTAAACATTTTCAGATACAGCGATTTCACCCATGCTGTCATGTTCAATACGTGTATTCATATCGTCTCCATGATTGTGTGCTTGTATTATTGATGAAAAACAATAATTTGTGCACAAGGCAGGCATTAATTACATTCACAGAAATCCGGAATATACTTAATTCCCATTATAAACATGCATAATTGTGCAGCGATTCAGTCAATTTAGCTACAAATTAATTGTATTTATAAACATAAATTAATATAACCTAAAGATATAGATGTTAATTTCCATTAACATGTATTTGCCTGCCAAACAATCAGTCTAAGTTTGATAATCTGTCAATACAAATATCATTTAGTTAATACATAATCGTCACTTCATCAAAAATAATAATAGCGAAACAAGTTTGTGGCAGAATAGCAATTCTGAGAACTACACAAATATAAGCAATGGATATCGCTTTTCAGTTATCGATATTACTGGCTCTGGGCATGGGCGCTCAATGGCTGGCATGGTATTTAAAACAACCGTCCGTACTCTTTTTGTTGTTTACCGGAATCATGATTGGTCCGGTTCTGGGCTGGTTTCATCCTGATACTGTGCTGGGAAGTTTACTTTTTCCTTCTATTTCACTTGGCGTTGCCATTATTTTGTTTGAAGGCGCACTGACCCTGCAATTTCATGAAATCAGCCAGCACGGACGTGTTGTGCAGAATCTGGTAACGCTTGGAGCAGTGATAACTATTATCGTATTATCGCTGGCGGCATACTGGCTGTTTAATCTGGATTTTCGGGTAGCTCTGTTATTTGGTGCACTTGTCTGTGTAACTGGCCCTACTGTTATTGCACCCATGCTGCGCAGTGTGCGTCCTCGTTCGAAAATTGCCAATATTCTGCGCTGGGAAGGGATTATTATTGATCCAGTAGGTGCCATTGCAGTTGTACTGGTATACGAATATATCGTTTCTGACGGACATGAAAATTCTCTATTGCTTTTTAGCAAAATTGTACTGGTAGCATTTATTTGCGGTGGTCTCGGTGCAGTATTTCTTGCCAATGCCATCAAACGCTACTGGCTGCCTGAATATATGCGCAATGTCGTAACATTTGCCTTTGTTTTAATTTTGTTTTCCGTATCCAATTATCTCGAAAGCCAGTCTGGTTTGTTAACCGTTACTATTTTAGGACTCGCCCTGGCAAACTGGCCGCAATTTCCTCGTCAAAGTATTCTCGCATTTAATGAATCTTTAACTTTATTATTTATACCTACGCTGTTCATTATTCTTGCTGCCCGTATGGACGTTACTGCGTTACTGGGTTTAGGCTGGCGTGGGCTGGCTTTGCTATTTATCGCAATGTTTATTGCACGTCCTCTGGCTGTATGGTTCTCTTCTTTTAATTCCGGCCTAAGTATCCAGGAAAAAATAATGATTAGCTGGATAGGTCCGCGCGGTATCGTCGCTGCGTCCATTGCTTCATTGTTTGCATTACGCCTGCAAAATCAACACTTATCCGGTACTGAACTACTGGCACCAATGGTTTTTCTGATTATTATTGGTACTGTCCTGATACAGGGACTTGGTGCCAAAACCGTTGCCGGTATACTAAAAGTCCGTGAACCCGGTAATAACGGTGTACTGATTGTAGGCAGTAATGAAGTAGCCCTGATGCTGGCTACAACACTTAAGCAGCTTAATATTGATGTTTTAGTTGCCGATTATCACTATGTACAAATTGCCCGTGCGCGCATGAAGGGGTTACGTACATATTTTGGCAACCCTGTTTCAGAAAATGCACAAACTGAGCTTGACCTGATAGGTATTGGCTATCTGTTTGCTGTTAGCCGTGATAAAGAACTGAATACATTATGTGAGCTGCAATTTCGGCATGATTTTGGCGAACAGAATATATATCGCATCCGTTTTAATGAAGAACAGGATTTAACATCGCGTGCACAAAAACAGTATCAATATGTTTCCCGCCAGCTTTTTGGCAAAGATGTGACTTTCAGAAGGCTGGAAAATATGCTCGGTAAGCAGACAAAAATTAAAATTACCAATATTACCGCTACCTATGATTATCATCAGTATTGTCATGATCATCCGCAGGCTATTCCGCTTTTTTTACAGGATAAAAATAACATTTTGTATATCATCAGCTCTGAATTTCAACCCTCAACAGCTATAGATAAAAAACTGATTGCACTGGATTATCAATAAAAAAACTCTGCAAATATAATCAAGATTTATTTTGCTTAATTACAACTTGTAAATTTAAATTTGTGAAATACCCAATAAGATTCTCATGTAACTTTTGGTTACATTATCACTATTCATCCATTATTGGAGCAAACTGATAAAATTTAATGGGTATCCGGTCAGAGCTGAATACCCATAGAATTTTCTAAACAATCAGATATCAATTTTTGTCATTTAGTATAGATTCAAAAGCCTTCAAACGTTTATGAATTGACAGCAACTCAATAATGGTTTTCCATGAATTAATAAGATACTGAAATGATTCACGAACATTATTAAATACGTTAAGAATTTGATTGATTAAGCCCAGAGTCATGGTACCCGCAGCAATGGATGGAAATAACATAACAAGACCATATATACCATCCAGCTGTAAATACCATATACTCACCATATTGAAATAGGCATAGTGAAAATACAGTCTGTAGTAATTAACCTTTACCCGTTCGAAAAGCTCTTTCAATGTCGCCGGCTGAGCACGTTCACTATCATCTTCCCCATATACCAGCTCTTTACGATATGCAGCTTCTACTTTTTGAATATTAAACTGAAGTCCGGGTAATTTAATACCGACCGCAACTAATAAAACTGTACCAAACAAGGACCAGCCCAGTGCTGCCCAAACCAGTGAATATTTTACTTCACCAATTATTGGTAATGCCGGCACATGGCTGGATAACTGAAACAGTAGAGGTAAAAATGCAATCAATACCATAACCGCCCGAACCAGACTGACACTCAACTCTTCTACAATAGTGGCAAAGCGCATTGTATCTTCCTGAACACGCTGAGAAGCCCCTTCAACAGTACGCAGTTTCGACCAGTTTTCAATATAGTAATAATTCATGGCTGTACGCCAGCGAAATACATAATGACTGACAAAAAAAGTATTTAATACAAATACTGTTACTGCAACCATCGCAATCTGCAAAAATGTTAGTATATTCTGATACAAATCACTGATCGGCCCACCCCCATTACTGAGCATCTTCTGAATCATATCCCAGAAAGGACCATACCAGGCATTAATCGTTACGTTTATCTGTACACTAAACCAGATATTAAAAAGAATTAAAGCAGAACCCCATATTGACCAGCGCTGCCACGGATGTTTTGCTACTACTGACCAGAAAACAGCAAAAATGATTGTAGCCAGCAAAAACCAGAGATAAAACCACAAAAATGCCGGCGACCAGAAACGCGAAAGACCAATAGTCAGAGGTTTGTCCGCATAGCCTTGCGGCCAGCCAAACCACTCTCCGGCACTCTCCCCACCACAATACCAGAGGGCAATATTCAGGCCTATCCACAATATGGCAGACGGAAAAAACCAACGTGGCTTTGGAAAAAATGAATGGAACACAATCTCATCCTGATGAAATAAATGCCGGTTAAAAATAAGCTATTATTAGTCTTAATTTTCTATAGCTGCGGGCAGCACAGTAAATACAGTTATTACATAACCAGCTATATTGTAAAGAAGCTATTAAATAGTGGCTTGTCTACAAAGTCAATTAATAATATTTAAATTGTTTATAATCAAATTTTTTCAAACAAAAATTTAATGTAATCACACAGCACCTGTATCAAATTCGATATCTGAGAAACCGGCAAAATTAAATTTTAGCAATGTCATGCTTGTAAGAAAATTTTCTGCATAAACATGCTCAATCACAGATAATCCAAATTATTTATTATTTTCTGCCAAGACTAATAAATGTCAAAAGATTGACAGTACCCAACACTATATTAAGACAATTCAGAGCAAGAAATAAAAAAACAGAGCAGTATCAGAATATTTATTTATCTGAATATCTACTCTGTTTTCAGTATCACTACTCTAATTTACTTGTTTTCAAAGGCAGATTTATTCAATCCTGAAGTAATTAAGTTGATTACCATTTGTGCAGAATTACCGGCAGCCTGTTGCAGAAACTGATCAAAGCTGACAGAAGCATTTGCATCACCATTATCTGAAATAGCACGAATAATCACAAAAGGGATATTAAGCTGATAGCAAGTTTGCGCAATGGCAGCGGCTTCCATTTCTACAGCCACAACATCAGAAAATTTTTCTTTAATCAATTGATTTTGTTCAGCAGTACCAACAAACTGATCACCACTGACAATTAAACCAGTATAGATTTCTGCACCTGTAAATACGTGTGCGGCTTTTCTGGCTGCATCAGCAAGATACTGGTTAGCGTTAAATCGTGCCGGTAATTGTGGTACCTGCCCCGGCACATAACCAAAAACAGTTACATCAACATCATGATGAGCTATTTCGCAACCTACAACAACGTCGCCAATCTGAATACCGGCTTTCAAACCACCGGCACTACCAGTATTGATAACATAATCAGGTGTAAATCTTTCAATTATTACTGCTGTTGTCAGCGCCGCATTGACTTTACCAATACCACTCAGTGCAAGTATCACTGGTACGCCTTTAATTTCACCCTGATGAAAATGAACAGCACCAGCCTGACTATCCTGCCGGTTATCCAGTTGTTCAAGCAGGTAATCCAGCTCAGGCTGCATAGCTGCAATAATGGCAATTAAAGGTTTTTGCATAATTGAAACTTTATTCTGTAACAGAATCAAACAGAATAGCATAATCTTATTTTATTCACCACATGGATGTAATGCACAACAATTTAATGATTAACAGATGAATTATTTGAACAAAACAACCAATGCGAATTCAGATTCCGCCAGCTCAGAATAAAGACAATTGCGTCTGTTTCCTCAATAATTGAACCAGAGCTGTACCTAATCCGCTATGCCGCTGCTGGTTATTTTTTATACCTTGTACTAGCTGTTTGGCCGTACCGCAAAAAGTAAACTGTTTTCTGGCTCTGGTTAATGCAGTATACAAAAGAGAACGGTTAAACAACGAATCATCAGCTGCTGCGCGCAACTGCGGAGCCAGCAACCAGACATCATCATATTCTGATCCCTGACTTTTATGTACCGTTATGGCAAAGGCTGATTCATGCTGTGGTAAGCGGCTGAGAGAAATTGAGCGATAATTTGTCCCTTCAGCAAAATAAGCGAGTAAATGCCCGCTATTATTCTGTTCAGGAAGAATCACACCGATATCACCATTGAACAGCCCCACACCATAATCATTCTGAGTAATCAGAATCGGCATACCAGCAAACCAGCTATCTGTATTTTGATGTAACTGAGTCCGTAAATAGCTTCGGTATTGCTGATTAAATGCTTCTGCATCAGTACGCCATGCAGTCAGCACCATAATATCGGTAAGATGGCTGAATACTTGAGTAATATTATTTTCAGCCACTGCCTGCCACCATAGCTGTTGCTGTGAATATAATTTGCGACACAGTACTTGTATATCAAATTGGTGCAGTTGTAACTGCTCCGGAAAACTGTTTACTGCATTAAGTGCAGCCGTCGCGTCACCGTTGATACAAGCGGAGGCCAGAGCACCAATACCCTGTGTCGCATCAAATCGGTAACTGTGAGTTAAAGTTGCAACATATTGAGCTATACCGGCATTATCGCTGACAGGAGGCAAAAACTGTTCGGGCAATAAAGCCGTAAGCTGTTTTTTCAGTTCAGGAGACAGTACTGTCGGCTGGGATAATTCAGCCAGCACATTTCCTGCGCCTACAGCAGGCAGCTGATTAGCATCTCCCAGCAAAATGATACGAACATCAGGCTTTAAAGCACGCAACAGTGCACGAAACAGAGACAAATCCAGCATCGAAGACTCATCCACCACCAGTATATCAACCGGTAAAGGATGTTCTGCATCAAATGGGCCTGTTAATAATGGAGGCTGTAACTGTAACAGGCGGTGAACCGTCTGACCTGATAAATCCGCCAGCAATTGTCTGCTGTCATCAGATAATGGCAGCTTATCCAATGCTCGTTGTAAAGCATTCGCCATATGTGCCGCTGCTTTACCAGTTGGTGCTACCAGTGCAATTTGCGGCGGGCGCGATAGATGCCAGGTATGTTTCAGCAATAAACCCAGTATTTTGGCTACAGTAGTCGTTTTACCAGTTCCGGGCCCGCCATTAATCACTACAAAATGCTGAATAAGAGCCAGTGCCGCAGCAAAACGTTGCTGGGTACTGTCGGCATCAGGAAACCAGTCCGCCAGATCAGCGGCTACATCCACATTCAAATGAACAGGCGGAATACTGGCCAATGCCAGCATAGACTCGGCTATATCCTGCTCAAGCTGCCACATTCTTCCTAAAAATAAATGATTGCTTTGCAAAATAAATGGCGTATAAGTACCAGCAGCTCCAACAAGAATTCTGCATTTACGAAGCGCCTCCGAATGCTGTCGGGGAACAATAATATAACTGTCGCCACGATTAAGCGCCCATAACAGCTTATCTGCCCATGGCTGAATAATTTCCCACTCATGCTGGGCAACCACCCGAAGCACATGCTCAATTGCAGCAAGTGCCGGATGTGCAGACTGTTCCTGAGTTTCTGCCGGATTGATAGCTTCAGCCATATTTAATCAATCAATACAACCTATACATTCATACATCAACGAACATTGAATGGTAATAATTTGCCATCTGCTACCGTCAATACTTCATCAAAACGCTGAGCAAGCTCATCATCATGGGTAACAACTACCAGACTTGTATTCAGTTCATGTTGTAAATCCAGCATCATATCCAGTACATTGCCGGCATTTTTCCGATCTAGATTGCCCGTAGGTTCATCAGCCAATATACAGGCGGGATGAGTAACCAGCGCACGTGCAATAGCAGCCCGTTGCCGCTCACCACCAGACAATTCGCCGGGGCGGTGAATCATACGCTGCTTAAGCCCTACTTTATCCAGCATTTTCTTAGCACGTTCTTCTGCCTGAGCCTTCGGTATACGTCCAATCAGTAAAGGCATCATTACATTTTCCAGCGCAGTAAACTCTGGCAACAAATGGTGGAATTGATAAACAAAGCCCAGATACTGGTTACGCAACTGACCTATGGCTTTCTGCCCAAGACGAGTAATATCTTGTCCCATCAGACGTATAGTACCGCTACTGGGTGTATCTAGTCCGCCAAGTAAATGCAGCAAAGTAGATTTTCCGCTTCCGGACGCACCAACTATACTCACACTTTGACCGCATCTGACTTTGAAATCTAAATCCTCCAGTACAGATACCTGTAAATGTCCGTCATCATAAGTTTTGCTGACATGCTCACATTCAAGAACATACTCTGGTTTATTCATAGCGCAGAGCCTCCGCCGGCTGAGTTTTGGCGGCACGCCAGCTTGGATATAAAGTAGCAACGAAAGCCAGTAATAATGAAATAACAGCAATCATACAAACATCAGAAAATTCCACATCTGAAGGCAGATAGCTTACAAAATACACTTGCGAAGGAATCAGGTGCTTACCAGTCAGATGTTCAAAAAAGGCAACGATCCGGCCAATGTTCAGCCCGAGTGTTACACCAAAAAACACACCGAAAAACGTACCGAAGAATCCGGCTATGGCACCCTGAATCATAAAAATACGCATGATACCGCCCGGCGAAAGACCGAGTGTACGCAATATAGCAATATCAGCCTGTTTTTCGGTAACAGCCATGACTAAAGAAGAAACCAGATTAAAGGCAGCTACAGCAATGATTAATAACAGAATAATAAACATCATCCGTTTTTCCATCTGCACTGCATCAAAATAACTGCGATTTTGAAAAGTCCAGTCGCGAATCCAGATTTCATTGTGAAGCTTTGCCGGCACAATATTTTGAATGACAGACGGGGCATTCTGCGGATCTGCCAGTTTTAAACGCAATCCACTTACATTATTTCCCAGCCGGTACAATTTCTGTGCATCCGTAATATGAGTTAAAGCAAGTGTATTATCCACTTCATAGATTTTGGTTTTAACTACACCTACTAATGTAAACTGCTTCAGCCGTGGCACCATACCAGCCGGCGTAACATTGCCATCAGGGGTAATAACAGTTATCTTATCTCCGATATTAGCACCCAGTGCATCGGCCAAATCTTTTCCCAGAAGAATACCAAACTCACCCGCCTTTAGATCAGCAAACCCATTTTTGGGCATACCCTGACCATAATCTGCAACTTTACCCTCCAGTGCCGGATCTATTCCGCGTATTTGCACACCACGAACTTCGCCGGCATTAGCAAGCAAAGCCTGATCAGCCACATAAGGAGCTGAGCCCAGTACTTGCGGATTACCTTTAACAAGCTTCTGCAAATCCTGCCAGTGCTGGTCCAGACTATTTTCATAAAATCCCATTTCAGCATGAGGAGCAACACTCAGGAGCTGATTGCGGATTTCTTTTTGGAAACCATTCATAACAGATAAAACAACAATTAATGTTGTCACCCCTAATGCAATACCAACTATTGATACTGCTGTAATGAATGACATAAACCCATTACGTTTTCTGGCACGTAAATAACGTAAACCAATCCATGTTTCCAGAGATGCCATGAGTACTGTATTTCAATAGAAAAAACAGATTGTACCTGAGCGCAGCAGACAAAGTCATGCTTATACAGCAAATACCTGATTATTAATATTTGTAAAAAATTAATTTTTATCTTTTCAGCACGTTAAATAATATTCAGAACCAATACTAATTTTGCTCTGCTGATAATATCTAGTTCAATAATGAAAACCGCAAAGCCGGATGTGGCTTGTATGAATCAGCATACAGTACAAACTGTTTAATATAAGAGTGGTAGTGAACAATCTCACTCATAGTCAAAGAAGTATTTAAAACTGACCCAAAACAAATTATTTACCCGATTTAACCCGCTTAATTTGATAAACATCAATGCAATATATTATATATATGTCATTGTAATAGATAACCCTTTTGCTTAATAGATGATTATTAGCGTTTACGCTACCATATATTTAAGTCTTTTTATCCCGTTCTGATGAACTCGTATCAAAATATGAACAAGCTATCTTCGCCCCTTTTCAATCCGCTGACGTTACCAAATGGTAATGTATTAAAAAACCGTTTAGTTATGGCTCCAATGACAACCTGCTGTGGTTTTTATGATGGAACTGTAACAGATAATCTGATTGATTATTATCGTGAACGTGCCGGCAGTATTGGCACAGTAATTGTTGAATGCGCGTATGTTGATACTTTAGGACCGGCTTTTCCGGGAGCAATAGGCATTCATAATGATGATTGTATCGAAGGTCTGAGCCTGTTAGCCACAGCCATAAAAGAGCGTGGTTCCAAAGCTGTTATACAAATCTATCATGGCGGACGAATGGTTGAGCCGCAATTAATCGGCGGTCAGACACCTGTCGGCCCCAGTGCGATTGCTATTCCTCGTCCGAATGCAACGGTTCCTGTAGCAATGACAGCCGGCGAAGTTGAAGATATGATTGAGAAATTCGGCGAAGCTGTCAGGCGCGCAATTGCCGCGGGTTTTGACGGAATCGAAATACATGGCGCCAATACTTATCTTATCCAGCAGTTTTTTTCACCACACGCCAATCAGCGCCAGGATAAATGGGGCGGCAGCCGCGAAAACCGCGCCCGCTTCCCGCTCGCCATACTTGAAATCAGCCGGCAAATGGCTAAAAAATATGCTTCTAATGAATTTATTATCGGTTACCGGTTTTCACCGGAAGAACTCGAAGTGCCGGGCATTACTTTTGACGATTCATTGTTCCTGCTAGACAAGCTCGCTCAAATTGGTCTGGACTATATACATTTTTCAATGGCTGCCACACTGCGGCCATCCATCATTGACAGCAATGATGAAACACCATTAATTGATAAATACATACAATTACGTTCTGCCGTACTGGCTAAGATACCGGTTATCGGCGTCGGTAATGTCGTGAATAAAACTGACGCAGAAACAGCAATGGCACATGGCTATGATCTCATCGCTGCAGGGCGCGCCTGTGTGGCCTATCCTGACTGGGCTGAACGCATTCAGAAACATAATGATTTACAGCTATCCATGAACAGCGATCAGCGTACTAACCTGAACATTCCCGAACCATTATGGCGCTTTCCGCTTATTCATAGCATGGTAAGAGAAATCAATACCAAAAAATTCCATGCCGGTACCTATCAGCAAACTGTCAGCGACGATTTTGATAACCAATTTGTCATAAATGTAGAACTGGGGCAAGACTTTATCAAAGATTTGTCTTTAGTCAATGCCGAAAAACTGGATCATGTTTCTGTACGTAATTTCAATGAAATTAAAGAACGGATTCTGGCAGCCAACAGCCCTTATGTAGATGCAATCAGTGGCGCTACATCACAATGTGATGCATTTAAAAAAGCTGTAACCAAAGCCATATCAACCTCATATAAAGTAGCGACAATTGTAGAAGGCGGTGATGCTGATGATAAATCCTGTGACGTAGTCGTCGTCGGAAGCGGCGGTGCCGGACTGGCCGCAGCTATTGAAGCACATGATAAAGGGGCTTCAGTAATTATTATTGAAAAAATGCCGGTTATCGGTGGCAATACCAACAAAGCATCCGCAGGTATGAATGCGGCTGAAACCCGCTTTCAGCAACAGGCAGGAATTACCGACCATAAAGAATGGTTTTATAACGAAACCCTGAAAGGCGGTAAAAATAAAAATAACCCGCAATTATTACACTACTTTGTCGAACATGCTCCCGCTGCAATAGACTGGCTGGATGAAAAAGGAATCCGGTTAAATAACCTGACTACCACAGGCGGTATGAGTGTAGACCGCACTCATCGTCCCGATAATGGTGCAGCAGTCGGCGGTTTTCTGATTAGCGGTCTGCTGAAAAATATTAATGACCGCGGGATAGAGGTAATGCTGGAAACCTCTGTAACGGATATTGAAATGAAGGACGGGCGCATTAACGCAGTAATCGTGCGCGACGAAGAAGGAAATGAACAACGCATCAGCACCAAAGCAATCATTATCGCAACCGGTGGCTTTGGAGCCAATGCGCAAATGGTCACCCATTACCGCCCTGATTTAGCTGATTTTGTCACCACCAATCATAAAGGAGCAACCGGTTCAGGCATTGCTTTATTACAAAAAATTGGTGCCGGCACTGTTGATATGAACGAAATACAGATTCATCCCACAGTAGAGCAAAATACCGCTTATCTGATATCAGAATCCATTCGTGGCGGAGGTGCTATTCTGATATCGCAAAAAGGCAAACGCTTTGTCAATGAACTGGACACACGTGACAAAGTATCCAACAGCATCATTGCTCTTTCTGAACATTATGCCTATATATTATTTGATGAACAGATTTGTGCTGAAAATAAAGCAGCAGAAACCTACATAAGCAATGGACTAGCGGTAAAAGCCGGCTCACTGACTGAACTTGCAGAAAAGCTGAATATTAATCTGGATTCTCTCATTACCACAGTAGAGCGCTACAATCATTTTGTAAAACAACAGGATGATGAAGATTTCGGACGTACTACCGGCATGCGTCACCAGTTGAACCAGCCATTCTTTTACGCTATCCGCATTGCACCAGGCATTCACCATACTATGGGTGGTGTAACCATTAATACGAAAACAGAAGTTCTTGATACTCATGCAGAGATTATTAAAGGTGCTTATGCCGCAGGTGAAGTTGCCGGTGGTGTACATGGGGGCAACCGCATTGGAGGGAACGCCATTGCCGATATCATTATTTTTGGTATTCAGGCCGGTGATCAGGCTGCTGCATATGCTAAAAATCATTAATTACAGATAAATACCTCATCACTTATGTCTGGTACAAGTTACACCTATAGCCAACAGTTAATGGGGACAACGGTTTCCCTGAAACTGTTCGTTGAAAACCTAACCGCAGTTTCTGCCGTTTTTAACGCTATAGAGCAACTGGAAGCTCAGTTAACGGTAAACCGCTACCACTCAGAGGTGATGGGCATTAACCATGCTGCCGGCAAACAGCCGGTAGCAGTAAGCAAACTGGTTTTTGATTTAATCAGTCAGGCTAAAGCAGCCAGCCTGTTACCTGACAGCAAGTTTAATCTGGCAATTGGTCCGTTGGTGAAATTATGGAAAATAGGTTTTAACGGACGCAGTATTCCGGAAAAGGATGAAATAGCCCGTAGATTAACACTGACCAACCCGAATCACATTGATCTGAACCGGACAAATCAAACTGTATATCTGGCTAAAGCTGGTATGGAAATTGATTTAGGAGCCATTGCCAAAGGCTATATTGCGGACATTATCAAATTGCTCTTAGCTCAATATAACATTTTTCAGGCAATTATCAATTGCGGAGGTAATGTGCTAACAATCGGCTACTCACCAATTACTGCTGATAAGCAATGGCATATTGGTTTGAAACGCCCTTTTGCCGAGGCAAACAATCTGCTCGGAATCATACATGTCGAAGACAAATCAGTAGTCACTTCCGGCATTTATGAACGCTATTTTATTTTTAACAACCAGCTATATCATCACATCCTCGATCCGCACACCGGCTATCCTCTGAATAATGAGTTGCACAGTGTAAGCATCATATCTGATAACTCATTAACCGGAGATATTTATTCAACTATTTTTTATGGCTTAGGTATCAGACAAGGGTTGAGTGAACTGAAAAAAAAGCAAAATCTTGGAGTCATATTCGTAACACGGGATAAAAAAATAATCATTCAATCCAATCAGCATTTCACATTTGAATTAACAGCAGATGATTATCAGCTCATCAGCTATTCTTAACTGCATCAACCAAACAAATACATCTTGATGATAATTTGCATCTTCCAGACTAGCAAAATCAAAATGTATATTTGTCTATGGATTCAGCATTTCTTCCAATACTTCAATCAGCCTTTGCTGCTGTTGCTGTGTTCCGACACTGATTCGTAAAAAATTATTGATTCTTTCCTGAGGAAAATGCCGAACCACTACACCATGCCGGCGTAACTCAGCAGCAATTTCCACAGCTGTTTTATTTTTATGACTTGCAAAGACAAAATTGGCCTGCGAAGGTAAAACCTCAAATCCGAGCTGAGACAGATGTTTAGTCAGCCAGATACGGTTTTCGATAACTTTGGCACAAGTTGAGCGAAAATAATTTTCATCTTCGAATGCCGCAATAGCGCCAGCTTGTGCTAAACGATCAAGCGGATAAGAATTAAAACTGTTTTTAACCCGCTCAAGTCCTTCAATCAGCTCTGCTTGCCCTAGTGCAAGACCAATCCGCATACCGGCAAGCGAACGAGATTTTGAAAGTGTCTGCACCACAAGCAAATTAGAGTAATCAGCAATCAATGCCACCGCAGATTCACCGCCAAAATCAATATAGGCCTCATCTACCAGTACCACACAGTCCGGATTGGCTTGTAATATCTGCTCAACCTGAGCCAAAGGCAAAATACATCCGGTAGGTGCATTCGGATTAGGAAAAACAACTCCGGCCTGAGCACCATAATAATCAACCGGATTAATAGCGAAGTGCTCATCAAGCGGGATGTAACGGGCCTCAACATCATATAACTGACAATAGACTGGATAAAAACTATAACTGATATCAGGTAATAATAATTGTTGTTTTCCCTGAAAAAAAGCAGCAAATGCCTGAGCCAGTACTTCGTCCGAACCATTACCCACAAAAATCTGCTCCCTGGACAAACCATAATAATCAGCAATGGTCTGTTTTAATCTATCTGCATTCGGATCAGGATATAAACGCAAATCTTCAGTAGCAGCCTGCATTGCTTTTAATACCAATGGAGAAGGCGGAAATGGATTTTCATTAGTATTCAGTTTAACCAGATTAGCTATTTTGGGCTGCTCTCCGGGTACATAAGGTTGCAGCTGTCTGGTTTTCTCACTCCAGAATTTACTCATTCTCTCTCCAGCCTGAATAAAATATTCAGTATTAAAATCTCAGAACTGACATTCATATCAACAATTATCATATTGAGCAAATCATGCTATTACAGGACCATTATTATATTTATGACATATTAACAAAGATTCAGCACTGAGGGTACTGAATTGCTCGGCTGATAAATAATCCAGCTTTTTAGCAATAAGTATACGGTATGTTTTTTCATTCAGACCACATACAAATAACATTTTTTCCTGCTGATGCAATCTACGGGCAAGAGCTTGTAAATGAAAAAATACAGTCACATCAGCATGACAGCCTGCACTCATATCCAGATATATTTTTTTAATATCCAGCGTATTAATAAGAAGATAGCTTTTATTCAGCAGCGTGCTGACATTAGCAAACAATAATATCTGCGGTAAAATGATAACCGCTTCTTGCGCAATAATCTGAACTTCAGGCAATAAAACCGGCCAGGCATGCATCCGGAGTGAATACCAGCACATTACTATCAGAGCAAAAGAAATCACCAGCCACAAACCCGTACAGACACCAAACAGAATAATCAGTATGGCAGATATACACAGCCACAATAAATCGCTCCATTGCCAGCAATATAAACGTAATTCACACCAGTTAATCTGAACACAAATAACATATAACGCAATTACTGCCAGCACAGGTAATGGTACATATGCCAGCCATGACCAGCAAAAAATCAGTGCCATAAGCAATAACATTGCTATCAGCGTATTACGCTTAATCCTGAGAACCTCATCAGCTATGTAGCCTAAACTGATTACCATACCTCCGGTGAATGCTGTCAGAATATTACTAAAACCAACCAGGCCAACATTACGCCTGAACTGATTAGATAAATACTGACAACTTTCCATATATATTAATAGTGCTATTGTGGCACTTAAAAAAAACAATAATGGCCAGTCAGCATGTACGGGATTCATAAATGGCCAGAGCTGAACATTTTGCTGAACCGGAGTAGCAATTCCGACTAGCGCAAACGGCCATATATAACTGAGAATCCATACCAGTAATAATACCCATAAAGCCTTGGGCTGAGTTTTACTTCTCCATAATACCAGCAAGGCAAATGATAAACCGGCCAAAACCACACTTGGCCAGTTCCAGCCTTGCCAATCAATCAGCAGTTCCCACATTCCCTGCCATGAACTATTATTGGCCTGCACACCTAAAATGATCGGAAAAAGCATGACAATCAGAGTCAGCGTCATACCCAAACCAATACCATGCCAGACTGGCCGTGCAATCCAGTTCAGACAATGTTTGGGTAATATCAGTGACATCAATAATAACCAGCCACCGGTAAACAGCATAAGTAAACTGGCCACAGCAATACGTTCACTGACTACACCTGCATAATAGGCTATTGCCGCCATCAGCATTAGTGCGGAAAAAGGTGATGGTGTTAATAATATTTTTTTACTACCGCCCAAAAGCAGACTGCATAACAAAGCACACATCACACCTGCAATTGCCATAGAAACAGGTAAACCGGCAATACCAGCACAGGCAAGAGCCATTGGCAGGACATATCCCAATAATTTCCAGCCAGAAGAAAACCACGCCAATGGAGACAGTTTTGTGCTCATCAGTTTCAAGGTATTATCCTTTTGTCCATATCAACAGGATTTATCTAAAGCAGTCGAGCAAGAATTTTGAGCTGAGTTTTGCAAGTGAAGATGAAGATTGCGTGCTGTCTGCCATGCCTGATCAGGGTTATCAGCCAGAACAGTAAAATGTCCCATTTTACGGCCGGGTCTCACCTGTTTTTTTCCATACAGATGTAAACAGGCAGTTTTATGATTCAGAACAGCATTCCAGTCCGGTTCGCCGTTTTCAGGCCAGACATCACCAAGAATATTCGCCATACAGCAGGGCTTTAATAAATCTGAGGCTGCCGGAGGCAAACCACACATTAATCTTACCTGCTGCTGAAACTGATCAGCAATACAGGCATCTAAAGTGTAATGACCTGAATTATGCGGCCGGGGAGCAATTTCATTAACAATCAACTGCATATCATTGCCTACAACAAACATCTCAACTGCCAGTACCCCTTGATAATTCATGGCCTGAGCCAGCTTAAAAGCCATATTTTCAGCCTGCTTTAATATAGCCTGAGGTAGCCTTGCCGGTACTAATGAGTACGCCAGAATACCATTCTTATGCTGATTTTCTGCAGGCGGAAAACACACTGCATACTGATTATTCAGACGGGCAACCACTACTGATATTTCAGCACGTAAATCTACTTTTTTTTCCAGCACACAGCGCACATGCTGCAATTGAGTAAAAGCTTCACGCAATTCAGCGATAGAATCAACTGTTTTTTGTCCTTTTCCGTCATAACCCAAAGTGGCTGTTTTCAGAATACCCGGTAACAATTTTTTCAGAGAATCATTAATATCAGATTCCGTGCTGATAACAGTATAAGGCACGGTAACCAGACCGGCGCGGTCAATCCATTCTTTTTCCTGTTGCCTGTCCTGAGCAATTGCAACACAATCACCCGAGGGCGATACAACCGTATATTGTGCCAGCCAGCGCATTGAATCAGCACTTACATTTTCAAATTCAGTCGTAACAGCAGCACATTTGGCCATATGCTGCAAAGCATCAGCATCATCGAATACAGAACATAAATGTCTGTCAGCAAACTGTGCTGCGGGCGCATTCGGATCAGGATCCAGAACCGTTACCTGATAACCCATTGTTTTAGCAGCTACCGTAAACATTGCACCCAGCTGGCCGCCGCCCAGAATACCCAGCATCGCCGGCGGCAGAATACAGGAAGAAAAACGAGACATAGTGGTATTAAATTACCTTACCAAGAATATAAATAAAATTAGCTGAAATCAAAAATTCCTGCAATGAAAGTCATCAGTATGAAATCGCCTTTTCTCATACATATTCGTTATATTTCTACCTGATAAATCAGATTAATAGCTTAATTACTACTTATTTAACAGCTATTATTCCACCAGTGAAACCACTGAAACAGGCAAAGTTTACACAGGTAAAACATAAATAAAACTAATGTCCGTATTTATGATTATGAATATAAAAACAAATTTTTCCAAAAATTTAAAGCAATTTCATCAAGCATTATCTTAACATAATAAAATATAACATTACATAAACATGCAGAATTATATTTAAGTTAAAATTGTTTACTTTTACTAAACTTATCCATTAAACAAAAGATTACAAACATAGATTCGCATTATAAAATATAACAATAATTTTTATTGGATATATTTATTATATTAACAAATCTGTAAACAGATTTAATGAAACTGCTGACTTTTATCATTACTGCAAGGCCGCAATTGTAAATGTCCTTGTGAACCATCTACACATAAATTACTGTTTCTGTCACGAATCTGTCTGCCTGTAAGCAACCAATTATTGTTCCTGTCCGGTTCACAGAAAACTGTCCCTACTGAATGATTTTTCACCGCAAGACAACGATTATTCAGCCACACTTGCCCCTGATGAAAATAAAAAGCCTCGCTGATTTCACCGCCGGCACAGGAATCGAGTGCTACCGACTGCCAGACCGAAGACATGCCATCATTACGCAGACAGCCATGGCTTACCGGCCGTAAACTAATACTGGATGCAATAGGATAAACCGGAGGATACGGAAGTGCAGCAGGATAAACCGGCGTATCCGTATAAATCACTGTTGCACCGGCAGGAGCATTAATATGTACTGTTTTATTAATGGTTGTAGTTGATGAAACGGGTAAATCGACATAAACATGACGTTCGCCACGACCTGAATGGTAGATAACAGCGGCCTCAGCTACAGAAAATAACCACTCTGACAAACTCAATACACCAAAAACTAAAAATAATTGTATAGCCCGAATCATTTTTATCTCCCGCAAATTGACCTTTTGATTAACGATGCCGGATTTCCCAACATTGATGAATACGAGTATTGCGAAAATCTTCAGGTATTGTTTTTCTGGAAATATTATTTACATCATAACGTTGCTCCAGAACCGGATTTAAAGTAAAACTACGCAGATTATTTGAAAAATACAAACTACCCTGTTTCGATAATAAACGCATTGCACCATCTATCAGTTTTTCCTGATCCCGCTGAATATCCAGAATATCCAGCATTTTCTTACTATTTGAGAAACTTGGCGGATCCATTACAATCAAATCAAACTGTTTGTGATCTTCAACAGCTTTCTGCAAATATTGAAATACATCAGCACGAACAATCTGATGAGCCTGCATATCCAGCCCGTTCAATTCAAAATTTCGTTGTGCCCATTGCAGATAAGTATTCGAGAGATCTACAGTTTCGCTGAATAAAGCACCGCCAGTTGCAGCATATACTGAAAAACTGCCTGTATAAGCAAATAAATTCAAAAATCGTTTTCCCGCCGCTATATTGCCTATTTTCTGGCGAGTATTACGATGATCAAGAAATAAACCTGTATCCAGATATTTATCCAGATTCACCCAGAATGCACGCCCATGCTCATGAATTACAAAATCCGTACCCGTAACACCAGTTTTTTCATACTGATCTTTACCTTTTTGCCTTTGTCTTTTTTTCACATGAATATGTTCTTTCGGCAGACCAGTCACAAATAAAACAGCCTCCACTACTTCAGCCAACCATTTTTCATAGTCTGTCTTATGCATCAACCAGCCCGTATCATATTCTTGTAAATGTACATGATCGGCATAAATGTCAGCAGCAAATGGATACTGTGGAATATCCCGGTCATACATACGCCATGCCTCTATATCCTGACGTTGTGCCCATTTACGTAAATGCTTAATATTTTTGCCCATACGATTGACAAAAGCACCAATATCTTCACTCATAAATAAAATTTTACATTTCTGCAATAAATACACTAACAGTCACATTGTAACGGAAAAAACCACAGAAACCTTCGCACATTTACATATATAGATATAATAGTGCTCTTGCTTAAAAAGACCATATCTCTTATAATTAAAAAGATAATATTTGAAACCATCGTTTGCAACCTTATTAAATACGGCGAATTCATTATTACTTTAATAGTTATGTAATGCCGCTCTCCCAACACTCGCAGCAATGCGTACGTTGTCTGGTTGTTGTCGATGTATAAAATACCTAAACACACACGCTTACGACAACCAATTGCTATCTTTCCTTTGTTATTTTCTTTTTGGCTTAAGCTAGCAACAGTTCCCTGTAATCTAATTTCACATCAATAAACTAGATTATCACGTTTGGTTGGTCGTTTAACCAAAGGAAAATCATGACATTGTCTTTTTCAGATTTAAAACTAGACAAACAACTCACCAATGCACTCACTGCTGCCGGCTACGAAAATCCAACACCAGTACAACTTGAATCTATTCCGGCAGTTCTGGATAACCAGGATTTAATGGTTTCCGCTCAAACTGGTTCTGGAAAAACAGCCGCATTTTTATTACCAACACTGCAAAAACTGCTCAAACGCAGTGAAAAACCAGGCAAAGGCCCGCGTGCTCTTGTATTAACACCTACACGCGAACTTGCTCAACAGGTAGAAAAAAACGCTCAGATTTATGGTAAAAACATGCCTTGGCTGCGCACAGTAACGTTGGTAGGCGGTACAGCTTTCGGTCAGCAAATCCGTGCATTATCCCGTCCGATTGATCTTATCGTAGCTACTCCGGGACGTCTGATGGATCACATGCGTCAGGGACGCATTGATTTTGGCCGGCTTGAAGTGCTTATTCTGGATGAAGCAGACAGAATGCTGGATATGGGTTTTATTGATGATATTGAGACCATAGTTGCCGCAACTCCTGCTGAACGTCAGACCCTGTTATTTTCAGCTACCTGGGATGGTATGGTAGGTAAACTTGCCGAAAAATTAACACATCAACCGCAAAAAATCGATATTGCCCGGGAAGAAAAACAAGGCAAAATTGATGAAAAACTGTATTACTGTGATGACATCCGGCATAAAAACCGTCTGCTTGATCATCTGTTGCGTGATACCAGTATCGATCAGGCAGTAATATTTACTGCCACCAAAGCTATGTCTGAACAGCTGGCTGATGAACTTTATGAAAAAGGCTTTTCGGCTAACTGTCTGCATGGCGATATGCCACAAGGCTGGCGTAACCGTACATTAATGGATTTACGCAAAGGCCGGATTAAAATACTAGTGGCTACTGATGTTGCCGCACGTGGTATTGATGTACCAACCATTACACATGTCATTAATTATGATTTACCTAAGCAGGCTGAAGACTATGTACATCGTATCGGTCGTACAGGCCGTGCTGGCCGAACCGGTCTGGCCATTACTTTTGCTGAAGTAAACGAGTATATTAAAGTACATAAAATTGAACGCTACCTAAACCGCAAACTACCTGAGCAAACTATTGCCGGTATGGAACCGACACGTAAACGTGCTGGTAAAATAGCGAATAAAGGTCGCCGCTCCTATGGTAATCACAACAAAAATGGCAACTGGAATGCAAACCGCCGTCAGTCTGGCGAACAGCAACCAAACCGTTCCCGCCAGAACATTCCGGCTGCCCGTCAGAGAAACAGTCAGCCAAACAGACGTAGTAATAGCCAACCCAAGCAATAAGCTCCTCACTTTATCGTAATAAAAGGTCAGGCTACTGATTCAGGCCTGACCTTTTAACAATTCTGCGGTTTTTCTATTTATCATTTCCTCTCAATTTAAAGACAAACATACATCACTGTCTTGCAATATTCTGTTATATCTTATATATTGTTTAATGAACTAATAAATTATTACGTTAAAAACAATATCCGAACTGATAACTGATCTGCATTATTAATTTATCAGTAAACTTATACTTCCAAGTTATAAATGACAACAGTTGGTGCCCCACACCAGCAAGCGAGAAAGGATTTAACTATGCAACATCGTCGTAGATTACAAATTTTTCAGGCAGCTAAACGCGCTGCTTTTTATCAACATACTCAGGCTGTAAATGGCAAAGAGCAAACTCCTGAAAATGAAAAAGCCATTCACAATTTCGAACCTGTTCATCAATAAAATTTTTGCTAATAAAGAGCCCTATCTGCAGAGATAGGGCTCTTTTTAAATATGCTCTCTTTAATAAAAACTATAAATAATATTTTCGGAAAAGTTATTACCAGTATCAAATACCTATAAACTCATTACATCTTATTTATAATAAAATTTCAAATACAAAAAGATTGCAGTAATGTGGATTTTTTCAGCTGAATTTGTTTTAATTCAATTATTGAGTACAGATTCAATTATTATAAATCGGTATGAAAATATTTTTTAATCAGTTATTCCTTAGTATATTTAACCACACTAAATTAAATAAAATTTTTTATAAATCAAACGATTGACAATACAATAAATATCAAGATATCCCAGTCCAAAAATTAAATATCTTTGCGCTAAAATAAAAATATTAAATTTCTCTGCATCTGCATTCATTTTGTAAATGACTTTAGTTTGACCAGATAGACATTTTTATCTTTTATATACCGTCCCACAATTTCAACCTTTTCAGGATTAAGCCCCAAGGGCGATATTAATTATCATCAGCTATACCAGTCACTATAGTATAGATTCAACTATCCTCACTACAATATTGCTTTTCTTTTGACAATTAATTTTATGATAATTGCTTAATATTAATAATTTTTTCAATTTAATATATACCCTTACCAACTGTTCAATCATTCATAGATTTAACAGAATTGTCTTTTTTAAAATATCAAAATGAAAATAAGCAGAATATTAGAAATAATAATTTACCTGTTTATCAGCATAAAGTTTATCTTTCGTCTAAAATATTGGAAATGAGAAAATATTTGGAAAAATAATTTTCGTATATCGTTTATTCCAAACGACCACATAATCCCAATGATATTCTATTGATAGATAAAGAAAGATACGTTTTTTTTACGCTTTTAACTGATTTAATATTTACACAATTATCTGGTTTCTGAAAACCATAAATAAAATATAAAACAAATACACTACTCTATATGAATAATAAACTTCGCCGGATTTTTCATGCATCAGTTCGAATTGAATCATAATAATTAATAACAAGACTAATTAAATACCCAATCTGAATGATTAAAACTCATCCAGATATCTAATTAATCATTAATAATAGATTTCACCAATATTATTTATAGCTAAATCCAGATTTTTAACTGAAAATTTCCATATGCCAATATAATATAAAAATTTACTTAATTTAATTTGATATTTCACATTTAATCCTTACTAGTCTCACTGCCTGATTTGTGCGAAAATTCAATTTATTTACTGGGCGAACTACCATGTTAGACAGAGAAGGTTATCGCCCCAATGTCGGGATAATCATTACTAACGACCATAACGAGGTTTTTTGGGGCAAGCGTGTACATGAACACTCTTGGCAGTTTCCGCAAGGCGGTATTAAGCCGGGTGAAAGCCCGGAAGCCGCCATGTATCGTGAACTCATGGAAGAAGTCGGCCTGCTGCCGCATCATGTCAAAATAATCGGACGCACCCGGGACTGGTTACGTTATGATGTACCTACACATTGGATCAAACGCGAATGGCGGGGTTCTTATAAAGGCCAAAAACAGATCTGGTATTTGCTGCGTCTAACCGGACGTGAAAGTGATGTTCATCTGCGAGCAACCCATCATCCTGAATTTGATGCATGGCGTTGGCACCAATACTGGGCTCCAGTTGATGAAGTTATTGAATTCAAAAGAAATGTCTATTTGAATGCATTACACGAGCTTTCACGCTTTTTACACGAACTGCCCAGCTGGACTGAATTTGTTCAAACTCGACAAAATCATGATGATAAATACTCACTGGCAGAATGATTGCCTGTGAATAGTTCTGTATTGAAGATTCCGCCAAAATTCTGAATCTGAAACAAATTACCGAAAAAATAAATTTTTTACGGTAATTTGTTTTATATTGCGATTAATACTTATCTAAAAATAAATTATGAGCAAATCCACAACTTATGATGAATCCAGTGTCACCGTTCTGAAGGGTCTGGCACCGGTTAAAGAACGCCCTGGGATGTATACCAGAACGGATAGCCCTACTCATATCATTCAGGAAGTAATTGATAATGCCGCAGACGAAGCTCTGGGCGGCTATGCACAAAATATCGATGTTACTCTGAATCCCGATGGATCCGTTACCGTCAGAGACAATGGTCGCGGTATTCCCACCGGATTACACCCAACCGAAAAAGTACCCGTAATTGAACTGGTTTTCACCCAACTACATGCTGGTGGTAAATTCAATAAAAAAAGCGGCGACGGTGCTTATGCTTTTTCAGGTGGCTTACATGGTGTAGGCGTTTCCGTGACCAATGCACTGTCTTCCCGGCTTGAAGTTACTGTCAAAAGAGCCGGAAATATTTACCATATTGCCTTTGCTGGTGGTGACGTCATTAAACCTTTGTCTGTAACCGGCAAATGCGCCGTTAAAGACAGTGGTACCGAAGTTCGTATCTGGCCTGACGGACATTACTTCGATAATCCGCAATACAATCTGCCGGAACTGGAACGCAATTTACGTGCTAAAGCTGTTTTATTACCCGGCGTGAATGTTACCCTTACCCGCTACCAGAATGCTACGGATGAAGCTCAGACACAAAACTGGCATTATCCGAATGGCCTGAAAAGCTATTTACTTGACTTACTTTCAGATAGCCAGACTGCCACACCCATTTTCTCAAGTGAAAATTATTTAAACTCAAATCATGGAACTGACTTTAATCAGGGTGAAGGTGCAGCTTTCGCTCTGACATGGCTGGAAGACGGACATACACCAAGTGAAAGCTACGTTAATCTGATCCCTACCGCGTTAGGCGGCACTCATGAAGCCGGGCTGAAACAGGCAGTTTTTCACGCTGTAAACAACTTTATCAATCATCATAATTTACTTCCGCGCGGCGTAAAACTACAGTCAGATGATGTTTTTTCACGCGTCGCCTTCGTTCTCTCAGCACGGTTGCTCGATCCTCAGTTTCAAGGGCAGACAAAAGACAAATTAACCAGTCGTGATGCACTCAAACTGGTAGCTACAGTATGTAGTGATCCATTAGAACTCTGGTTAAACCAGAATATCGATACAGGTAAAAAAATAGCTGAACTGGCTATTAGTCAGGCTCAGGCGCGAATGCGTTCAACTAAAAAAATTGAAAAGAAAAAAGGTTCTGGCGTAGCTGTTTTACCAGGCAAACTTACTGACTGCGAAAGTGAAGACATCCGAGAAAATGAATTGTTTCTGGTAGAAGGTGATTCAGCCGGCGGCTCAGCTAAACTGGCCCGGGATAAAAATACTCAGGCAATTCTTCCATTGCGCGGTAAAGTTTTAAACAGTTTTGAAATTCATCGCGACCAATTGTTTGGTAATGCAGAAATACATGATATTTCTGTTGCCATCGGAGTAGACCCCCACGGTAGAAACGATAATCCTGATTTATCTGGCTTACGCTATGGAAAAATAGCCATCTTATCAGATGCTGATGTTGATGGTGCTCATATACAGGTTCTATTACTCACCTTGTTTTATACCCATTTCCCGCGACTGATAGAGACCGGACACATTTATGTAGCCCAACCACCACTTTTTCGTATAGATGTAAATGCACAGGGTAAAAGCAAACCTGCACGCAAGATTTATGCTCAGGATGAGGCAGAACTGGAAAGCATTAAAGACAGACTGCAACTAGAAAAAAGTACTTATCACATAAATCGCTTTAAAGGTTTAGGCGAAATGAATCCTGATCAGCTCAAGGATACTACCATGAATCCGGATACACGCCGTCTGTTGCAAGTACATATTCCCGATGAAGAAAACAGTGAAACCCGAAATATTTTTATCAAATTAATGGGAAAAGGTGAAGCAGCTTCCAGAAGAGTATGGATGGAAGCTGAAGGAGATAAAGTAGAAGCCGATATTTGAAATTAACCTAACAAACAGGTTGTTTATCATATTGAGAACAACCTGTTTAAATTAATTTATATATTAAACAACAAAATAAACATAATTAACATTATCAAACTATAAGGGCACTAATTTCACTTAATTGTCTTTTTAATAAATAACATTAATTTAAATTTGTAAAATATATAAGCAAACTTACAACACACTATTAATTTATATATTAATATGCACTAAAAAAGTAAGATTTTATTATTTAAAACAATTCATTTACCATTAAGTTAAGCATAGAATTAAACATATAGTCGCAGTCTCAATAGCATATAAAATATAAAAAATGAGATAACATTTGATAAATATCAAACTTTAGCTAAGTAGACCGGATTATATTTCGCAATCTCCTATTCAAAATGCTATAATTTTATTTGCATTTCAATAGAATTCAATAAACTGTAACAATAGTTTTCATTGCTCTGAATAATTATAGATAAGCAAGAAAACTAAAGAAATGTAAATAAAATAGAAAACTTAAATAAAGATAATTAATAAAATTTAATAACATTTTTTTGCAAAAAAATTCACCCATCTTTATAATTGACAAAGTTACAGTCAATTTAAGAGGAATTTTCATGAAATATGATTTCATCGAAGGCGTATTGAAAACCCTGAACAGTACACCCGACATTACATCTTCAGCAGTTATCTCAACCGATGGTTTGCCAATTGCTTCTGCTTTGCAGAGTGGCATGGATGAAGACCGTATCGGTGCAATGGCTGCAGCATTACTGTCTCTGGGTAATCGTTCTGCAAAAGAAGTATTAAAAGGTACTCTGGACAATACCATTATTCACACTGATAAAGGCTACATGCTGCTGTTTCAGGCCTCTGAAGCTATTCTGTTAACCATTACTACCACTCATGAAGCCAAATTAGGTCTGATTCTGTTTGAAGCTAAACGGGCATTGAAAGAATTAGCTGACCATTTTGGTTAATAATCAATTTGCTTGATCTGAAATATGCAATGCTATTTAAATACCCGCTCATGCAAATTTGAAATTAACACGTTTTATTACAGTTTATAATACTGTAAAAATAAGCTTTAAAATCAGACACTACCCTTATATCCGGATATTTTCTGAATTCTGACTAAATTGCTGTTAGTCAAACCTAAAGAAAACTAAAGCTAAAACTGAATTTATTGCATGAAAGGGCGTTTAAATGTTTTATAACTATATTGAAACGCATCGCATATATGTATTGGGTAATATTTAAAAATCCCGATTGTATGCATTTCCAGAAATTTATATTAGCAGTAAATTTATTAAAGCAGAAAGAATAAACTACTGTAAAAACATAAAAAATCTGAAATGCATTTCTATTAAGCACACTCATTCTTTATCAGATTAAACCAAAATTGAAGGACAGATAAATATGGATATGAGTCGTTGGATTCAGCCGAAGCCTGAAGGTGAATTTTCAGAGTATAAAATTAAGCATTATCAGCAAGACGGAGAATCAACAGTATATGTAACTCATCAGGAATTTCCTTATCCTGATGGTGCTTTAATTGTATCACGTACAGATCTTAACGGTATTATCACGCATGCCAATGACGTCTTTGTTGATATCAGTGGCTGGACACGTGATGAAATTATTGGTGCTCCACACTGTTTGTTACGTCATCCTGACATGCCAAAAGCTCCGTTTGCAGATATGTGGGAAACCTTGCAAAGAGGCGAACGCTGGTACGGTTATGTTAAAAACTTACGAAAAGATGGCGGCCATTACTGGGTATACGCCACTGTAATTCCGAACTTACGTCAAGGCAAAGTGATTGGCTATAGCTCAATTCGTCGCAAACCAAGCCGTGAACGCGTTAACGAAATGAGTGCCAAGTATGTAGAAATGCTGAAAACTGAACAGGAAGGAAAATAATATGCTGAGTTTAATGGTTGTACCCGATTATTTGCCTGATCAGTTCAGCACCTGGTATTTGCTGAATAATTACCTGCAAAAGAAAAGCGATCAGAATATTTCTCTGATTATGCCTCCTTCATTTGATGAAGTAAAAGCACAGCAAGATAAAGAAAAAGTCTCTATGCTTTTTGTTAATCCGTTTGCTGCCGGTAATTATGTACGTGAACAAGGTTATTTACCACTGGTTAAACCTAAAAATCAACCAGATGAGATTGTAATTGTTACTGCTGCTGATTCAGAAATTAATGCTATTGAAGAGCTCAAAGGTACTGTTGAACTGGCTCTTTCCAATAATGAAGATGCCAACTTTATTGGTTTGCGTTTGCTTGAACCTGCTAATCTGAGCGACGATGAGCTGGTTATCAATCGTAAAGATAACTTCCTCATGGTAGCTTCCAGCGTTATCCGCCAGCAGGCAAAAATTGGCATTATTCAAGCTGAAGTATATGACAGCTTTAACTCTGTAACCAAAGATCAGTTAAAAGTATTACTGAAAAGCCGGATTAATGAAGTATCTCATGTCATGTTATATCATAAAGATATAGCTGATAAAGTAGAGCCGTTGAGAGAGATATTATGCAAAATGGCAGACGACTCTGATGGTGCTACTATTGTAAAAGCATTGAGTTTTCCAGAAGGCTTTATCGGATTATCTGAAGAAGATATGGAATTCATGATCGATGTTGTAGACACATTACGTATGTAAGTCTATTATAACTGCATTCTAGGCCGTGTTAGCTTTATTAAGCTAACACGGTTTATTTTATGTCTAACCTTTTTCTTTTATATAAACAGAGTAGATATTATCCAAGTACAACACATATCAATTTTTTTGAGATTTATTCATTACTTCCTCATTTTTAAATTATCCGCCTTTATCTAAAAATTTTTTTATAAACTGGATACTAAAAGCAAGCTTGTACTAACCAGCATTTGCAATAATAAATTTATTTAATATTCATAATGATATATATACACAATGAATATTATTTAAAACATCTAAATATTTTGTTTTTACACTAAATTTATAATGATTACTTTGTATGTTTGTTAGCTTTTTCCATTGTAGTGAAGCAATGTGTCTTATGATAAATAAGTTTAATAAATGTAAATAAAAGTTATACCGTAAGTTATTTATATACTGGCATTTTTCACCAGACTTATATACAAACTTAAATATAATTCAGAAAAAATAAAATAATATCTATCTATACAATTATCCTAACATTATAAACAAACTCAACAAACCTATATTTTATAAAAAAATTACTTATCAGAATTTGGTAATGCATGCCTGCTTCGCGTTATTAATCTACCATAATAAAACATATATCAACCTTAAAGCATAAACACTTCTTATATACATTTATTATCTTAAAATTATGAATATAAAAAATATACTTTCATAAATTTATGCTTTTATATTAACAAAATAATGCATTACATGATTCTGTTATAATAAATGAATCCATTATTGATAAACAACAATTATGGCTTCTATTAACGACAGTAAACCTTCACGCTTTTTGCCCATTTTGTTGGCTATAGCCATTTTTATGCAGCAGCTGGATGCTACTATCCTGAATACTGCTCTGCCCTCAATGGCTGCCGATCTTGGGCAGTCACCACTTAATATGCAATCAGCAATTATTGCTTATGCGCTAACGCTAGCAATAATGATGCCTCTGTCTGGTTTTCTGTCGGATAAATTAGGAACTCGTAAACTCTTTATGGGTTCTATGGTCATATTTATTATTGGATCTGTACTGTGTGCTGCAAGTAATAATCTGGCTTTGCTGGTACTGGCCAGAATCATTCAGGGTTTAGGTGGCGCAATGCTAACACCGGTAGCCCGTTTAACCATGATGCAGGCCTACGACCGCTCTAAACTCATAACTGTTATGAATTATGCCATTATGCCGGCCCTGATCGGTCCGGTACTGGGACCGATTATTGGTGGCTATCTTGTGGTATATACCAGCTGGCACTGGATATTTTTACTCAATGTACCGATAGGGTTATTAGGATTATTGGTTACCTGGTATATCATGCCCAATTTTAACCGTCCTGCAAATTACTTTGATGGATTAGGTTTCTTTCTGTTTTCGGCATCTGCTTTTTGCATGACGCTTACTTTTGAAACTATGTCACATGCTAACAATATTTTATTTGGCTGTATGATGGCTATTGCAGGTATTGGCGCTTTATTTGCCTATCTTGCTCATGCACGTCAGAACAACCGTGCTTTGTATCCTCCGCATTTAATTCTGGTGCGTACATTTCGTCTGGGGCTGGCAGGTAACTTAGTAAGCCGCCTTGGCATGAGTGCCCTGCCTTTATTATTGCCTTTATTATTTCAGGTTGCTTTTAACTATGATGCGGTAAATTCAGGCTGGCTGCTGATGCCTCTTGCTTTGGCAGCTATATTTGCCAAACCCTTTCTGAAGCCTTTAATGAATCATTTTGGTTATCGTAATACACTTGCCTGGAACACACGTATTATCGGTATACTGATTATGTCACTCGCTTTAATCAGTGCCAGTACACCGCAATGGTTGATATTATTACATCTGTGTATTTTAGGCGCCTGCAACTCTTTGCAATTTACTGGTATGAATACCATTACACTGGCTGATTTACGCCCTAATCAAGTTAGTAGCGGCACCAGTCTGATGGCTGTTAACCAGCAACTGGCATTAAGTTTCGGTATAGCAATTGGCGCATTACTTTTGCAATCTTTCAGTCGTGCCAGCTTTATCAATTACAATATTACTACCGCCTTTCGAATTACATTTATTATTCTCGGCGTGTTCACTCTGCTTTCAAGCTGGATATTTGCCCGTCTGCATTCAACTGACGGTGCTAATCTGCTTTCAAAAGAAAATACATAGATTAACAATTTTCTGAATTTTGACAAAAAAATTACTTGTCTACCTGATATTGTTATTAAATCAAAGGATAATATCAAATTAAAAGTACTTTTTTAATACACAGCTAAAACCATTCAGAATTACAGATAATTAAAATTTTCCATATAACTTATAGTATTCATAAATAAAAATAGAACTTATTATTTAAAATCATTATTTTAAATTTATAAAAAAAGCTGCCAATATTTTCGGCAGCCTTTTTTCAGATATTAATTAATGCGGAATGTCGTCACTTAAATAAACAGCTGGTTCACTTTTATCATGTGGCAGAACTATATTTAGAATAATTGCTACAATTCCGCCCATACAAATCGGATTTTGAAACAATATTGGTAACTGAGCAAACACTTCCGGTTCAAAAGCCACACCCAGACCAAGCCCCAGTGATGTAGCACAGATAACTGCTTCACGGCGTCGGATGCCGGCAGTAATAATAATTCTGATACCGGCAGTAACAATTAAACCGAACATAACCACCATTGCCCCACCTAAAACCGGACTGGGAATAGTGGTAAAAATAGCACCAACCCATGGAAATAAGCCAAGTATAATCAGAATAGCAGCAATATATTTACCGACATACCGGGAAGCAACTCCCGTCATCTGAATAACGCCATTATTCTGGGCAAAAGTGGTTAACGGCAATGAACCCAGTGCTGTAGCAATCACCGACACCAGACCATCAGCCATTACCCCGCCGCGTAAACGGTTTGTGTACGACGGACCATCTACCGGCTGATTAGAAATCATGGCGGTAGCAGTTAAATCACCTACTGCTTCAAACACACTTAAAAGATAAATGGTACCGGCCACCATAAAAGCATGCCAGTCAAAAGCAAAGCCGTATTTAAAGGGAATCGGTATTGTAATTAAGGGTAAATCGTGCAGATTGGAAAAATCTACAATGCCCATAAAAATAGCAATTACATAACCTGATATCAAACCTACCGCAATGCCGGCCATACGCCACCATGCATTTTTAAAACAGTTAAATAACAATACAGTAAACAGTACAAATGTGGACAGAGCCAGATTAGACCATGAACCGAAAGTATGATTTGCTTTTGCAGTAAGACCACCGCCAAAGTCAGTAATACCGACATGAATAAGACTCAGGCCTATCATCAATACCACAACTCCGCTTACAGTAGGTGTGATGATTTTTTTCAGAAAAGGTAACAGCCATGATGCCCCGATTACTAAAAAGGCGCCCACGAATGAGACGCCCAGTAAAGTTGAAATCATAGTATTTTCATTCATCCCGCTTTCTTTCATGCCCAGCCCCAGCGCAATCATGACAGTGACAAATGAAAAATTAACTGATTGAATTGATAACAGCCCCGAACCAATAACACCAAAGCGGTGTACCTGAATATAAGTACCTACACCTGAAGCTACCATAGACATTGAGACCAGATAAGCAGTCATGTCAGCCGGCAGTTTCAGCGCACCGCCCACCACAAGAGCCGGCGCCACCATAGGAACAAAAAGAGCGAGTAAATGGGTTAATGCACTGAGCAAACCATTTAAAACAGGAGGTTTTTCCTCCAGACCATAGACCAAATCAGAGTGTTCATTCTGCTTACGAACAGAGGAATTATCGGCCATGTCATCCTTCCTTATTTGCTTTATGCATGTGTGAAATGTATATAAAGCAGCGTATTTTAAGCGATACGGCACTGTTTAATCTAGAGCAAACTATTGAGGAATAGAATCTTTAACACAAGCAAACTACTTTTATCAAAAGTGGTTCGAATACCGGCAGTTTTCCATGTAAGCAAAAAATACGCTACAATCATCACATTTTTAGCTCACCTGTAAAGGGTAGAATTATGTTGACAGGCAGCCTGGTTGCCATCGTAACGCCTATGCATGAAGATGGCAGTATTGATTATGAACAATACAAACAGCTTATTGACTGGCATATCGAGTCCGGAACCGATGCCATTGTCGCCGTGGGAACAACCGGTGAATCAGCCACACTCAGCGTGGATGAGCATTTGAATGTCATCAAAACTGCTGTAGAACATGTAGCCGGACGTGTGAAAGTAATTGCCGGTACTGGTGCCAACAATACTCATGAAGCAATTTATCTGGCTCAGGAGGCTCAGCAGGCTGGTGCAGATATGACTTTGTCTGTAGTACCCTACTACAATAAACCGAATCAGGAAGGTATCTACCGCCACTTTAAAACTATTGCCGAAGCAACCAGTATCCCCATGATTTTGTATAATGTCCCGGGTCGCACTGTTGCCGATATGCAACCGGACACAGCCTTACGTCTGGCAGAAATTGACAATATTGTTGGTATTAAAGAAGCCACTGGCAACATTGGCCGTGCATGTTATCTGTTTAAGCACGTACCTGAAAATTTTGCAGTTTATTCCGGCGATGATCCTACTGCCCTGGCATTTTTACTGTGCGGTGGTCATGGTGTGATCAGCGTTACTGCTAACGTTGCTCCGAAATTGTTTGCAGATATGTGTCATGCAGCTTTGCGCGGAGATATTACCGGTGCACGCGCTTTAAATGATAAATTACAGCGTCTGCATGGTGATCTTTTCTGTGAACCAAGCCCTGCACCAACGAAATGGGCACTGTCTAAACTGGGTAAAATCAATCCGGTTTGCCGACTGCCTATTACTGAATTAACTCCTGCCGGACAGGCTGTCGTGTTAGCCGCCATGCAGGAAGCCGAATTAATTTAAACACAAGCCTACATTGTCATTGTAATGCACACTGAAAGTGGCCGATATGAATATAAGTAAAACCGTTGCACTAACCCTGCTGGCAGCCAGTCTTGCCGCCTGTGCCAGCAAAAAAGAAAACCTGCCTAAACTGGATTATCAGTCTGACAATAAAAAAATTGTTCAGCTGGATGTACCTCCTGATTTGACTGATCCGAATCAGGGGAACCGCTTTAGTGCACCTGGAAGTACACTGATTAATGGGGCTGTACGTGCCAGTGACATGAACAAAAAAGCGGGCAAAACTCAGAATAATGCGAATGCACAGGTACTGACTCAGGTACCGAATATTCATTTGCAGCGTGATGGAAGTATTCGCTGGCTGACTATCGATAACAAACAAGCTGCTGAATTATGGCCGCTGCTCAGAGCATTCTGGCAGGAACAGGGCTTTACTATCGAGCGTGAAGAACCATCTATTGGTCTGATGCAAACCAACTGGGCAGAAAACCGTGCCAAACTACCATCTGATGTGATTCGCGGTATATTCGAAAAAGTAGGTCTGGGTGGTGTTTACTCCAGCGGCGAGCGGGATATGTTTACTATCCGTCTGGAACGTAACAGCAAAGGCGGTACAGATGTATTCTTCAGCCAGAAAGGTATGAAAGAAGTCTATACCAGCAAAGATGGTGACAGCACTGCATGGCAGCCAAGACCTAATGAGCCTGAGCTGGAAGCAGCATTTCTTGCACGCTTTATGCAATATCTTGGTGCAGATGCCAAACAGGTACAGCAACAGATAGCTGCCCAAAAACAAAACTCGAATGAATACAATTTAGCCAAAATTGATGGCAATAGTATTTACCTGCTTGGGCCTCAGGAACGTAACTGGCGTCGTGTTGCACTGGCTTTGGATCGTGTTGGTCTGAATGTAATTGGAGAAAACCAGAGTCAATATGCTTATCTGGTTGAAGTAGCTGCTGCAGAAGCCTCTTCTGTTTCTCATAAAAAACCAGGATTATTCGGACGTATGTTCGGGCGCAGCAAAAAAGCTGAACAACAGCAACAGCCAAAACAGCAACCTCGTCTGATGGTACTGGCTATACCTCTCAAGGATGGCGGAACACGTGTCACTTTGGCCAATGAAGATGGCACAATATATACCGGAAAAGATGCCACAAAATGGCTTCAGCAACTGGATCAGCAATTACGCTAACTTTAAAAGCCTGCTTATGCAGGCTTTTTTAAACCAAACAACTACCCAGACTTTTATTCAGATCGCATAATTAAATAATTAGAATTCATTTGGATTAAATGGATTGTTTGATTTGTATTCAAAGCTAATCAATTACTTTAAGATTAATTTAACTGGCACCGGATTTTTGTTTTATGCTGCTTTCAGGGTTCAATTAAATTGCTTATCAAATACTTTTTTAAATTACATACTAACGACTTAATATTTATATCTTTTAAAAATAAAATTATTTTTATACAATCTTTTTTACTGTCCAATCTGTTTATTATAAAACCGGTTTTCTTGTTTATTAGACAGATAAACAGATTCTAAAGATAGAAAATAAAAAATTTTGAAGTGTCAAATATGAAAAAATTAATTGTTAGCTATTGTTTTCTTTCAATGACCGTAATTGCGGCTTTGGTTATCGGTACAATATTCTTTGCGGATATACGTTATCCATTATGGTATAGTATCACCTGTTTTATTATTGCTGCTTTCGGCTTAATAATACTAACGCCATTTACCATTAAAATAATTAAAATTAATCGAAATTTAAATTAATTCAATATCCATTGTAAATAATATCAATTTATTTTATATGCATATTTTTAACCGTAAGCTGTAAATATTTATTGTTTAAATATTTACAATAGTTTTCATTTAACAGATTTTCTGTATATAATTGGTCGTAATTTCTTCTTTAACCTTTTATGATATCAGACTAATGAAAAAATTAATTATAATGCATATCTGCACAAGCCTTATGTTTGTAATCTTTCTCGGTATCGGATTTTTTCTCTATAATAAAGATCAGCAACTGACAATTTATAGTAAAACATTTTTTATCCTAGGTGCAATTATGGCCATCGGAGAAATGCCTTTGACCTTTAAACTAACCAAAATGAAACAAGAAAATCAGCAGAAATCTGAAACAACTACAGATTTTACTTCATTGGGAAAAAAATAAAATTTTTCAGTTTATGAAATCACTATAATTAATATTAATCTGTATTTTATAAATAACTCATATTTTTTTACTTAAAATTGATTTATAAACTGATTTATTTTATTCCGGCTGTAAGTAATAATCGTAAATAGCTGTATCTTTCTTAATTAACCAATCTGCCCAGCCAATTTATATTTTTTAAAGCATTTACGAATGACGAAACTCAAACTTTTATTACTCATTCTGGCTTCATGTACATTTATGTTTATTGGCTGGGTTGTGCTGGGCTGTTATTATTGGGTACATCAACAGCACACTATTGCGATAATCTGCTGTTTACTCGCTTTCATTAGTGTACTGGGGCAATTTGCTGCGCTGGCGTTTACTTTGCGTGAACGTGCATACCGGCAAATTAATCAAGTGTTATCCTCAAATGATGTAAACCATGAATAAAATTGTTCTTGCCAGTAATAATCAGGGCAAGCTGGCTGAATTTAGCCGCCTGTTTAATTCTTTAAATATCGAAGTTGTTCCGCAGTCTGAATTTAATATTCCTGAGTGCCCGGAACCTTATATCACATTTGTTGAAAATGCACTCGCTAAAGCACGTCATGCCAGCCGTTATAGTGGCTTACCGGCATTGGCCGATGATTCTGGTATTTGTGCCAATGCACTGCATGGTAAACCTGGTGTCCATTCAGCACGTTATGCAGGTACAGAACCGAAATCAGATACAGCCAATAATGCCAAGCTGGATGATGAATTACGCAATTGTGATGACAAAAGTGTGTTTTATGTATGCGTACTGGTTTTAGTGCGTCATCCTGATGATCCACAGCCATTAATTGCTGAAGCCAATTGGTCTGGGCTGTGGCAATCCTCTGCTGCAGGAAGCAATGGTTTTGGATACGATCCGCATTTTTATGTTCCAGACCAGAAACTGACTGCTGCACAAATGAGTCAGGAAGAAAAAAACCGGATAAGTCATCGTGCTCAGGCATTAAATATTTTAATGGATAAACTGCGTCAGCAGTATGGCCTGAATACTCATGTCTGAGTTTCCCGTTTCTCTGCAAATACCGCATTCTGTTACGCCAGCTTTGACCAGTTTACCGCCACTATCTCTGTATATTCACATTCCATGGTGTGTTCGCAAATGTCCGTATTGCGACTTCAATTCACATCAGCTTAAGCAGGAACTGGATGAGCAGAAGTATATTGCTGCCTTATTAACTGATCTGGAAACTGAACTGCCTTATTTCTGGGGTAGGTCTGTTCACACAATTTTTATCGGCGGAGGAACACCCAGTCTATTTTCCGCATCTGCATTTGAAAAGCTCTTAAGCGGCATTCGTGCACGGGTTAATCTGTTACCCACAGCAGAAATTACCCTTGAAGCCAATCCGGGCACATTTGAACGCGATCGTTTTGCAGATTATGCAGCAGCTGGTATAAATCGGCTTTCCATCGGAGTACAAAGTTTTGCCAATGACAAACTGGCTGTACTGGGAAGAATTCATAACCGCAATGAAGCACTAAATGCCATTGAATCAGGCTTAATCCTGTTTCCTAAACTCAATATTGATTTGATGTATGCCTTACCAGGACAAACTGTCGAACAGGCAAAGGAAGATATTAATACAGCAATTGCAACTGGCGTAAGGCACATTAGTGCTTATCAGCTTACACTGGAACCCAATACACCTTTTGCCCATTCACCTCCTCCGAAGCTACCAGATGATGACCATATTGCTGATATAGAAGAAGCTGTACATACATCACTGTCACAGGCAGGTTTTCATCATTATGAAACGTCTGCCTTCGCCCAGCCTCTGCAACAATGCCGGCATAATCTGAATTACTGGCAATTTGGTGATTATATCGGTATCGGAGCTGGCGCTCATGGTAAGATATCCAGTGCTCAGGCAATTGAGCGCACTACTCGGTGCAGGCATCCGAAAGATTATCTGCAAGCGATGCAGCAGCAACCTCAGTGTGCTATTGTCCGCCGGCAAATTTCTGCACAGGATTTACCTTTTGAATTTATGCTGAATGCTCTGAGATTAACTGATGGAGTTCCTACTACATGGTTTAGCGAGCGTACCGGCTTGCCTGTTACCTCCATTCAATGTGCGATTACTCAGGCCGTAGAGAGAGGTTTAATAGATCCAGATCCGTTAAACCTACGTCCGACTGCACTCGGACGTACTTTTCTGAACGATTTACTGGCTTTATTTTTGAAAGACTGATAACCCCTTTTCATACCAAGGAGTAAAAACATGGGAAAAAATATTATTCATACTGAGAAAGCACCGGCCGCTATCGGTGCTTATTCACAAGCAGTGCGTGCTGGCAATACAGTATATCTTTCCGGTCAGATTCCGTTAGTAGCTGAAACAATGCAAATCGTTGATGGTGGTTTTGCTGAACAAGCACATCAGGTGTTTAAAAATCTCCGGGCAGTTGCAGAAGCAGCCGGAGGCAGTCTGAATGATTTGGTAAAAGTAAATGCCTATCTGACTGATTTGAGTAATTTTGCTACGTTTAATGAGATTATGGCGCAATACTTTACAACTCCTTATCCAGCTCGTGCTGCTGTTGAAGTTTCTGCATTACCTAAAGGTGCTCTGGTTGAAGCTGAAGCCATTCTGGTACTGGACAAGTAAACAGACAAATCGGGACAAACCAGTTTGATTAGGTTTATCCCGATTTCTCGGGAGATGAACATGGCACAGTATGTGATTGGTGACTTACAGGGATGTCTGACAGAGTTTAAAAAACTGCTGGACAAACTGAATTTTAATCCTGGTACTGATACCTTATGGCTTACCGGAGATCTGGTAAACCGGGGCCCGCAATCACTGGCCACATTGCGTCTGGTAAAACAGCATGATGGCTGTATGCAGACTATTCTGGGAAATCATGACTTACATTTACTTGCACTGCATTATGGTTATGGCAAACTCAAACGTGCAGATACAATCAGTGACATTCTGAATGCGCCGGACAGAAAACAATTAATTGACTGGTTACTCCGACAGCCTTTATATCGCCAGCAGGACAATTATGTCATGGTCCATGCAGGTATCTGGCCAGAATGGACATGCGATCAGGCACAGCTACTGGCTCAGGAAGTGGAAACCGTATTGCAAAATACTCCCGAACAATTTTTTTCCCAAATGTATGGAAATAAACCTGTTCGCTGGAACAATAATCTCAGTGGCGATGAGAGATTGCGTTTTATCACTAACAGCTTTACCCGGATGCGTGCACTGACTGATGATGGAGCAATGGATTTTGATTATAAAGGGACGCTCATTAATATACCAGCGCATCATATTCCATGGTTTAAGGCATCGCACCGCCAAAATGTCGATAAAACCATTCTATTCGGTCATTGGTCGGCATTAGGTTTTTATCAGGCCGATCATGTTGTATGTGTGGATACCGGTGCTTTATGGGGGGGCAGCCTAACAGCTTTTAATCTGAATGACAGAAGCGTGGTACAGATACCAAGTGAAATAAAGTTAAATATTGAAAATTAAATACAGTTAAAATAATGACCTTCACATACTGATAGTTGGCCTTGAATGCAAATATTTCACTTGAAACATGTTGTTGTGAAGAATTTTTTATTCATGTACTATTAATACAGTAACGATAACGTTTAAACTGTATTATTTAATACTACCCTACATTAGCTAAAAAAGACTAAGATACAGCTATTGCATCTTTACCTAAGCCAAGTATGATGGTTTATGTTATCAGAAGATTTATTCATAAATGCTTATAAGGAGTTGTCATGAAAAAAGTTCTTGTCCCGGCTGTATTGTTGATGCTGGCTGTTACCGGTTGTGCATCAAAACATCATCATAAAGCACCTTCTACACAGGTAGCCGTACCTGCAGCAACTACAGCGAATGTACAGATTGATGCGCGTAAAGAAGTAGCTTATTTGTGCGGTACTGGTGCAGCTAAAAACCGTTTGACTGTAATGTATGGATTGCAAGGTCAGAACGTCGTGGCAGCTCAGGTAAATTATCAGGGCAGACTTTCTCCTGTAATGATGCGTGATGCACGTGATGTTAACTACAATACTTTCGTTTCTCCCGAAGGCATTACCTGGAAAACCGCTATTGCCAACAGCGATACTGTAGATAAAGTTGGTGCTCTGGGTCTGTTACAGCCAAGCAAACAGGTAATTAACGGTCAGGAAAAAATTGTTCCGCAAATCGTTACCCAGAACTGCGTAATAGATAATGGTACAGTGGCAGTAGCTCCGGCTAAAACCAAAACTGTTAAAACCACCAAAACTGTTACTACCAAAAAAGTATACAAACACAAAAAATAATTGATTGTGTTTTGAACAACGGCAACCTTTCAGGTTGCCGTTTTTATTTTATATATGAATAAAAAACTCTCCTGCTTAGTATCTGCACTAGCCAGCCGGAGTGACAGACGAATTCTAATAAATCAGAATAAATCATGGTTTAACTTGAAAGCGGTAATAACTGCCCTTATTTAAATGCAGTTATTTTCTCCGGCAGCTATCCGGCTGCCGGTCAGCAAAGGATCACGAGACATGCAACAATTCGACGGTACAACCATTATTTCCGTTCGCCGCGGTGAAAACGTCGCCATCGGTGGAGATGGTCAAGTGACACTGGGTAATACCATTATTAAAGGGACTGCACGCAAAGTACGCAAACTGTATAACAATCAGGTGCTGGCCGGTTTTGCCGGGGGTACCGCTGATGCATTTACCCTGATAGAACTATTTGAAAGTAAATTGCAAAAACATCAGGGTAAACTGATGCTGGCTGCAATTGAGCTGGCTAAAGAATGGCGTACCGATCGCGCATTACGCCGTCTGGAAGCAATGTTAATTGTGGCAGATAAAAAAAACACACTGGTAATTACCGGAAATGGTGATGTGCTCGAACCGGAACAAAGCATTGCAGCTATTGGTTCCGGTGGTGCTTTTGCCCAGTCGGCAGCACGTGCATTAATGGAAAATACCGAGCTTGAGCCGGCTGAGGTGGTTAAAAAGTCCCTCGAGATTGCCGGTGACATCTGCATTTACACAAATCAGAGCCACACTATTGAAACCTTGTAATTTTATTGGCCGTTTAATTTGTATTTAAAAACGGTCATATCTCAAGATTGGAACAAGATGAGTACATCTGTAATGACCCCGAGCGAAATCGTTCATGAATTAGATAATCATATTATCGGGCAGACTCAGGCCAAACGTGCAGTAGCAGTAGCGCTGAGAAACCGGTATCGCCGCAGTCGCGTTGCCGAACCCTTACAAAGCGAAATCGTTCCGAAAAATATTCTGATGATCGGGCCTACTGGTGTAGGTAAAACTGAAATAGCCCGCAGACTTGCCCGTCTGGCCAACGCACCTTTTATTAAGGTAGAAGCTACCAAATTTACTGAAGTAGGCTATGTAGGCCGTGATGTTGACAGTATTATTCGTGATTTGATTGAAATTGCCCTGAAAAACATTCGCAATCAGACAATTGCTAAAAACCGCGACCGTGCTCAGGATGCCGCAGAAAACCGTATTCTGGATGCCCTGCTGCCTCCGCCGCGCAGCGTCGGTTTTGCCGGTGAGCCACAGGAAGCTCAACCGGAAAATCATACCCGGCAGAAATTCCGTCAGATGCTGCGTAAAGGCGAGCTTGACGATAAGGAAATCGAGATTGAGGTTGCCGCTAATCCTTCTCCGACCATGTCTGTTATGGGTCCTCCGGGAATGGAAGACTTTACGAATCAGTTGCAAGATATGTTCAGCAGCATGGGACATGGTAAAACCAAAGCTCAGAAAATGAAAGTAAGCGCTGCCATGAAATTACTGCTGGATGAAGAAGCAGCTAAACTGGTAAGCGAAGAAGAATTACGTGAACAGGCAATTAAGTCAGTTGAACAAAATGGCATCGTATTTTTGGATGAAATCGATAAAATTGCTACTGACAGCAGTCGCCATGGCGGAGATGTTTCACGTCAGGGTGTGCAGCGTGATTTACTGCCGCTGGTTGAAGGGACAACTGTACAAACTAAGTATGGCATGATTAAAACTGATCATGTTTTATTTATTGCATCTGGCGCATTTCATCTTAATCGACCCAGTGATCTAATCCCCGAATTACAAGGGCGCTTTCCGATTCGTGTTGAGCTGGATAATCTGAGTGTAGATGACTTTAAAGCCATTCTGACAACGACCCATGCTAATTTGACTGAACAGTACTCTGCTTTACTGGCTACTGATGATGTCAATCTGCAATTTACTGATGACGGCATTGCCCGTATTGCTGAAATCGCTTTTCAAGTAAATGAAAAAACCGAAAATATTGGTGCACGCCGATTGCATACGGTTATGGAAAAATTACTTGAAGAAGTTTCCTTTGATGCGCCAGCCGGCGATATAACCATTGATGCAGCTTACGTTGATGCGCGTTTACAGAATATAGCTGAACGTGAGGATCTGGCTCGTTACGTATTGTAATTCTATATTCAAGCGGCTTCGGCCGCTTTTTTATTAATTACGAACCTCTTTTTTTCTCCCTGATATTCAACTAAATATAACCAATCCATGACCTCAATTTTATCGCGAACCTATCAGCCTTATCTTTTGCAGCACTATAGGTTAACCCAGTGGTCGCACCAATTACTTGCTACTACATTAGCAGCATTATTAATGGCTATATCAGCCAATATAAGCATTCCTCTGCACCCCGTCCCTTTATCGCTGCAATCGCTGGCAGTTTTACTGCTTGGTGCATTTTTAGGGCGAAAGCTCGCTGTATTAGCGATACTTGAGTATTTGCTGCTCGGCGCCTGCGGTCTGCCCTTTTTTGCAGGTGGGCATGGCGGAATAAATGTATTGGCATCAGCCTCTGCCGGTTATCTGTACGGTTTCATATTCAGTGCATATATCGCCGGCTGGGCTGCTGAAAGAGGCTATGACCGACATTTTTTCAGCGGATTATGCGCCTTTGCACTTGCTCATCAGATTATATTTGTCTTTGGTGTTTTTTATCTGGCTTTTTATTTACATACCAGTATTTATCATGCATTGCAATTAGGCTATCTGCCATTTGCCGGTTTTGATTTACTTAAATTTTTTATTGCTGCGACTATTATGTTCGCTCTGTGGCAACTTGGTAAAAAACCAAGCTAATATCTTCAAGATAAGAAAACCGTATGAAAGCAACGTATTAACATACTCGAGTCATATTATCACTGCTATTTTCAAACGGTTTTCTATTTATTCTGATTATTTTTTAAATTGCCGTATCGTCCCGCTCTCCGGTTCGAATACGAATAGCGCTTTCTACCGGCAATACAAAAATTTTACCATCTCCGATTTTGCCGGAATGAGCAGCAGCAATAATTACCTCAATCGCCTGTTCTACTCTGTCATCCGGTAATACCAGCTCAATTTTTACCTTGGGTAGAAAATCTACTGCATATTCAGCACCGCGATAAATTTCTGTATGTCCTTTCTGCCGACCAAAACCTTTGACCTCAGATACAGTCATTCCGCTGAAACCCACATCAGACAAAGCTTCACGTACATCATCCAGCTTAAACGGTTTAACAATTGCTTCAATTTTTTTCATGCCGCCATGTTCCTTTTTACTGTATCCACAGTGCTAAAAACTACCATATCCTTATCTGAAACTCAAACTACCATGATTTAATAACATAAATTTAAGCAAAGCACTTATTTTTCGCGTAAAATTGCGTTTCAGCCAAAACCCACTACTAAAGTGAGCTACTCTCATCATGTCAGTTGTTCTGTCACTGTGCGGCGAGGCCGCACTATCCCCGTTTCGTATCGAAAAATTGTTACAGCAGGCAGCCAGATTACAACTGGATTGTAATATTCAGATCAACAGCGAATATCGCTATTTTGTGGCTTCAGCCACCGAACTTGATTCTGGTCAACAGCAAAAACTGCTTCAACTTTTACGTGCTACCCATCAGAACAGCAATACTCTGACAGGCACGCAATTATTGGTTACACCCCGTCTGGGCACTATTTCACCGTGGGCATCCAAAGCAACCGATATTGCACACAATTGCGGACTAAACGTAATTGAGCGCATTGAGCGCGGCATCCTGTATTCATTTTCGCGCGAGCTTAGTCAGCAGGAACAGGATAGCTGGCAAACCATACTACACGACCGCATGACAGAAAGTGTACTAACTGCTGTAGCGGACGCTGCACAACTGTTTCACACAACTGCGGCAAAAAGTTTTACCAGTATTGACATACTGGCAAATGGCAAAACCGCTCTGCAAGCAGCTAACCAGCAAATGGGGCTGGCATTATCCGCAGATGAAATAGATTATCTGGTTGAAAATTATCAGCAACTGCAACGTAATCCTACCGATGTAGAACTGATGATGTTTGCTCAGGCAAACTCAGAACATTGCAGACATAAAATATTTAATGCCCAATTTATTGTTGATGATGAAGCCAAACCTGAATCTCTGTTTGGCATGATTCGGGCTACGCATCAGGCGCATCCTGAAGGTACACTGGTCGCTTACAAAGATAATTCATCAATCATTGCCGGTGCCAGTATAGAACGCTTTTACCCACAGGCAAATCAACAGCAGAAATATCAGTTCAGCACAGAAGAAACACATATTCTGATGAAGGTGGAAACCCATAACCACCCTACCGCTATCGCACCATTTGCCGGCGCTGCAACCGGCTCTGGCGGGGAAATCCGTGATGAAGGCGCTACAGGAAAAGGCGCACGTCCTAAAGCAGGTTTAAGCGGTTTCAGTGTTTCTAATCTTTGTATTCCCGAATTTATCCAGCCATGGGAACAATATACAACTACACTTAATCAATACGGTAAGCCAGCACATATCAGCAGTGCGCTGGATATCATGCTGGATGGCCCAATCGGTAGCGCGGCCTTTAATAATGAATTTGGTCGTCCTAATTTGCTCGGCTATTTCCGTACCTTTGAAGAATTATTCAGTGGTACTATGCGCGGCTTTCATAAACCTATTATGATTGCAGGCGGACTAGGTAATATACAGGCACAGCAGGTTTTCAAAGACAATATTCCCGCAGGTGCATTACTTATTCAGCTGGGCGGACCGGGCTTATTGATCGGTTTGGGTGGCGGAGCAGCCTCCAGCATGAGTACCGGAGTAAATCATGCTGATCTGGATTTCGACTCAGTACAGCGTGGGAATCCTGAAATTGAGCGACGCGCACAGGAAGTTATTGACCGTTGCTGGCAACTTGGCTCAGAAAATCCGATTATATCCATTCATGATGTTGGTGCAGGTGGGTTATCTAACGCTTTTCCGGAGCTGGTCAACGATGCCGGCCGCGGGGCAATCTTTCAGTTACGCCGCATACCACTTGAAGAACATGGCCTTAATCCGTTGCAGATTTGGTGTAATGAAGCTCAGGAACGCTATGTTTTGGCAGTACAGCCTGAGAATCTGGAAATATTTCAGTCCATATGCCAGCGTGAACGTTGTCCGTTTGCTGTTGTCGGCACAGCTACTGATGATGGTCAGCTGCAATTACGTGATGAATTATTCAATAACAACCCGGTAGATATTCCTCTGGACGTGTTACTGGGCAAACCACCTAAAGTGACCCGTACAGATTCTGCTGTTATTGAAGAGATTCCTCCTTTTGACGGAAGTAAACTGGATATTCGTGAAAGTCTGTACAGAGTATTTGGTCTGCCTGCTGTAGCCAGCAAACAATTTCTGATTACTATTGGCGACCGCAGTGTTGGTGGTCTTACGCATCGCGATCAGATGATTGGAAGATATCAGACACCGGTTGCAGACGTTGCTGTAACCAAAATGGGCTTTAATACCTTACGTGGCGAAGCCATGAGTATGGGTGAGAAATCACCTGTAGCCTTATTTTCCGGTGCAGCCTCAGGGCGTATGGCAGTTGGTGAAGCATTAACCAATATTGCTGCCACAGACATCGGAGAAATGGGCAAAATTAAACTTTCTGCCAACTGGATGGCTGCCTGTGGTTTTGCCGGAGAAGATGCCCGTCTGTATGAGACTGTCAAAGCCGTATCCGAACTGTGCCAGAAACTGCAAATCAGTATACCTGTAGGCAAAGATTCATTATCAATGCAAACACGCTGGCATGATGCCGGTGAAGAAAAAAGGGTAGTTTCGCCTTTATCTGCTGTCATCACAGCCTTTGCACCGGTTCAGAATGTGCTCAACACTGTGACACCTGAGCTACAGAATATTGCAGATACTACCCTGCTGGCCATTGACCTCGGTCAGGGATACAGCCGAATGGGTGGCAGTGCCTTGCAGCAGGTATGGAAAAATCTCTGCGGTTTAGCTCCGGATATCAACAATCCCGAAATCATTTCTAAATTTTTCACACTTATTCAGTCATTGATTCAGGAACATAAAATTCTGGCCTATCATGACCGCAGTGATGGCGGATTAGTAATAACACTGGCTGAAATGATGTTTGCTGCCCATATCGGGGTGACTATTGATATTGCATCTCTAATCCGGCAAACCAATAAGCACAGCCAGAATCAGAAGCTACAAGATGCTGCTGTACGCAGTCTGTTTACAGAAGAGCTTGGTGCGGTTATTCAGGTACACAATGATGACCTTGCCGGCATTCAGAATGCTTTTGCCTCTGCCGGCATAGCTGAAACTTTACATGTGCTTGGTCACATCAATACAACTGACCGGTTAATGGTTCAGCATGGTAATACTGTTTTACTCAATGAAAACCGTGTTGAATTGCAAAAGAGCTGGAGTGAAACCAGCTATCAAATGCAACGCTTACGCGATAATCCTTGCTGTGCAGACAGTGAATTTGCCTTACTGGAGCAGGAACAGCTGTCAGAATTATTTGCCAGCCTGAGCTTTAATCCGGAAGAAGATATTGCTTTACCTTATATTCATCGGCATCAGCAGCCTAAAGTTGCCATTCTTCGTGAACAGGGCGTCAACGGACAATTAGAAATGGCGGCTGCATTTACCCGCGCTAATTTCGAAACTTACGATGTTCACATGAGTGATTTACTAAGCGGCCGGGTTAAATTAAGTGATTTTCAACTGCTGGCTGCCTGTGGCGGATTCAGCTATGGTGATGTACTGGGCGCCGGAGAAGGATGGGCAAAAAGTATTCTGTTTAATGAACAGCTGCGACAACAGTTTGCAGAATTCTTTGACAGACAGAATACCCTGACACTAGGCGTGTGTAACGGCTGCCAGATGCTCAGTAATCTGGCTGAAATCATCCCGGGTACAGATAACTGGCCACGCTTTCGGCGCAATATTTCAGAACAGTTTGAAGCTCGCCTGAGTATGGTCACTATTCCGGCTTCCTCATCATTAATTCTGGCTGATATGGTCGGCAGTAGTTTACCGGTAGTAGTGAGTCATGGAGAAGGACGTGCAGATTTTGCTCACCTGACCAATGAAACCATACCGGCAGATCTTTCTGTTGCACTCCAGTATGTTGATGGTCAGAATCAGGTAACGGATATATATCCGCTCAACCCGAATGGCTCTCCGGCCGGTATTGCCGGTGTCAGCAGTACGGACGGCCGCGTCACCATTATGATGCCGCATCCTGAACGGGTATTCCAGACAGCGCAAATGAGCTGGGCTCCGCGTGACTGGCGGGAAATGTCCGGCTGGTACCGGCTGTTTGCCAATGCACGAAAAATTTTAAACTGATAATTACGAGGGAATCATCATGCCATTACTCGACAGTTTTACTGTAGACCATACCCGTATGCACGCTCCGGCAGTACGTGTGGCTAAGAATATGACCACACCTAAAGGAGATGATATTACTGTATTTGATTTACGCTTCTGCAAACCGAATCAGACTATACTGCCTGAAAAAGGCATGCATACTCTTGAACATTTGTTTGCCGGATTCATGCGCGACCATCTTAACAGTGATCAAGTGGAAATTATTGATATCTCACCAATGGGTTGTCGCACTGGTTTTTATATGAGTCTAATCGGAACACCAGATGAAGCAACTGTGGCCAAAGCCTGGGCGGAATCTATGCAGGATGTGCTTGCGGTAACTGATCAGAGCCGCATACCTGAACTTAACCGCTACCAGTGTGGCAGCTATACCATGCACTCACTCGAAGAAGCCAAGTCCATTGCCCGAACAGTTCTTGAAAATCAAATTAGTATCAATTATAACAATGATTTAAAACTAGATGAGTCACTATTGCAACACTAGATACTAATCGTTGTCATTGCTGCCTGAAATTAAACAAAGCTGTGCTGAGCTTATATTTTAGGCAGTTTTTCTTTTTTCCTGTAAATGTAGATATATACAGCATAAACTTATCCCCTGATATAAAAAAACTAATAAAACAAAAAAATTAATAATTTTTTTTACAATTTTATTCAAATTGAGACAAATCAAAGCAAACTACTTGTCAATCAACAAAAATCATTACTTCACTTAACCCAACCATTATCAAGAAGCGGATATAGTCAGTTTTGACAAGTCTTTTTTTTAAAGCAAAAAACCAGTATATTGTGTCTGGAATAACAGTTGACCACTACATTTTGTGTTGGCACTGTTTTTTTCTGCGTTAATTATGCTAGAAAGAATAACTCATGAATGCGGTTGCCAACCTTAAAGTAACCAAACGTAATGGTAGTTTGGAAGACATCAATCTGGATAAAATTCATCAGGTCGTTACTTGGGCTGCAGAAGGCCTGGATAATGTATCCGTATCTCAGGTCGAAATGCGCTCACACATTCAATTTTATAATGGTATTCGTACTGACGATATTCACGAAACCATTATTAAAGCAGCAGCCGACCTGATTTCCACAGAAACACCGGATTATCAGTATCTGGCAGCCCGCTTAGCTATCTTTCATCTGCGTAAAATTGCTTTCGGCCAGTTTGAGCCGCCTCACCTGTATGATCATGTGAGTAAGCTGACAGAATCAGGTAAGTACGATAAACATATTTTAGAAGATTATTCTCGTACAGAATTTGATGAACTGAATGACTGCATCGAACATAACCGTGATTTAACTTTCTCATATGCTGCAGTTAAACAGCTAGAAGGCAAATATCTGGTTCAGAACCGTGTTACCAAACAAATTTTTGAAAGTCCGCAGTTTTTATACATGCTGGTAGCAATGTGCCTGTTCGCCCGTTACCCTCAGGCTACAAGACTGACTTATGTAAAAAAATTCTATCATGCCATCAGTACTTTTAAAATTTCCCTGCCAACACCAATTATGTCAGGTGTTCGCACCCCGACCCGTCAGTTTTCTTCCTGCGTGCTGATTGAATGTGATGATAGTCTTGATAGCATCAATGCTACTACCAGTGCAATTGTGAAGTATGTTTCTCAGCGCGCAGGCATTGGCATTAATGCCGGCCGGATCCGTGCACTGGGCAGCGAAATCCGTGGCGGAGAGGCACAGCACACAGGCTGTATTCCATTTTACAAGATGTTTCAGGCAGCTGTGAAATCATGCTCACAAGGCGGTGTCCGCGGTGGTGCTGCTACCCTGTTCTATCCTTTGTGGCATCTGGAAGTAGAAAATCTGCTGGTACTGAAAAACAACCGCGGAGTTGAAGAAAACCGCGTACGGCATCTTGACTACGGTGTGCAAATTAATCGCCTGCTGTATACCCGCCTGATTAAAGGTGAAAATATCAGTCTGTTTTCGCCTTCAGATGTCCCGGGGTTATATGATGCATTTTTTGCAGATCAGGACGAATTCGAACGTCTTTATGTTTTATACGAAAAAGACAACAGCATCAATCGCCGCAGTATTCCAGCAGTGGATTTATTTTCATTATTAATGCAGGAACGTGCCGGTACCGGACGCATTTACATTCAGAATGTCGACCATTGTAATACCCATAGCCCGTTTGACCCGAAGCTGGCTCCGGTTCGTCAGTCAAATCTGTGTCTGGAAATTGCTTTACCTACCCGTCCATTAAATGACATTAAAGACCCTGAGGGAGAAATAGCTCTCTGTACCCTTTCAGCATTTAATCTGGGTGCACTGGAAAGTCTGGAAGAACTCGAAGAACTGGCCGAGCTGGCTACCCGTGCTCTGGACGCTTTGCTGGATTATCAGAACTACCCTATCAAAGCAGCTGAACTGGCTACCATGAACCGGCGGACATTAGGTATTGGTGTCATTAACTTTGCATACTATCTGGCCAAAAATGGCGTTAAATACAGTGATGGTTCTGCCATAAACCTTACCCACCGGACTTTTGAAGCCATTCAGTATTATCTGCTGAAAGCTTCTGTCAAACTGGCACAGGAACTGGGAGCATGCCCTAAATTCAGCGATACTACTTATGCTCAGGGTTTATTACCGATTGATACATACAAAAAAGATCTGGATAAAATCTGTCAGGAACCTTTGCATCTGGACTGGGAATCATTGCGTGCCGATATAGTTAAACACGGTCTGCGTAATTCCACTCTGACGGCACTTATGCCATCAGAAACATCCAGCCAGATTGCCAATGCTACAAACGGTATTGAACCACCGCGCGGGCTGGTATCTGTCAAGGCGTCCAAAGATGGTATTCTTAAACAGGTAGTACCGGAATTCGAACGTCTGCACAACCAGTATGAATTGCTCTGGGATATGCCAAATAATGAAGGTTATCTGCATTTAGTCGGTATTATGCAGAAATTTATTGACCAGTCGATATCCGCCAATACCAATTACGATCCGCAGCGTTTTGAAGGACAAAAAGTCCCGATGAAGCAATTAATCAAAGATTTGCTGACAGCCTATAAATTTGGTCTGAAAACTTTGTATTACCAGAATACCCGTGATGGTGCCGATGATATGCAAACCAGTATTCAGGATGACGGTTGCGCCAGCGGTGCTTGCAAAATCTGATTAAACAAGGGGGCATCAGCACCCTTATCTCCTTTTTCTACATTAATTAAATAAAGAGTATCGCCATGGCCTGTGAACATCTGTCTATGAATTACAGTACATTCTGTCAAAAACCGAATAATGCCCTGACAGAACCGATGTTCTTCGGACAGCCGGTTAATGTAGCCCGTTATGACCAGCAGAAATTTGATATATTCGAAAAACTGATTGAAAAACAGCTTTCATTCTTCTGGCGTCCTGAAGAAGTAGATGTATCGCGTGATCGCATCGATTATGCCAATTTACCAGAGCATGAAAAGCATATTTTTATCAGTAATCTGAAATATCAGACCCTGCTTGATTCCATTCAGGGGCGCAGTCCTAATGTTGCCTTACTGCCTCTAGTATCTATTCCTGAGCTGGAAACATGGATTGAAACATGGTCTTTTTCTGAAACCATTCATTCACGCAGTTACACTCACATTATCCGCAATATCGTGAATGATCCTTCGGTTGTGTTTGATGATATTGTACAAAACAAGCACATTATTGCCCGTGCTGAAGAAATTGCCTGTTACTACGATGATTTAATCGAATATACCCAGTACTACAACTTACTGGGCGTAGGTGAACATGAGATTAACGGTAAAACCATTGTAATCAATTTACATGAACTGAAGAAAAAGCTGTATTTATGCCTGATGTGTGTCAATGTACTGGAAGCAATCCGCTTTTATGTTTCATTTGCATGCTCCTTTGCTTTTGCTGAGCGCGAACTGATGGAAGGCAATGCCAAAATCATCAAACTGATTGCCCGTGATGAAGCTTTACACCTCACTGGCACTCAGCAAATGCTTAACCTGATGCGTACCGGTGCAGATGATCCGGAAATGGCGGTGATAGCGGCTGAAACGGAAGAAGAATGTTTCCGGCTTTTCCGTCGTGCTGCCATACAGGAAAAAGACTGGGCAGAATATTTATTTAAAGACGGATCCATGATTGGTCTGAACAAAGATATTCTTGGTCAGTATGTCGAATATATCACCAACCTGCGTATGCAGGCTGTAGGCTTACCGCCGGCTTTTGAACATGCCAAACAAAATCCCATTCCGTGGATTAATGCATGGTTGTCTTCCGACAATGTTCAGGTAGCACCACAGGAAGTAGAAGTCAGCTCATATCTGGTTGGTCAGATTGATGCCGAACTTAATGAAGACGACTTAAGCGATTTTGAACTTTAAAATTTCTGTCTGAACCCAGTTTTCAACAAAACCTACCGGAGCAGCTTCAGCTAAAATGAGCTTAATCACCACCTGCGACAAAACATTCACTCTTCAGCAGGATGAAACCCTGCTGGAAGGTCTGGAACGTACCGGACATGAAGTTGAATATCAGTGTCGCAGCGGTTATTGTGGTTCATGCCGGCTCAAACTGCTATCCGGGCAGGTCAGTTATGCAGAACAGCCGCTGGCCTTTATCGCCCCGGGAGAGATACTTCCCTGCTGCTGTCAGGTAAAAACCGATTTGCATCTGGTCTGCCATCTTCGAACCGATACACCGGAACACAATCCAGACCTTTTTGACAACGATTTATTTGCAGATAAATAAAGTTAAACCGGTTATCTTTACCGCCGGAAAAAGGTAAAGTATCGTGATATCCATTTAACTCAGCACTAGGTAAAAACTTATGTTACTTGGCGTAAACATAGATCATGTGGCAACAGTACGTAACGCTCGCGGCAGTATCTATCCTAGCCCGCTGGAAGCAGCACTGCTTGCCGAAACACATGGTGCCGATCTGATTACCATGCATTTACGTGAAGATCGCCGCCATATTCATGATGCTGATGTATTTGCCGTAAAAAATGCCATCAGCACCCGTCTTAATCTGGAAATGGCACTTACCCCGGAAATGCTTGACAACGCTCTGGCTGTTCAGCCTGCCGACGTATGTATCGTACCGGAAAAAAGACAGGAAATTACCACAGAAGGCGGACTGGATGTTCTGTCACAACAGGATAAAGTAGCAGAATATGTCCAGAAACTGACAGCTGCGGGAATACGCGTATCACTGTTTATTGATGCTGATAGCCGGCAGATACAGGCCTGTCAGGAAGTCGGTGCACCAGTTATTGAGCTGCATACCGGTGCTTATGCTGATGCACCTGAAATGCATCAGCGCCGGCAGCAGCTGACACGAATCGAAGAAGCAGCTCATCAGGCCAGTGAAATGGGCATAATTGTTAATGCCGGCCATGGTCTGAATATTCACAATGTCACCCCTATTGCTAAAATTCTGGCTATAAACGAACTGAATATTGGTCATGCCCTGATTGCTCAGGCTATTTTCATCGGCTTACCACAAGCCATTGAACAAATGAAGACCACTATTTTCCGTGCACGCAGCCTTCCTTATTAACCTAACCTTTTACCAGCAAAAGGAACAACATGATTTACGGCATAGGTACAGATTTAGTTAAAATTGAACGTATTGCCAAAATGTGTAAAACCTATGGTGCCAATGCCGTAGCAGCAAAAATGCTGTCACGGATTGAAGCACTAGAGTGGCCTTCAGCCAATCATCCTGTACAGTTTCTGGCCAAACGCTTTGCCGCTAAAGAAGCTTTTGCCAAAGCCGTCCATACCGGTCTGCGCAGTCCAGTGACCTTACGCAATATCGGAATTGGTCATAATGAACTCGGCCGGCCTGAATTTATTGTTGAAAAGCCATTAGCACAATGGCTCAAACAAAAAAACATTGGCCGTATCCATCTGAGTCTCACAGATGAAGACGACTACATAGTGGCTTTTGCTGTAGCAGAGTATGCTAAATGACGCAGGATAATCTCATCGAAGTAGTTGCCGGTGTCCTTTATAACCAGCGCGGTGAATTTCTGCTTAGTTCACGTCCGGCAGGTAAAGCATATGCGGGGTACTGGGAATTTGCAGGCGGTAAAGTAGAATCAGGGGAAAGTCCGCTGGCGGCATTGCAGCGGGAATTTGCCGAAGAACTGGGCATAACCGTTAATTCAGCTACACCATGGATAAGCAAAACTCATCGTTACGAACATGCCCACGTACATTTGCAATTTTATCGCATTGCTGCCGATCAGTGGCAGGGACAACTAACTGCACGAGAACAGCAAAGCTGGAGCTGGCAGCAGCCAGGTTGTCTTACTGTTACCCCCATATTACCTGCTAATGCACCTATTCTGGCCGCATTAGCCATCCCTGCTTATATGAGCGGAAATTTAAATACAGGTTTTTATACCGCGTCAAAGCAGGAACCTGCCTTAAAAATATACCCTTACCACTCAGGAATAGCAGCAGGATCAATTATTTATACACCAGCAGATCAGCTACAGCAACTGGTGAATCTGCATCCTGTCAGCGCTATCTGGGCTATATGTCATAACAGTGAAGAGTGGCTACAGGCACAAGCAGCTGCGGCGATAATCTGGCCGGTTGGCCAGTATGAAGATATTCAGCTGCTGCTTCATCTGCTGCATAATCAGCCTTCCTCTGTACCCGTTATGGTTTTACAGCAAACAAACGCTCAGCTCATCGCACAGCCAGACTGGATGACTCTGGGTGTTCATGGCATCATAATGGAACAACAATAATAAGTATTACAACCTCTGTGTATTCACGACCACATGTACTGCAATTACCAGATAATTTTTCTTAATTTATATTGGTCAGCCAATCTCATGAATCAGCCCGCAAAAAAATCAACTGCTGTTATCATCGGACTAATTATTTTTATCATAGCTGTTCCGCTTATTATTGGCATAGTTTTCTGGCATAACACCCGTACCGATGCTTTGAGCACACTCAGTAACTGTAATGTCCGTACCGGCTGCATATTACCCGGAGGAGCTGTCATTCAATTTACGCCTCCGGCAGATATCACTAAACCTTTTGATATCAGCTTGCGTAAAGTACCTGCTTCTGTAAAACGAATCAGCATACATTTCACCATGCGCAATATGAGTCTGGGTTTTAATCGTACCGACTTCAAACCGCAGGGACAGGGGGTATGGACAGCTTACCGTGCCGTATTGCCCGTATGTGTTGACGAACGTAATGACTTTCTTGGTGATTTAGCTGTTGACGGCAAGCATTACAATATTGTGTTCACTGCACCGTAAACAGCACAGCATATAAGCATTGCATCTCAGACTGTTTCACCCGTACAATCACAGACATTGATTACCTTGCCATTAAAAGGATTCAGGTCATGATCAGCAAAAAATTTTTTGAAGACATCAGCGATAAACTCGGCGATACCATCAGTAACAGTCCCATCAAAGATATGGAAAAAAATGTTAAATCCATGCTTGGCAGTGCTTTTAACCGGATGGATTTGATTACACGTGAAGAATTCGATATTCAGCAACAGGTTTTACTAAAAACCCGGGAAAAACTGGCTGAGCTGGAAAGCAGAGTGATCGCGCTGGAAGCGTTGTTAGCACAAAATAATAACAACCATGAAACCACCGATCCGGTTGCTCCGACAGATAATCATACTGATTTGTCTGACTAAGGAATTACGCCATGTCATGGGCAGTTGTTTATAGTCGTGCTCTGGCTGGCATGGCAGCACCACTTGTAGAGGTAGAAGCTCATCTGGCCAACGGCTTACCTGCATTCAGCATTGTTGGTCTGCCGGATACAGAAGTTAAAGAAAGCAGAGATCGGGTAAGAGCGGCTATTATTCAGTCCGGTTTTGACTTTCCGGCTAAAAAAATTACCGTTAATCTGGCACCTGCTGATTTACCCAAAGAATCAGGCCGGTTTGATTTACCGATAGCTATCGGCATACTGGCAGCATCCGGTCAGATTGATGGTACCAATCTGCATCAGTATGAACTGGCCGGAGAACTTGGCCTGTCCGGTCAGATCAGGCCTATCCGCGGGGCTATCGCCATGGCAGAAGCAGCCAGACAGCACCAGCGTTCATTTATTCTGCCCTCAGATAATGCTTTTCAAACTGCCCTGTTACCCGATGCGCATGTTTATGGCGCCGATACATTATTGGCTGTAGCAGCTCATCTTAATCAGGACCAACCACTTTCCCCTGTTGATGTACAATCTATACAACAACAGCCTGATGAAACAAACTATCCTGATATGGCCGATGTACGCGGGCAGCAAACAGCCAGACTGGCACTGGAGATCGCCGCAGCCGGCGGTCACAGTATCCTCATGTCCGGACCGCCTGGAACCGGTAAATCTATGCTGGCACAGCGTCTACCCGGTATCTTACCGCCACTTACAGCCAAAGAACTCGTCAGTGTCTGGTCATTACAGTCATTGTTGCCTCACGAACAGCAAAAATACCGCCAGAACCGGCCATTTCGCTCACCCCATCATAGTACTTCGGCTGTTGCACTGGTAGGTGGTGGCTCCGATCCCCGACCTGGTGAAATTTCACTGGCACATCATGGTATTTTATTTTTGGACGAACTGCCGGAATTCGACCGGAAAGTTCTTGAAGTTCTGCGAGAACCACTGGAAAGCGGAGAAATTCATATATCACGCGCAGCACGTCAGGCTACTTATCCGGCTGAATTCCAGCTGATAGCAGCAATGAATCCCTGCCCTTGTGGTTATCTCGGACATCCAGTTAAACCATGTCGCTGTACGCCCGAAGCCATAACCCGTTACCGTGATAAAATTTCCGGTCCGCTGCTTGACCGTATAGACCTGATAATTGAAGTGCCCAGTTTACCTGCCAGTGATCTGTTACAGCAGGCAAACGGTGAAAACAGCAGCAGTATTCGTGAGCGTGTCAAAACAGCACGCTCGCGCCAGTATCAGCGTCAGGGTAAAATCAATGCTCAACTGAGCAACCGTGAACTGGATGATATAGCCCGAATCACCCCTGAAGCCAAACAAACCCTGGCCAGTGTGATGGAAAAATTGTCGCTGTCAGCACGCAGTTTTCATCGTATTTTACGTATTGCACGTACATTAGCAGATATGAATGATATACATGATGTTGAAACCAGCCACATTTTACGCGCCATAAGCTTCCGCCGTGCTTTATAATATCAGCAGAACTGAAATTGATAATGTTATCTATATAGATAACTTCCAGTTCTGAACAGAATTTGCCGTATATAATGCCAAACATAAAGGCTTTTAACATGCATATGTACACACCACTTCGTCAGGCAGGTAAGGGGCTTGTCAGCTTTATAATAGGTTTGCTTCTTGCAACCTTAATCATTGCCTGTATCCTATTCTTCCTGAATAAAAGCAAATCAGATTTTAAAATTCCTGATAATCCCGCTGCTTCTGTTCCGCCACAACCCGAAATACTTACTCCGGCCAATAGTACAACAGCATCTTCTCAAATCTTTACTCCTGATACTCCTGCGTCTTCAGGAACCACCGTTGAAACCCCGGAGACTATACCAGCTTCACAACCGGTCAATATGGGAGGGATTGAAAATGACATTACTATTGAACACACACCGACAACACAACCACCCATACCACATAAAACACCAGAAAAAACACCCAGAAAAGCACCCCCAGTCAGTCATACAGATATAACTCCGGAACAAATTCTGAATAACGGTAGTATTGAAAAAGCTCAGCGTGCAGCAGCAAAGCAGCATAGTGAAGACAAAGTTTTTTTACAAATCGGTTCATATAACAACCGTACTGATGCTGATGCCCAGCGTGCCAAACTAGTGATGCTGGGAATTAACAGCAGCGTACATAGTGCTAAAGTGAACGGTACAATCAAATATCGTGTTCAGACTGATAATCTGAGTCAGAATCAGGCAAAACAGATTAAACAAACTTTACAGCAGCATAATATCGACAGCCTGACCAGAACAGCATCCTGAGTCAGCCAGTTTCATAACAGGAAATTAACATGCTAAAAAAAATCATTACTACCATGGTGACAGCAATGGCTTTTGTCACTGGCATAGCACAGGCAGCAATAGTAAAAATAGATTATGATGTACTGGATAAACCCATTCCGCAACTGCATAAAGACAAAGTAGAAGTTCTGGAATTTTTCTCCTACAGCTGTATACACTGCTCACATCTCGAGCCCTTTATGCTTAAAGAAATGAAATCTTTTGCGCCTGATACCTATCTGCGTCCCGTTCATGTTGTCTGGGATGATGACGTTTATTTCAATCTTGCCCGTGTTGCTGCCGCAGTAAACAGTACCGGAATGAAATTACAGGCAGACCCGCTAATCTTTGATGCTATTTTTAATAAACACATCGAATTATGGCAACCTGATGTATTTAACAAGTGGGCTATAAAACAAACTGCTTTTGACGGGCAAAAACTGGTAAAAGCCTATAACAGTCTGGAAAATTCAGCTACGGCCACCAGCATGCGTAAAATGGGCGAAAAATACAACATTACGTCAACACCTACTGTTATTGTAGGCGGCAAATACGTACTTAAATTTCCGAAAGGATTTGCAGCAGGAATGAAAACAATGAATGAACTAATTGAAAAAGTACGCAATGAGAATAGCGCACATGCTGCAAGCACACGTAAACTACCTAAAAGCATAGGTGCTTCACTAGCAGCCTCTGCCAATCGATAGACTCTGGTCTTCGATCAAAACAATAGTGTGTTTAACCTTAAACACACTATTGTTTTGTATAAATTTCATGGCTTAAATACACAAATACAGTAAATAAAATGGATATTGTCTTGTTTTTAAAAGCCCTGATTCTGGGCATTGTAGAAGGTTTGACCGAATTTCTGCCTGTTTCCAGTACCGGACATCTGATAGTAGTCGGTAATCTGCTGAAATTTGAGACTACAGGTGAAGTATTCGACATTACGATACAGCTTGGTGCAATTCTTGCCATTGTTTTTGAATATAAACACCGATTTGCTCATATCATTACCCATATTGGTAAAGAACCGGCTACCAACCGCTTTGTTCTTAATCTGGCTATAGCCTTTATTCCCGCAGCCATCATGGGCTTACTGTTCAGTGAACAAATCAAGCATTATCTGTTTAATCCAATTACTGTTGCTACAGCACTTGTAATAGGCGGTTTACTTATTCTCTGGATTGAAAAACGTCAGAGCCGTACCGAACCGAAAGTTAAAACTGTTGAGAACATGCGGCCTCGCGATGCACTTATCGTCGGACTGGCGCAAATTCTGGCATTAATTCCCGGTACATCTCGTTCAGGAAGTACGATTATGGGCGGCATGCTTTGGGGGATTGAGCGCAAAGCAGCAACAGAGTTTTCTTTTTTTCTGGCCGTACCAGTAATGATTGCTGCCACCGGTTACGACATGCTTAAGCATCTGCATGAGTTTACCCGGGATGATTTATTGCTGATTGCTATTGGTTTTGTTGCCGCATTTCTTTCTGCCCTGGTAGCAGTGAAAGCATTACTGCGCTTTGTTGCTCATAAAAATTATATCCCTTTTGCGTGGTACCGAATTATATTTGGCGGTATCATTTTAGTTACCTGGGCTACAGGCTGGGTAAAATGGTAATCAGAATCTAATTGTCTCTGGTATAAAAACGTTAAATTGTGATAAAGTGATATTTTAAAAGACCTCAGGCACAACATTCAGCTGCCTTTCCACGTCCACGTCACACTGTTCCGTCAGGGTCAGTGTGGCTTGTATTTTGTGAGGAATCCCAATGCAGTCTTGGCAATTGCCCGAATATATTGCCGACATTCTACCTTCAGCGGCGCGCCAGCTTGAAAGCGCCAAAGAACAGCTGTTAGCACTTTATCGCGTCCATGGCTACGAACTTGTCAGCCCCCCTTTACTTGAATACAGCCAGTCCTTACTTACCCGTATTGATGAAGGGCTGTCACTAAAAACCATCCGTGTTGTCGATCAGCTTAGTGGCCGGCAGCTTGGTCTGCGCGCAGATATCACACCCCAGGTTGCCCGTATAGATGCTCATCTGCTGTCAGCCAATAGCGGGATTAACCGATTGTGTTACGCCGGTCCGGTTTTACATGCACGACCTGACGGCTTTTTAAGTACCCGGGAGCCTTTACAGATCGGCGCTGAATTATATGGATATGCGGGTATCGAAGCCGATATCGAACTTATTGATTTAATGCTCAAAAGCCTGGCCATTGTCAAAGTACCCAAACCAACACTTTCACTTGGACATATCGGTATTTTTCATACACTGGCTAATGCTGCCAGCCTGACTACACAACAAGCGGCAACTTTATTACAGCTGATGCAGGCTAAAGATGCAGCCGCAGTTCAGCAGTGTGTACAACAATGGCAGCTTTCTGAGCAGTGGATTAAAGCTTTCGTCGCTTTACCTGCATTATATGGAACCCAGACAGTATTGCAGACTGCCGCAGACTGTCTGCCAGACCTGCCGGAAATAAGTGAAGCATTACAGCAGCTCCGGCAAATCTGCACAGCATTTGCAAACCATAATATATTTATTGATTTAAGTGAATTGCGGGTAGACAACTACCATACCGGATTGCTGTTTGCCGCCTATAGCGAAGACTGGCCGGACGCACTGGCACGAGGCGGACGTTATAATGGTCTGGGTAAATATTTTGGCCGTAACCGCCCTGCTTCCGGCTTTAGTTTTGATTTACGTGATTTAATCGGGCATCTGCCTCCGGTAGAAAAACTGCGCGGCATAAAAGTCAGCGTACAAGATGCCTCTGCTGCAAAAACCGAAATAGAGCAACTGCGTTCAGCCGGTGAGTGTGTCATTATTGATTACACTCCCGAATGTAACGATATCAGAGGATGTGACCGCCAGCTGGTATGGCAAAACCAACATTGGCAGCTGATTCCTTTGTAGCAATAATTAACCCTTAGTATGAGCAGGTAAAACCATATGGCAAAAAACGTCGTTGTTGTCGGCACCCAGTGGGGTGATGAAGGCAAAGGTAAAATTGTAGACTGGCTGACTGAACGTGCCTCCGGCGTGGTACGTTATCAGGGCGGACATAATGCAGGGCATACTCTGGTGGTCAATGGCAAAAAAACTGTTTTGCGCCTGATTCCCAGTGGTATTTTACATACAGGTAAACGTTGTTTTATTGGTTCTGGCGTTGTCGTATCACCAGAAGCTCTGCTTAGCGAAATGGCTGAATTACAGCAGGCTGGTATTGATGTAATCAAACAATTAACTATTGCACCGACCTGTCCCTTAATTCTTCCCTATCATATCGCTCTGGATCATGCCCGTGAAGCAGCTAAAGGCGATAAGAAAATCGGTACGACCGGTCGCGGTATCGGACCTGCATATGAAGACAAGATTGCCCGGCGTGCAGTTCGTATTATGGATTTATTCCATCCTGATGTTTTACAGCAGAAAATTAAAGATGCAGTAGCCATTTATAACTGCCAGCTTACCGGCCTGTATGGTCAGGAAGCACTTGATGCTGAAAAAATTTACCAGCAGACTCTGGAACTGGCCGATCAGATAAAACCAATGGTCGGAGATGTTTCCCGTGAACTGAACGACATGAATGCCCGTGGTGAATCCTTGCTGTTCGAAGGTGCTCAGGGTACTTTCCTTGATATTGATTACGGTACCTATCCTTTCGTCACCTCCTCTAACTGCATTGCCGGAGCGGCAGCTGTCGGTTCTGGTGTAGGACCGACTAAACTTGATTACGTACTGGGTATTGTCAAAGCATACACAACACGAGTTGGTTCCGGACCATTCCCGACCGAACTTTTCGATAGCGTGGGTGAAGGTCTGGCAGAACGCGGCAATGAATTTGGTGCAGTAACCGGACGTCCGCGCCGCTGCGGCTGGTTTGATGCTGCTCTGATGAAACGGTCTATCCAGGTAAATGGTATTTCCGGCTTATGTTTAACTAAACTGGACGTTATGGACGGCATGGATAGCATTAATATTTGTATCGGTTATGATTATAACGGGCAAAAAATAGATATTTTGCCTTGTGGTTCCGACGCCGTTTCTGCCTGTACGCCTATTTATGAAACAATGCCGGGCTGGCAGGAAAGCACTTTTGGTCTGAAATCATACGATGCACTACCAGACAATGCTAAAGCCTATCTGAAACGTATTGAAGAAATTTGCGGTGCTCCGATTGCCATGATTTCTACAGGTCCTGATCGAGAAGAAACTATTCTGCTCCGTCATCCATATGAATAACTGAAATTAAAAATAAACCCATCAGCTGATGGGTTTATTTTTAAAACAAATCAATCAATTCAGCACATATTACCTTTAAACTGATTAATTAGCCGCTTAGATAAATGCTTATCTCTCAAAAAGCAGCCGGCTTTATCAGTTAAAAAGGTTATGCCACCACATGGCGATACCATCCAGCCAACGACCAAACCCGCTTGCTTCACCCACATTTTCCAGTGCCACAACATTCTGTCGGGCAATTTCCTGTTTACCTGAGAGCAATTTTAAAGTTCCGATATTCTGGCCTTTATACACCGGAGCTACCACTGGTTGAACAGCCTCCAGCTCTACAGATAATTGTTTAGCACTACCAGAAGGCAAAGTGACATAAGCATCACCTAAAAAACCTGCTGCTACTTTCCTGTGTGCACCTTTATAAACAGTGATATCACTTACTTTATGTCCGGCCGGATATAATCTGACCGTATTAAAATTAGTCAGAGCCCAGCTTAATAATTTACTTCCCTCTGCTGCTCTGGCCTCACTACTGTCAGCTCCTACAAGTACAGCTACAATTTTGCGTTCATTGCGTTTACTGCTTACAACCAGATTGTAACCACCATGTATAGTATAGCCGACTGCCAGACCATCTACCTGATCATCTCTGAATAGGAGCAAATTACGGTTTAACTGAGTAACACCATTATAAGCAAAAGATTTTTTAGCAAACCAGCTCTGATATTGCGGAAAATCGCGCACCAAAGCCTGAGCCAGCAGCAGCAGATCCCCCACACTGCTATATTGTCCCTCTGCCGGTAATCCGGTGCAATTGACAAAATTGGTATTTGTCAGTCCCATTTTTTGCGCCTCAGCGTTCATCTTGCGCACAAAAGCTTTTTCGTTTCCGCTCACAGCTTCAGCCAGCGTAATTGCTGCATCGTTAGCTGAGATAACCAGCATACCCTGCACAACCGTTTCCACATTTACCGGAACACCCTGCTGTAAAAACATCCGGCTACCATCTACCTGCCAGCCGGTAGCGGAAACTTTCAGCGGTTGCTGCGCTTTCAGTTTACCCGTATGCAAAGCATCTAATACCAGATAAGCTGTCATTAGCTTTGTCAGTGCAGCAGGTTCAATCCGGGCATCTTTATCACGGCTAGCCAGAACTGTATCACTTTGCTGATCTGCCACTGCATATGCAGCAGCATTAATTTCAGGCATAGTTACAGCATGTGCCGGTAATAAAATGCACATCAGTAAAGCTGTAACGAGCCAGCGAAAAAAATTTCTCATCATTTCTATTATCTAATTTAAATCTGAATTAACCGCAATTAATCATTTCCATAACCGCTTATTATAAACAGTAGTCTGCACAAGAGAAGCAATATTGGCAAATTTACTTGCATAAAAAAAACAGCCGCGTTATCGTTAATTTTTGATTAATTCAGTTAAGCAGATAATCTGCAAAATAAAATCAGTTATTTCATTCTACATTATGAACAATCACACAAACTACCTTACCCGCATTCTTACTGCCGCAGTATATGATGTGGCCATTGAAACACCCTTGGATTATGCTGCTAATCTGTCAGATCGACTCAACAATCACATCTGGCTGAAACGGGAGGATTTACAACCAGTATTCTCTTTCAAAATCCGCGGGGCCTATAACAAAATGGCCAAGCTGGATAAAAATGCCCTGGAAAAAGGTGTCATCACGGCCTCGGCTGGCAATCATGCTCAGGGCGTAGCGCTTTCAGCACAAAAACTGGGTTGTGAAGCAACTATCGTTATGCCTCAGACCACACCACAAATTAAAATCGATGCTGTAAAAAAACGCGGTGGCAAAGTAGTACTGGCCGGTGAGTCCTACAATGATGCCTACAACCATGCCATGCAGCTGGTTGCCCAAAGTGGCCTCACATATATTCCACCATTTGATGATCCGGATGTCATTGCCGGACAGGGTACCATCGGTATGGAAATATTACGCCAGCACCCAAAACCTATTGATGCTGTATTTGTTGCTATTGGCGGCGGCGGGCTGGCTGCAGGAGTGGCAGCGTACATTAAAAATGTACGTCCGGAGGTCAAAGTAATCGGCGTAGAAACTGAAGATGCCTGTGCTATGAAGCAATCTATTGCTGCTGGCAAACGCATAGAACTTAAAGAAGTAGGTTTGTTTGCGGATGGTACTGCAGTTAAACTGGTAGGTGAAGAAACATTCACACTATGCAAAGACTTACTGGATGACATTATTATTGTAGATACCGATAGTATTTGTGCAGCAATTAAAGACATTTTCGATGATACCCGCAGTATTACTGAAACCTCCGGTGCACTGGCTCTTGCCGGATTAAAAGCCTATATTGCCCGGAATCAATGTCAGCATCAAAATCTAATCGCAGTAACCAGCGGTGCAAATATGAATTTCCATCAACTGCGCCACGTCTCTGAACGCTGTGAACTGACAGAGGGACATGAAGGAATTTTTGCGGTAACCATCCCGGAAAAACCCGGTAGCTTTCGTTTTTTCATTGATTTAATCGGTAACAGAAATATTACCGAATTCAATTATCGCTATGGTGATGACCAGAAAGCCCATATATTTGTTGGTATTCAAAGCAATGATACTGCTGATTTACAGACTATCGTACAGGAACTGAACAACAATGGTTTACCGGCTCTAGATCTCACCCATAACGAAATGGCCAAACTGCATATCCGATATATGGTAGGTGGTCGTACCAGCAAAGTTGCTAATGAGCGTCTGATTAGTTTTGAATTTCCTGAGCGACCGGGTGCTCTGAGACGTTTTCTGATACATATGCAATCCGACTGGAACATTACTTTGTTCCATTATCGCAATCATGGAGCCGATTTCGGTCGCGTACTGGTTGGTTTGAATATTCCACCGGCTGATGCAGTAAAATTCTATGCATTTCTGGATAATGTGGGTTATATCTATCAGGAACAAACTCACAATGCCGCTTATCAGCTATTTCTAAGCGAATCCGCCACCGCCTGATAAATAAATCAGAAATACAACCACAAAACAACAGACAGAGTAATTGCTAAAATTACTCTGTCTAATTTTTTAAATGAATCTGTAACGGGCTTAATCTTTCCTAGTGATATTTTTATTCTCCATTCTGCCATTAAGCCGATTTTATCTGTAAATTATACTGTTTACTTTACATTACGGCGTTCATAAACAGCCTGAGCCAGAGTACCCGCATCTATGTATTCCAGTTCTGCTCCGAGTGGCATACCTCGCGCCAGACGCGTAACTTTTGCCGGAAACTCAGCCAGTAATTGTGCCAACACATACGCAGTAGCATCTCCTTCAGCAGTAAAATTGGTAGCAATAATAATCTCATCTACTTCATGATGCTGTAATCGCGTTACCAGTTTATCCAAAGCAATGGCCTGCAAATCTGCTCCCTGAGCCGGACTAACCTGTCCCATCAATACAAAATACATACCATCATGGCAATGTGCTGATTCCATACTGGCTACATCTACCGGCATTTGTACTATCATTAATCGCCTGGTGTCACGCTGCTCATCAGAACAAATTGCACACAATTCACCTTCACAAAAAGTATTACATAAACGACAATGCTGTACCTGTAATAAAGCAGCTTGAATTGCTTCCACCAGCTCTTCTGCGCCCTGACGCTGGTGCTGTAATAATTCATAAGCCATGCGCTGCGCTGTTTTAGGACCAACATTAGGCAATACTTTTAATGCATTGGTTAAGCGGCTAAATGCGTCCACTTGTTTTGTACTCATTATTTACCTGTAACAAACTCTTAAGTCATATATAAAACCAGCCCGTTTTCACTGATTGACTGCCCGAATCTATTCCATAAAAACTATAGATTATTTTATATATAGTTCTCATGTATTTAAGCTCTCATCAGGCCGGAAGAAACGGAACTGGCTTTACCAACTCAGACCAAATATCTTCACCTTACCCAACCTGACATTTGTATACCATGTAAGATTACCATCAGACTAATCCGGATCACTTATCATACTGACTTCTGAACTTTAATATAACATTTTATCTGCTTAGTTTCATTACTAAGCAGATAACAAAGGTTTTAATGATAACAACTTAAACTAAAAACAATAAAAAAGGGTAACGTAACCGTTACCCTTTTTTATTGGCGTAATTATTTAAATAAATCTCCCATACCTGCTGGTAAATTCATACCCTGAGTAAACTGACTCATACGTTCTGAAGAAGTTGATTCAGCTTTACGTACGGCATCATTAACCGCAGCTGCAATCAAATCTTCCAGCATCTCTTTGTCATCAGCAGCATCTGCAAGCAAACTGTCATCAATATGGATACGTTTTACTCCATAGTGACAATTCATGGTTACCTTAACCATACCAGCCCCAGATTCACCTTCCACCTCTACATTAGCCAGATCAGCCTGCGCCTTTTTCATACGTTCCTGCATCTGTTGCGCCTGCTTCATCAAACCACCCAAACCTGCTTTTCCAAACATAATATCTTCCTTACACGTCAATTAAATAGAGAGAAAAAATTAAACAAATAATGGCAATTATTCTTTATCCAGATGTAAACTTTCCGGTATCCATTCTGCATTAAAAGTTTCCATCAGCATTTTTACAGCGGGCTGGGCTTCTAACACTGTCTTTGCCTGCTGCTGTTGTTCTGCATGTAATCGCTGCTGACGCATTTGCGGTGTTTCCGGCATACTCTGTTCCTGCCAGCTACAGGTATGCAGATGTATCGGCCGTTGATAAACTTCTGACAACGATTCAGCCAGCCGGTTTAGTAACTCACGATTGGCTGTCGGCTCACCCTGCTCAGCCAGAGCAATAGTTAAATCACCACTATTTTCATCATAAGCAACAATCGCCGTATGCTGACTGAACAACTGTACTGCACCGAGACGATGTGCCAGCATAGTTAAAATTTCCGGCCAGTTCTCTGCCGTCAATGGCGGAAAAGCCTTTTTTACCAGAGATAAATTCTGATCATCTCTGGGCTTTTCTGCGGATATATCCGTATTTTTATCATACTTTTCTACCGCATTTGCATTGACTGATTCTATAGACTCAAACACACTCACAGCCCTGCAGGATATGTCATCAACACCTGTTTCCCAGGGTGGCGGAGGCTCATCGCTAATCGTTACAGACTGAGATTCCTGCAAAGCAGGTGAAGAATCATTTAATATCTTGCTATCAGCAACTGTTATCGACGAAGATTTTTTTTCGATTATTTCAGTTTCTAATGTTACCGGTACTTCAGTAGTTGCATCAGATGCTGTCTCTGACAGTGCTTCAGATACTGAAACTGGACTATTTTCTTCAGAAACAGTTGGTATATTATCCATCTGCTTATTATTTACTGACACATTATGCAACTGTGTACCGTCGATTTGTCCATGCAAACGTTGTGCATTCAGTGCAGCCAGAGGTGCAAATGCAAGCATCCGCAATAAGGTCATGACAAACCCGGCTTTCTCATCCGGAGCAAGCGGCAAATCTGCCTTACCTCGTAATACACACTGATAATATAATTGAATCTGCTCTCCTGAAAACAAACCCGCAAAACGGGTTAAAGCCGCATACTCAGGATCATCAGCGCCGACTGACGGAACAGATTGCAGTATTGTTAAACGCTGTAATAACAGAGCCAGCTCAGTTAACGCACTATCAAATCCTACCGCGCAACTGGCCATTTCCTCCGCTTTAGCCAGTAATGCCTGACCATCCCGTACAGCCAAGGCTTCCAAAAGCGCATACAAATAACTTTTATCAACCGCACCAATCATATTCCGCACATCAGATTCAGTCACCTTTCCTGAACCAATGGCAATAGCCTGATCAAGCAAACTGAGTGCATCACGCATTGAGCCGGCAGCAGCCCGGCCTAACAGCCATAATGCCGGATCTTCATAAGCAATTTGTTCCTGCTGTAATACATAAACCAGATGATCATGTACCTGAGTACTATTCAGATTGCGCAAGACAAATTGCAGACACCGGCTTAAAACCGTAATCGGTACTTTCTGCGGATCTGTTGTCGCCAGAATAAATTTCACATGTTCAGGCGGCTCTTCTAAAGTTTTGAGCATGGCATTAAAAGCACTTTTCGACAACATGTGCACTTCGTCGATGATATAGACTTTATACTGCCCCATCGTTGGCGCATATTGTGCGTTTTCGAGTACTTCGCGGATATTATCAATTCCTGTATTGGAAGCAGCATCAATTTCCAGCACATCAACAAAACGGCCGGCATCAATCTGGCGACAAGAATCACATTGGTTACATGGCTCACCATGTTCAGTATGCTGGCAATTCAGGCTTTTGGCCAGAATACGGGCAATGGTGGTTTTACCTACACCCCGAGTCCCCGTAAGCATATAAGCATGATGCAAACGTCCTTTATCAAGCGCATTTAACAACGCCCTGACTACATGCTCCTGTCCTACTAAATCGGCAAACTTTTTTGGTCGCCATTTTCGTGCCAATACTTGATAAGTCATAACCATCCGCAACTGCCAGCCACAGCAAAACTTAAAGGCAAAATAAATCTTGTTCAGTGCAATCTAAACAAGCACTTTATTGTAACTAAAAACCAGCATAAAAGGTTATACCAAAGCCACAAACCAGGTGAAACAATCAGATGAAACAACCTCAACTTGCTTTAACATCTGTTGTTATTACTTTAAATAGTTAAAATTACAGAATATATATTTAATATGCTTAAATCATCAATAATAAATTAAAGTACAAATATTTTACACAAATCGCTCTTAGTAAATATAACTACGCGAAAATAAAAACAAAAAGAAATAAAAAGTCATTTGCTACATGAAAAACTATCTGAATACATGTAACCACGCACTTAGTCTGTATGCTTAATTATAAATCAATCTTAATTTATGAAATATATAACATTACTTGAGCAGCTGCGTTTAACAATCACATTATTCCAATATTAAATATTTTTACTCTTAATCTAAGCATCTGGATGAGTAAAAAAATTACCAGAAATTTATTTATCCTTGTCAAAAGAGTTCATATTTACAAATTAACCTACCAATAATTTGATATAAATACACAATATATCAATATTATTTGTTTTAAATAAAATAATTAATTTATATTAATAACAGGGTCAATATAATTTTAAAAAGATATTTTTAGTGAGCCTGTACATGGATCATCCTTATTATCACACTGATAGTTATGTTTTTGTATGGATATTTATACTGCCTTTTTTCTACATCGTTTTTCTTCCTACCCTGATAATTGTTTATGGAAAAATTTATAAATTTATCAAAATAGGCTTTGCCATTATTATTGCCGGATGGTTAGTTTTCAGCCTGATATTTGCTGACTTCTATGTTTTTTTATTTTCAATAACAGGAGCACTTTTTCCAGTTATTCTTCGCTACTGTCAGTCCTTCACGGCTCATTTTCAAGGCATTAAGCAAAAATTTTATTCTGTTATTGTTTATATTGTTTTGCCATTCTTATGTACCTTTTTCTGGCCAGCCTATCTTGTTGCTCCGGCGTTAATAGAATACTGGCAAAACCGTCCAGACAGTGAATGCAAACAAAATGGCCGATTAGTGGCTTTATCAGAAGATATTAACTTACGTATTTACCCGATCTCCAAATATCCATCATTTTGGATTAGAAGCCTTGCTCCTAAGTTAGAAGATTATATTTTTAATATTGCTGAAAAGAATTTTTGCAGGCAATTTTCAGCTTCTCAACCAACTTTAATCGACTCCATTGGTAAAATAAATATTGATTTAAATACTTTATGCCAACATCCGGTTTCAAAAAAAATGGCCAGCTATTGCGAAAATCCGGCAACCAGACAAATAAAATTTGAATGGCTTGAATTCGAACTGATAAAAAAAGATAAGAATACTAAAAGTCCATGGCAACAATTTCAAGACGATCTGAATAATAAATATATTTATACTAAAGAAGAAAAATTAAATTATGAAATAGTGAATCATCACACTGAATTGATTGAAAATTTAAAATTTGATAATCAAGTACAAATGTTTAAGTTTTTTGATCACTACTATAATGTCATAACCGTTCCCAATCCCGGTTGGTTACCATCTGTAACGGAACCTCTTGTTATTAATTGCCCGACTGATTATGATTTAAAATGCTATATAACTCATGATTTTACTAATAATTGGAAAGTTTCCTACTTATACTCTTTTACAATTAATTATAAGAATAATCCTGATAATGATGATCAAAATTCTATCAATCAAAAATTAGATGCAGCTAAACTGGCTTATCAGATTATAGAAAGTGTTATCGAGGAAATGCAGGTAAATCACTAGATTACTCATTATCTAATAAACACGAATAGCCATACTTAGATAAATTTTAAATCGGAGTTATCTGCAATGAAAGATAAAAACTTATTTGAACACATAAATTAATATTAATATCTTCTATTATAACTAATTTAATAATAATTAATCAGACATTCATCTTCATTTCAATGATAAATCTGACTATGGTTTAATTGAATATCCTGCAATATTAATGTAGGTAAGAATTACACCAGATTAGTTTCATCTTTATTTAAATTTTTTAATAATTATTTTAATCAATCACTACTTACCATAGCAAGATAAAAGCCATCTGTATAACAAGATGGCTGATGATTGCAAATGAATACTCATTTATAAATTAGCATTGGCATCTGCCAGATTATTCGCAATCTGACGAACGGCTGCCACATAATGCCGGCTATGATTATATTGCCAGATAGTGTAGAAATTATTCAGACCAAACCAGTAATCATATTCGCCGGGAGATCTTTCCAGACGATATAAAATACCCTTTTCCTGATCTTTAATCTGCACGGGAATGATTACGCCTAACTGACGCAACTGACCTGCGGTGTATTTAAGCGAAGTAGGTTCATCAATGATTTGCTGTAATCGCGGTGTTGGCTGCATATTTACCGGAACGGCAATCGGCGCTCCGGACTGCCAGCCATGCTGTTTCATATAATTGGCCACTGAGGCCAGTGTATCACCGGAATTACGCCAGATATCCCGATGTCCGTCACCATCCCAGTCAACGGCAAACTGGCGAAAACTGGATGGCATGAACTGTGGCATACCCATTGCCCCGGCAAAGCTGCCCTTAAAGCTTAATGGATCCTGCTTTTCTTCATAAGCCAGTTGCAAAAATTCAGATAGCTCACGCTGAAAATATTCAGCCCGCCGTGGATAGTGATAGCCCAATGTTGTCAGTGCATCAGCAACCCGATATGAGCCCATAGTATTGCCGTAATTGGTTTCAATCCCAACAATCGCCACCAGCAATTGCGGCGCTACTCCATAACGTTTTGATACTGCCTGAATTATTCCGGTGTTATTTTTCCAGAAGATATTTCCGGTATTAATACGAACATTATTGGCATTATTCTGTACAAATGTATACCACGGTAAGGATGTTCCCGGTTTATCCATACCACGAACAATACTTGGCCGGTAGCTTACCTGCCGGAAAAAATTTTCCAATTGAGCCCTGCTATATTGTCCCCGCTTAACTTCAAAATCAATAAAACGATTTACATCATTACGTTTCAGTAAATCTATTCCACTGTCCGTCAAAGCAAACACTTTATTATCAGCTGGTGACGATACACTGGTTGTAGCAGTAGGCTGAAGTGGTTTTTCCTGAATTGGATGGGTACTTTGACAAGCAGACAGAAACAAAGCTGCACTTATCATCCTGACTAATTTCATTATTATGGTTCCTAGCATATGCTTCATGCACAGTTTAAACTAATTTTACCATCAATAACAAAAAAGCTGTCCGGATTAACCCGAACAGCTTACGCTTTCCTGATGTGTGTCAGTTATATTTATTCTGCAGCAGCTACAACAGTTACTGTGATAGCAGCAACAGCATCACTGTGCAGAGCTACTTCGATTTCATATTCACCAATGGCTTTCAAAGGACCATTAGGCAAACGCACATTAGCTTTAACTACTTCAACACCAATAGCAGTTTTAATAGCTTCTGCAATATCATGAGTCGTTACAGAACCAAACAGACGACCATCAACACCAGCTTTTTGCGCTACACTGATGTTCTGACCATCCAGTTTCAGTTTACGTGCTTCAGCATCAGCAAGAACAGCAGCCTGATGTGCTTCATATTCAGCACGTTTTTCTTCAAATGCAGCCAGATTGGCAGCATTAGCACGCTGAGCCTTACCCTGAGGAATCAAAAAGTTACGGGCATAGCCATTTTTTACATTAACCAGATCACCCAGATTGCCCAGGCCACCGACTTTTTCTAACAAAATAATCTGCATAATAACTCTTCCTTATTATTTATGTTGATCGGTGTAAGGCAGCAAAGCCAGAAAACGGGCACGTTTTACCGCTGTAGACAGCTGACGCTGGTAATGTGCTTTGGTTCCGGTAATGCGTGCCGGAATGATTTTACCATTTTCAGTAATAAAATCTTTTAACAAATCAACTGCTTTATAGTCTACTTGTTTGATACCTTCCGCAGTAAAGCGGCAAAATTTTCTACGTTTGAATGATTGACGAGCCATGTCGTTTAACCTTTATATTCACGAATTTGTTGGATATGCAGTACCGGACGGGAGTGGTATATACCTTTCTGGCTGAGAAATCCGCTGACTTCGACCATATTTCCCGGCTGATACGACCAGTTTTCAGCCAAATTGCCCAGTGCTTTCGCCTGAATTTCCACTTTTGCCAGATACTGCTGCTGCAGTTCCGTTTGCCATGACTCATGGGTAAGCCACATGGTCAGAACCGGCAAACCGGCTGGCGTATAGCGTAAATTGTCCAGACTTTTAATCTGTGCACACAGGCATATTTGATTCAGCAAACCGGCCTCAGTAAATTAATCAGGCTTCAGCTGCTTCTTCTGAAGCAGTTTCAGTGCTGTTACCGGCTAACAGATTTTTAGACTTCTCGTCTTTCATCATTGGAGAAGCTTCAGTTACTGCTGCGTCCATTTTTACAGTCAGATGACGCAATACAGCATCATTAAAGCGGAATGCTGTTTCAATTTCGTCAATCACTTCAGGTGTGGTTTCAATATTCATTAACACGTAGTGTGCTTTATGAATTTTATTGATCGGGTAAGCCAGCTGACGGCGGCCCCAATCTTCCAGACGGTGAATTTTACCGTTAGCTTCGGTAATCATGGTTTTGTAACGTTCAACCATAGCACCGACCTGTTCGCTTTGATCCGGATGGACAATGAACACGATTTCATAATGACGCATGAGTACTCCTTGTGGCTAATCGATCCCTTTACCATGCGAAAGTGCAAAGGGCAAGGTTGGAAAACCGACTATTATAAGCATCTTTGTATTCAGAATCAAATAATAAGTTGCCTGCTTAAGCTGATTTATTAAAATCACAACAAAAATATGTTTTTATGAACAATTTTAAATAAACCATCATTCTTAGAAGTATTATTCACCACTATCATATGCACAGCTTAGTTATCTATATTTGATAATTTTAATAACGACAGTTTACAGAAACCTATTAAAACGCCTACTATTAGGTCAATTTTAAAATTTTTTCTTTGCCCTACCATGAATAACTACTTTGACTCCATGTTTGCCCGCAAAGAATTTCTGGCACGCCTGATAGTACATAGTTTAAAAACCACTACCGGCTGGCTGGAACTGGCCTGTGCAGTGGTGATTATGATTGGTACTTATTGGCTCAGCCTGCAAATGCTGTCGGCCGTATCCAAACGTACTGAAAACCAGAACAACATTAAATTTCCGTTTCTGTACCACCTGTTTACACGCCTGCTATGGCCTGTATTGCTATTTATCTGCACTATTATCGCAATGATTATCTGGAGGGCCTGTACAGGCGAATCAGTATTATGGCTGCAAATAACCACATTTACCGCGCGCTGGTTACTGATGATTCGCATCATTATGGCCGTATTGCACAACGCAATCCCGAATAACCGTTTTAATGAGCATTATGAGCGCTCACTATCCACATTCCTATGGGTATGTTTTATTCTATGGCTCACCAGTCTGGATACCTTTATTGTCCGCCTGCTCAAGTCACTGGCTCTGCCCATAGGCTCAACCAGTCTGAGCCTGTATACCGTCATTACCGGCAGTATTATTGTCGGGATTGCCATCATTATTGCCATGTGGCTGTCCCGATTTACCGAAAGACGCATTCTTAAAGCAGAAAAACTCGACGTCAATCTGCGTTATGTACTGGTAAAAATTGTCAAAACATTACTGGTTGTAGTTGCCGTACTGATTGCCCTGCCAATGGTAGGAATTAACTTAACTATTCTCTCTGTTTTTGGCGGTGCTCTGGGTGTTGGTCTTGGCTTGGGCTTACAGAAAATTGCCAGCAACTATGTATCCGGTTTTATCATTCTGGCAGACCATTCCGTGCGTCCTGGTGACAGACTGAATATTAATAATTTCACCGGCTATGTAACCAAGATAACTGCCCGCTTTGTAGTACTACGCAGCAGTGACGGCTCAGAAGCCCTGATTCCGAATGATACTTTTGTTTCCAATACAGTTATCAATGATTCTTATTCCAGTAAAATCATGTCCAACAACCTGACCTTACAGGTAGCCTACAATACTGATCTGCCTCAGGCTCTGGAAATACTAAAAGAGGCAGCAGCCAAACAGGCAAGAGTATGCGATGATCCTAAACCAAACAGTTATGTTACCGGCTTTGCTGATTCCGGCATTAATCTGTATGTTAATTACTGGATTCGTGATCCGGAAAATGGTTTTCTAAGTATCAATTCTACAATTTTGCTGGAAATCTGGAATCGTTTTAAAGAAGTTGGTATAGAATTTCCATTTCCGCAGCAGGAAATACGTATTCTCAATGATAAAGCAGATCCGATTGCCTGCGATACCATAACCAGTTCAGTAAAAACAGAAACTGCTTCAGCTTATCCAGAGCCTTTACCCACAGCATTAAGCGTTTCATCTTATCGCTCAGCTCATCAACAGCATCATGATCAGCAATAAACCATATAAACAACCTGTATCTGTACTGGTTGTTATTTATAATAACAACCGGCAGATACTGCTACTGGAACGCGCAGATAAGCCGGGTTTCTGGCAATCTGTAACCGGCAGTCTGGAACCGGGAGAAACAATTGAGCAGACTGCAAAACGAGAACTGGCAGAAGAAACCGGCATTTACAGCAATGATATTCTTAACTGGCAGCAATCCAGTATCTACGAAATTTATCCGCACTGGCGTCATCGCTATGCTCCCGGAGTTACTCATAATACCGAGCATATTTTTTCCCTGTGTATTACAGCAGAAACTCCTATTCTTCTGTCACCACGCGAACATTTAGACTATATATGGTGTTCGCCTGAACAGGCTGCGGAAAAAGTATTTTCGCCATCAAACCGTTCAGCAATACTGGAACTAACCCACCACTGGTAATTTAAAAGCACCGGCCATTTTCATGAATAAAATTACTATTGCCTCCTATAACATACATAAAGGCATGTCAGCACTTAATAAAAAAGTTCAGCTTCCTCAAATGGCGGCAGCACTGCATCAGCTGGCACCAGACATACTGTTTTTACAGGAAGTACAAGGAATCAATAGTAAACGGGCAGAAAATATGCCGGATTTTCCCAAAAAACCCCATTACCAGGTACTCGGCGAACAACTAGCCTATAATGTCAGTTATGGTCGCAATGCTCGTTATAAATTTCGTGATCATGGTAATGCTATTTTAAGTCAGCTACCGATCGTAACCTGCCATAATCTGGACATCAGTGTTAACAGTTTTGAGCAGCGCGGACTGCTACATTGTGAAATTCAGCCCCCGCACTGGACACGACCATTGGTATGCCTGTGTGCCCATTTAAACTTACGTGAACCAGACCGAATAAAACAGTATCAGACTATTTATGACTATATCCAAAGTGAAATAGATCCGGCCAATCCATTAATTTTAGCCGGTGATTTCAACGACTGGCGCCAGCGTTCCCACAATACTTTAGGCTTAAAATTAAATTTGCATGATGCATTTTATGCTTATCGCCATGCGCCGAAAACTTTTCCAGCCCGCCTGCCTATTTTAAGTCTCGACAGAATCTTTACCCGCCATCTGGAAATACATGAAGCAAAACCATTAACAGGTCTGCCATGGCAAAAACTTTCCGACCATCTGCCTTTGTACGCAGTTGTCAGCCCTCTGAGTAAAACTTAATAACCTGTTTTCAAATGAATCTAAATCATTATTCCTAAGCTGGATTTCATCTAAGCTATTTTTATCCAGACATTTTCCGAATAATTTTAAAAACCGTCGTATCTATTGAATTAATAAAGCTTTCAGCAAAATTATTAATAAAATAAACTTGTTATAAATATACTTTAATATAACAAGTAATAGAAATTGCGTTAATTATTTTACATTTCAATAGGTTAATAGGTTAAATTCAATGTTTGCTTCACTATCAGGACTAGGCCTTGGCTTTTCATTAATTATAGCCATTGGTGCCCAAAATGCATTTGTTTTAAAGCAAGGTTTAAAGCAGCAATATATTTTCTGGGTATGCCTGATCTGCTCAGTATCAGATACTATTCTGATTTATTTAGGGGTAGCCGGATTTGCTAAAGTACTTAACCGCTATCCGGAAATCATTATTTATGCTAAATATTTTGGTGCTACTTTTTTATTTATTTATGGCATACGAAGTTTTTATTTTGCATTGAATCAAAATTCAGCGCTGAAACCAAGCCTGATTGAAAAAAGTTCCTTAATGAAAGTTATTGGAGTATGTCTGACTTTTACATGGTTAAATCCACATGTGTATCTGGATACAGTGATTTTAGTTGGTTCGATATCGGTATCATTCAAAGATAATCTTCATCTATTTACACTTGGAGTTATGCTTGCCTCATGGCTGTTCTTTTTTTCATTAGGCTATGGTGCAAAATTTTTATCTCCTTTATTTAATCAAAATCTTTCATGGAAGATATTAGACTTAGTTATAAGCGTTATTATGTGGAGTATAAGTTTTAGCCTGATTTTCACTAAATAATCGCATTGAACGCTAAATTCATTAAAAAATCACTTTTCTTTTCTATCAGCAAAAAATTATTCTATTAATTAACTCAGTCAGACTTTGTTTCAAACATTTACTGCTTATCAATTTTAAATAAATACTAAACACAAGGAACTTTAAAAGCAATTATGCTTTTTCCTAATTACATCTTATAAATACATTTTTAATTACAAACCAGAATTTAATAGTTTTTATTAATAATCAGTACAGAATTATGTCATTAGAAGTCCTGCCTGAAAGGGTTTAGAATAACAATCCGAATTTCACTAAGCTTTACAGGCCGTGATTTTAGCCAGCTTATAGGTGGCTGGCTGTAATTATTAAAAATCAGGATTACTATTATGAACTTTCCTCCTCGAATTATGCCTAATACACGTATGCGGCGTATGCGACGTGATGATTTTTCACGGCGAATGATGCGTGAAACCATACTGACAGCCAATGATTTTATTTTGCCGGTATTTGTGCATGAACAAACTGGGCGTATGCCTGTTGACAGCATGCCCGGAGTAGAACGTTTATCTATTGATGAATTATTAAAAGTTGCGGAACAGGCTTTAAAACTGGGCGTACCGGTTCTGGATTTATTTGGTGTTCCCAATCCTGATAGCAAAACCGCTGACGGACGGGCGGCATGGGATGAAAACGGTATCATTCAGCGTGCTATCCGTGCTCTGAAATCCCGTTTTCCTGAGCTGGGTGTAATGGCAGATCAGGCTCTCGATCCTTATACAACCCACGGACAGGATGGCCTGCCGGATGAAAATGGTTATATTAAAAATGATGAAACGATAGAAGCGCTTATCAAACAATCACTTTCACATGCAGCAGCCGGTGCGGATATTCTTTCTCCAAGCGATATGATGGATGGACGTATCGGAGCTATCCGCGAAGCATTGGAAGAAAATAGTTTTATTCATACCCGGATTATGTCTTATGCTGCCAAATATGCTTCAGCTTTTTACGGTCCGTTTCGCAGTGCGGTAGGCAGTGCCGGTAATCTGGGTAAAGGTAATAAATATACTTATCAGATGGATCCTGCTAACAGCAATGAAGCACTGCATGAAGTAGCACTTGATATAGCTGAAGGAGCAGATATGGTAATGATTAAACCGGGTATGCCTTATCTGGATGTAATCAGACGGGTTAAAGATGAATTTGGCGTTCCTACATACGCCTATCAGGTATCTGGTGAGTACGCCATGCTGCAGGCAGCCATCAGTAATGGCTGGCTCGAGGCTGATAAAGTAATTTTAGAAAGCCTGCTTGCATTTAAACGAGCCGGTGCAGATGGTATTCTGACCTATTTTGCCTTGCAAGCAGCGCAGCAATTACAACAAAATAGCTAGAATAAAAAGATATATAGCCATCAGGAATGCATCAGTTTGCAAACAACCCAGCCGGTATGAAAGCAAACTGATGCATTTATATATTTATATTTGAATGCATGCTGATTTATTTTGAATTTGATCACTGATTCTTCTATACCATCATACAAATATCATTAACAATATAGATAATCAGATAGTTAAAACACTTAATGATTATTTTGAGAAATTACAATAAATATGAATTCAATACAGAAAATATGCAAAATGGTATGAAAATTGCTAAACATTTACTCAAATGTTAACAAGTAAGGAAAATAAGCATAAAAACAATAAAGATAATAATTATCTAATTTGAATTAGATTGTTTACTTTAATTATATTATTTAAACCATGTTGCAAAAAGAAATCAATCAATATTTTATTTCAGTCGATACCTTTACAACACCCGAATATTTGTTTATTTCAAAATAAGTTGTTAAAAAATCATATAATACAAAGCCTTAAATTCAACAAATGAACAATCGGGCTTATAATTATTGTGTGAAATTTTTTAAAAAATATTATTTTTTAAAAAATTTCACACAAAATTGATACAGATTAACCTTTTTAGAATTTTAACATTTATCTTCTTTTTTTCAGAAAAAAGCTTACTGATTTTTTCTCAAAACATATATCTTATATTTATTTATATAAATCAGTATTTTAAATTTAATAAAAACTTAAGCTTATTCATGATAAATTTAAATATTAAACAAACTTTCATGATGACATTTATATGTTAATAAACGGATTATTTCCGGAAATCAAAGCAGCATTCTCATCTTCACGACAAACAAATATAAAGTAATTTTAAATATACATATTTGTTTTATATAATAAATAATTACAAATATATTTAAAATTTTTTATTTATTCTGCTATGTTTTTTAATAATGTGTTGAATACTGCAATATACAGTTCAGCAACATTGTCTTAAAATAGTAGCACCCGTTTTTTACAAACGTTAATCGTGTTTCCCGTAATGTTGAGGTCGTTACATGAAATTAAGTAAGCTCTCAGGGATAGTATTGACGATGCTGATCGGTTCGCTTTTTTTAAGCGGCTGTGATGCAGCTCTGCTAAACCCTAAAGGCCATATAGGTCAGGAAGAACGCACACTGATACTGACAGCCTTAGGCTTGATGTTGATAGTCGTAATTCCGGTGATTATCATGGCAGTTTTATTCTCTCTGAAATACAGAGAGGGTAGTAATGCCAAATACTCACCGAAATGGGCGCATTCCAACAAACTCGAAGCCGTAGTTTGGGGTATTCCTATCCTGATTATTCTCATTCTGGGAACAATCACATGGAAAACCACTCACTCTCTGGATCCCTATCGTCCGCTGGAAAGTGATAAAAAACCGGTGGTAATCGAAGTAATTTCATTAGACTGGAAATGGCTGTTTATTTATCCTGAACAGGGTATTGCCACTGTTAATGAAATTGCTTTTCCGAAAGATACCCCGGTGGAATTCAGAATCACTTCCAATACAGTGATGAATTCATTCTTTATTCCGCAGCTGGGTAGCCAGATTTATGCTATGGCTGGTATGCAAACCAAATTACATCTGGTTGCTGATACAGCAGGTGAATACAAAGGTATTTCATCCAGCTACAGCGGTGCCGGTTTCTCTGGCATGAAATTTACTGCCATTGCGACACCGGATGAAGCCAGCTTCAATCAGTGGGTGGATAAGGTGAAACAGTCGCCCAATACACTTAATGACATGGCTTCATTCAACAAACTGGCTGCGCCTAGTCAATTCCATAAAGTGGAATATTTCTCCAGCGCAAATCCGGGTTTGTACGGCAACGTGATTGCTAAATTTGCCAATCACAATATGCCTGCTGCTCTACAGGCCAGTGCAGCCAGCAGTGCTGAGTAAGCTTGCGAGGAAATAAACAATGTTCGGAAAATTATCTTTAGATGCGATACCGTTCCATGAACCGATTGTCATGGTAACGATTACAGCTATCATCGTCATTGGTCTGGCGCTGGTAGGTGCAATTACGTATTTTCATAAATGGGGCTATCTGTGGAAAGAATGGTTTACTACAGTTGACCACAAACGCATCGGTATCATGTATATCATTGTCGCTATTGTGATGCTGGTTCGTGGTTTTGCCGATGCAGTGATGATGCGTAGTCAGCAGGTTTTAGCCTCATCAGGTACCAGTGACGGCTTTTTGCCACCACATCACTACGATCAGATTTTCACCGCTCACGGTGTAATCATGATTTTCTTTGTTGCCATGCCTTTTGTAATCGGCTTGATGAACTTTGTCATCCCGCTGCAACTGGGTGCGCGCGATGTGGCCTACCCATTCCTGAATAATCTGGGTTTCTGGTTTACTGCTGTAAGTGTGGTACTGGTTAACTTATCACTGGGAATCGGTGAATTTGCACAAACCGGCTGGTTGTCCTATCCGCCGCTGTCTGGTCTGGAATTCAGTCCGGGGGTAGGTGTTGATTACTGGATATGGAGTTTGCAGATATCAGGTATCGGGACAACAGTTAGTGCTGTTAACTTTATTGCTACTATCCTGAAAATGCGTGCCCCGGGCATGACTATGATGAAAATGCCTATTTTCTGCTGGGCATCTTTCTGTAGCAATATTCTGATTCTGACTTCCTTCCCTATCCTGACAGCCTCTGTTGCCATGCTGACATTAGACCGTTACCTCGGCACCCACTTCTTTACTAATGAACTGGGCGGTAACATGATGATGTACATCAACCTGATCTGGGCATGGGGTCATCCGGAAGTATATATTTTGATACTGCCAATCTTTGGTGTGTATTCAGAAGTTACAGCTACATTCGCACGCAAGACCATGTTTGGCTATACTTCAATGGTATGGGCAACTGTGTGTATCACCATATTGTCTTTCATCGTATGGCTGCACCACTTCTTTACCATGGGTTCAGGTGCCAATGTCAACGCATTCTTCGGTATCGCAACCATGATTATTTCTATCCCGACCGGGGTAAAAATCTTCAACTGGCTGTTTACCATGTATGAAGGTCGTATTTCCTTCCATGTGCCGATGCTGTGGACTGTAGGCTTTATCATTACATTCTCTGTAGGTGGTATGACCGGTGTACTGCTTGCTGTACCGGGTGCGGACTTTGTACTGCATGGCAGTCTGTTCTTAGTCGCTCACTTCCATAACACCATTATCGGTGGTGTAGTGTTTGGATTGTTTGCAGCACTTAACTACTGGTTCCCGAAAGCATTTGGCTTTAAGCTGGATGAAAAATGGGGCAAACGGGCTTTCTGGTGCTGGTTTATCGGCTTCTTTGTAGCATTCATGCCTTTATATGCACTGGGCTTCATGGGTATGACCCGCCGTCTGAGTCAGCACATTGATCCGGCTTACCATAATTTGCTGTGTGTTGCTGCCAGTGGTGCTGCCATTATCGCTCTGGGCGTAGTATGCATGGTGATTCAAGTTGTAGTTTCCTGCCTGCATCGTAAGGAAAACCTTGATGTTACGGGTGATCCGTGGGATGGTCGTACTCTGGAATGGTCTACTTCTTCCCCTGTACCTTTCTATAATTTCGCTGTGCAGCCACAGGTTGAAAGCCGTGATGCATTCTGGGATGAGAAAGAAAAAGGTATTGCTTACAAGAAACCAGCCAAATATGAAGAAATTCATATGCCGAAAAATACTGCTGCCGGTCTGGTGATTGCAGTGTTCTCAATGATTTGCGGCTTTGCCCTGATCTGGCATATCTGGTGGATGGCTATCGTTGGCTTTGCCGGCATGATTATCAGCATTATTGTCAAGAGCTTTGACACGGATGTGGATTACTACGTTCCGGTTGCTGAAATCGAAGCTATTGAAAGCAAACGTTTTAATGAATTAACTAAAGCAGGACTGAAATAATGTCAACTGAAACCTTGATTCACGGTAGTGCGCATGAGCACGCTCACCACGACAACGGTTCACTGAAGGTATTCGGGTTCTGGATTTACCTGATGAGTGACTTGATTTTGTTCTCCTGTCTGTTTGCCACCTATATCGTGCTCCTGCCGGGCACAGCAGGTGGTCCAAGCGGCAAAGACATTTTCGAGCTGCCTTTTGTGCTGGTAGAAACTTTTGCTCTTTTATTGAGTTCCATTACTTACGGCTTTGCCGTGCTGGCAATGAATCGCAATAATCAGAGTCAGGTTTTATTATGGCTGGTGATTACTTTTGTATTCGGTGCATGCTTCATCGGGATGGAGCTGTATGAATTTCATCACCTGATTACAAGTGGTATGGGTCCTGACCGCAGTGGTTATCTTTCTGGCTTTTTTGCTCTGGTCGGCACCCACGGTCTGCACGTTACTGCTGGTTTAATCTGGATGGCTGTAATGATGATTCAGGTAGCTTCACGCGGTCTTACCAGTGTTAACCGCATGCGCATCAACTGCCTGAGCCTGTTCTGGCACTTTCTGGACATCGTGTGGATTTGCGTGTTCTCAATTGTATATCTGATGGGGGTAGCGTTATGAGTCAGTCAAACCATCAAGACCATATCCCACAACATGGCAGTGCTAAAAACTACATTATCGGGTTTATCCTGTCTGTAGTTTTAACTCTGATTCCATTTATGATGGTAATGAATCAGTCCGCTGACAAACAAACTCTGTTTGCTGTGATTGTCATTACTGCCGTTTTGCAGCTTATTGTTCAGCTGGTATGCTTTTTGCATCTGGGCAGTAATCCTGAAGAACGCTGGAATCTGATTTCATTTATCTTCACTGCTATTGTGATTGTATTGCTGGTAGGTCTTTCCATCTGGATTATGTGGAGCCTCAACGCAAACATGGTGTTAGGTTAAAGGCAGTTCATGATTAAGCCATACCTGCAAGTAACAAAACCAGGTATTATCGTCGGCAACCTGATTTCGGTTGTCGGCGGGTTTTTGCTGGCGTCAAAAGGCAGCATAAACGGCTACCTGCTAATCCTTACCCTGCTGGGCGTGTCTTTGGTAGTAGCCTCCGGCTGTGCGTTTAATAATCTGATTGACCGTGATATTGATCCGAAAATGGAGCGTACTAAGAATCGTGTGCTTGTGCGGGGCTTAGCATCTGCCCGTGTAACATTTGCACTGGCCACGATACTGGGTATTGCCGGATTTATTGTGCTTTATTTTGGCGCAAATCCCTTAGCCATGTGGTTATCTGTAATGGGCTTTGTGGTTTATGTAGGGATTTACAGTCTCTATATGAAACGGCATTCAGTTTACGGAACTTTAATTGGCAGTCTGTCGGGTGCCGCACCTCCAGTAATCGGTTATTGCGCTGTAAGCAATAATTTTGATGCTGGTGCACTTATTCTGCTGGCGATTTTCAGTCTCTGGCAGATGCCGCATTCCTATGCAATCGCGATTTACCGCTTTAAGGATTATCAGGCGGCTAATATTCCGGTTTTACCGGTAGTAAAAGGCATTGCAGTAGCAAAACACCATATCACGTTTTATATTATTGCCTTTATGTTTGCAACATTGATGCTGTCAATAGGCGGCTACGCCGGCTACAAATATCTGGTCGTTGCTGCGGCTGTCAGCATGTGGTGGCTGTGTATGGCATTATCTGGCTATAAAGCACAGAATAATGATCGTATATGGGCACGCAAACTGTTTGTGTTTTCGATTATTGCTATCACTACCTTAAGCATAATGATGTCGGTAGATTTTATGACTCCGGCCTCACAAACTGTATTAAGCTTTGCTGGCTGATACCGTGACATAAATATATAACAATACGCAAACCAACCCAACCTGCCTTTGTTTCTTTTACAATAGGCAGGTTTTTCTTATAAGCAGTATTAAACATGAATTCCAAGAACAACACCGATACACACATGAATCTTGCCGAAAGGCGTGCAACTTGGGGGTTAGGGGCAGTCTTTTCGCTACGCATGCTGGGCATGTTTATGGTTCTTCCTGTTCTGACTACTTATGGTATGAAATTAGAGGGAGCAAGTGAAAGCCTAATCGGACTGGCAATCGGAATTTATGGTCTGATGCAGGCTATATTGCAAATTCCTTTTGGTTTGTGGTCTGACCGTTTCGGGCGTAAACCTTTAATTGTAGGCGGCTTGCTGATTTTCACTCTGGGCAGCATTATTGCTGCTTTAACATCCTCTATCTGGGGAATCATACTGGGACGTGCATTACAAGGCAGTGGTGCTATCGCAGCAGCTGTAATGGCATTGTTATCTGACCTGACGCGCGAACAAAACCGCACCAAAGCCATGGCTTTTATTGGTATTAGCTTTGGTATCACTTTTGCAATTGCCATGGTCTGCGGCCCTATCATTACACATGCAATAGGTTTACACGGATTATTCTGGGTTATTGCGATACTGGCACTGGCTGCTATCGGCCTGACATTGTTTTTTGTACCCGACAGTACTGTTCATATACTTAACCGTGAATCAGGCATTGTACGCGGCAGTTTTGGTACTGTACTGCGCAACCCTGCCCTGTTTAAGCTGAACATCGGTATTTTCTGCATGCATTTTCTGCTTATGTCAACTTTTGTTGCACTGCCTATACAACTGGAACAGGCAGGCTTTCCGGCAGCCAAACATTGGCAGATTTATTTATACACGATGCTGATTGCTTTCATAACTGTTCTGCCACCAATTATATACGCTGAAAGCAAACGGCAAATGAAGCAAGTGTTTATCTTGTGTGTTACCGGACTGCTAATTGCTGAAAGTGTATTATGGCTGGCTAATATTTCTTTCTGGCCGCTTGTCACAGGTGTTTTATTATTCTTTATTGCTTTTAATCTGATGGAAGCACTCTTGCCTTCATGGGTCAGTAAAGAAGCACCGGCAGGTTATAAAGGCACTGCAATGGGCATCTATGCAACCGGGCAGTTTCTGGGCGTAGCCTGCGGAGGAACAATCGGAGGCTGGCTAGCTGCACATACCGGTGCACATAGTGTTTTTATCTTTGGCACAGGATTAACTTTTATCTGGCTTCTGCTGAGCCTGACAATGCACGAACCACCCTATTTGGCCAGTCTGCGCATTATCCTGAAACAGGGTCGTGTTTTACCTGACAATGCCCGACAACAATTACTTGAACAGGCTGGTGCACATCAGGTACTAATTATTCCTGAAGAACACAGTATATATATCAAAATAGACAGCAAAATTACTAACCGTGAACAACTGGAAGTATTCATCGATACTATAAGTAATTAAACCAAAACAGGCGCAAACCAATATTAGATAATTATCGATTTACGCTTGTTTCAAAAAATATCATTTTCAGGATACTGGATTATTTTTAAAAACTAATAAAAAATTATATTTTTCTATTGGAATCAATGTCAGTTTTCAGACCTGTCCGAATGCTTGCATAATTTCATTGGCCAGTACGAGCTGACTGTCAACAACTTTGGTTGCCCCTGCCTGAATAAACAACTGTTTGTCCTGTTCATATCTGCTGAATGTGACTATGTGCAGTTGCGGATTAAGTGCGATGGCAGCCTTTATAATTGATATCACTTCAGTTTTATTCTGAATAGTAATAATCAGATTTTTAGCCTGAGCGACAAATACAGCGTCCAGCATCCCATCTGATAATGCATGCCCATAGGCAACGGGTATCTGACGTGCACGCAACTCGGTAACAACTTCTAAACGATTTTCCTGCACATAAACTGTTTCATTGCGTTCATGCAAATGCTTGATTATTTCTTGTCCGACCGGGCCTGCACCCACCAACACCGTATGATCGCTCACCTCAGGAGCAATAGCCATATCTTCATCTACAAAATAGATTGAAACCGGCTTAATCGGTGCAGCTACTTTTGCATGAGGTTTATCCGATAATCGATTACTCTCGGACACAATGGTTGTAGCAGAAGTTTTTTGCTGTGACTGTTTTTCCAGATAGTGGTTCAGCCAGACAAATAAAAACGGGTTACAGATTATGGATATTAGTGCACTACCCAGAATCAGATCACTGGCTAATTGCGGCAAAATATTGTATACCGCGCCCAGACTGGCAATCATGAAGGAAAACTCACCGATCTGAGCCAGCGCAACAGCAATTGTTAGTGCAGTTTGAGGCGGATAGCCGAATACACGCACAATCAAAAATGCTCCCGCACTTTTACCTATTACTACCACCAATAAAGTGGCTAAGAGTAATAGTGGGTTACGGACAATAATACTAGGATCAAACAGCATACCCACTGAAACAAAAAAAAGTACGGTAAAAAAATCACGTAAGCCGCCGGATGCTTCTTCAGCAGTATGATTCATACTGGTTTCGCTGATGATGGCTCCGGCAAAAAAAGCACCCAGAGCAAACGACACACCGAAGAAATAATTGGCCAGTATGGCACAGCCTAAAGCAATAGCAATGACAGCCAGACGAAACAACTCAGGACTTCCTGTGCTCACTACACGCTGTAAAGACCATGGAATTATTCTGCGACCAAGAAAAAGCATAACCAGTATAAATGCAATGATTTGTGCTCCGGTTTTGCCCAGTAAATAAAGCAGATTTGCACTGGAAACAGCACCCTCTCCTGATAAAACCGGTGCCAGAGCCGGAATCATCACCAGCACAAACACCATGGCAATATCTTCAACAATCAGCCAGCCGGTAGCAATTCGCCCCTGTGTAGAATCCCCCAAATGCCAGCGCTGTAAAGCCGCTATTAAGACAACAGTTGAAGCACAAGATAGAGCCAATCCAAAGACAATACCCGCACCTGTTGTCCAGCCGGCCAGATAGGCAAGCAACCAGCCAAGTAAGGTAGCCAGAACAATCTGGATAAGTGCACCCGGTATCGCTACCCGCTTAACTGCAAGTAAATCGCGAATGGAAAAATGCAGCCCCACCCCAAACATCAGCAAAATCACGCCCAGTTCGGCCAACTGCTGTGATAAATGCATATCAGCAGTAAATCCTTTGGTATACGGTCCGACAATTATGCCGGCCAGCAGATAGCCGACCAACGGGGGCATCCGCAGCTTATGTGCGATATAACCGAGCACAAAGGCGAAAAATAAACCACCTACGATGGTTTCAACCAGTGGAAATGAGTGATGCATTGCTTTCTCAGGGTAATAGTAAATAATAGTAAGTAATCTATACTAGCGGAAAAATATCAGCAAATAAAAGCTTTTATACGCTTTTAGGTTATAATTATCATATTTTATCGATAATTTTCATATCTTATGTATAAGTATCCCCATTTACTAATTGCGTTACTAATACAGGCAGTGAGAAAAGCCGGATTTATTACTCGGTTCGGTTTACTGTGCTGAACGTATTTACAGGCGATTTTTTATGACATAGTTAAAAATATTTAAATTCATGTCAGTTTGTACTTAATAATGTACGTTGATTTCATTATAATAATGGTTTAGGAAAGTATTTATTAATGACAATATACAGAACACCTTCAGTATTAGCTTATCCGGGTAAAAGTGCTTTATTTATTACGTTAGGGATACAGAATAATCAGGCAGCGATTACCAAGGTACTCGAATTTATTACTGGTTTTTCAGCGTTAGTACGCAGTATGCATGGCCGGTTTCATGATGAAAATTTTAATGCATTAATGGGGATTGGTTCGGAAGCCTGGGACAAGCTGCGGCCAGGTAAACCAAAGCCTAAGGAACTGGTTCCTTTTACTGCTATTAAAGGCGAAAAACATACTGCCGTAGCGACAGCAGGCGATCTTTTCTTTCATATCCGTGCCGATCGTCAGGATATTTGTTATGAAATGGCCGCAATGATTGATGAATTACTGGCTGATGCGACTTATTCCATTGATGAAGTAAGTGGTTTCCGCTATCTGGATGGTCGCGCTATCATCGGTTTTGTTGACGGTACAGAAAATCCGGAAGATGTATCCAAAGCAGAATATGCTCTGGTGGGTGATGAAGACCCGTTATTCCGCAACGGCAGTTATGCTTTCACTCAGAAATATCTGCATAACATGCAGGCATGGCGGCAATTATCAGTAGAAGAACAGGAAAAAGTCATTGGCCGGCGCCGTTTTAATGACATTGAGCTTTCTGATGAAGAAAAGCCGAAAACTGCGCATAGTAACGTGAGTAAGGCTTATGATGCACAAGGCAATGAACTGAAAATTATTCGTGCCAATGTAGCGTTTGCTCATCCGTCAAAAAATGAGTACGGTACGTTTTTTATCGGTTATGCACGTTCATTTGCAGTAACACGCCAAATGCTGCAGCATATGTTTACCGGAAATGACGAAGGTCACGTAGACCGTCTGCTGGATTTCAGCACACCGGTAAGCGGCAGTCTCTATTTTATTCCAACACCTGATTTACTGGATGAATTTGATTCGTAAGTTATTATTGCAAGTCTTGATTCAAGGGGAACCTGCTACAAACTGCGACAGATTCGATTCATCAGCAACTTATTACAATACTTAAATAAAGGAAAACTGTTTGCATGGGTAGTGTACTTTTTTTACAGGCAATAACGGTTATTTTTTCACTGTCTATTGTCACCACATTATTAAATAAACGCTTATTTGATATGCCGCAGGCCATTGGCGTACCGATTGTTTCAGCCATTCTGGTATTTGCACTGCAATGGGGCATGAATTTATTCGGACGCAATCATTTTATCCATGTAGATATCATGGCGTTAAAGGCAGCCGTAAGTCATATTAATTTTTATGATTTTCTGGTAAACGGCGTAATCTGCTTTATCCTAACCTCCTCTGCTCTTAAATTTAAGATTTCTGATTTAAAGCGTTACTGGAGACAAATTCTGATTCTGGCCACTTTAGGATTATTGCTGTGCTCAGTGCTGTTTGGCGGTCTGCTATATGGGTTTCAGTTTCTGGTTGGCGATCATGTTCCTTTACTGGTTCTGCTGTTACTGGGATCTGCTCTGGGCGCAACAGACCCTATCGGTATTAAAGGCGTACTGAGCTCAGTACGTACCCCACGCCATTTAATGGTTAAACTGGAAGGTGAATCATTATTTAATGATGCCATGTGTATCGTTGTATTTATGACCATTCTTACTCTGATTAATGGTCAGCACGTATCTCCTTTAGGTGTTATTGAAAATTTCTTCTATGAAATTGTTGTTGCCGTTATTATCGGGTTTATTTTCGGCATTGGCGCATTGCGCCTGTTGCATGGCAAACATGAAAATGAATCACTGATTCTGACAACAGCTTTGCTGGCTTCCGGTTCTTATCTGGTGGCTTATTTCGCTCATGCGTCCGGTCCGATTGCCTGTGTTGTCGGCGGTTTGATCGTTGGAAATAAATGGCAGGAAGTTTTACAGAAAAAAGAAATAGATGATGTTAATAACTTCTGGCACGCTGTAGAAGGCATCATCAATTCATTTCTGTTTACCTTAATCGGTCTGGAACTCTTTATCGTTGATATGAGTAAAACTCTGGTTATCGGCGGTATTATAGCTTTCGTATTACTGCATCTGAGCCGTTTTGCCGGAAACATACTGGCATTTATGTTGTTTCCGAAAGTATATAAGAAAAGCTACCATGGCAGCCTTACCATTTTGTCCTGGGGCGGTGTACGCGGTGGTATCTCTCTCGCCCTGATACTGGCTGTAGCCAATATGCCGGCATTAGCTAAATACAGCGATATTCTGGTTGGTTATACATTTATCTGTGTATTGCTTTCCGGTGTGGTATGTGGCCTTGGCTTACCTGAAATACTCAACGCATTCTATTACAACCCGAATGAACCTAAAACCGGGTTCCGGGGCTGGTATCAGCGCCAGTGCCACCGTTTCAACCGCAGCGGAGTGATGTACACTATTGAGGATCGTTCTGACGGATCAGAATACATTTCTGTCTATAATCCTGTTGCAGTAGCCACTGCGGCCGCTAATCCAAGTGAAGAAATTGCACTGACTCCTGAAGAATTAAAACAGAAAGTAGATAAACTGGAAAATCCGGATAATTTCTAATTTGAAAAACTAAGGCCGGCATAACCATGCCGGCCTTTAATATTTAAAAATGCTTACATCTACTTTTATTTACCTAATTGTGTTTCCACAAACCGTTTAACCGCAGCCGCATCATTATCCATCACGGTAACATGCTGTGGTAAATCTTCCAGTCCGTCTAGATTATCAGGGCGCGGTATGGTTACATCACTTCCAACTGCCTCATGAATGGTCTGTGCAAATTTAGCTGCCAGAGCAGTTTCCAGACACACAATGATTTCGCCGGCTTCGCGCAACCGTCGCGCTACCTTTACGCCATCTGCTGTATGCGGATCAATCAATTCATTGTCTTCCCGATACACCTGAGCAATGGTTTGCAAACGATCAGTACGAGTACTTTTACCAGCAGCAAAACCATACTGATGCTGAATTTTATTCAGCATATGGCTTAAATCAAATCCCTCACCAGCTGCAACCTGCTGCCAGAGTTTTTGCACATGGGAACCATCATGGTCAAGCAAATCATAAACAAAGCGTTCAAAGTTGGAAGCCTTGGAAATATCCATAGACGGGCTTGAAGTAACAAATGTATGTGCCGCATCACGGGGACGATAATGCCCAGTATTGAAAAATTCATTCAACACATCGTTTTCATTTGTAGCAACAATCAGGCGATGAATAGGCAGCCCCATGCTTCGTGCAATATGCCCTGCGAGCACATTACCAAAATTACCACTGGGTACGCAGAATGAAACCTTCTGTTCATTTGTGCTGGTAGCCGCAAAATAGCCCTTAAAGTAATACACCACCTGCGCAACAATACGACCCCAGTTGATAGAATTAACTGTACTTAAATGATAGTGTGCCTTAAAAGCATGATCATTCTGCAGCGCTTTTACAATATCCTGGCAATCATCGAACATGCCTTTAACAGCAATATTAAAAATGTTACTGTCTTTCAGGCTATACATCTGAGCACGCTGGAAATCACTCATTTTTCCATATGGCGACAACATAAATACATTTACCCGTTTTTTGCCGCGCAGAGCATACTCAGCAGCAGAACCGGTATCACCACTGGTGGCGCCGATAATATTCAGAAAGTGGTTTTCACGTTCCAGCACATACTCAAACAAATTACCCAATAATTGCATGGCCATATCTTTAAATGCCAGCGTCGGACCATTTGAAAGTCCTTCAATCAGAATTCCATCATGCAAAGTTCTGACCGGAGTAATTTCATTACTTCCGAATATTTCTTTTGTATATGTCTTATTAACTATCTTCTGTAAATCTGCTTTGGGAATATCAGTTGCAAACAGACTGATAATCTGCATAGCCAGTTCAGCATAACTTAATGACCGCCACTCATGAAGAGTAAATGTATCAATATGCGGATAGCTTTGTGGTAATAATAAACCACCGTCATCTGCCAGACCTGCCATTAATGCCTGACTAAAACTTTTTGGCGCGGTCTGCCCTCTGGTACTAGTGTATTTCATTGTTTCTCCCGTATGATTTAATCATATTTGAGCTATAGTTAATAACGCTGTAATCTTATCCTGCATACTCTGGCCTGAGATACAGTAAATTCACGCACTCTTTGCTGACGAACCTGCGGATCGACCATTTTTGCAATTTCTTTAATACTGAGTTTTCGACTTGCATGTACTGCAATACAGTTACAATCCTTTTGACTGATTCTTTTGATGATAAATAATTCTGTCAACTGTTTATTTACCGATTGACCAAACTGACGCTGACATTCCTGATCGATCATATATCTGCCAATACCAGATATCAGCCCGTATTCTGATTTTCTGTCATAATTTATATAAGCCCCTATCACTACAACTATAAAAACCAGAAAAAACAATATTTTACTCATATAATTTCTTCAGCTGGATTAAATTTAAGTCTAGAATACAACTTTTCTTATTTATACAATATATAACCATACTGATTATACCTATAATCCAATGGTTATCAGCCCTGCAAAGTTTACATAATCAGGTACAATATATTACACGAATTATCGTGTACTGAATGACACGTTATGGATTTATTTAATCAGAAACCTTTACCACCACTGGCAGAACAGTTACGCCCGAAAAATCTGGACGAAGTAATCGGGCAGCAACACCTGATTGGTGCCGGTAAACCTCTGCGTGTTGCTGTAGAAACCGGACATCTGCATTCCATGCTGTTATGGGGTCCTCCCGGCGTGGGTAAAACCACTCTGGCACGGATTCTGGCACAAAGCTTTAATGCTCTGTTTATTCCTTTATCAGCGGTTTTTTCCGGAGTAAAAGAAATCCGTACTGCGGTTGAAAAAGCTCAGCTGGCTTTACAACAGGGACAACGCACCATACTTTTTGTCGATGAAGTACATCGCTTTAATAAATCACAGCAGGATGCATTTTTACCTTATGTCGAAAACGGCTTATTTACTTTTATAGGCGCTACAACAGAAAATCCTTCTTTTGAGGTTAATCCGGCACTGCTAAGCCGATCACAGGTGTATACCTTGCACTCACTCAGCATTGAAGAACTGAAACAATTGCAAAATAAAGTTTTCAGCCTGCCTGAGTTTCAATCATTCAGTATCAGTTCGGATGCACAGACATTAATCCTTAACAGCGCTGATGGTGATGGCCGGCGTTTTCTGAATTTACTCGAACAACTGATCCATACCGCACAAGCACAGCAGCAAACTGAAATCAGCGCAGAGTTAACTGCCGGCAGTCTTGGCACGCAATTACGCCGTTTTGATAAAGGCGGCGACAGCTTCTACGAACAGATTTCTGCACTGCATAAATCAGTACGCGGATCTCATCCGAATGCCGCTCTGTACTGGTTTACCCGGATGCTGGATGGTGGTGCTGATCCCCGCTATCTGGCAAGACGTATAATCCGTATGGCATGGGAAGATATTGGTCTGGCTGATCCAAGAGCGATGCAAATAGCCAATGATGCAGCGCAGACTTTTGAACGACTTGGCAGCCCTGAAGGGGAACTGGCTCTGGCGCAGGCAGTACTGTATCTGGCGTGTGCAGCAAAAAGCAATGCCGGTTATCTTGCGTATAACGAAGCCTGTGCTTTTGTCAAAAAACATCCGTCTAATGAAGTACCGGTTCATTTACGCAATGCACCGACTAAGTTAATGAAAGAGCTGGGCTACGGGCGTGAATACCGCTATGCCCATGATGAACCTAATGCCTATGCGGCCGGAGAAACCTACATGCCTGAAGGGATGGATGAACCGGCATTCTATCAACCGGTAACTCGCGGGCTGGAAATTAAAATCGCCGAAAAACTGGCGTTCTTACATAATCTTGATGAAGAGGCCGGACAGAATGAAATCAAATGAACATTCATTATGTACGATTAGTACTCAGCCATTCGGTTTGGTAGACGGTGAAAGTGCTACATTGTGGACACTGACAAACAGTCAGGGGATGCAGGTATCTGTTATGGATTTCGGTGCCATAGTTACCTCGATCATCATGTCTGACACAGATTGTAATCCTGTGCAATGTGTTCTGGGTTTCAATAATGCTGAGGATTATGCCAGCATCAGTTATCGTGTCAACAATCCCCATCTGGGCGCTGTAATCGGACGGCATGCCGGACGCATCAGCTTTGCCCATGCACCGCTCAACCATGAACTGCTCCACTTGACTGCTAATCAGGGAGAACATCATATGCATGGCGGATATACTGGTTTTGATCAGAAATGGTGGAAAGTATGTGCTACCCACAGTGATGAACATTGCGCTTCGGTTACCATGCATCTTTTTAGTGCCGATGGTGAAGAAGGCTATCCGGGTAACCTGAATGTACAGGTATGCTATACCCTGACAGTAAATAACGAACTGAATATTGATTTCAGCGCTGAATCAGATCGTGATACTTTAATTAATCTGACTCAGCATAGTTATTTTAATCTGGCTCTGAGAGAAAGCACGATCAGCGAACATCAGTTATGGCTGTTACCGCAAGAAATCATTGTGACTGATAAAGATATGATACCAACTGGTGTTATTCATAAAGCACCGGCAACGCTTGATTTCCATTCAGCACGTCCCATAGGCAGCAGTATTATTGATACTGCGTATGTATTACCTCCAAATTCAGCAAACAACATTGTTGCGCGCTTAAGTGCTCCGGATACCGGTTTGTCCATGGCGGTAAAAACAGATGCGCCTGTAATGGTGGTCTATAATGCCCAAAATCTGCCTGAGCAGCAAATACCGGCACGTAAATCACTTCTGCCATTTGCAGCAATCTGTTTTGAACCACAAGGCTATACAGATGCTCCGAATCACCATGCATTTCCGAATAATATTCTGCATGCCGATACAAAGTTTAAACAGCATATAGCTTATATATTCAGCCGTGATCCCATTCAGTCAGTTATAAACTAACTGCAACCGGATGAATTGCCTGTAGTTTTATCCAGCTATGTCTGAACCTAAATAATACCAAATTGCTAAACAGAGTAAATATACTGCTACCGGCAGCCTTACTGGTTATTTGAACATGATAAAATAAACATGTCTTTTACCCAATCAATAAGCCAATCATGAAATGGAATGATATTCATGCCATAGCATTCGATCTGGATGGTACCCTGGTCGATTCAATCGCCGATTTATGTGCTGCTGCCAATCATATGCGCGCGGAACTAGGACTGCCATCATTGCCAGAATCTGAACTGACTACCTATGTAGGTGACGGTTTATCCAGCCTTGTACACCGGGCTCTCAGTGGTAATCGGGACGGTCTGGTGGATGAAACAATCTGGACACAGGGATTTACTGCTTTTATTTCCTATTACCGTACTCATTTGAGTGTTCACACCCGCCCCTATCCTGAAGTAGAAACCGCACTGGCATTATTCCGTGCCCGTGGTTTGCCTTTAGCAGTAATCACAAATAAAAATGAAATTCTGGCAGTGGAATTATTATGTGAGCTTGGATTGGCTGATTCATTCAGTTTGGTTGTGGGTGGTGATACACTGGCTGAAAAAAAACCCTCTCCTATGCCTTTATTGCACACAGCAGAAGTATTAGGCGTACCCGTCGGAAATTTACTGATGGTTGGTGACTCTGCTAATGATATTCTGGCAGCTAAAGCAGCCGGAGCTTTAAGCTGTGGCGTCACATGGGGTTATGCAGATATGGCACAGCTGGCAAAAAACACCCAGACTAAACCAGACATTATTGTTGATCATCTGCCTCAGATTGATGATGGCATACGTCATCATGCTAACAGCGAAATCCGCGCATGAAGCAAAAAATCAGTTTACGTGCCCGTGCCATTGCCCTACTGGCACGGCGGGAAATCAGCAGAGCTGAGCTGGCACGTAAACTGCATCCTTATGCAGATGAAAACGACAATCTTGAAGCATTACTGGATGAACTGGCACAAAAGCACTGGCAATCAGATGAGCGATATACGGAAACTTATATCAATAGTAAAAGCCGGCTGCATGGCAATCTGCGTTTAGAGCAAAGCCTGAAGCAAAAAGGTGTTGATGCAGCTCTGATTGCAGATTATTTACCAGACAGAGAACAACAGACAAATAATGCTATAGCTGTTTTGCAAAAAAAATATCGCCAGCCTCCCGCTGACTTAAAAGAAAAACATAAATGTATGCATTTTCTTGCTTACCGTGGTTTTAGTATGGATATTATTCACTCAGCTATCCGGCAGGCCTGGGCTGATACTTCGCTGCCTGACGAAGATGAATACTGATTATAATGCCAGGTACTGACTGCACATCCTAAAATACAAAATTTCGTCTATATACATACAAAATCAATACCTGTACATTTAATTCAGCAAAGCATTATTCAATAAAAAAGCCCGGACTCATAACCGGGCTTTTTGGGTATGTCAAATTAATTAATGTAAACTGACATCTTCACATTTTACATGGTCGTTACTTGTACCTGTAGGCTTTCCCGACCAGTAGCTGGCGAGAAACGAACCGGAAATATTATGCCATAATGAAAATATTGCGCCCGGTAAAGCAGCCATCGAACCAAAAAATTCAGATCCCAATACTGCTGCCAGACCAGAATTCTGCATCCCTACTTCCAGAGCCAGTGTGCGACAGATGGATTTATCAAAACCAAACAACCGTCCACCCCAGTAACCGCCAATCAGCCCCAAAGCATTATGCAAAATCACACCAATAACAACAATTACGGTATTTATTCCGATTTTATCGCTACTTAATGACACTACAGTTGATAGCACAATAATAATCATACACATCGTTATCAGTGGCAGTGAAGGTATAATTTTTTTTACCAGTTTCGGCGCAAAATAATTAATGCTTACCCCTATAGCAATAGGTAAGGCAACAATCAGCAAAATTTCCCTGAGCATATTTACGACAGGTACTTCAATTGATGCTGCTATATAAAGTTTTGCCAATAGTGGTGTAGCAAAAATGCCCACTACAGTAGACAAGGCACTGATTGTGACAGACAGTGCAACATCACCTTTGGATAAAAACACCATCACATTCGAAGCAGTACCACTGGCCACACACCCTACCAGCACCATTCCTGCCTGCAATTCTGGCGACATGTTCAGCAATCTGGCAATCAGCCATGCCGCCAGTGGCATAATCAGATAATGCAGACCAATACCTGCCGCAATAGGTGCCGGCCGCTTCAATACCCGGGTAAAATCCTCAATTCTCAGCGTCATGCCCATGGATAGCATCACCAGCATAAGCATTTCAGAAATATAAGATTTCAGAGGAGTAAAAACGGCAGGATTATAATAGGCAAAGATAGAACATAAGGCTGCCCACAATGGGAACAGCCTCGTGATAATAGCAATCATGAGAATCGTCTCATGCAATGACAAAAATCAGCTTAAGCAGCCATAGCCTTGATTTTGGCAGCCAGACGGCTTTTATGACGTGCAGCTTTATTTTTATGGAAAACACCTTTATCAGCAATGCGATCAATCACTTTAACGCTCTCGCTGTAGGTAACCTGAGCAGCTGCTTTGTCACCAGCTTCAACGGCTTTCAATACTTTTTTAACCGCAGTGCGAAAAGCGGTACGCAAGCTAGCGTTATGGGCACGTTGTTTCAGTGCCTGACGGGCGCGCTTACGAGATTGTGCACTATTGGCCATCAATATCTCCTAACATACATATACAAATCATGAAACGCAGAATTTTAATGACTTCACAGCATAAATGCAAGTACCGGTGTTGTTTTTTCAGCAGGCAACATATAAAAACAAGAAGCCAAGATTACCTGTCCTGCTGTGTTTTTTCATCCTTGATTATGCTATTTTCCGGCAATTTGCGGAAATAATCACTTCTCCAGTACGCCTGAGTTCCTTCCCGAATCAATACCAGACATATTGCAGCCAGTGGTAACGCCAGCAGCATACCGACAAAACCAAGTAACTGCCCGAATGCCATCAATGAGAAAATAACCCAGAACGGAGACAGACCAATTCTGTCGCCTACAATTTTCGGAGTGACGAAGAAACTTTCCAGAAACTGACCAATGGCAAACACACCCCAGACAAGTAATAGTCCTGTCCAGCCATCAAACTGCAACAATGCTGCCAGCGTGGCCAGCAGCAAACCGGTAAAAGCACCCAGATAAGGTACAAACACCAGCAAACCGGCAACCATACCTATGGCAAATCCGGATTCCAGCCCTACCAATGCCAGCCCCAGACCATAAACCATGCCCATAATTACCATTACCAGCAGTTCGCCGCGAAGGAATTCGCCCAGTACCGTATCCATATTGGTAGCGATACGATTATAAGTAGGTAAGGCACGGCGCGGAATCAGATGCCGGATACCGGAGGTCCAGCGATTCCAGTCCAGCAGAAAATAATATAAAAGAAAAGGCAGTAACAGCAGATTGGTCACCCACTCTACCATACCACTGCTATGCTGCCATACTACAGGTAAAACTTTTGAAGCGGCATCTTTAATACTGGCATTATGAGTTTGAATCCATTGTGCTACATACTTGGACATATAATCCGCATCCCAGCGGATACGGATATGAAATGTCTGATTAAGCCATGGAACAAGCCGGTGATGCACCCAGTCAAGAAATGCGGGCAGTTTCTCATAAATACTGTCCAGCAAATTAATCAGCATCGGTATCACAATCAACAGCAAAATCACAATAACACTCAGTCCCAGAAACATCACCAGCATTGCTGCCAGCGAGCGGGAAATTTTTAGACTATGCAGTTTTACTACCAGCGGATTTAAAATATAGGCCAGTACTCCGGCTGCGGCAAAAGGCATTAAAATCGGTTTTAGCCCTATAAATAGACCGATGGTTGCCAGCAGTACCAACCCTCCTATAATCCAGGGGGCAATACCAGAAGAGGTTTTGCTGTTCATATTCATTCAATTACACTCATACTGATTAATAAAAATATAAGCTCACAGCAATACACGGATAGTGATTTATCAGCATATTTATTTTGATAATAGCTGAATAAGCGCAGTACTGGAATGTCTAAATGTAACTTACGTATCAGATACTGATATTTTTTTGCAAATATTATTCAATTTAACCAGCTGATTTAATCAATTGTTTCCGAATTTACCCTTTTTCCAATAAAAAAGCTGTCCGGAAAAATCGGACAGCTTGTGACATAAGAATTTTAGTTCTTACTTTTTACGCTGTGGTGGCAGATCAGTACACGTACCCATAGCGACTTCAGCCGCCATACCTATTGATTCACCCAGCGTCGGATGAGGATGGATGGTGCGACCGATATCATCTGCATCACAACCCATTTCAATAGCCAGACAGATTTCACCAATCATATCGCCAGCACTCGGACCAACAATTGCACCGCCGATTATCAGTCCACTGTCGGCGTCAAAAATCAGCTTAGTTGCACCCTCACTGCAACCATTGGCTACAGCACGGCCGGAAGCAGCCCAAGGGAATACAGATTTAGTGATTTTTACCCCGTCTTTTTTCGCCTGATCTTCTGTCATGCCTACCCATGCAACTTCCGGATTGGTATAAGCCACCCCAGGGATAACACGTGCATCAAAATACGCCTGATGACCGGCACAATTTTCAGCAGCCACATGGGCTTCATGTACAGCCTTATGCGCTAACATCGGCTGACCCACAATATCACCTATGGCAAAAATATGCGGTACATTAGTACGCATCTGCTTATCTACATTAATAAATCCGCGTTCTGTAACGGCCACTCCGGCGTTTTCTGCGCCTATCAGTTTGCCATTGGGTGCACGACCGGCTGCAACCAGAACCAGATCATAGCGTTGCGGCTGTGTCGGAGCTTTAGCGCCTTCAAATGTCACGTAAATACCATCTTCTTTAGCTTCAACAGCTGTGGTTTTGGTATTCAGCATAATATTATCAAAACGATGTTCGTTTTTCTTCTGCCAAATTCTGACCATATCGCGGTCAGCACCCTGCATCAGACCATCCATCATTTCTACTACATCCAGACGTGCGCCCAGTGTACTGTACACTGTACCCATTTCCAGACCAATAATACCACCGCCGATTATCAGCATTTTTTCCGGCACGAATTTCAGTGCCAGAGCACCTGTTGAATCAACAATGCGCGGGTCTTCAGGAATAAATGGTAAATTAACTACGCGACTGCCGGCAGCAATAATGGTATTTTTAAAAGCCAGTGTTCTGGTTTCACCGGTTTCAACACGTCCTTCACCTGAGGTCAGTCTGACTTCAATATGATGCGGATCGATATAACGACCATTACCGCGAATAATATCAACTTTACGGGTTTTAGCCATGCCGGCCAGACCGCCGGTCATTCTCGCTACTACTTTTTCCTTGTAGCTGCGCAACTGGTCGATATCAATTTTTGGTGCCGGATACTCAATGCCATTGGCTTTCAGTTCTTTAACTTCATCGATTACAGCTGCATTATGCAGTAAAGCTTTGGATGGAATGCAACCGACATTCAAACAAACACCGCCCAAAGTTGCATAACGTTCCACGATGGCAACTTTCAGACCTTCATCAGCTGCGGCAAAAGCTGCAGAATACCCACCCGGGCCGCCGCCAAGTACAACAACATCATACTCAGCATCACTGCTGCCGGAGTAACTGGCTGCCTGAGGCGCTGCTACCGGTGCACTTTCAGCCGCAGGAGCACTTGCTGCCGGTTTAGCTGTAGCTTCTACTACTGCAATCACACCACCTTCAGAAATTTTATCACCAACTTTAACTTTAACCTCTTTCACCACACCGGCTGTTTCTGCCGGTACATCCATCGTGGCTTTATCTGTTTCCAGCGTAATCAGTGTGTCATCTACCGCAACGGTATCGCCCGGTTTGATTTCTACCGCAATAATATCGACATCTTTATAATTGCCGATATCCGGTACTTTCAATTCAATTAAGCTCATGGTCTTACCTTTTGCCTGACTGTTGCATTAGATACAACAGTAATTGCCTGTATTTCATGTATACAGGCTGCCAGAAACCAATCTGTTTTCAGGCAGCCTGTTATTTAAAAACTTACAGAGATACACGGCGGAAATCAGCCAGCAGCTGGCTGATAAATACCAGAAAACGCATACCGGCCGCACCATCAATCACACGGTGGTCAAAAGACAGAGACAGCGGGCATTTTAAGCGCGGCTCAAATTCCTTACCATTCCAGGTCGGTTTGATCTGTGATTTACAAACGCCCAGAATAGCCACTTCCGGTGCATTAACAATAGGCGTAAAGCCTGTACCGCCAATACCGCCTAAAGAAGAAATGGTGAAAGAAGCGCCTTGCATTTCCTGAGGTTTCAGCTTGCCTTCACGAGCACGCTTACTCATATCAGCCAGTTCCTGCGTGATTTCTTTCAGACCTTTCTGGTCAGCGTTTTTAATAACCGGCACAACCAGACCATTCGGCGTATCAGCGGCAAAACCGATATGAATGTATTTCTTCAGAATCAGGTTATCACCATCAAGCGAAGAATTAAATTCAGGGAATTCCTGTAATGCTTTCACGCAGGCCAGAATAATGAAAGCCAGCGGAGATACTTTAATACCGGCACGCTCCCATTCTTTATTCAGCTGTTTACGGAAAGCCTCCAGATCTGTCATGTCTGCATCTTCATGCAAAGTAACATGAGGAATCATTACCCAGTTACGAGCCAGATTCTGACCAGAGATTTTCTTGATTCGTGACAGTTCTTTAACTTCAATTTCACCAAATTTGCTGAAATCTACTTTAGGCCATGGCAATAAATCCAGCCCGCCTCCGAGAGAAGCACCACTACCACCCTGCTCAACCTTCTGCATAACCGATTTAACAAATTCACGCAGATCAACAGGGGTAATGCGCCCTTTACGTCCACTACCACTCACACGTCCTAAATCTACGCCAAGTTCACGAGCCAGTTTGCGTACAGACGGGCTGGCATGGGCTTTTTCAAAACCTTTCTCATCAATATCAGAGCTGCCAAAAGCCTGAGGCACGTGGCTTTTGATTTCGGCACGTAATTCGTTATTTTCAGCAGATGGTGTGGCAGCAACCTGTTTTTTGATTTCAGAAGCTTCTTTTTGCTCCGGCGTTAACGGTGCGGCAGTAGCACTTGCCGGAGCAACAGCCACTTCAATCAGAGCACTTCCTTCTGATACTTTATCGCCAACTTTTACATGTACAGCCGTTACTTTACCGGCAACAGTAGACGGTACATCCATCGTCGCTTTATCAGTTTCCAGGGTAACCAGTGTCTGATCAACAGCCACATCATCACCAACCTTAATATCTACTTCAATTACATCAACATTCGAGAAATTACCGATATCCGGCACTTTCACAGCAACAGACTGAGCAGCTGTACCGGCTGCTTCGGTAGTTGTTGCCTTAACCGGAGCTTCAGTAGTGGTACCAGCAGATGAAGATGCACTTGCGGCAGCAGAAGTTTCTACTTTCACAATCACATTACCTTCAGATACTTTATCACCTACTTTAACCAAAACTTCTTTCACCACACCAGCCTTATCAGCAGGAACGTCCATAGTGGCTTTATCTGTTTCAAGCGTAATCAGGGTATCGTCTACCGCAATGCTATCGCCAACTTTGACCGCCACGTCAATAACATCGACACCGGTATAATTACCAATATCAGGCACTTTTATTTCTACAATCTGACTCATCATTATGTCCTTTGATGACAGCAGGCTTAAGCCTGCGTCCGACAATCATTAGCTTGCACAGCCAGTAAAACCTGCCTGAAATCCGAATGAACTTCAGGCATTGGGTTTATTAACGTGCCCAGCTCGGTTCTACATCAGCCTTGATACCATATTTATTGATGGCATCCTGTACCACCTGTTTACTGATCTTGCCTTCATCAGCCAGACCATTCAGAGCAGCTACAGCCACGTGGTAACGGTTGATTTCAAAGAACTCACGTAAATTGTCACGGGAATCACTGCGACCAAAGCCATCTGTACCCAGAACTGTGAACACATCCTGTGGTACATAAGCACGAATACGGTCAGCAAAGTGACGTACATAATCGGTTGAAGCCACAATCGGACCTTCATGACCAGACAGTAATTGAGTCACATAAGGTACTTTCTGGGTATCGGTCGGATGCAGACGGTTGTAGCGTTCGATATCAATACCATCGCGGTACAGTTCGTTAAATGAAGTCACACTCCAGATATTGGCATCAACATCGAAATCTTGTTTCAGCAGTTCTGCTGCAGCAATCACTTCCTGCAAAATAACACCGGAACCCATTAACTGCACTTTCAGTTTACCGCTGCCACCTTCCTGCAACAGATACATACCTTTCAGAATCTGCTGTTCGATTCCTTCACGCTGCGGCATAGCCGGATGTTTATAGTTCTGGTTCATCAAAGTGATGTAATAGAACACATCTTCACGGTCTACATACATGCGCTGCATACCATGCTGAATAATGACAGCAACTTCATAAGAGAAGGATGGATCATAGGAAATGCAGTTCGGAATCAGCTCAGCCTGAATATGGCTATGACCATCCTGATGCTGCAAGCCTTCACCGTTCAGAGTTGTACGGCCGGAAGTACCGCCCAGCATAAAGCCACGGGCACGCTGATCACCGGCAGCCCAGGCCAGATCGCCGATACGCTGGAAACCAAACATTGAATAATAAATATAGAACGGGATTAGCGGGCAATCATTATTGGAATAGCTTGTTGCAGCAGCAATCCATGAGCTCATTGCACCCGGCTCATTAATACCTTCCTGGAAAATCTGACCATTTTTAGATTCTTTATAGAACATCAGCTGGTCGTGATCCTGCGGGGTGTAAATCTGACCTTTTGGATTCCAGATAGCATACTGACGGAACAGACCTTCCATACCGAATGTACGGCTTTCATCCGGCACAATCGGCACAATCCGCTTGCCGATATTTTTATCTTTAAGCAGTGTACTCAGAATACGTACGAAGGCCATTGTTGTAGAGAATTCACGGTCTCCGCTATCCTGCAGCTGAGCTTCAAATTCACTTAATGGCGGAATTGGCAGCTGCTCAGAATCAGGATGACGGTAAGGCAGGAAACCACCCAGCTGAGCACGACGCTCTTTCATGTATTTCATTTCTTCGCTGTCTTCAGGCAGACGGAAGAATGGCAGAGTATGCTCCATCTCTTCATCAGTTACCGGAATCTGGAAACGATCACGGAACTGTTTCAAAGATTTCATATCCATTTTCTTAGCCTGGTGAGCAGTATTCTGTGCCTCACCAGAAGCACCCATACCATAACCTTTAATGGTTTTAGCCAGAATTACAGTCGGACGTCCATCCGGATTATTAACTGCTTCATAGTAAGCGGCATACACCTTATGCGGATCGTGACCACCACGGTTCAGTGACCAGATTTCATCGTCTGACATATTAGCCACCATGGCTTTCAGTTCAGGCGTATTGAAGAAGTGTTCGCGCACATATGCGCCATTCTGTGATTTATACATCTGATAATCACCGTCAACACATTCTTCCATGCGTTTTTTCAGCAGATTATCTTTATCCTGAGCCAGCAGTGCATCCCACTTACTGCCCCAGATTACTTTCAGTACATTCCAGCCGGCACCGCGGAAGTTGCCTTCCAGTTCCTGAATAATTTTACCGTTACCGCGTACCGGTCCGTCCAGACGCTGCAAGTTACAGTTAACAACAAAAATCAGGTTATCTAATCCATCACGGGCAGCCAGTGCAATTGCGCCCTGACTTTCCGGCTCATCCATTTCGCCGTCACCACAGAATACCCATACTTTACGGCCCTGAGTTTTCGCCAGACCACGGGATTCCAGATATTTCAGCAAACGGGCCTGATAAATACCCTGGATTGGTCCCAGCCCCATAGATACTGTCGGGAACTGCCAGAAGTCAGGCATCAGCCATGGATGAGGATAAGAAGACAGACCATTACCATGTACTTCCTGACGGAAATTACTCATTTGTTCTTCAGTTAAGCGGCCTTCAACAAATGCACGTGCATAGAAACCAGGTGCACTATGACCCTGGAAAAATACCAGATCGCCTTCCTGATTATCTGTTTTACCATGCCAGAAGTGATTGAAACCAACATCATATAAAGTAGCACAAGACTGGAAGCTGGCAATATGCCCGCCCAGCTCAAGATTCTTTTTGCTGGCATTTAATACCAGTGCTGCTGCATTCCAGCGCACCAGTGATCGGATTCGGTGCTCTAATTCATGATTACCCGGTGATTTTTTTTCTTTACCAACAGGAATAGTATTCAGATAGGCCGTTGTGGCACTGAACGGCATATAAATGCCTCGGCGGCGGATATAGCGCACCAGGCTTTCCATTAAATAATGCGCACGTTCAGGTCCCTCTTCTTTCAGCACCGAGCTGAGTGAATCCAGCCATTCCTGGGTTTCAATCGGATCGATATCTTGATCATGGAAGTCAGCAGACATAGCAATATCCTCTTTCATTTGGGATTGAGTCATGAACAAAATACTTTATGTTGTTGCTATTTCATTTATCATTTTCTTTATTAACCAGATGCTTTACCAAATTGATTAAAAGAAATACATATAAATTCAAACAAGTTACAATAAATCTGCATAATCTTAGTTGAATAAAAGCATATATTATTGTGATGCAACATACTGTATTTTCGTTTAAATCGTACCAGTGTAATACCTAAACAGCAATGTATTTTTACACCAATTTTCTGATTTAAAACAAGTAAACAAATCATCACAAAATAGTTTATCAGAGCCTGGTAAATGATTTTTACTATGCCAAGAACAGGTAATTAGATAAAACAAAAGTAAATATAATAAGTTATAGTAATAACAAATACGTAATTATCATTAACAGAAACTATTTTTTATAAATAGATTCAGGATTAAAATTTATTTTAAATTTTTATACATTTATAAATATTTATTAACAATTAAATTCTATTTTATACAAACAATATTATTAGACAATTATATTTGTTTATTCGCTGCTTTAAACAACCAAACTAAAATCAAGTTATTAATACCGTTTTACTCAGACAAATGAAATTTTCTTCATTTTTTATCTTAAATTTGTCCTTTAGAATCCTGTTTATGGCTTAATATTAATTTATTATCATAGATTAGTATCATAAAATTATTTTACTTTCTGTTATTTTTAAACTCGATTTCCAATTTCATTAACACAAGAATGTTATATTATCAGCATTATTTCAATTTTTCTTTACCGCATTATTAAATCAAGTTTTAATTTCTTTCAGACTTCAAAAATTAATCATTTCATTTTTATTTATCTATAATTAAAACACGAATATACATTTTATTAATTGTTTTTACTACCTAAAATAAGCACTTTAAATCTTAATCATTTGACCTTATTTTGATTTAAATAGTATTTTGAAAACGAATAGAAATTTCAGCGAAGGATAAAATATGGCTGAACGCAATTATTATGAAATTCTGGGTGTTGATCGAAAGGCCAGCGAAGACGATATCAAAAAAGCCTATCGTAAACTGGTTCGCAAATATCATCCAGACGTAAGTAAAGATCCTGATGCCGTAGCCAAAACTAGTGAAATCAATATTGCTTATGAAACCTTACATGATAAGGAAAAGCGGGCTGAATATGATGAAATGCTGAACAATCCGTTCCGGCATAGCGGCCGGCAGGCTGGAGGCAACCAGGGTGATTACAGTTATCAGCAGTATGATTTTGACCCGAGTCATTTTGGCCAGAATGGCCCTTTTGGCAATGGCGATTTTCGTTTTGACGATTTGTTCTCTGCTTTCGGCAGCAGTGCAAGACAAGGCTTTCAACAACGCCGAAGCGGTCCGGCAGGCGGAGAAGACCAGCATGCTGAGCTGGTTATTGATATTGCCGCAGCCTATCAGGGAGCACAGCGTAATTTATCCCTGGATATGCCTACACTGAATGCTCAGGGGCAAATGGATTATGAGCGTAAAACACTCAATGTAAAAATTCCGGCAGGGATTACTGAAGGTCAGCAAATCCGGCTTAGCGGTCAGGGATTACCTAGTTTTAACGGTGGTTCATCCGGAGATTTATATTTAAAAATCAGTTTCCGTAATCAGGATAATTTATATGTCCAGAACCGTAAAGATGTTTACCAGCGTATCAACGTCGCTCCCTGGACTGCTGCATTAGGCGGTAAAACAGATATTACTACTCCGGCCGGCAAACTGAGTGTCAATATTCCTGCCAACAGCCACAACGGGCAGAAAATGCGCCTGAAAGGTAAAGGTATACCGGCAAAAGCAGCCGGTGATTTGTATCTGCTGATAAATATTGTGCTGCCACAAGCCAGTAATGAAGCAGACCGTGCCGCATGGCAGGCACTTGCCACGCATTATGCCGGTTTTAAACCCCAGAATCATGTTTGATAACAGGAGCGAAGAATGAATAAAAATCAACAAGATATTGAATTAAGCTTTGATGATCTGGTTCGTGCCTGTGACAATCAGAGTAACTGGATATTAAGCCTGATTGCTGAAAGCGTTATTCCTGTTGAACAGGAACCGCAATTGGCGCGCTATAGTGGCTATCATATGGCTATTGCCCGCCGTGCATGGCGTATTCATCGTGATTTTGATGCCAGCGCGAGTGCCACTGCACTGATTCTGCAATTACTGGATGAAGTAGAAGATTTACGCCGACGCGGTTAATCCGGAGTGACTAATTTACCAATACTCTTTGCAGCTACTGGTCATTATCCGGCAATTGTGCAGAACCCATTCGCCGTAAAATAACGTTGGCTTTACGGCGAATTTCTTTATCTCGCGGATGATCAATGTAATAAAGCGGTCTGGGTACACGCGCAGCGAGTTTGGCTGCCTGTTGCGGAGACAACTGCATGGCGGTTCGTCCATAAATCGTTTCACTGGCCGCTTCGGCCCCGTATACCCCATATCCCCACTCAATAACATTCAGATATAGCGCAAAAATCCGGTCTTTATTGGTTGTAGCTTCAAGCAGCGAAGTAATCACTGCTTCTTCTGCTTTACGCCAGTAACTGCGACTTTCAGATAAAAACAGATTTTTAGCCAGCTGCTGGCTGATGGTTGAACCGCCAGCCTTAATATTACCCTGACGTTCATTTTTTTTAATTGCTGTACGGATACCATTCCAGTCAAAACCGTCATGTTCGGCAAAACGCGCATCTTCTGAGGCAATCAGCGCTTTTTTCAGATTGGGCGAAATACGGTTGTAAGCTACCCACTGATAATTCAACTGCGTATCCGGGCGGGTTTCAGCCAGCTCATGCATACGTAACAACATAAACATGGTACGGTGCGGCGCCACTGTCCGATAGATTAACAGACTGCCATAAATATAAACATTAAACAGCAAAAACAGCGTAACGAGCACAATTAACAAATTACGCACGATTTTCATGACTGTTCCATTTCTTTACGTATCTGCTCGGTTACCGGTCGGATATCAGGATTAAAACCATGCCACAATGCATATGAGGCTGCTGCCTGCGCTACCAGCATACCAAGACCATCAGCCAGATTCCGGCACCCTGCTTCATGAGCCTGAAGCAAAAAAGGGGTTAGCTTTGCCGAATACATCATATCGTAAACCAGTTGCGCTCTGGCCAGTACTGGCGCAGACACAGATAATTTCTGCCCGTGTAAACTACCTGAGGTAGCATTGATAATGACATCATATTCTGGTTTTATCTGCGTTACCGCACACCACTTTACATTATGCTCCTGAGCAAGCAGCTGCGCTTTTTCTGCTGAGCGGTTAGCAATGGTCAGCGAAGCCGGCAGTTGCTGTAAAAGTGGCTGAATGACACCACACGCTGCTCCACCCGCTCCCAGCAGTAATATATGTTTATTACTCAGAGAAAAAGACAATAATTCTTCAATTGCCCGCACCAGACCAATACCGTCAGTATTATCTCCCAGCAACTGTCCGTTGCGCCAGAATAAAGTATTAACAGCTTTTGCTGCTTTAGCCCGTTCAGTCAGCACATCAGCCAGAATATAAGCCTCATGCTTAAAAGGCACAGTAACATTAGCCCCGGTTCCGCCGGCTTTAAAAAATTCTCTGGCTTGTACAGCAAAATCATCTAAAGCAATCAGACGCCGCTCATAAATTAACTTTTGACCGTGCTGAGCAGCAAAAGCCTGATGAATTTGCGGAGAACGACTATGCGCTACAGGATTACCCAATACTGCAAATATACTCATTGACTCCCCTCTGCTATGTAAATAACTGTCGCCATTATCCAGACTACACCGGTCAAAGGCAAAACCCTATCATAAAACCATTAATTTTTCTTTCATGATAAGCAGACGCTGGCTTTCATACGCATGCATATCTGGTCGCTAAATAAATTTCTGACTGAATAAAATTAGTTTTTTAGCCTGAAAACCAAACCAATTAGCAACAATTGTAAAAATTTATTTTTATTTTACTTCAATTTACCGTATGATTTACTCACGCTTACTCTTTAATTTTCGGATTATCGATTAACCGTAATAAAACCTGATTACATCCAGGTAAACACAAAACTACTTATCAATCAGCTGGCATTCAATCAGCACGTTCAAAAATAATCTGATATCAGGCCAGCATCTGAAGTAAAAATTTCTAATTTTTATGCAATGCATATTGCAATGCCAATTGATATAGTTTTTATCAGGATGAATCATGCATACTCGCCGGCCTGTCGTTCCTCACACATTCAATAAAAAATTACCCTTACACGTTAAACTGGGATATGCCATCGGACAAATGGCCGATTCACTCGCCTATAATCTTTTTTATGTTTTTTATCTTTTTTTTCTGACAAACGTTGCCAGCATTCCTGCTACTCAGGCAGGTACCATTGTTCTGATTGCTGTTATCTGGGATGCTGTGGCTGATCCGCTGGTCGGTCAGTTTTCAGATAATATCTGTTCACACTGGGGGCGGCGCAGACCATTAATGCTGGCAGCTATTCTGCCATATACCCTGCTATTGTTACTGCTCTATACTGATATTTCATCTCTCAGCACCAATCAGAAAACGGTTTATTTCACCATAATTGCCATTCTGTTCTGGTCTGCTTACAAAATCTACGTCATACCTTTCTACACTTTAGGTGCAGAAATGACCAATAACTTTGATGAACGTACTTCGGTTCGGGTATGGGCGGGTTATGCACTTAATGCAGCCGTTCTTGTATCTTCTTGCGCTCCGCCGCTGATTGTTAAATGGATTGTAGATCATGGATTCAGTGTCAGCAGCGGCTGGCACGGCGTGAGTGTTATATTTGCTGTTCTGACTTTACTGAGCGGACTCACCTGCTGGTTTCTGACGCGTGGTTATGAACTGCCTGTCCGGCATAAAACAAGCCGAATACACAGCAGATACCGGCTTCTGGCTTTTATTCGCGAAGTTATCAGTAACATGATTGAAATCTGGCGTCTTTCATCAAGTAAATTTCTTGGCGCATCAGTTTTTTTCTGGTCGGCTGCTTACGCGCTCAGTACCGGAGCCTTATATTATTTATTCTTAAACAACATGGCATACAGCGAAAAAGATGCTGCGATCTGTTTTTTGATTTATAGCTCACTGGCTCTTGCCTGGCTTCCCGCTGTAAATTATACCGCACAGAAATTTGATAAAAGAAATGTCTATTATCTGTCTATGCTCATCAGCTCAATAGGTACAGGCGTATTCTTTTTTTGCGGATTTCCTAACAGAACTATGCTGATAATTTTTTTAATTCTGCTGCAACTTGGTAATAGTTATTTTTGGACTATATATTATTCCATGATGTACGACATTAGTGAGCTGGATGATTTTATTAACAACAAACGAAGAGAAGGAGCAATTACAGCCCTGATGTCATTCTTACAAAAATTCGGTAGTGCACTGGCCATTTGGTTTATTGGTTTTTATCTGGAGAAACATGGATATATATCATCCACAGGTCAGGAAACCATTATTCAGCCACCACTGGCACAACAGGCTATTCTGGAATTAAACACATGGATTCATGCATTAGCCGGCATTATTGCTGCACTGTGTGCCATTGGTTATCCACTGACCCGCAGCCGTTACCAGGCATTACTTACCGCTCTTAAAGCAAAAAAAGAGCAGCAGCCGTACACCACCAGTAATTTCAAACAATTATTGTAAAAATGCTGCAAAAGCTGATATTTACAATATAATCAAGATAAACAACATGATACATGTAAAAAGGAGAAATATTATGACTAAGAAACGTGCACGGGAATTAGGAATTCCTCTAACCGGCACCACTGGCAAAAACAATGCGATAACCGATGTATGCGGCATTGAAGTTGGCTACAGTACTGTTATCTATGGTACACCGGATGAATATACAGGTCCGGGTTCAGCCTTTGCCCGTACTGGTGTAACCGCTATTTTGCCCAGAGGTAAACAACGTAGTGCTGTATTTGTCGGCAGGCATGATTTAAACGGTAATGGAGAATTAACCGGCACACACTGGCTGGATGATTCAGGTTTAATGCATGGTCCGGTACTCATCACCAATACTAACAGCGTAGGTATTGTACGCGATACCACCAGCAAATGGATGATAGATAATCACTTTTATTTTCCATATGTTAACAATGGTCAGCCTGTAGACGGCGTAGGATATTTTTATCCGGTAGTGGGCGAAACATGGGACGGATTATTAAACGACATTAATGGTTTTCATATCAGACCTGAACATGCACTTGAGGCTTTAAATAATGCACACGCAGGTGCCATTGCTGAAGGTAACGTCGGTGGTGGCACCGGCATGATCTGCCATGATTTCAAAGGTGGTACCGGCACCGCATCACGTATAGTCAGCACAGAAGCCGGTGAATTTACTCTGGGTGTACTGGTACAGGCCAACCATGGGATGCGTGATACTTTTCAAATTTGCGGTATTCCGCTGAAAGATGAATTTGGTCCTGAAACCATGCCTGTAATTAATACTTTTGCCCCCAAGCCGGGAACAGGATCTATCATTGTGATTCTGGCTACCGACGCCCCGTTACTTCCCTGGCAACTGAGTAAACTCACCAAACGTGTCCCTATTGGCATCGGCTTACTCGGCGCTTATGGTGATAACGGTTCCGGCGACATTTTTCTGGCTTTCTCCACCGCTAATGAAAATGCTTACAGTCTGGGCATCAGCAAAATTGATATGCTGAGCGATGAAATTATTGATCCGCTTTATATTGCCACAGTAGAAGCAGTTGAAGAAGCAGTATTAAATGCTTTATGTGCAGCTGAAACCATGGAAGGTCGTGATCACAATCTGGTTCAGGCGCTACCGCAGGATCAACTGTTAGCAATTTTGAAAAAATACGGAAAAATCAAATAAATAACTAATATTTATTAATTTCAGCCCGTTAATTATGAGTTAATAGACAACTTACGGGCTGAAACAAATCAATACGATTCGATTCAAATATCAGCATTCTGAATCAATAACATAAGAAAATTTGAAATAACGCCTTTTATTTACGGTAATATTCTGCCTGATACATCAACCTGGCTCTTCCTTATTTCCTGACAATATTTGATTTATTAAATTTTTCTGTAGTGAATATCTAAATCTGATAGTTCACAAATTCTGATATAAACCAGAATAGATATATATAACAACATGTTTTTAAATAAATTAATTTAATCCGTTATAAAAAACCAGCTTTTTTTACATCAATGCGTTTTTTTTACAAATTGAATGTGGCAGAATCACCTTAACTTGCCGGAGAGTTTGTCACTCTCCAGACCTTAATGGGAGCATTAAATATGTCAATAAAAAAAGTAGTTAGCCTGATTGAAGAAAATGATGCCAAATTCATTGATTTGCGCTTTACCGATACAAAAGGCAAACAGCAGCACGTATCCGTACCAGCCAGAATTGTGCTGGAAGACCCTGAAGAATGGTTTGAAAACGGTCAGGCTTTTGATGGATCTTCCATCGCCGGCTGGAAAGGAATTCAGGCTTCCGATATGACTCTGAGACCAGATGCATCGACAGCATTTATTGACCCTTTCTATGATGACACCACAGTTGTTTTAACCTGTGATGTTATCGATCCGGCCAATGGTCAGGGTTACGACCGTGATCCGCGCTCCATCGCAAAACGTGCCGAAGCTTATCTGAAATCAACCGGTATCGGTGATACTGCATTCTTTGGTCCGGAACCGGAATTTTTCGTGTTTGACGGCGTAGAATGGCAAACCGATATGAGCGGTACCCGTTACAAAATTCATTCTGAAGAAGCCGCATGGTCTAGCGGTAAATCATATGACGGTCAGAATACCGGACACCGCCCGGGCGTTAAAGGCGGCTATTTCCCTGTAGCACCTGTTGATTCCGGTCAGGATTTACGCTCAGCCTGCACCCAGACACTGGAAGCTATCGGTATTCCGGTAGAAGTACATCACCACGAAGTTGCCACAGCCGGTCAGATGGAAATCGGTACTCGCTTCAATACACTGGTGCGCCGTGCTGACTGGACACAAGATATGAAATATGTCATCCAGAATGTTGCGCACAACTTTGGCAAAACTGCTACTTTCATGCCAAAACCTATTCTGGGTGATAATGGTTCCGGTATGCATGTACATCAGTCTATCTGGAAAGACGGACAAAATCTGTTTTCCGGTGACGGCTATGCCGGCTTGTCTGATCTGGCTTTGTACTACATCGGCGGTATCATTAAACATGCTAAAGCACTGAATGCGCTGACTAATCCGTCAACCAACTCTTACAAACGTCTGGTACCGCATTTTGAAGCCCCGACTAAACTGGCCTACTCTGCCAAAAACCGTTCAGCTTCTATCCGTATTCCGTACGTTGCCAGTGCAAAAGCCCGCCGTATCGAAGCTCGCTTCCCGGATCCAACCGCTAATCCTTATCTGGCTTTCACCGCTTTGTTAATGGCGGGACTGGACGGCATCCAGAATAAAATTCATCCGGGCGATCCTTCAGATAAAAATCTGTACGATTTACCACCGGAAGAAGATGCTCTGGTACCAACCGTATGTGCTTCTTTAGAAGAGGCACTGGAAGCACTGAAAGCAGACCACGAATTTTTAACCCGTGGCGGTGTATTCAGTCAGGACTGGATCGACAGCTATATTGAATTCAAGAGCGATGATGTAAAACGCATCCGTATGGCACCACATCCGCTTGAATTTGAAATGTATTACAGTCTGTAAAATATTAGTCTCAAGCTGATTCTCAGACCGCTTATCTGTGAATAAATCTTCCATACCGGCAAAATTTATCCCACAGATACAGCGGTCTGAATTGTATCCGGATTTCAGCTGATTCAAATTCTATGCACTGTGGCAATCTGTCAGCATAATGGCAATGTAAAGTATTCAGCTCTGCCGAAATACTTAAGTCCATTCAATCGCAAATTTCCCCTTTTTATTTTTATCCAAAAATAAAATTCACTGTTACTTGTGTATCATTTTCGCCGACAGTATTCGGTAAAACAGCCATTCATGGCAGTTGTGGTAGGGATACGGTAACATTATGCCTATCTGAACTAAAAAATATTTATTATGACCACGCAAGACATGCTCGCTACTGTAGACCTAGGCTCTAACAGTTTTCGTCTCCAGATTTGCCACAATCAGAACGGCCATTTACAGGTTATTGATTCCATCAAAGAAATGGTAAGGCTGGCAGCAGGACTGGACGAACAAAAAAATCTTGATCAGGATTCTCAGCAACGCGCATTGGATTGTCTGGCCAGATTCGGAGAAAGGCTGCGTGGTTTCAATCCCGATCAGGTAAGAGTTGTTGCAACCAATACTTTTCGCGTTGCCAAAAATATCAGCCAGTTTATACCGCTTGCCGAAGCCAGACTGGGTTTTCCGATTGATATTATTGCCGGACGCGAAGAAGCCAGACTGATATATACCGGTGTGGTTCATACCTTACCGCCTAAGGGTGAAAACATGCTGGTAATAGATATTGGCGGCGGCTCTACTGAATTTGTTATCGGACAGGATTTACAGCCTGCCATTACTGAAAGCCTGAATCTTGGCTGTGTTTCCTACAGTATGCGGTTCTTCCCGCGCGGTAAAATACACCATAAAAATTTTCAGGCCGCAGTCAACAATGCACGGGCAGAAATTCAGCGTATTTCCGTCGCACTCAAAAATATTGGCTGGCATCACGCTATTGGTACCTCCGGCTCTGCCCGCTCTATTCGCGATGTGATTGCAGCCGGCGACACAACCATTGATGCAATTACCGCAACACAAATGCACAAAATTGCCAATCATATTATTGCAGCCGGAAGCACCAAAAAAGCCAAACTGGAAGGCTTAAAATCAGACCGGACAGAGGTTTTTGCCGGCGGACTGGCTGTGATGATCGCCGCCTTTGCCGAACTGAATATCAGCGAAATGACAGTAACCGATGCCGCACTGCGGGATGGTGTGTTTTACGACATGATCGGACGACAACTTGGTGATGATATGCGCAACCAGACTATAGCTGATTTTCAGCAGCGCTATCATGTTGACACCATCCAGGCAGAACGGGTAGCCGTGCTGGCTCAAATGATATTCAATCATCTGTCCGCCTCCGTCTCTCCTGATCATCCGGAACAATGGCAGCAATATGTACACTGGGCTGCGCTGGTACATGAAATTGGTCTGGATATTTCCCATACTGGTTTTCATAAGCATGCAGCCTATATCCTCGATCAGGCTGATATGCCCGGTTTTTCACGTAAAGAACAGCATATTCTGGCCACAATGGTATTAGGACAGCGCGGCGACCTACGGAAAATAGCCGAATTCAGTCAGCAGGAAATGCTCTGGCTGGGTATATTGTCATTACGGCTGGCTGCACTGTTCTGCCGGGCACGGCAAGACATTCAGATACCGGTAAATCATTGTGACATTCACTATGACCAACAGTTAAGGAAACTGACCATCAGCCTGAGTAAAGAATGGTTAAAACACAATCCGCTTACAGATAGTGTCTTATTGCAGGAATCTGTTTTATGGCAGAAAATTGGATTACAGTTAGAAATCAAAGCCATGTAAACCATAATTCAGTCAAGGATGTCCCATGAGTACAACGCCGAATGTTTCCAGTAACAAACTGGCTCAGACCCATAATCTGCCTAGTCTGGTACATCGCAGCAATGTCAGCAACATGCCGGCACAATCCATGACTATTATCCGGATTAAAGAAAAGCAACTAATCAATCATAGCTTCACCGGCGACGATATATGCAGTAAAAACATACCGGCACCTGATACAGACTGTCTTACATGGATTCACCTGATTGGTATTACTGATAACGAACAGCTGCATCAGCTATTACAGCCTTTTAATATCCATGAACTGGCCATGGAAGACATGCTTAGTCGCAAGCAGCGTCCGAAAATTGAAGACTACGGACATTATCTGTTTGTAGCCGCACGAGTTTTTGTTTATAAAAAACAAAAACTGCAATATAACCAGATTTATATCATCATTGGTCAGAGTTATATTATTACTTTCCAGTTTGAACCGCTCGGATTACTGCATATTATCCGTAAATATATTCAGCATAATTACAGCGATATCTACCGCAAAGGAATTGATTTTCTGGCGTATTCATTGCTGGATCGTATCATTGATGATTATTTCGTTACTGTAGATGAATTTGACAATCGGGTTGAAGGTGTTGACAAACGCCTGTTTAGCAACAGTAATAAAAACTTACTGATTCTGATCCATCAGTTAAAACGTGATGCCAGTAATCTGCGCCGTACCCTTTCCCCTATTCGTGATATTGTCGGCCGAATTGTACATGGAGAATTTTCCATGTTCAGTCAGAACACCCATGTTTATTTACTTGACGTGTATGACCATACCCAGCAATTAATGGAAACGCTCGACAGTGCACGAGATACTGTAATGGGCATGATGGATGTGCATTTATCCTATCAGTCAAACCATCTGAATGAACAAATGCGCATGCTTACCGTTATCACTATCATCGTCATGCCACTGAATGTCCTTACCGGTATCTATGGGATGAATTTTGATAACATGCCTGAATTACACTGGCATTATAGTTATTTTGTGGTACTCGGTCTTATGGCGACTATAATTATTAGCTTATTAATTTATTTCTACAGACGTCGCTGGTTATAACTATCAATAGCTTCTATAATAACAATCAGTCTTCATAGAAAGACAATAATTAACACAGAAACACACATCAGAGGCTAGTCCATGAAACCTACACCTTTACCACCGCAAGGTGCGCAGCATCAGCTTTCCATGTCTGTACTTATGACTCCAGCATTAGCAAATTTTCACGGAAATGTACATGGCGGAGATTTACTCAAGCTACTGGATCAGGTAGCCTATGCCTGCGCCAGTCGTTATTCTGGCGAATATGTAGTAACATTATCAGTTGATCAGGTAATATTCAAAGAACCAATTCACGTGGGCGAACTCGTTACTTTTTATGCGTCAGTCAACCATGTCGGCCGAACTTCAATGGAAGTTGGTATTCGCGTGGAAGCACAGGATATCCAGCATCGCAGTGCACGTCACACTAATAGCTGTTATTTCAGCATGGTTGCTGTAGATAAAAACGGCAAACCTACAGTTGTACCGCCGCTATGTATTGCCAGCGAAGAAGAGGCTCGTCGTTTTCAGGAAGGAGCCATTCGCAAAGAAGCCCGGTTAAAGGCTGCAAAAACCAGACATACACAATCTGCCTGATCTGTTTAAAGGGAATATAAATGTTTACAGGAATTGTCTGCGGTTTAGGTACCGTTACCTCTATTCAAGAGTATGAACAATTGCGCACAATACAGGTACGTCTTCCTGAGGGAGCCTGTGACAACTTGACTATCGGTGCTTCTATTGCCAATAATGGCTGCTGCCTGACCATTACAGCTATTAAAGGTGATGAAGTATGTTTTGATGTCATGGCGGAAAGTCTGGCCAAAACCAATTTAGGACAATTACAAGTAGGTGATGCGGTAAATATTGAGCGTGCTGCACGCTATGGGGATGAAATTGGCGGTCATATTATGAGTGGTCATATTTTTACTACGACCACCATTAATAAAATTGAAGACACCCCTGATAATCGTACTGTCTGGTTTAATCTCCCTGAAAGTGCAGCCCCTTATATCCTTACTAAAGGTTTTATCGGGCTGAACGGTTGCAGCCTGACCATCGGCGAGGTAACCACTACTGAATTTAACGTTCATCTGATTCCCGAAACCATGAACCGGACTTTATTTGGAAGCTGTCAGGTAAATGATCGCATCAATCTCGAAGTGGATGCTCAGACACAGGCAATTGTTGATACCGCGCAGAAATATATGCAACAGTATATAAATAAAGTAAAAAATTAATTATAAATTTGCTTATATACAAAATATGTTATATAAATATACAGAAACTGATTACTATTTATCCAAATAAGTATTAATCAGTTTCAAAATATTCGGCTATAAATAATTATAAGTTATTAATTTTATCTTTAAACTGAGTCTTATCATAAATATTAAAGTACCAAAGTGACAGATATATAGATAATATTGTTGCAGGTAAAATCAATAATCCTATTCCTAGCAGGTCACTAAAACTCAAACACAATACAGTGTTAGGAAAACCACAGCAAAAGCCAATAAGCACCAATATTTTCAGAAAACGATTAGTAGAAATATCAAATATCCATCCGAACATCATAATTAATAATATTACTGTGGCTAGAAAAGCCATTACTCCCAATGTGAAATAAAAAACCTCACTACCGCTCATATTTTCCGGCATAGGCATAATATGCAATAAACGTAAAAACGGAAATGCTTCATTTTCACCTACAATACCTAGAAAGAAACATGGTAACCCTATAATCAGACACATGACAGAAATAATAAAACGACGTAGAAATGTAGCCATAGTATATTCTTTATCCATAATAGTTATCCTCTGTAATAATATTGATTTAAAATACAATATATTTATTAAATTTATTAACTTATTTAACAAACTCAATACGAGCAGATGTGACAGTTAGTTTTAATTAATGAAATATTTTACGGCCATTTATCATACTGATATTTTATATTTTTTTAATAGATATTTTTTAAATATAAAAACTAAATCATACTATAACTTTATTGATGACATATTTTAGCTGATTACCTTTAATCTAATTCTCTTTGGCTTTGTTGTGGGCTGGTAATTTGCACCACCTTTCAAATACCAATAAGCTAGGTAATAAGTAAATATGTATAAAGGGAGGCATAAAATACCTAGCAAAAATACCAAACTGAATAATAAATGAGGAATAGCACAACATGACGCGATGATCACAACTGTCTTAATCCAAATATTTGATTTACAGTTAAAAGCCCATCCTAAAATCATTAAAACAAGTATAGTAAGTATAAAGTAGACTGATAACAAAAGCAGAATAAAATCATTATTTTTGTTATCCTTATAAATTAATCCGATATACAACAATATTGGATATCCATAGCAAATTATAATTGCTAAAGAAAAACATAAACGCGAAAAAAATACTGTTGGTGTAAAAGAGCTCATTACTATTCCTATATTTTCATAAATAAACTTTTCTTTACATTTATAAACAAATTATAACTTTAATAACTTAGATTTTCAATTTTTTTATTCTAAAAACTACAATTTAATTTTTTATTATTTCAGACAAATCCAGATTAATTTTTTTTAGATACATACATATATTCAGACAATTTATATCTGGAATAAAATTTTTATTAAAAAATTGAATTTAATAGCTAACAAATTTATCGGATACTTTATTTTTTGTAATTATAAGATTTATTTATTCTGACTATATAAATAAGAAATGACTGGGACAATCACTATTGAGCTTGCAGATATTGCTTACGGCACGATGTGTATGGAAAGCAAATTTAAAAAAATCTATACTATTAAAGTTCAGAAATAATATTGATATCGAATTAAATCAAATGAGTCAATCACTGGTTTTGTATAGATATCTATCAGGTAAAATCTGGCTCAAAATTTATTCCCGAAACTGTTTTCCATATAGTGCAGCTGATTAAAAAAATCCTTGTCTACAAGATATTTAATTAAAAGAATAGAAAATATAATTAAATATTATTTTATCTCGATGATAAAAGCTATTCCGCCAAGTCTGTATTTATCTACCCTTCTACAATCAATCAGTTTTCAAAACATCTTATAGAGATATTCCGCCATATACTCATGCAATCATAAGCAGAAACCTTTATAAACATCTTTTTATATACCACGTAACATTATTTACCATACCATTCTGTCGTTACTTTCAAAAAATTTCCACTTTAATCTGAACATGCAGAATTAATTTATGAGTCTGCTTTATAGTAAATTGTATAATCTTATGACTGCCAGAATAATCTTTGTTGGTGAGTTGGCAAGTTTTGTGAGAAAAATTTGCTAACTGACTGAACTTTACCTTTTTCAAAAATTCAGCTTGTCAATACCTGAATAACCGAAGAAATCGACTGACTCATGTTTTATCCATCAATAATGCCTGCGAGTAAAATTTTATTATCTTATTGCCTATTCTGTAACTTGAGTAAAAAATCATTATTATTTATATAATTTCCTGCCCGATTAATGATATTGCAGCTTAATCTGTTTATTTTAATTTTTTTATTCCGGTAATTTCGTAGCCGGCATTCGAATAACGCTAAGATAAAAGCGCACCAGCCCCGGTAATCCAGAGTAAAATAACTCTTATTTTATTAAGGGAGCGTTGTTTACTATCATGAGTATTGCCACCATTCCTGAAATTATTGCCGACATAAAAGCCGGTAAAATGGTTATTATTACTGATGCAGAAAACCGTGAAAACGAAGGTGATTTAATCATGGCTGCACAGTTTGTCACACCTGAAGCCATCAATTTCATGATTAAATATGCCCGGGGTCTGGTTTGCCTGCCTCTGGAAGAAGAAATAGTAGATCGCCTCCGCTTACCACTGATGACACAGAATAACGGCGCTCAGTATGGTACTAATTTTACGGTTTCCATAGAAGCAGCACATGGTATTACTACCGGTATTTCCGCAGCAGACCGTGCCCATACTGTACAGGCAGCAGTTTCCCCTACAGCCAAAGCAGAAGATATTGTCCAGCCGGGTCACATTTTTCCATTACGTGCACAAAAAGGCGGCGTTCTGGTTCGTACCGGACACACTGAGGCAAGCGTTGATTTAGCCAAACTGGCCGGCCTGATTCCGGCAGCCGTTATCTGTGAAATCATTAATGACGATGGCACTATGGCCCGTATGCCGGAGCTGATGGTTTTTGCTGAAAAACATGATATTAAAATTGGCACTATTGCTGATTTGATTGAATATCGCAGCCGTCACGAAAGTCTGATAGAAGAACTGGGAGTAAATACTATCCATACAACATGGGGAGATTTTACTCAGCATGTATATGTTGATCAATTATCCGGTGAAACCCATCTGGCACTGGTTAAAGGCGATCCGGAAACTGCCGGTGAAGTGCTGGTAAGAGTACATGAACCATTTAGCGCCATGGATTTTCTGCAACCGGATCAGTTGCATACATGGCCACTACCTGAAGCTATGGCACGTATACAGCAAGCTGATGCCGGTATAATTATACTGATGCACCGTACTGAAACCGGAGCCACTTTATTAGACCGCACCTTACCCAAAGGCACTCATCAGACCAGACAGTGGGATAGTAAAACTTATGGTATCGGTGCTCAGATACTGGCTGGTTTAAAAGTCAAACGCATGCGGGTAATGGGTAAGCCTTCTGCCTTTACCGGCCTGAATGGATTTGGTCTCGAAGTTACCGGGTTTGAAGAACCATCCCGATAATAATTCTTTACTAAACAAGTATATATTTTAGTAACACAATTAAATACAATACCCTACCTCAGGCTGTCTGAATTATCTGTTGCCATGGAACACCGGCATCGGGTATTTTCCGACAGCCTATTGTAATGGCTGTTATTTAAGGATGGTATCTAATGCAACTGACCCCGCAAAAATGGGCTGCTTCCGGTTTAACTTTCGGCTGCGTTGTTTTCGGACTCGGCAGCCTGATTGTTAAATTTGTATCTATTGGTTCTTATGCCATCGCATTATGGCGTGTATTCATTGGTGGTATCGTTTTTCTGTTTTTAAGTCGCTATTTTGGTCAGAAACTGCCTGAAAGCAATAAAGCAAAACGGTTTTGTATGCTATCAGGTGTATTTTTAGGTTTTGATCTGGCATTCTGGCATGAAAGCATTCATGCAGTAGGTCCGGGAATTTCTACTCTGCTCAACAGTATGCAGATTTTTTTTCTGGCGGCAATTGCCTGGTTTTTCTTCGGTGAACGACAGAGCAAATTACAACTATTCAGCATGATATTGTCTGTAATCGGCATTTTACTGATCGCCCACCCTGAACTCAGACACAATTCACATGGTGGCTATGGTATTTTTATCGGTCTGATTTCCGGTGCAGCAATGGCTGCCTCTATGGCATGTATTCGTCAGGCACATCTGGCAGAGCCGGTTGCATTATTTCCGCTAATGCTGCTGGTCAGTGTCGGAGCAGTCGGTGCATTAATTGTGCCAAGTATTCTCATTGATTCAGGTCATTTCTGGCCTACTAACACAAAAGATATTCTTCTGATCATGATTTATGGTGTGGTCATGCAGTGTTTTGCCTGGGGGTTAATTGCTTATGCCGTACCGTTGCTGTCACTGACTTTAACCGGTTTATTATTATTAAGTGAACCTGTTGCTGCGATTCTGATCGATTTTTTCTTGCTGAATAAACCGATAAATACTGTGCAATGGACTGGTACGGCACTGACCTTACTGGCCATTTATCTGGGCTCACTTAAGCCCAGACACAAACAGAAAAAAACAGTTTAAAGATTCCACCCTATTGGCAAATTCGGTAAAATCAGAATGCTAAGCATAAATACTTGTGTGTCTGTGATATAAGTATTTTATTCTGGACAATGCAAGGGTGCTTGAGACGTAACAGATGAAAAAAGGAAACTGAATGAATACCATCACCCCGGAACATAACGGCTCTGGCCTGCGTATAGGCATTGTACAGGCACGCTTTACTAATCCTATCGGAGCAGAGCTGGTCAAAGCCTGTTGCAGCCGTTTAATTAAACTGGGGGTTAAAGAGAGCGATATAACTTTGGCTACTGTACCGGGTGCTTTAGAAGTACCTCTGGTATTAAAAAGCATGGCTGACAGCGGCAAATTTGATGCATTGGTGGCCATCGGAGTGGTTATCCGCGGTGAGACTTATCATTTTGAGCTAGTGTCCAACGAAGCCGCCGCAGGTGTATCCCGAGTTAGTCTGGATCACAATATACCCATTGCCAATGCTATACTGACTACCGAAAACGATGCTCAGGCACTGGCACGTATGCACAATAAAGGCAGTGAAGCGGCTATAGTGGCAGTAGAAATGGCCAATCTGCTTAAAATTCAATATTGATTATTTATTAAACAAGGACATTGTATACATGTCAATGATTACACCACGTCGTCGTGCCCGTCAGTTTGCTGTTCAGGCTTTATATCAGGCACAACTGAATAACGAAGAATCAGCTGCTATTATTGCGCAGAATATCCGTGATAATGAATATTTCGCCAAAGCTGATGAAGAATTGTTTACCCAGATATTTTTTGGTGCCTATAACAATCAGCGTGATTACATGAAACGGATCCGTCCTCTGCTGGACCGCCACGAAGATGAGCTTAATCCAGTTGAACGGGCTGTACTGCTGATGGCCTGCCATGAACTTTCTGCCATGCCGGAAACACCCCATCCAGTAATCATCAATGAAGCTATCGAAATTACTAAAACCTTTGGTGGTACCGATGGCTATAAATTCATTAATGGTATTCTGGATAAACTCTCGGCTGAATTGAGAACATCTGCATGATATAAAAACGGATTAGCTACATCATAAAACAGATATTTTATTTAAAAATATCTGTTTTATTTATAAAAAAAACATATTTACCAAATAAATCTAATAAAATATAAATAAATTCTGATATTATTATCAAATAATATTATGTAAATATATAATATTATTTTTTATAAAAATTAACTTAAACATTGCTGATTTATAAGCATATTGAATTTGATTTCACACTAAGAGATTTATAAATTTATGTCCTGTACTCAACAATCTTCAGCATTAAATGATAAACATAATTTCTTAATGACAGAAAAAGGCGGCCTGGTTGAACTGGCTCCGCCATGGAAAAGAGTTACAGCATATCTAATTAATTATGCAATTTATTATTTTATATTTTACATTTCTTTACATGTTTACAATTTTCAAACTGATTATGAATCGAATCATTCACAAAATATTATAAATCCTTTTGAATTATGGTTTTTTGCAAATTATAGAACTGATAAGCCAATAGAATCTATTTTTTCATTCTTATTTATGGATGATGAGTTTGAGGGAGGTGTACATCAACCATTACGAATATTCTTATATATCATATTACCTTTACTCATTTATGTTGTGTTTCAATTTATACAAATGAGTCTAACAGGTCAATCTGTTGGTAAGCGATTAATGAAAATCAAAGTTATTAAAAAGAATGGTAAGAAAGCTGGCTTTTTCAATGTAGTATTAGTCCGTGAAATTTTTTATACATTCATTACTCTTATCCTTTTTACAATGTTAATAATAATAATAGATGTGCCAACCAATCTAATGGATTTCGCTAAAAATGTTGGAGTTTACCAGAATTTTATTTATAAATTTTTAAATTATTTATATAGGATTTTATGTATATTCACTGAATTTTCAACTTTATTTCTTTTTATTTGTATAATTATGTTATTTATAAGAAAATCAGATTATCGTACACTGCAAGACTTTTTGGCTAATACAATCGTCGTTAAAATTAAATAACTAAGAAGCCTCAGGAAAAATTAAAATTTCTTGAGGCTGACTAAATTTAAAATTATTCAAATAATATTAATAATTTTTTTATAAAGCTATTCTGAAATATTTTATACTACTTTGATTTTTGCAAGTTTACCCTGTATAGAAAAATAAATATTAAAAGCTATGACTGACGATTGACAGGGAACAAAATAAAATAACTTACTATATTTAAAATTTAACTTTATATACTTTATCTTTATTGAAGTATATAAGTATATAAATTTATAATTAAAAAAATAAATTTATATAATACTTTTTAACAAATTTTAAGGAAATACACTATGCCCAATACTCAGAAGAATTTTTCAAAGAAAAATTATGATTATGATGATTTTCATGATTCGGAAATAGAAGTTGAACTCGCCACTCCATGGCAAAGGGTTGCTGCATATTTAATTAACTTTGCATTTTTTTAGTCTGTTGTTATGAGGGTGCAAGGCTATATATATTTCACCAGGGTTCCCTGCCTGTATCTATGCATATAGATGACATAGCTTTGACCATATATCTTTTAATACCTTCAATACCATTAATCATAGCACAATGGATTATGATGAGTAAAACTGGTCAATCCTTTGGTAAGCGCCTGATAAAAATTAAAGTTATTAATCTTGACGGACGCAATCCGGGATTTGTCGGTACTGTATTAATTCGTGAAATTGTGTTTTATACAATTGTCGGTATTTTTTCATACTTGTTGATTAAAATTTTCAATCTTAATCAGGAATCTACTAAGCAAATATGTAACTATTTAATTACATTTGTTTGCTTTTTAATGTTGTTCAGAACAGAGGCCAATCGACGTACTTTCCAAGATTATTTAGCCAAAACAATTGTCATAAAAGTATAATTATATATACTTGAGAATATTACATATTGATATACTGTGTCAGCTATATTAATTTCTGTGTAGTCTAAAATTAACCTGTTAAAATTATATAATCAATTCAGTTCTAAGTTTACAAACATCAACTGTCTGCGTACCATGCTGGCAGTTGTTTTACATTTACAGATAAAAAACCAATACAAGGGAATGCATAATGCCACAATACCGTTCACAAACATCTACACATGGGCGCAATATGGCCGGTGCACGCGCACTCTGGCGTGCAACAGGTGTCGCTGATAGTGATTTTGGTAAACCGATTATTGCTATAGCCAATTCTTTTACTCAGTTTGTTCCCGGACATGTGCATTTGCATAATATAGGTCAGCTGGTAGCACGTGAAATTGAACGTTCTGGCGGTATTGCCAAGGAGTTTAATACCATCGCGGTTGATGATGGCATCGCTATGGGACATGAAGGAATGCTTTATAGCCTGCCTTCACGCGACCTGATTGCGGATAGTGTGGAATATATGGTCAACGCACATTGTGCTGATGCACTGGTATGTATATCCAACTGTGACAAAATTACTCCCGGAATGCTGATGGCATCCATGCGCCTGAACATTCCAACTATTTTTGTCTCTGGTGGTCCGATGGAGGCGGGTAAAATAATCGCAGCCACCAATGGTGAGCAACAAATCCGCAAACTGGATCTGATTGATGCAATGATTGAGGCTGGTAACGATAAAATCAGCGATGAAACGGTTGCACAAGTGGAGCGTAGTGCCTGCCCTACCTGCGGTTCATGCTCAGGTATGTTTACAGCTAATTCAATGAATTGTCTGACTGAAGCTCTGGGTTTATCCTTACCAGGTAATGGTTCTTTACTCGCTACTCATGCATTACGTAAAGAACTTTTTCTTGAAGCAGGCCGGCGTATTGTTGAATTAGCCAAACGCTATTATGAACAGGATGACTCCAGTGTGCTTCCGCGCAGTATTGCAACTAAGGCAGCTTTTAATAATGCTATGAGTCTGGATATTGCTATGGGTGGTTCTACCAATACGGTATTACACTTGCTGGCAGCCGCGACCGAGGCCGGTGTTAATTTTAAAATGGCTGATATTGACCAGTTAAGCCGCCATGTACCCTGCCTGTGTAAAGTAGCTCCGGCTACACAAAAATATCACATGGAAGATGTGCATCGTGCCGGTGGTGTTATGGCCATTTTATCCCAGCTTAATCATGCCGGTTTACTAGATACCAGTGTACATACTGTACATATGCCTACACTGGCAGATGCGATTAAGCACTGGGATGTAAGCAATCAGAACAATACTGAGGCAATACAACGTTATCGCGCTGCACCGGGCGGAATCCGTTCAACTGAGGCTTTCTCACAAAACGCGATGTGGCCTTCTCTGGATTTGGATCGTGAAAATGGCTGTATCCGTGATAAACAGCATGCTTATTCTCAGGACGGCGGTCTTGCTGTGTTATTCGGTAATCTGGCAGAACGCGGCTGTGTTGTTAAAACGGCTGGTGTAGATGATAGCATCCTTAAATTTACCGGTCGCGCCCGGGTGTTTGAAAGTCAGGATGAAGCTGTTGAAGCCATTCTGGGTAATCAAATAGTAGCTGGTGATGTAGTTATTATCCGTTATGAAGGTCCCAAAGGTGGCCCAGGAATGCAGGAAATGCTTTATCCGACCAGTTATCTGAAATCTAAAGGTTTGGGTAAAGCATGTGCTCTGCTTACAGACGGTCGTTTTTCCGGGGGCACCTCGGGTCTTTCGATTGGACACGCCTCTCCTGAAGCTGCTGAAGGCGGCAATATCGGGCTGGTACAGGAAGGGGATATCATCGAAATTGATATTCCTGAACGCCGGATACATCTGGCTGTATCTGATGCAGAGTTGGTACAACGCCGCAAAGAAATGGAAAGTCGTGGTGCTCGTGCATGGAAACCTGTTAAACGTCAGCGTCATGTCTCTGTTGCTTTACGTGCCTATGCAGCCATGACTACAAGTGCTGATACCGGTGCTGTACGTGATGTAACACAGGTAGAGCGACAAGATTAATTTATTCTGTCAGAGTACCCGTTTCGCTGTCTGGATAGCGAAGCGGGTTTATTTTTTAATCAAAATACACAGTGCATTAATTTGATATTTTGACCAATTATTTAAATATGATTAAAGTGGTCAGATTAGCGCTATATGTGCAAACATGCTATTGTAACCATGTTGTAATATGCTTTTACTGTTTGTCACTATGTCTGCTGCTGAATTTCCCTTTCCAGTAAGTGCCAATACGCTTGCCAAACTGACCAAACTCAATATTACTAATATTTGGGATTTGGCTTTACACTTACCGTTACGCTATGAAGATGAGACACATATTACGCCGATTGCTGATGCACAGAACGGGGTGCCGGTACAGATTGAAGCGACGGTTATTCATCAGCAAATACAATTCCGTCCGCGTAAACAGCTGGTAGTACAAGTTCAGGACGTATCCGGACATGTCTTGTACCTGCGATTTTTACATTTTTATCCTAATCAGCAAAAACAACTGGCAGAAGGTAATGTGATTCGGGCTCTGGGTGAAATCAGACATGGTTTTTTTGGCGATGAGATGGTGCACCCAAAAATTCGCACTGATATTGATAAAGGACTGGCAGAAAGTCTTACTCCTGTTTATCCCACCGTTAACGGACTAAACCAGCCTGCTCTTCGCCGGCTGATTCAGGCTGCACTTAAGCACTTGCCGGCAGATGATACACTGCCGGCTGAATTATTACAGCAGTTACAATTACCTCCCCTGCTGGAAAGCCTGATTTTTCTGCACTCTCCGCCACCAGAGTACACTGCGCGTGATTTACATGAAGGTACTTTACCGGCATGGCAAAGACTGAAATTTGATGAATTGCTGGCTCAGCAGTTATCCATGAGGCTGGCACGCCAGCAACGCTTAAACGGGCATGCAAAAGCTTTAACTGGTAACGGCCATATTAGTGAGCATTTACTAGCTAACCTGAGTTTTACCTTAACAGAAGCTCAGCAGCGTGCTCTTGCTGAAATCACTGATGATTTAGCCCAGACACACCCGATGCACCGTTTACTGCAGGGAGATGTGGGCAGCGGTAAAACTATTGTTTGTGCTCTGGCTGCGGCAATAGCAATAGAAGCCGGTTTTCAGGTAGCGGTCATGGCACCCACAGAAATTCTGGCTGAACAACATTATCTAAAATTTACACAATGGTTTTCACCTTTAGGAATCCGGATTTCCAGACTTTCAGGCAGTATGCGCAAAAAAGCCCGTGATGAAGCACGGAAAGAACTGGCAGATGGTACTGCTCAGCTGGCAATAGGTACGCATGCTCTATTTCAGGATGATGTTACTTTTCATAATCTGGGTCTGATTATTGTTGATGAACAGCACAGATTCGGTGTTGCCCAGCGTCTGGCATTAAAAAATAAAGGTGAAGATGTACATCAGCTGATGATGTCCGCAACACCAATACCCCGCACACTGGCAATGAGTTTTTTTGCCGATCTGGATGTTTCTGTCATTGATGAACTGCCTCCCGGACGAACACCTGTTATAACCCGTCTGGTAAACACGGCCCGCCGTCAGGAAGTTGAAAAACTGGTAAAGCATACCTGTGCACAAGGCCGGCAGGTATACTGGGTCTGCCCGTTAATTGAAGAATCTGAAGTACTGCAATTGCAAACTGCCGTAGATACAGTTGCTCAATTACAGACGGCGTTACCGGAACTGAATATAGGCTTAATACATGGACGGCTCAAGCCGGCAGAAAAAGCAGCTGTTATGACAGCATTTGTTGAAGGCAGTATTCAGGTACTGGTAGCTACAACAGTGATTGAAGTTGGTGTAGATGTACCCAATGCCAGTCTGATGGTAATAGAACATGCTGAACGTATGGGGCTGGCACAATTGCATCAGCTTCGCGGTCGGGTGGGACGTGGAGCAGCAGCCAGCCGCTGTGTATTGTTATTCAGTGAACCTCTTAGTGATGTTGCCAAAGCACGTTTGAAAGTAATTTATGAAAATACCGACGGCTTTGAAATTGCCCGACAAGATTTGAATATTCGCGGACCGGGAGAGTTTCTGGGAGCACGCCAGAGTGGTGTGCCGATGCTGCGTTTTGCCAATCTGGAAGAAGATCTGCCCATACTGGAAAAAGCACGTGATTTAGCGCCTGTTCTGATTAGCCAGCAACCTGAAGTAGTCAATAAACACTTGCAACGGTGGCTATCTCAACGGTCTGCTTATTTGGGCGTATAAAATATTTATCTGTATTAACAGCTCCAGTGAAACCTGAAAAATTTAATGACAAAATTTAGCAGCTATATTCTCAGGACTAAACAATTAAACCAGCAATATTTCAAGCTAAAATAAAAAAACCTGTTTGCAAAATCAAACAGGTTTTAAAATCTGGCACGCCCACGGGGAATCGAACCCCGGTTACCGCCGTGAAAGGGCGATGTCCTAACCGCTAGACGATGGGCGCATAGCTTGATGGTGCACCCGGAGCGATTCGAACGCCCGACCCTCTGGTTCGTAGCCAGATACTCTATCCAACTGAGCTACGGGTGCACTGCTTTCGAACTCGTTTAAGAGTCACCGAAAATCAAGAAGCGCGATAATACGCAATAAATGGTCTTTTGGCAAGCCAAAAATAGATAAAAATGAAAACAAATAGATAAATACTTGATTTTTATATATTTATTTTGCAACTATATAAGCAAAAAATCTACAGCATTCCGATTCCGGATACTTCACGCGCCAGCTTTGCCGCAGTATTGTCAGTCATACCACCTACAAAATCCAGAACTTTCATATATCCCAGATATAAACCATCCTTTTTATCCAGTTTTTGTTCTTTTAATAATGACAATGCCAGCTCTTGCCTTTTACTAAGCTGACCGGTTTTAATAAAGGCATGTACCGCAGGTACAAGCAAACCCAGTATCGAACCCAGACAAGGAAAAGTAGCTATTTCAGTAATCAGTTTGCTTTGATGGCGGAATATACGTGTGCGAGCCAGCTCTTTTGCAGCGTTCAGGGCTTCACTAACATCCGGACTAGCCAGAGCAAGCAAATCCTTACCACGAAATGAACCATTCAATAAATCCCGATGATGCTTAATAAAAGTATGTGCAATATCGTCTACTGCTCTTCCGATGGCAATTCCGCGCAAGCGGGCACAACGCTCCTGACTGCTATAAGACTGCCAGAAATATTCTTTATTTGTCAGCCTGGATAGAATTTGCTCTACATCTGCCACCTGTAATAATCCCATTTCGACAGCATCTTCCAAATCCAGCAAAGCATAACAAATATCATCAGCAGCTTCCATTAAATATGAAAGCGGATGGCGCATCCACTGATTTTCACCGGTTTGCGGTAACCCCAGCTGTTCTGCAATACAACGCATAAAGGGCAGCTCAGTCTGATAAATATTGAATTTATTCCGCCTATGCGGCGCAGAACTGGTCCACGGATACTTAATTAAAGCACCGATAACAGCAGCAGTCAGACGCATTCCGCCATCATTCTGATACATTTCCAGACTGGCTACCAGACGCAAGCTATGTGCATTTCCTTCATAAGTTTCGATATCATTGCGTTCTGTATTGCTCAATTCCTGTAAATAATGAGCATGCTGTGGATCACGGAACCATTCACGCAATGCATCTTCACCTGTATGGCCAAATGGCGGATTACCGAAATCATGAGCCAGACAGGCAACCTGTACAATCGCCCCGATATCAGCAGCATGGCTGCCAGATGGCAGGAAATGGCCGGCATTCAGCATTACACCGACCCGATTTCCAAGACTGCGCCCGACACTGGCAACTTCAACACTATGAGTCAGACGATTATGCGTATGGTCATGTAAGGCAAACGGATGAACCTGCGTTTTACGGGCGAGACGGCGAAAACCACTGGAAAAAACCACTCGATCATAATCAATATGAAAATCAGTACGCAGTGCATCCGCCCCCTCTTCACTTGAAGCGGTCACTGTAGGCACAATACACCCATTTTCCGGCTTAAAGCGCTGGGTACTGAGCAACTTAGTCCAGTCCATGCAATATGATGATTTTTTCATATTCAGATAAATTGAAAGCTTTATATGCCGGCTGAGATTATCAGTCGCCATTCTTTAGCTCAGTTTCAACTCATTTATTCCTTCGTTATTATGTTGAAATAATCATAGCATGCAGAAAGTCACATTGTGATTAATTTTAAAAATGATTTTTCCACTCCCTTAAATAAGTAAACACTGCCAATGGTTGGGCAAGCTGATGCTCTGAGAGGCCTTTTTGGCGTAATGTGGCCATCACTTCCGGCTGACTGGTACGCAAAAAAGGATTGATTGTGCGTTCATGTGCCAGACTTACCGGTAAGGTAGGTAATTTATCTGCCTGTACTAATGCTTTTCTGATTGCAGAATTATTCGGTTCAACGGCTTGTGCAAATTTCAAATTTGCTGCGGTATATTCATGTGCCGGATAAAACAAGGTATCAGGCGGCAGACTGTTTAAACGCTGCAAACTGCTGAACAATTGTGCCATAGTCCCATTCACTCGTCCGCAGCCTGCACTGAACAGCGTATCACCACAAAATACTCTGTAACGACCGGCAGAATCGCATACTAAATAAGCCAAATGATCTGTAGTATGCCCGGGAATATGCCAAACTGTTACATGCTGACCGAATACCTGAAATTTACTGCCTTCAGTTACGGGTATATTCACAATATGCCAATCAATGCAACCGGTAATCTGGCATTGCGAATAATGTTTTTTTAATTCCGCCACCCCATCAATATGGTCATAATGAGAATGAGTAAGCCAGATAGCATCCAGGGTCAGGTTGTGTTCAGTCAGATAATTTATGACAACAGGTGCTTCGCCCGGGTCAATTACTATAGCCTGATTTTCTTGCTGCAACAGCCAGATATAGTTATCAGAAAGAGCGGGTAACGGGATTATTTTCATGACAAATATAAATTTATTAACAATATAACAACCAGTACTGCAAAGCAATCAGCGTTTTTCCATCATGAATCTGATTATTTGCCAGTGCCGAACGCACTTGCTCACGATTGAGCAACACTGGTTCAATAATTTCATCTTCATCCGCCGCCAGAGCACTATTTGGTTGCACATTTTCAGCCAGATAAAGATACATTTTTTCATCACCGAAACCGGGAACAGTATAAAAAGTATGTATCAGTTTTACTTCAGCAGCAGTATAAGGGGTTTCTTCAGCCAGCTCGCGCAAAGCAGCATGCGCAGGATCTTCATTTTTTCCGTCCAGCTTACCTGCCGGGATTTCCAGTAAAGCCTCACCTACCGGATAGCGCCACTGTCGTACCAATACCACTTTTTGCTCAGCCGTAACCGCAAGTACAGCCGCGGCACCCGGATGCTGTACAACTACCCGCTGTGCCTGGTTGCCATTGGGTAAACGAACAGTGTCCTCTGAAACATTTAAAAAGGAACCGCGATAAACTTCTTTACTGGAAATTTTGGTTTCAGTCAGATCCATATTGATACTTTCTACATGTCTAAAAACACTAGCGTAGTCATTTCAGCAGCAGAAGGCAATATGGCATGTCCGGCTTTAGTTTAAAATTATTAATTGTATATTCGTTGTATGATTGGATTGATTATGTATTTATCTTTATTTGCCATTGCTGCCGGCGCAGCTCTGGGTGCCATCATGCGCTGGCTTCTGGGAATCTCGCTGAATACGCTTCATTCCGGTTTGCCCTATGGCACACTGCTGGCAAACTGGATCGGTGCTTATCTGATTGGTCTGTTCAGTGCATTGTGTATACATTTTACCCAGATCGCTCCGGAATGGCGTCTGTTTGTTATTACTGGTTTTCTCGGCGGGCTGACTACGTTTTCCACCTTCTCACTCGAAGCCGTGCAAATGCTTTTGTCACAACGTTATACTCTGGCAGTAACACATATACTGCTGCATACAGGCGGTTCTTTACTGCTGACTATTCTGGGTTTGGTAACTGTGCACTGGTGGATTAAAGCCGGCTAAGATATGATTTTGTATTGATGACGAGCTTTGTAAAAAACCGAGTTACTATTAACCATCGACAGGCTGAGCTGGTGTATCCAGAATTAACTGATAAAATGCCGCATCCAGCCAGTGACCAAATTTAAAACCAATCTGAGGCAATGTGCCAACATGTTTGAAGCCAAGCTGTTCATGCAGAGCAATACTGCTGTCATTGGCTGCATCAATCACACCCATTAATACATGTAAATCAGCCTGACGTGCACGTACAATCAGTTCCTGCATCAGTTTGCGTGCCAGCCCCTGCCGGCGACAGTCATTACGCACATATACACTGTGTTCCACCGTATATTTATTGGCAGGATAATCACGGAATGCACCCCATGAAGCAAAAGCCATCAGTTCACCCTGACCGTTAACTGCACCGATAACCGGAAAATTGCGCTCACGTTTAGCTGCAAACCAGCCATGCATAAATGATAGTGAACGGGGCTCATAATCATACAGTGCAGTTGAGGTGGCGATAGTATCGTTAAACAGCGCCAGAATGGCTGCCGCATGTTCCTTTTCATTACATTCAATCAGCTCAACTGCGTTACTTTTGCCGGTATTCATTTTTTTCCCATATAAAAAAACTGCCTGTAAACACAGGCAGCTTACAAATATTAAACTACACCTTTTTTAGCCAGATAACCTTCATAATCACCCAGATAATATTCATAACCACCTTCACCATCCAGCTCAATAATCTGTGTAGCCAGACTGGAAACAAACTGGCGGTCATGAGATACAAACACAAGAGTACCCGGGAATTTTTCCAGCGCCATATTCAGCGCCTCAATACTTTCCATATCCATGTGATTTGTAGGTTCATCCATTACCAGCACATTAGGTTCCTGCAAAATCAGTTTACCATATAGCATACGGCCTTTTTCACCACCGGAAAGTACCTGTACCTGCTTGCCGACTTCATTACTGCCAAAAAGCAGACGGCCTAAAGTACCGCGAATCACCTGCTCATCATCGCCTTCCTTGCCCCACTGACGCATCCATTCAGTCAGAGTCATAGATACATCGAAATCATTTTCATGATCTTGCGGGTAATAGCCAACCTGTGCTTTCTCTGCCCATTTTATAGTACCGCTATCTGCTTTAATGCCATCAGTGTATGCTTCATTATATGCACCAGCCAGTAATTTCAGCAGTGTAGATTTACCGGCACCGTTAGGACCGATAATTGCCAGACGTTCACCGGCATCAAGCATCAGATTCAGCTTTTTAAACAATTGCCGGTCAAAACGTTTTGATAAATCCTCAACTTCAAGCGCCTGCCGATGCAGCTTTTTCTTATCATCAAAATTAAAGCGGATAAACGGGCTTTGACGGCTGGAAGGTTTCACTTCCACCATATCTGCCTTAATTTTATCAGCCAGTTTCGCCCGGCTGGTTGCCTGTCTTGCCTTGGATTTATTGGCAGAAAAACGTGCCACAAACTCCTGTAATTCCTGAAGTTTTTCCTTAGCTTTAGCATTATCCTTTAAAGTACGTTCACGTGCTTGTGCAGAGGCAAGCATATAATCATCGTAGTTGCCCGGATACAATGTAATGCCACCATAGTCTACATCGGCCATATAAGTACATACTTCATTCAGAAAATGGCGATCGTGCGAAATAATAATCATGGTGGATTCATAGCTGTTCAACACACCTTCCAGCCAGCGAATAGTATTAATATCCAGATTATTGGTCGGTTCATCCAGCAACAGCACATCCGGTTTGGAAAACAGTGCCTGTGCCAGTAATACGCGCAGTTTAAAACCCGGTGCTACTTCACTCATGCTGGCATTATGCAGATGCTCATCGATACCGACACCGGCAAGTAATTCTCCCGCCCGTGCCTCAGCTGTATAGCCGTCATACTCGGCAAATTTTGTTTCCAGATCGGCTGCACGCATATAATCATCTTCAGTGGCATCCGGATTAGCATAAATGGAGTCGCGTTCTGTCATGGCTGCCCACATTTCTGTGTGCCCCATCAGTACCACGTCCAGTACGCGCATATCCTCATACGCAAACTGATCCTGTCTCAGCTTACCCAGACGCAGGCCTTGATCAATGGCCACCTCACCACTAGTGGGTTCGAGATCACCGCCGAGAATCTTCATAAAAGTTGATTTACCCGAGCCATTAGCACCAATCAACCCATAACGATGGCCTCCACCGAACTTAACCGATACATTCTCAAACAATGGCTTCGCGCCAAACTGCATCGTAATATTATTGGTACTGATCACTGCAATACTTCCTTTAAATTCCTGACAAAATATTCTGATTTTAACACAGACACGTGCCAAAATTCGGCAAAGTCTGTGCTGTCGTTTACAATATCGTTATTTAAAATGTAAAAGTACCTTTGATTTATCGCAAATTTATCATGCCATGTTCAGATTAAATCCGAAACTGATTGCCTTATTACTATTTTGTGGTGCCATTGCCGGCGTGGCAGGCATGTCACTTATCGGATTATTGCATTTCATTCAGCAGTTAGTGTACGGAATAGTCCGTACAGACGGTATCACATTTCGTAATATTGTCGAACAAACCACAGCCATACATCGTTTACTTGCATTAAGTGCATGTGGCGTAATAGCGGGCGCAGGCTGGTACCTGCTGCACCGTTTTGCCCCCAAACTGGTTGATATCAGGGAAGCAATTGGCAACAATGCCACACCTATACCGTTAGTTTCTACTTTCTTTCATGGTATGTTACAGATATTCACAGTAGGCATGGGTTCACCTCTCGGACGTGAGACAGCGCCACGTGAAATCAGTTCAGCCATTGCAGATTTTATCGGCCGGCGATTTAACATCAGTACAGAAGAGAGAAAAGTCCTGCTTGCCTGTAGTGCAGCCGCCGGTCTGTCCGCGGTTTTTGATGTACCTCTGGCCGGTGCTCTGTTTGCACTGGAAACTTTATTATTCAGTTTCCAGCGCAATACCGTTATTGCGGCTTTAATCTGCTGTACAACCGCAGCATGGGTAGGCCGGATCGGACTGGGTAGCCAGCCAGCCTATCAGCTACCGGCAATTACCCTGAACAGTCCACTGTTAATCTGGTCGTTGTTGCTGGGACCATTGATTGTTGCATTCTCATGGCTGTTACAATACCAGCTCGCCTGTTGCAAACCGGCTGTACGTACCAGCCCCAAGCTGATCTTTATCAGTATCGGTGCCTTTATACTCATCGGGGTTTTGTCCATGCAACTGCCGGAGATACTTGGTAACGGAAAAGCCGGTAATGAACTGTTATTTAATGACCAGATAAGCTGGCATTATGCTCTGGCACTATTAATCGGTAAATGGCTGGCGCTTCTACTGGCCACCCGTGCCGGAGCATACGGGGGATTTATTACTCCTTCAATGATGCTTGGCGGTCTGATTGCATTACTGGCAGCCACTGCATGGAACAGCATGCTGCCACCTGTTCCCATAGTCGCCGCAGTTGTGACCGGAGCTACCGTTTTTCTGGCAGTACAGCAAAAAATGCCTCTTACCGCCATATTATTTGTATTGGAAATAACCAATATTACGCCCGACATGATAATGCCAATTTGCCTGTGTCTGCTTACAGCACTATCCTGCCAGCAAGGATTGAACAAAAAACAAAGTTAAACAGTATATATAATAATTTTACTACTCAAACCAGACAGTTTTCTGCTTCTGCCAGCCAGTCACGCGCCCGTAAATATCCGGCCAGACCGGCTTCAGCAGAACCAGGTACCGGTTCATACTGATATTCAAAGCGGGCTAAAGGCGGCATAGACATCAGAATAGATTCTGTTCGCCCGCCGGCATGTAAACCAAACTGAGTGCCTCTGTCCCACAATAAATTAAATTCAATATAACGTCCGCGCCTGTATAACTGAAACTGACGTTCACGCTCGCCAAAATCCATATTTTTGCGCCGCGCCACAATAGGCAGATAAGCTTGTAAATAAGCAGCACTTATTGCACGTACAAAAGCAAAACAACGAGCAAAATCCCAGCGGTTTAAATCATCAAAAAATAAACCGCCTACCCCTCGCTGTTCCTGCCGGTGAGGCAGATAGAAATAACGGTCACACCACTCTTTAAATTCAGAATATACCGTTTCACCAAAAGGCAGACACGCATCATAAGCAACCTTATGCCAATGCACTACATCTTCAATAAATGGATAAAAGGGGGTCAAATCAAAACCGCCGCCAAACCACCAGACCGGATTACTGCGTTCCGGATATGCAATGAATAAACGTACATTCGCATGACTGGTAGGTATATATGGATTACACGGATGTACCACCATTGACACCCCCATTGCTTCATAAGGAGCTCCTGCCAGATACTGGCGTTTTCGCACAGCTGAAGCCGGCATAGCAGTACCTTTAACATGAGAAAAATTAACGCCAGCCTGTTCAAACACAGCTCCTTGTTTGAGAACCATACTGCGCCCGTTTCCCAATTTGCCAGACCATTCATCTGTTACAAACCCCGCAGTACCATCTTCTCTTGCCAGGGCATCAGCCAAATGTAATTGTAAATTTTGAAAAAAATCCAGATTTTGATTAAAGACATCGCAACTCATGAAAAAACCGTAAACTAAGTTTAATTAATATATGTATAATATTAATTAATATTTGTAATACACAATCTACAATAACAGATTATTTTAATCAGTATTATTGTTACCTGACAGTATTTATCACTTATTTAACAATACGAAACTATCAGTATAAATATTAAAACATGATATTTTTTGTATATTGTACATTTAATCAACACACTAAATCCGAAAAGGAAATCTGAATGCAACTTTATATTTATGACCATTGTCCCTACTGTGTACGAGCCAGAATGATATTCGGTAAAAAAATAGTACCGGTAGAAAATATCTATCTGCTGAATGATGACGAAGATACCCCAAATAAATTAATCGGAAAAAAAATGGTACCGATTCTGGTAAAAGACGATGGTACTGCCATGGGTGAAAGTCTGGATATCGTTCACTACATTGACCAGCTTTCTGGTACTACTCTTATAAACAATACAGTACGCCCTGAAATTGAGGGCTGGATAAAAATTGTTGATACTTACCGTAATTTCCTGACTTTACCGCGCTGCATCAGTATTAACCTGCCTGAGTTTGCGACTCAGAATGCCATCAACTATTTCATCAACAAAAAAACAGCTATTTTTGGTGATTTTCAGCACCATTTACAAAACAGTCAAACCTATATTAACCGGTTCAATGCCGATCTGATTGCACTATCGCCGCTAATTGTGAATGATCATGGTAGTAATGGTACTTTCGGAATGGAAGATATTCTTTTATTTCCTTTATTGCGCAATATGACTATGGTCAAAGGAATCGAATGGACTGCGCCGGTGCTGGATTATATGCACAGCATTAGCCGGATTACTCGCATTCCATTGTTTAATGACCGCGCAATCTGATTATTAAGCAGTTTTTGGCAGCCGGCAAAACATAAAGGCTGCCATTTTTATAAAAATTTATTCGAAAATATCGATTTTAAATGATTTTCAACAATAATCTTGTTTTGTTGATTACACAATATTACAATAAAACAATATTGATAAAGAATTAATATAAATATTTTATTTATTTATAACATATAGTTATATAAATAAATAGTAAGAAAATATTTTACTTTATTATTTTTGAAATAAATAATCAATTTTAAGAGGAAATACAGCATGTCTAAAACGAAAACTGTATCAGAAATATTGGTTGATGTTCTTACCGAAGCCGGTGTCAGCAACTGTTACGGCATCATCGGTGATACGCTGAACTTTGTTGGCAAAGCGATAGAAAAAAGTAGTATTAATTGGGTGCATACACGTCACGAAGAAGCAGCTGCCTTTGCTGCCGGCGCTGAAGCTCTGATTACAAACAAACTTACTGCATGTGCTGGTTCCTGTGGTCCTGGCAGCTTGCATCTGATTAACGGCTTATACGAATCCAACCGCAATAATGCACCAGTAATTGTTATTGCCAGTCAGCTGGCCGCCACTTCTATGGGCACCGGATTCCCGCAGGAAGTGGATTTCCTCAAGGTCTATCAGGATACAAGCGTTTTCTGTCAGATGGTAAACCAGCCGGAAGAAGCTCAGCGTATATTCACTCAGGCCGCACAGGCCGCCATTAATAAACGCGGTGTAGCCGTTGTAATCCTGCCCAGTGACATCAGCAAAATGGAAGTAGCTGAGAAACCAGTAAAAATATGGCAGCCGCAGCCAGTTACCCGTCCGAATGATAACGAAATCGAAGAACTGGTTAAAGCGATTAATCAGGGAAATAAAATCACCATTTACGCAGGTTTTGGCGCTAAAGATGCACATGATGAAGTAATTGCACTGGCAGAAAAACTAAAGGCACCAGTTGTACACACTTCTCGTGCTAAAGACAGCATTGCCTGGGATAACCCTTATCAGGTGGGTATGACCGGGATGTTTGGTACTAAGGCTGGTTATGATGCCATCAAAAACTGCGATACCTTATTATTACTCGGTTGCAGCTTTGCATGGTCTGAATATTATCCGGAAAAGGCCAATATCATCCAGATTGATCATGAAGCTACTCAGTTAGGCTTGCGTCATCCGATTAATCTGGGGCTGGTTGGTGATGTTAAAACCACTCTGCAAACAATTTTGCCGAAAATACAGACTTGTAACGACAGCAGTTTTCTGGAGCACCATACCGCTTTATTTGCCAAAATTATGGATAAATTTGAAACGTATGCCACTCCGGATGACAAACATCCAATTCACCCACAGCAACTAATAGAATTGATAGATAAGTATGCCAGTGATGATGCATTGATTACCGCAGATGTAGGAACTCCAATGCTGTGGGGAGCCCGTTATTTAACCATGAATGGCAAACGACGCTTCCTGACCAGCCTTAAACACGGCACCATGTCAAACGGTATGCCTCAGGCTTATGGTTTCCAGAAAGCCTTTCCGGGCAGACAAGTCATTTCTTTATCCGGAGATGGCGGTTTAGCCATGCTGATGGGTGATTTGCTTACTGCCAAACAGGAAAATCTGCCGATTAAAATAGTTGTTTTCAACAACAGTTCCCTGAACTTCGTAGAGCAGGAACAAAAAGGCGAAGGTTTGGTAGAAGTCTATGTTGACCTGAAAAACGGTGACTTCAAAACCATTGCAGAAGGCTGTGGTTTCAGTGCTCAAAGCGTAAGCAAATCTTCTGAGCTGGAGGCCGCTGTAAAAACATTCCTTGCACACGAAGGCCCGGCATTACTGGATGTCGTAATTAGTGATAAAGAACTGATAATGCCACCGGCAATCAGCTATGAAAATGTGAAAAACATGGTCTGGTATGGTTCTAAAGCCATCCTCGAAGGTAAAGGCAAAGAAGTTATTGATATGATCAAAAATAACATCTAAACCTTTTAACAGGCCCGCTGACAGATTGATACAGCGGGCACTTTTTTACACATTAATCAAAAATAATTATTTAAATTAATAATTTAATTGTATTCTTGAATCTCTTATTATTTGAAATAAAAATAAGTCAAAATTTATGCACACTATTCATAGCCGTATTAAACAAGCTAGAACTAATAAAGGTTTAACCCAAGCTGAATTAGCAGAGAAGTTAAATATATCAATTACAGCTATCCAACTATGGGAAAATAAAGATGAGACTAAAGCCACAGCTCCAAAAAGAAAACGGTTAGAGGAAGTAGCAAAAATTTTAGGAGTAACGGTTACATGGCTATATACAGGGGAAAATTTTATACAAACAGATGAAAATCCAAAACCAACTGAAAACCCCAGTCCTAGTGAGGGATATAAAAAAGTTATGATATACGCTATTGATTTATCAAAAAATCATGAAAATATCAAATGGATTTTATCAGAATTTGAAGAACCCCTGCTCATAAATAATAATTGGTTCAAATCAAAAAATTTAATCCCTGATGATTTGCGTGCCATGCGTGTAAAAGGTAACAGCATGGCTCCTAACTTGGAAAATAACGATATTGTTATGATAAACACTAATGATGTTGAACCTGTTGATGGTGAAACATATGCTATTATTTACAATAAACATTTTTTTATAAGACAAATCCGTCAAACTGTTGATGGTATAAATCTCATAAGCTCAAATAGTGATTATGAAACTATTAAAATTTCTTCTAATCATCTAGATAATTTTATAATTTTAGGAAAAAAAGTCTGGCGCTGTGGCTAGTTAATATTCTTTATTTCTTTTTTAACTTCTGACATTTTGAAAATAGACATCAAAATTTTTTATACATTTAACATAAAATATTTTTCTAATTCATAAAGATAGCTAATTAATATGAAATAAAATTTTAGTGATGCAAGATACAAATATCCGGCAGTATCATCAATCTAAAAGCAACTTCAAAATTAAAAAATATTATATTTTTAACAACAATCTATTCTATTTTTATATTTTTTAAAATCAAATAGTTAATTATTAACATTAATTACTCCTTTTCATTCCAAAGAATTTAAAGTATTGTTATTTCTTAACTTTTATTCAAACCGAGTAAAAGTTATCTGTCAGTAGTGATTTCGGAAAGTCAGGCATTCCAGACCACACGGGAACACGACTGATCTAAAAATTAATATGGTCATTAAATGTAATAATAAACTACCCAGCTCTTGATAACATTGATTGCTGGGTAGTTTTCGTTTCTGTACTTAATAATTTATCCAGACAACTTCAATATGATGTATCAGGATAATCGGCATAATTACAGATTGCGTACAGCTTTCTTCATTTTACGCAACCATTTGCGCTGGCTGCGCATGTCTGGCATTCCTGCTGCTCCATACTGCCAGTCTATATACTGTGTCAATAAAGCAGCCAAATCTTCATTAAGCAAATTATGCTCTGCCAGAATATTTTGTAACTCAAGCGGACCGATTGCAGATAATTCTGACTCTTCACCTTCTACAATAGTCTGCTTAAGCAGATTAATACCATCGGTTAATGGCTGAGTCTGCACATTACCCTGACGGCGTAACCAGAAAATCAGTGGAAGTGACGTAATGACAATTGCGATTATAATGACTATTATCAGTACATATACAGGTATATTTTTTAAATTCAGCCAGCTAAGTATTGACTTCTGACTACCCCTATCATAATTAACCACCCATTGCTGCCAGTAAAACTGACCATTATCCAGATATTTCTGTAATAACGGAAAAGCTGAAGATAATCCGGCACGCTGTTCTGCCGGTAAAGCACTTTCCACCCCTTTGTCTATACGCACTGATGAAACTGCCGTGGTCGGATCTACCCGTTTCCATAAACCCTTTTCAGCAATCCAGATTTCAGTCCATGCATGGGCATCCTTACTGCGAATTTGCCAGAACTTATTGTCAGGGTGATATTCTCCTCCCTGATAACCAATTACGATTCGTGCCGGCACACCGATTGAACGAGCCAGCCACACCATAGCGTCTGCATAATCTTCACAAAAACCTTCATGTCCCTCGAATAAAAAATAATCTATTTTATTCTGTGTTTCATTGTTCCGTTTTGGGGTTAGAGTGTATTGAAAATGACTGCTTTTGAAATAAGTTAGTATATGATTGATAAACTCTTCGCTGCCGCCAGATTTATCGGCCAGCTGTTTTGCCAGTCTGCGGGTTTCAGGATTCAGTCCATCCGGCAACTGGGTATAATAATTCAGTAAACCCTGATCCATTTGCTGACGCAGGTATGGTGTCATCTGAGAATATAAATGTACCCTGCGCAGACCTTCGCGACTATTATTGACCCTGACAACGTTACCTACTCGTCGGCTGAAACCAAACTGTTCATTAGGCAAAGGCTGATCCAGAGCCGGTAATCGCCCGTGATCATCCTGAATAATCAGCTCATATCCTACCATTTTACTGTCGGTACGCTGTTCCAGCAAAGCTCTGCTTGGCAGCTGTAAAGTATCTTCATCCGTATACTGTTCTTTTACTGCATGCCATTTTCCATCCGTGTTATTACCCATTACCATTACACGCCAGTACATATCAGCATTGCGTGGAATAGCATTATTATCAAAGATAACATTGAAAGCCAGTTCATTACTCAAAATCAGATTGCTGACACTCCCTGATTCAAGGGTATCCGACAATCCTGTAACAGATGATTGCTGCGGCTGCGGCACACCCCATAATGGCGTATTTCTGCGCGGCATCGCTATAAATAAAATAACGGCCAGTGGAAAAGACAGAATTAAAATTACTGCACCCTGCCGTATTGCCATCATAGGTTTGATGCCCGCAAGTAATCCCAGAGATGAAATCAGGCAGAACAACGCTACAATCAGCCAGGGGGCCATTAATATACTTTGATTAAACAGCAGACCGCCGCCCATCAGTACTAGCTGAGCTAACAATAATATTTGCCAGTCGCGTAAAGTTTCACCCTCAAATGCCTTGAGTATTATCATTAACATGAGCAAAGAAACACTGGCATCCCGGCCAATAATCGTTCCCACACGAAAATATACCCATACAGAAGTAGCCACCAGCAATATTATTAATGCCCATAACGGCAATTTTTTAATACTGGTAAATAGCAAAGCAACGCGCGCAATCCACAACAGAGCGAATGCAGCGCACACACTCAGAGGTAATTCAAATAATAAGGGTAACGATACCCATGCCAGCATCAGTAACAGAATAAGCTGGGTGCGTACAGATGGGGATTTACGTAAAAAAACCGGATCAGCAAGCCACATTACCATCTACCCAAAGCATTCAGACATTTTGTCCGTTGACCTGTCGTTGCCTCATAGCGCTGTCTTGGTAACTCCAGTATATATTTTTCCCCGATAGCATCTGCTGCCAGTACCCGATAGCACATCATACTCGCCATCTTTTCCAGGCTGGTTCCCTGAGGATAATCCCGATAGGAAATCAGTAGCGGCTCTACCCGCTTACCTCCCTGTTCAAAATATTTATCCAATAAATCACCTGTTTTGGCATAATGTTTCCATGCTATCTGCCGCATTGAAGCTGAACTCTGATGAGGCAGCAGATAAGCCGGATCCTGACCGCTCAGACTGATTTGGACGCTGGGTTCGTCATCACTGCTACGCTGTGCTGAAATAGTATGTTCTAAAGGTTCCGGAAAAATCACAAGTTCTTCAGTAAATTCCCATTGAGTTTTAATCATCAGTAACCCAAATGGCGCCATACTGGCTCCGGCAAGTATTAACGGTGGCAGAATACCGCGGCGCTGTGGAGGTAATTTCCAGAGAAATTCAGTATTTTCTGGTGTAATTGTCCACAATTCCCAATCACTGGCTGTACCGGTTATTTCCTGTGCTGTTTGCAGCCATAACCAGCGTGTACGTTTGCAGCTGTCACAGGCTCGCAAAGTCAAAACACACTCTTTACCGGCAAAATATTCCTGTTGGGGTTTAATCGCCAATACTATCCCGGTAAGCTGGCGGACACCGGCAAGTGCACCAAATAATAAAATGCCCACTAACCAGAACACCAGTGCATGAGCTACGTTTACCTGATAATTAACTGCCATAACCCATAACAGAAAACTGGCAATAGCCACACCCCAGCCCATACGTGTCAGGTTGACACGTATATTACGTGCACGCAAAGCTGTGTGCCCGTCAATAAGTGTAGGAGCAGGTGTCTCAGACCACAGCCACATGGTCCAGCATTCCTGTGAGTAAAGTACTGCTTCGGGACTGACTTTGTAAAGGTTGCAGGCGGTGTGCCGCTACTGCTACCCAGACAGCTTTCACATCTTCCGGAACAACATGTGCCCTTCCCTGTACCCATGCATATGCTTTTGCAGCCTGAACTACTGCCAATCCGGCACGCGGACTCAGCCCGACTGCGAATGTGCCCGGAGTACGCGTAGCTGCAACTAGCCGATAAACATAATCCGCTGCAGCTGCAGATAAATTTATTTTGGATACTTCTGCCTGCCATTGCTGTAATATTTCCGCATTGCATACTGCTTTAATGCGTGGCACAAACTGGCGACGGCCGCCAGAGATGTAGAGCTGTTTTTCTTCTTTTTCTGCCGGATAGCCAATACTCAGACACATCATAAACCGATCCAGCTGCGATTCAGGTAAAGGGTAAGTACCAAGCTGTTCTGTCGGATTCTGGGTAGCAACTACAAGAAATGGTTTCGGCAGCGCATAGGTTTTACCATCCACAGATACCTGCCCCTCTTCCATAGCTTCGAGCAAAGCCGATTGCAGTTTGGGAGAAGCACGGTTAATTTCATCAGCCAGTAAAAAAGAATTGAAAACTGGTCCCGGATGAAAAATAAACTCATTGGAATTTGGCTGGAATATGCTGACACCCAGCAAATCAGCCGGTAACATATCGTTAGTAAATTGTACGCGCTGATAATTTAATCCTAGTACCGCTGCCAGTGCATGCGCCAGTGTGGTTTTACCAACTCCTGGTACATCTTCAAGCAGAATATGCCCGCGTGCCAGTACACAGGTAACAATTTGTATCAGCAATTGTTGTTTGCCCAGAATAAGGGCATTGAGTTGTTTGAAAATCGGTTCGAGTTTTGGATTCATGTTTGGATACAGTAATAATAAAAAATCCGGCAGTGATATCGGGTTTGTTATCGCAAAATGTAACTACTGGAAATAATTCTGTATTATTTATACAAAATTTATTTTATACATATATTTTTGCAGCAATACATACGTATATAATTTGTTAAAATTAAATTTTATAACGAATATTAACACTATTCATGAGTATGTGTACATTATTCAATGCGAATATATTCTACTGTTAATATTTCAATATTTTCCACTCCATCAGGGCCATGCAAACGCACTTCATCACCTTCATGTGCTTTTAATAAAGTACGCGCAAGCGGTGAAACCCAGGAAATTTTATTTCTACTGGTATCAATTTCATCTGTACCAACAATATGTACAGTCTGCTCCTGACCATTGCCGCGTAAAATAGTTACAGTAGCACTAAAAAAAATCTGATCACTGGGTTCACGTGCTTCCGGATCAATAACCTGTGCAGCTTCCAGTCTTTTAGTCAGAAAGCGGATACGTCGGTCAATTTCACGCAACCTGCGTTTCCCATACAAATAATCACCATTTTCACTTCGGTCACCATTACCCGCCGCCCAGTTCACCACATTAACAATTTCAGGGCGTTCTTTATGAACAAGCTGATAAAGCTCATCCTGTAAAGCCTGATGGCCCGAAGGGGTAATATAATTAGGTGCAGTCTGGGGTGCTGACACATTACTCATAAACTGTCTCCATAATTGACACAAAAAGGCTGTCTGAAAACACAGACAGCCTGCACGATTCTTCCAGAATTCAGCGATTATTTACGCTGGGCATCTACAGCAGCCAAAGCCACCATATTTACTATACGGCGTACAGAAGCCATAGGAGTAACAATATGTACAGATTCATTCATACCCATCAGAATCGGGCCAATTGTTACGCCATGAGATGAAGTACGTAACAGATTGTAACTGATATTCGCTGCTTCAACATTCGGCATTACCAGCAAGTTTGCTGCACCTTTTAGTTTGCAGTCCGGCATCAGTTTCTGACGCAGTTTTTCATCCAGTGCAAGATCACCCTGCATTTCACCATCCACGTTTAGTTCCGGAGCTGCCTCTTTAATTAAAGCAAGCGCTTCCTGCATTTTGGTGCTGCTTGGCTGATCAAGTGAACCGAAGTTTGAATTGGACAACAAAGCCACTTTTGGTTCTATACCAAAACGTTTCATTTCATCAACACACATCAGTGTATTAGCAGCAATCTGCTCTGCAGTCGGTTCTGGATTAACATAGGTATCAGCAATAAACATATTACCTGAGGTCATAATCAGTGCGTTCATAGCACAGGCATTCTGTTCAGGATTGTTATAGCCGATTACTTCTTCCAGAATATTGAAATGATCATGGAAGCGACCTACCGTGCCACACAGTAATGCATCAGCACTACCCATCCGCACCAGCATTGCACCAATCAGAGTAGAACTGCTAATCATCCGGCGCCGAGCCATTTCCTCGGTGACACCGTGACGTTTACGCAGCTCGTAATAAGCCTGCCAGTATTCACGGTAGCGAGGATCATCCTGATTATTTACAATCTCAAAATCCTTGCCTGGCTGTATAGTCAGACCCAGTTTTTTCGAACGTGCTTCAATTACTGCCGGCCGGCCAATCAGAATCGGAAAGGCCAGCTTGTGGTTAACAATGTGCTGCGTTGCATGCAGAACACGCTCATCCTCACCTTCACACAATACCACACGTTTCAGTTCTTTTTTCGCCTGAGAGAATACCGGTTTCATAAACAGGCTGGATTTATAGACAAACTGACTCAGTTTCTCTACATAGGCTTCCATGTCATCAATCGGACGGGTTGCCACACCGGAATCCATAGCTGCTTTGGCTACAGCAGGCGCCACTACAGCAATCAAACGAGGGTCAAATGGCTTCGGAATCAGATATTCACGTCCAAAAGAAAGCTCGGTATTGCCATAAGCAGCAGAAACTTCATCACTTAGCTCAGCTTTGGCCAGTTCAGCAATAGCATGCACACAGGCCAGCTTCATCTGCTCATTAATGGTAGTTGCACCTACATCCAGTGCACCACGGAAAATAAACGGGAAGCATAGAACATTATTTACCTGATTCGGAAAATCAGAACGTCCGGTACCAATTACCGCATCCGGTCGTGCAGCTTTAGCTTCAGGCGGCCAGATTTCCGGAGTCGGATTAGCCATAGCCAGAATAATCGGATCTTTGGCCATAGTTTTGAGCATATCCACGCTCAACACATTCGGACCAGATAATCCAAGGAAAATATCTTTGTCATGAACAGCATCAGCAAGCTTACGCTGACCATTATCCGGTATGGCGAATAATTTTTTCGATTCCACCATGTTTTCTTCACGATTCTGGTAAATCACACCTTTTGAATCGCACACAGTGATATTTTCACGCTTCATACCCAGCGCAACCAGCAGCTCCAGACAGGCAATCGCTGCTGCACCGGCTCCGGAACATACTAGTTTAACCTGACTGATATCTTTACCAACAACTTCAAGACCATTTTTAATCGCTGCTGCAGTAATAATTGCTGTACCATGCTGATCATCATGGAATACCGGAATGTTGCAACGCTCACGCAGTTTTTTCTCAATATAAAAACATTCCGGTGCTTTAATATCTTCAAGGTTAATACCGCCAAATGTCGGCTCCAATGAAGCAATAATATCTACCAGTTTGTCTGGATCAGTTTCATTAATTTCGATATCGAATACATCAATACCACCGAATTTTTTGAACAGTACTCCCTTACCTTCCATCACCGGTTTTCCAGCCAGAGCACCGATATTACCCAAACCCAGTACCGCTGTACCATTGGAAATAACTGCAACCAGATTACCGCGTGCAGTATATCTGTATGCATTCAGGGGATCACGGTGAATTTCCATACACGGTGCAGCCACACCCGGTGAATAGGCCAGTGACAAATCATATTGGGTAGCCAATGGTTTGGTAGGCGTAATTTGAATTTTACCGGGACGGGGTTCTTCGTGAAAATGTAATGCTGCTTCTTTGATTAATTCATCCATATCTTTTCTCAGTCTTAGGTTTTCAACACCAGTAAGCTGTTCTTGAAAGAGCACGCTAAAAAGTCACTTTTACCCGAGCAATTTACTAAATATGGCCAAGATAAAAGTTATTCACATTATAGCGTTAATTAACAAAATCATACACCGCTTTATTATCAGTATAATCAATTGCCATTCATTGTAAACATCCGGTTCTTGCGATTCTGCTGGATTTAAAACAACTATTCTTTAAACCGGAAAATACGTTTTCTTATTTTTATAAAACAACAGTCAGTATTTATTAAAATTATTTTTACCGGTTAATTTATATTCAGTCTGAATCATTATATTTCATATAATACAACCTGCTGATTAATTTATATAAATTCAGGAAATACAGTTCAGTTAAACTAATTTGTAAGAGAAATTATAGTTTTATAATCTGACCATATTATTCAGAATATGATTTATTTAAATAAAAACTATGCTATTAATCAGACAATGATTTCAGCAAATTTTAACTGGTATATCAATAAGCAGGCGCATCTGATATCAGGAACGCCGGCTTCAGACTAGTATGAATTTCAACATAGAGTTTTTTACAGCCAGCTTAGGATTATCCAGTATCTGATAATTGCCACCTTCCATTTCAATTGGCCAGCCATGCTGCATTTAAATCACGTAAAGCGGACTGATAGCGATCACTTAGACTGAAATCTGTACGCTGTCTGCCAAAGTTATGATACATCATTACATAAAATTCAGAATCGGCCAGCCATGGCGATGGGCATACTGCACCAGTTTCTCATCAGGATTAACGGCAACCGGATCAGTTACCAAATTGAGCAAAGGCAAATCATTATGCGAATCACTGTAAAAATACACTTTACTAAAATCGTCCAGTTGTTGCCCGCGCTGTGCTAGCCACTGCTGCAAGCGGGTAACTTTGCCTTCTTTAAAACTGGGCGTACCTGTATAGTGTCCGGTATAGTTACCATCTGCATCTGTTTCTAACTGCACGCCGATAATATTCTGAATACCAAACGCTTTTGCAATGGGTGCGATAATAAATTCATTAGTAGCAGACAAAAGCAGCATTTCATCACCAGCATCGCGGTGTCCTTGTACCAGCATTTTAGCCATAGTAGAAATATGCGGCACGATAAAATCGCGCATATACTCATTATGCATTTCATCCAGCTCTGCGCGGCTAAAGCGCGCCAGTGGTGCAAGCTGGAATTTCAGAAATTCATCAATATCCAGACAGCCATTCAGGTAATCCTGGTAAAATTTGTCGTTTTTCATGTCAACAAACGATTTATCTACCAGCCCTTTTTGCATCAGATACTTCGGCCATTCATTATCTGAATCACAGTTAATCAGTGTGTGGTCAAGGTCAAAAATAGCCAGATTCATGCATTTTCCTGTTGTTTAAGTAACTGGCGCAATAATGTAAGAGTGATGCGTCGACCCTGCGCCAGTGAATAATCATTCAGGGTATTAAGCATCAGAAGCAAGCTATCCAGATCTCTGCGCCAGTGAGCCAGCAAATAGCGGATTACTTCTGCGTCAACCGGTATTTGCCGTGCGTGAGCCATGCCTACCAGAGCATTGAATTTTTCTTCATCACTTAATGGTTTGATTTCGTAGACAAGACAATAGGCCATGCGTGTACGTAAATCTTCACGGATCATTAGCTGCTGAGGGGGGATTGCTGAACTTAAAAGCAGATTACCGTGCCGGCTGTTGCGAAAATGGTTGAAGAGAGAAAATAGTTGCTGCTGTTCAGTGGCACTGAGTAATTCAATCTGGTCTACGGCAACACAATCCAGATCGAACAGCCAGTGTCCCAGGCCTTCTCTGGCTGCATCAACATATTCAGCTTTCAGCCCGCGTGACTGTGCTTGTGCCACCCATGCTTTGAGCAAGTGGCTTTTACCACTGCCTGCTTCCCCCCAGACAAAGATAAACGGGTCAGCCTGATGCTGTAACACATAAATCAGTTCCGCATTGGTATGACCAAGAAATTTATCAAATCCGGGATAGCTACGATCGTCAAAGTCAAATATCAGTTGGTTCACTACAGTAGACCAGTTTGAAAGCTAGTGCGACCTTTGATTGTAGCTGTCTGCTTAGTTCATATCAAGCAGCATAACGATGGAATTTAACTGATGAATAAGGATTTTATATTTAACGGAAGTGAAAACCGACAGATAAAATATTTACTCCGACGGTTCGGCGGCAAATACCTGTTTCCATAGTTTCTTCACTATCTGATAATATTCAAGTAAGGAAGCATCTATGGGCGTAGTGACTGCGTCACGAAGACGGGTGTTATGCTGTAGCTGTCGATAATAACGATACGCAGTACGGCTGCCTTCCGCCAGTTTAGTGTCAATCAGCCCCAGCTCAGCAGCAATACTGAGTAAAGCAATATTGCCATAATTTTGTAATAATTGCGGATACTGATGTGCAAAAGAAAGAATCAGATACTGCACAATGAATTCCACATCAACGACACCGCCGCGGGCATATTTTACGTTACTGTCAACTGGGGGATGTGTAGGGAACATTTTTTCGCGCATGGCAATAATTTCTTTCCGAAGCTGTTCCGCATCACGCTGACGACACAGTATCTCATTCCGTATAGCATCAAAGCGTCTGCCAACTACACTGTCTCCGGCAATAAAGCGGGCACGTGTTAAAGCCTGATGTTCCCATGTCCATGCACTTTCACGTTCATAGCGCTCATAAGCCTGTATATGTGTGACGGTAAAACCGGAATCTCCGTTCGGACGCAGACGTAAATCAATATCATAGAGCATGCCGGCACCAGTCGGAACAGTGAGCCAGCTGGTCAAGCGGCGTGCCAGACGAGTATAAGTATCGACAGCATCCGGATGATTATCATCAAATACATAAACCAAATCCAGATCAGAAGTATAGCCCAGCTCTTTGCCGCCTAATTTGCCATAACCAATCACAGCAAAGTGCGCAGTATCAGTATGCCTGCGTGGTAACTCAGTCCACACTCTTGTAAGTGCAGTTTGAATAATCAGATCTGCTAAAGCGGAAAGCTGGTCAGATAAGGACTCAACTGTCCACAAGCCAGCCAGATCCTGCACAGCCAGACGGAAAGTCCATGCATGCTGAAACCGGCGTAAAACATCCATCTGGGCTTCAACATCACCGTGACACTCATTAAGCTGATGCTCGAGTTCAATCGAGTGAGCTGCCCAATCAGTATCTATACGCATTAATTCATTGCTGAGCAGCTCATCCAGCAATACCGGATGCTGCTGCAGATAAGTAGCCACCCAGCTGCTCTGGCTCATTAAACCAGCCAGTTTTTCCAGAGCCTCAGGATGCTCATGCATAAATGCCAGATAAGAGCTGCGCCGGCCGATGGCCTCAAGAAAATCCAGTAAACGGGCTAAAGTGACATCTGCTTGCGGACATTTTGCGGCAATACTAAGCACTGACGGTATGATTTCGTCAAAGCGCTGTTGCGCAGTGGACGATAACTGGCGGTACTGACTACCATGATGCAGTTGTTGCAGACGCTGCAATACATTTTTCGCATCAAACCCGTGCGCAGTCAGCAAAGCGATTTTTTCTTTGTTGTCACTTTCATCCTGCCATACACGCAGCATATCCGGATCGTTTACTTTGGCTTTGTCTTCCGGTTCAGTAAATATTGCTTCGAAAATCTGGTGCACAGCCTGTCTGTGCTGATTCAGGGCAGCCAGATAATCCTTATAGTCGCTGTATCCCATACTTTGTGCCAGCATTTGCTGTTGCTTTTCACCAGTTGGTAACATCTGGGTTTGCTGGTCATCCCAGTATTGCAGCCGGTGTTCGGTATCCCGCAAAAAATAATAGGCTTTCAGTAATGTATCGACACTATCCTCCGACAGCATACCGTGCTGAAGCAAAGCATGCAGCGTTTCCTGTGTACCTTTTAATTGCAGGCTGCGTACCTGTCCGCCCCGTATTAACTGGAATATCTGGGCAACAAATTCCACCTCACGGATACCACCGGCACCAAGTTTGATATTATCAGCCATACCTTTACGGGTAACTTCACGCTGTATCTGCCTATGCAGGTTGCGCATGCCGTCATAAGCATTAAAATCCAGATATTTGCGATATACAAAAGGTCGTACCAGTGCAGCAATATTATTCGGATAGTCAGTGACCAGACGCGCCTTTGTCCATGCATAACGCTCCCACTCCCGTCCCTGCTGAATCAGATAATGCTCCAGTGCGGTTTCATTGATTACCAGAGCTCCAGAATCACCATCTGGACGCAAACGCATATCAACCCGAAAGACCTGACCATCTCCGGTAATATCATTTAACAAAGCAATGATTTTCTGTCCGACTTTTGTAAAAAATTCCTGATTGCTCTTCTGTCGTTTACCATCAGTATTTCCGGCTTCCGGAAACACAAAAATTAAATCAATATCAGAAGATACATTCAGCTCATAGCCACCCATTTTCCCCATACCTACAATACTAAGGCGTTGCTTATCCCCGCTGTACTGGCCGACTGGCTGTCCGTACAAACCAGCATAGTAGGCATGTGCATACTGCTCAGCAATATTTATAGCGAAATCCGCCAGATGGGTAATAGTTACAGTGACTTCATTTAAATCGCTTACCCGCGCCAAATCACGAGCCATAATATGTGCCATTACATAACGGCGCAGCAGGCGTAACTGGCGTGCCAGTTCATCTTCATTTTCACTACTCTGTAATTGCGCCCAGTCAGCGAAATTCCGGAAATCATCAATGGTCAGTTGCCGCTCCAGCCAAGGATAAAGTTTGTCTGTATTAAGTAACTGATTATCCAGTAAACGGCTTAGAAACAATGAATACGGACGTGCTGCTGCAAGAATTTGTTCGGGAGTCATAATGGCATTAATAAGAATATGAATGCATGGTTTATCATACCGTCTGAAACTAATACTGTGAATCAGTAATTCAGAGACAATAACATGCAGTATTTCAGTGAGAAGCTGAATATTGCCGGAAATAAAAAAAGAAGTTTGCGCTTTCGGCGAAACTTCCTTTTTTCAGATTTAATTATCCAATGATGTAACTAATTAGTGATGATGGTGATCATGCGCTCCATGTACATGACCATGTTCCAGCTCCTCAGCCGTAGCAGGGCGAATGTCTTTTACTGTTGCTTTAAAACGAATACACTGTCCAGCCAACGGATGATTACCATCGACTACAGCTTTACCATCTGCTACATCGGTAATACGATAAACCATTACATCACCAGTTTCCGGGTCATCTGCTTCAAACATCATGCCCACTTCAACTTCAACCGGAAACACATCCAATGGTTCAATACGAATCAGATCTTCATCCTGTTCGCCAAATGCATCATCTGGTGCCAGTTTTACATCTACTACATCGCCAACCGTCTTATCATGTAACTGTTCTTCAACCAACGGAAAAATACCGTCATAGCCACCGTGCAAATAGCTAATCGGTTCTTCAGTTTTATCGATCAGCTGGTTATCAGCATTGAACATTTCATAGTCCAGTGTCACAACAGAATTTTTGGCGATTTTCATAATTTTTTTCCATAATCAAGCTGCACAGGCAGCAAACAATTTGTATTTTAACATGTAATGGTGCAAACCACATGACGTTACAGACTGCTATTGCAGACTATCCAGCCGTGCCATCATTCCGGCAAGAATACTTTTACCTTCCGACTGACTAACAATGGGTTCACTGCCCTTACGTCCCAGCAAACGAATATCTTCGCCCGGCATTTCATCAATAAAACGGCTGGGTTCATGAAATTCCCAGGAACCGGCACGTTTGCGTTTATGACAATGTGTAAGAGTAAGAGTTTGCCGCGCACGGGTGATACCCACATACATCAGCCGGCGTTCCTCATCAATATTGCCTTCTTCGATACTGTCAGCATGCGGAAATACTCCTTCTTCACAGCCTACCAGAAACACATGCGGATACTCCAGACCTTTAGACGCATGCAGAGTGGACATACTCACCATATCTGCATCTTCATCTTCTTTACCATCAAGCAATGTCATTAGTGCTATAGTCTGGGCTATTTCCAGAATATTCCGGCCATCTTCTTCACCTTTTTTGCCTATCCAGCTGAGCAAATCCTGCACATTGCGCCATTTAATTTCTCCGGCCCGTCCTTCCTCTGTATTGAGCAAATGTGTTTCATAAGCTATATCGGCAAGCAAACTGTGCAACAATTGTCCGGCATCTTCCACAGTAGCACGTGCCTGATAATCAGCCAGCAAAGCCATAAACTGCTGTAACGGTTCACGGCTTTTTGCTGACAACTCTGCCAGCGCATCCATACTGCGTGCAGCTTCAAATAAACTGCATTGTGCTACTTTGGCATAATTATTCAGCTTAGCCAGTGTGGTTTCACCTACTCCTCGCCGTGGTGTCGTTACTGCGCGCAGAAATGCCGGATCATCGTCCGGATTAGCAAGTAAACGAACATAAGCCAGTACATCTTTGATTTCGGCCTTATCAAAAAAACTTTGTCCGCCTGAAAGTCTGTATGGAATTCTCCGGCTGCGCAATGCCTCTTCAAAAACTCTCGCCTGATGATTACCCCGATATAAAATCGCAAAATCCCGGTAATGTACGGCATCACCACCAATCAATTTCTGATGAGCAATTCTGCTGACGACTACATCAGCTTCGTGAGCCTCATTTTTACAGGCAATAACATCAATCATGTCACCCAACCCGTATTCACTCCATAATGTTTTAGCAAAAAGTTTGGGATTATGGGCAATCACCTGATTGGCTACACGCAGAATACGTGCAGTAGAACGATAATTCTGCTCCAGTTTAATAATCTTTAAATCCGGATAATCTTGTTGCAGCAGACGCAGATTTTCCATATTGGCACCACGCCAGGCATAAATACTCTGATCATCATCACCTACGGCAGTAAACTTACCTTCTGCACCGGTAAGCAGACGCATCAGCGCATACTGACAGGTATTGGTATCCTGACACTCATCTACCAGCAGATAACGCAAACGAAGCTGCCACTTATAGCGAATATCTGCCTGTGACTGGAGCAGCTCAACCGGTATCCGGATTAGATCATCAAAATCTACTGCCTGATAGCTGGTCAGAGTATCCTGATAAGAGGCATATAACTGTCCCATCTGACGTGTCCATGTATCATCAGCCTGCCGAATAACAGCTTCTGGAGAAAGCAGGCTATTTTTCCACAGTGAAATCTGATGCTGGGCTTTAAACACCATTTCCCTGCCGGTGCTGCCCAGTAATTCACTGATGATTTTGCCCGCATCGGCACTGTCGAGAATAGAAAATTGTTTTTTATATCCCGCAGCTGCTGCTTCCTCACGCAAAAAGCGCATACCCAGCGAATGAAAAGTACATATAGTTAAACCGCGGGTTTGCGGTTTACTTAATAAATGACCAACACGCTCCTGCATTTCCCGTGCCGCTTTATTAGTAAAAGTAATTGCAGCTATCTGCTGGGCAGGATAGTGTGCTTGTGTAATCAGGTAAGCAATTTTTTCAGTAATAACACGCGTTTTACCACTGCCGGCACCAGCCAGCACCAGTAATGGTCCATCAAGATAGTGAATAGCTTCGTGTTGTTGCGGATTCAGATTTAACATGGTTTTATTGATGTTTCCGGCAAAAACACAACCGTACTGTTTATCAGGCCGGCTTCTGGTCAGCCGGATATCTTACAATTGCCAGTCTATCGGGCTTATTCCGTGCTCCTGCAGATATGCATTAGCCCGTGAAAAATGCCTGCATCCGAAAAAACCACGGTATGCAGATAAAGGAGACGGATGAGGTGCAGTTAATACCAGATGTTTTTTCCGGTCAATCATAGCACCTTTTTTTTGTGCATGGCTGCCCCAAAGCATAAATACAATATGTTCACGTTCAGCATTCAAGACAGCAATCACATGGTCGGTAAAAGTTTCCCAGCCCAGCTCTGCATGTGAATGTGCCTGACCGGCGCGCACGGTTAAAACGGTATTAAGCAACAATACACCTTGCTCTGCCCAGTGCTGCAAATAGCCATGCTGCGGAATACGAAAGCCGGGTATATCTTCAGCCAGTTCTTTATATATATTGACTAGTGAAGGAGGAATGGCTACACCTTGCCGTACAGAAAAAGACAAACCATGCGCCTGCTGCGGACCATGATAAGGATCCTGACCAAGAATAACCACTTTAACCTGGGCAAATTCAGTTGCCTTAAACGCATTGAACACATCTTGTGCCGGTGGATAAATCACCTTACCGGCCAGCCTTTCAGCACGTACTGTTTCCAGAATATGCTGAAAATATGGTTGCTGTTTTTCTGCACCAATTGCCTGATGCCATGTCTGCATTAGAACTTCCCCTGTCTGATAAAAAGGCAATTTATGCCTTGCAGTCGGCCTTATACCGGTCAAGCTGCCAATTTTAGCATAGCGGCAAAACTACTAATCATGCCTTATACGCCAGAAATGCGCTAACGGACCATACCCATGTCCCAGATGCCAGTGTTGCCCTGCCTCAATCGCACCATGTACATAACTTTTGGCAGCTGCGACTGTATTGGCCAGATTTTCATGCTGTGGTCGCAAAGCGGCTATCGCAGCTGAAAGAGTACAGCCGGTACCATGAGTATGTGAAGTATGAATCCGGAGACTTTTAAAACATACCGGTTCATTATCCCGTTCCATCAGCCAGTCTGCAGCATCTTCAGAATTATTACGGTGCCCGCCTTTTACCAGTACTGCATGACAGCCTTCATCCAGTAAAATCTGTCCCTGTTCGAGCATTTCTTTGTCCGTAGTGGCTATCGGCTTATGTGTCATGATAGAAAGTTCAAAAAGATTAGGTGTCAGAATATCAGCCAGCGGCATCAGCAATTGCTTCATTGTCTGCACAGTATTTTCTATCGACAAAGCTGAACCGGAAGTAGCCACCATAACCGGATCCAGTACAGTAAAAGGCAGATGATATTGTTGCAGTGATTGAGCAACCGTACGGATGCTGTCAATATCAGCCAGCATACCGATTTTGACCGCATCAATACGAATATCAGACATCACTGCCGCACACTGAGCCTCTATCATATCCGGCGTTACTACCATAACCTGCTGTACGCCAAAAGTATTCTGTGCAGTGATGGCTGTAATCACACTGGTACCATATGCGCCCAGCGCAGCAAAAGTTTTTAAGTCCGCCTGAATACCTGCTCCGCCACTGGAATCAGATCCGGCAATAGTTAAAGCACGGGGGTAAGGCTTGGCGAGCGCCATAAGCATCTCCCTGAAAATTTTTATTTGTCAACGAATTAACTTATATATACTTCCAGAAAAAAAAACAAGCCCGTATAAATATCCGCAAAATATGCCTATTGACTATTTGTAAAGAAAAAACCACATAAAAATATAATATTTTCAATTAAAAACAGAAATTTAATTCAAACTTTCAATCAGCAAAAATATGTTCTGCTGCCGGAAAAGTTTTTGCTTTTACTTCGCGAACATAAGCACTGACAGCTGCCTGAATACTATCCTGATCCTGCATAAAATTTTTGACAAATTTAGCTGTTTTACCCGGATAAATACCCAGCATATCATGCATTACCAAAACTTGTCCGTCACAGTCGACACCTGCACCAATACCGATTGTCGGGCAGCTAAGTGCTGCTGTCACCTCTGCTGCCAGCTGGCCGGGTACACACTCCATTAATACCATATCAGCACCAGCCTGTGCATGAGCCTGAGCATCGGCCATTAATTGTGCCGCGGCTTCACCACGACCTTGTACTTTATAGCCACCGAGTGTATGAACGGATTGCGGCGTAAGACCGATATGTGCACATACCGGAATACCTCGCTGCTGTAAAAACTGTGTGGTTTCTGCTATCCATGCACCTCCTTCCAGTTTCACCATATGTGCACCAGCAACCATCAGGCGTACTGCAGCAGCAAAAGCCTGTTCTTTGCTTTGCTGATAGGCACCGAAAGGCAGATCAGCCAGAATCATTGCCTGTTGATTACCTCGTGTTACAGCAGCCGTGTGATAACAGATATCATCAACACTAACCGGTATAGTAGATGTTTGCCCTTGTACCGCCATACCAAGCGAATCACCAATCAGCAATATATCAACACCGGCATCGCTCATCAGACGGGCAAAACTGGCATCATAACAAGTCAGCATGGCAATTTTTTCACCGGCTGCCTTCATTTTCCTTAAAGTATGAATAGTATGCATATACAGATAAATCCGCTATTTATGTTTTATCAGAAAATACTGCCGGTAATAACAGCTTATTTATTTTTAACCTGCATTCCGGCTAAAGAAACCCAAATTTGTTACAACAAATATCCGGCTAGTTGTAATGACCGGCAAAATACCACAGACTACAGCCAAACCAGAACAGATTAACAAATATTTTGCCATCCTTTATTCCCATCTGATGACTGGAATATCTTTAAAATTATTTATCTAATATGGATATATCCAATGTTGGTACTAAACCAGTAATTTCATCCTCGGTAATGCCGGAAAAATACGTATCCGAATTCTGCAATTCCATATACAAAAACTGTACTTTTTTCTATAAAAAGTACAGTTTGTAAGTCTGAAATCCATCGCAAAGAGAAAATAAATACCAAATTAACAGAATAATGTCATTGATATTTTTTTACTCAAATTAAACAGCATAAAATGCCGATATAGCTAATTTACGACAAATCAGATTGACTGAAATATCCACGCAGACAACGGAAATAATTATTTCACCAAACAATTTTAAATAACTATTCGCTTAAATTGAGATAATTACGGCTGCCCTGCATATTGGCAATGGTATTGAGCAACAGTTCAAAATGATCGTCATTACCAAGAAAATCCAGTTCATTAGTATTAGCAATCAATAGCGGAGCATGCTGATATAAATGGAAAAACCGGCGATACTCAGCGTGAATTTGCTGTAAATAACCAGCCGGAAACAGATTAACCATTCCGTCATCCCGCTGACGCAAACGCTTATCAAGCAACTCGTCATCAGCTTCCAGATAAATCACCAGATCCGGAACCGGAAATTTCGGCATTACTTTTTGCTTAATTTGCCAGTACAGAGTCTGTTCCTCTTCACGCAAAATTACCGGCACATATATCTGATCCTTCTCAAGCAGAAAATCAGCAATAACCCGCGAGCGTCGCTCATCCTCTGCATAAATCACATTTATTGCCTCGCAACGACGCATTAAAAAATGCATCTCTGTGGCTAGCCCGTGATTAGTCGCATTCAGATAAAATTTTTCCAGAAACGGATTGCTTTCCGGAATTTCCGACAGCAGCAGAGCATCAAAATATTGTGCCAGACGGCGGCTTAAAGCTGATTTTCCACTGCCAATAGATCCTTCTACGACAATGTAGCGATAATCCATACTCCCTGCTCCCCTGTTTTTATTCCTGTTCGTCAGTAATTTCAGTAATTATAGTTACTGCATCCGGCTGTTTCTTTAATAATGCCGCGGCCACCACAGAAGCACTGTCATGAGTACCAATTACATAATAAGGCGCAATTGCAGCCAGCGGTGCCATTACAAAAGCACGTTCACACGCACGCGGGTGCGGCAGTGTCAGATCCGCATCATTAATATCCTGATGATCATAATCAATTATATCCAGATCAATCACTCGCGGTCCGTTTGGAACCTCACGTACCCGTCCCAGTCGGTTTTCCAGATCCAATAAAGAATTTAATAGTTCATGAGCACTTAAAGTGGTATGAACCAGAACAACAGCATTGACAAAATCCGGCTGATCAGTCATCCCTACCGGCTTAGTAATATAAAGTGGTGAAATTGCCTTGACCCGAACCTCTTTGATCTGATTCAAAGCTGCCAGAGCTGTTTCAACCTGTTTACGTGGATTATCAAGATTAGCCCCTAAAGCAATTACCGCTGTAACTAAATTCATGCTTCCTCCTGCTTAGGTTTGTTGGTACGTCTGTTACGGTATCTTTTTTGTCTTGTTGAATTTTTTTCTGATTGCGAAGCAGTACGAATTAATTGCTCACGCTCTACATCTGAACCATGCTGAAAAGCCTGCCACCACTGAACTGTCTCCTGTGATAATTCGCCCAGACTGGCACGCAAACACATAAAATCAAAAGCAGCACGAAAACGCGGCTGTCCGAGTAAGCGGTAAGGACGCGCCCCGCGCATAATTTCAAACTGCGGCTGCAAACTCCAGATTTCACGCATGGTTACACTATATCGCTGCGGCACACCCCAGTTTTTATCTACATGCTGACGTTCTGAAGTAATCGCCGCATTCATCGCCGCACTGGAGCGCATACCACTATTAAGTTCCCGCTGCCATACTGTTTTGATATGCGGCCATAATACAGCCGCCAGTACAAAGCCCATAGATACAGATTTATCTGCCCGCAGGCGTTCGTCAGTATTGTGCAGAGCCAATGCGACAATATTATCATTACTTTCGCCGCCCGGCATTAATGCATCAAGTAGAGGATGAATATCTTTCAGACCAAGATTATTCATCTGGCGCAAACATGCCTGTGCATAACCACTGAACAATATTTTCAGTACTTCATCAAATAGCCGTGCCGGCGGTTCCCGCTTTAACAACTGCGCACATTCAGCTATCGGTTTAGATGTATGTTTATCTACGGTAAAGCCAAGTTTGCCAGATAATCTGGCTGCCCGTAGCATGCGCACCGGATCCTCCTGATAGCGCTCAGCCGGATTACCTATCATTACCAGACGCCGGTTAAGTATGTCTTCAACGCCATGATGAAAATCCAGAACTACCTGCTGTTTCGGATCATAGTATAGAGCGTTGGCAGTAAAGTCCCGGCGCATTGCATCCTGTTCAAGCGTACCGAAACTCACATCCTTCATAATCCGGCCTAGCTCATTATGGCTGTTGACTGCCCCGCCCCGAAAAGTTGTTACCTCGATAGTTTCCGGACCAACCATAACATGCACAATCGGAAAACGCCTGCCGATAATGCGGCTGCGCCGGAAAAGTTTATGTATCTGTTCGGGTGTAGCATCTGTTGCCACATCGAAATCTTTAGGTGTCACACCAAGCAATAAATCACGCACAGCACCACCTACCACATAAGCCTGATAACCCTCCTTCTGCAAGCGGGTGATAACCTTTTCCGCTGCAAAACTCAGATCATCTGCCTGAATATGGTGTTGTGCCAATGAGATTTCCCGCCTTTTGCCACGCCGGGCAGACTTTCTCGGCAAAACCTTGTGTAACCACTTTGTTAGCATAAATAATACAAAAGCTTGTGAAAAAATACTCGCGTGCCGCAGCAACCACGACCGATAAAGTACTATAGTATAACCTATCTATCCGTATCTCATCATTCCTCACCGCACGGACAAGTGCAATCTGCCGGCATTTTCTTCACTACCACTGCCTACTTTGTATATAATACACCCGTTTCTGAACTCATCATGTAAGAAGAAACCGATATGTATAATTATCAGTCTGACACTACCCAGTTTCTGAATGAATTTCTAACTAAGCACCCGGAAGAAGCACAAGCACAAATCGAACATCGCGGCATGCTATGGGATGTACAGCTCAATCCGGAAGATGAAGCAAACTTTGCTGCCGCCAAATTGCCGAAAAAAGGTTATACCTATCTAACTGAATAATCTCTGTTTAACCCGTTATGAGCCAGAACGGTTGTCTGAATACCCCGGAGCTGAGGCAATATCTTGCCGGAATAAACCCTGCAGAAGCGCCACTATTGGCACAGCTGCGTGCTGAAACGGCACGGCATCGCAAGGGTAATATGAGTATCGCACCGGAACAGGCTCAATTAATGGTATGGCTTGCACGGATGATTCAGGCTCGCAACTATCTGGAAATTGGTGTTTTTACTGGTTACAGTAGTACAGCTATGGCAATGGCACTGCCGGAAGACGGACATATCACTGCCTGTGATATTAACGTAACCTATACCGATATTGCCCGCCGCTACTGGCAAGAGGCTAATGTCAGCCATAAAATCCAGCTGTATCTGCAGCCGGCAATAATAACCCTCGATAAACTGATTACAAGTAATCGAAACAATTATTACGATATTGCTCTGATAGATGCGGATAAGATACCCACTCCTCAATATTTTGAGCGCTGCCTGCAACTGGTTCGTCCCGGCGGTATTATCGCCATTGATAATGTCTTATTGCACGGTCGTGTTGCACAGACAGCCAACGCTAATGAATCAGAAAGTGTTCATATCATGCGTCAGTTCAATGCCGGCCTGATAAACGATACGCGGATAATTCCGTTAACTATACCACTTGGTGATGGTTTAACACTTATTCAGAAAAGATAATAACAAACAACCAGAGGAGAAAAATACATGAATTCACGTTTAAATCAATACCATTTCAGCCTAATCCTGATAGTTACATTTTGCATCAGTGCTTGCAGTAACCTACCATCCTCCTCTGTTGTGACTAGCACTTCTGCGGCGGAAGAAGTACACACAAATAGTAACCAATCCACTGAACAGATTGGCCAGATTCAGGCGCAGCTGAATGCTTTACAGATACAGATCAATGGCCTGCAAAACCAGATGAATGATATTCGTCAGCAACAAGATACATTATCGCGCTACCTGAATGTACGTACTCCGGTCAGCCACACTACTCCGGTCAAAGCCTCCGCTACTAATGATAATACCAGCGAAGCACGCCGGCTATATAATGCCGGTCTTTATAGCCAAAGCATTCGTCTGCTGAAAAACGCTGATAGTGGTGGCAATGGCAGCGCCCAGGCACAAGAGCGCATGTGGCTGCTGCTGCAAAACCATTCTCGTTTGAATAATTGTGAATCAGTAATTAATATCGGCAAGCGCTTTAACAGCCTTTATCCGCAAAACAGTCAAAGTGCCAACGCTCTTTATATGGTGGCACAATGTCAGACTCATTTACAGCAGCAGGATATTTCCCGCCTTACTTATCAGCACATTATCAGTAGTTATCCCAACAGTAATGCCGCTGTTAAAGCCAGGCATCAATTAAAAAACCTGTTACCAATCAAAAAAGGAACTCGATGAACACTCCGCAAATCGGCATTATTATGGGTAGCAATAGTGACTATCCGATTATGCAGCAGGCAGAGCAGTTTCTGCAGCAATTCAGTATTCCTTATGAAATACAGGTTGTATCCGCACACCGTACTCCGGATTTAATGTTTGAATACGCTGAAACCGCCCGTTCCCGAGGCTTGAAAGCGATTATAGCCGGCGCCGGAGGGGCTGCTCATCTGCCGGGCATGGTTGCTGCCAAAACCACCGTTCCTGTTCTGGGCGTACCTGTACCAAGTAAATATTTGCGCGGTGAAGATTCACTACTGTCTATTGTCCAAATGCCTAAAGGCGTACCAGTAGCCACTTTTGCTATTGGTGAAGCTGGTGCAGCCAATGCTGCTTTATTTGCCATTTCCATGCTGGCCAATGACAATCCGCAGCTGGCACAAAAACTGGCAGAATTTCGTGAAAGCCAGAAACAAAGTGTTCTGGATATGAATTTACCCAGCATTTCAGCCTGATTACTACTTAATTCAGACATATTTGCTGCATAAATATACTGAATAATATCATTATGCTATTGATATTAATTGTATTCAAATAAGAAAGAAAATTGACTATTATCCTCAGTAGCATGAGCATATTTACATGATTAGAATCAGCTCCAGAAAGCAATATCAGTTTTTTAGTTATCAACTTAATCTAAAGAATTTCTGCTAAATAACTGAAAGTAGAATACAATTTAAAATTAAAAATAAAATTCCAGCTTTCTTATTATTGCCAACAACAAGTACTAAAAATATTCATTCTAAATTAAATATTCCATTTGAATTACAATCAGAATTGGACTGATTTAAGATTCAGTTTAACAATAAATTAAGCTAAAAAATTAGTAAATTCATTTATTTATTACAACCAGACAGGATTTGGATATTAAACAAATAAAACCTATAAATATGTTTATATCATTTATTATATTTGATACCCATAATAAATAAATTATTACATTTTATTTACTGAATAAAAAACGGATACTGCTCTTATATTAGCAGTATCCGTTTTTTATAACAAAATATTATTTTTCTGTTCGCAAATCCTTACGCAAAATTTTTCCTACAGCAGATTTGGGCAGTTCTGAGCAAAACTCTATATCTTTAGGCACTTTATAGCCGGTCAGATTCTGGCGGCAATAGGCAATAATTTGTTCACGAGTCAGATTCGGATCTCGTTTTACTACAAATAACTTGATTGCTTCGCCTGATTTTTCATTAGGTACACCGATACAAGCTACTTCCAGCACCTCAGGCATAGCGGCTACAACCTCTTCTACCTCATTCGGATATACATTAAAACCCGATACCAGAATCATATCTTTTTTGCGATCTACCAGCTTTACATAACCTTTAGCATCAATTTCAGCCATATCACCGGTAGCCACAAAACCACGGCTATCAAGAACTTTAGCTGTTTCTTCTGGTCGGTTCCAGTAGCCTTTCATTACTTGCGGCCCCTGAACCCATAACTCGCCTACTTCACCAACCCCGAGAACCTTGCCGTTATCATCACGAATTTCAATATCTGTATTCGAAACCGGCAAACCGGCAGTACCCGTATATTCAGGATTATTCAGCGGATTAGCGCACACGCCGGGGCTGGCCTCAGTTAGACCATAAGCATCAATAATGGGCACACCCGTAATGGCTTTCCATTCCTGCGCCACCATTTTCTGAGTTGCCATTCCGCCACCTAGCACAAGCTTCCAGGTTGAAAAATCAATCGTTTTAAATTCTTCATTATGAATCAGTGCATTAAACAGAGTATTAACACCACTCATTACCGTTACCCGATTGTTTTTCAGAACCTTAACCAACGCTTTAATATCACGCGGGTTGGTAATCAGAATATTTTTGGAACCGGCATTAGCAAAGATCATAATATTCACAGTAAGTGAAAAAATATGATATAGCGGCAACGGTGTTACTACTACTTCCTTTCCGAGCACCAGATTTGCCTTAATCCATTCTGATGCCTGCTGCATATTGGCTACAATATTACCGTGCGTCAGCATTGCGCCCTTAGACATACCGGTTGTTCCGCCGGTATATTGCAACAAAGCCAAATCTTCCAGCTCAAGCGGTACCGGAGTAAAACGTTGTTTTTTCCCTAATTCCAGAGCATGCAGAAAAGTAACTGCCCCCTCAATCTGAAAAGGCTTCACCATTTTTTTGACTTTGCGCAGCATGAAGTTCACTACAGTACCCTTCAGCCAGCCAAGCATATCGCCCATACTGGCCACTATCACCTGCTTGATTGCAGTCTGCTCCAGAACCTGAGCCACAGTATGCGCAAAATTTTCCAGTACGATAATCGCAGTCGCACCGGAATCAATCAACTGATGAGCTAATTCCCTCGGCGTATACAGAGGATTGACGTTCACAACTACCCCGCCAGCCTGTAACACCCCAAATACCGCAATCGGATACTGCAATACATTAGGCATCATAATTGCTACCCGCTCACCTTTTTGCAGATTCAGTACATTCTGCAAATATGAGGTGAACTGATTTACAAAAGTAGCAGTTTGAGTATACGTGAGTGTAGTACCCATATTGGAAAAGCTTGGCTGCGGGCCGAATTTCTTCACACTGGTGTCAAGAACGTCAATAATTGACGAATATGCACGCACATCTACTTCTGCCCGCACCCCTTCCTGATAACTTTGTAACCAGATTTTTTCCATTATCTTTTTCCTCTGCAACAATGCGTCTAATTTAAAGTGAAGTAAGGAAATATCAGTCAAAACAGACTGCAAAGAAAACATCAAATCAGAACATCAGCATTGTCTGCAAGATGACTGACTGTAGCCAGCCAGTCTGTTGATATAAGTGATTAAATTAATTATTTTGAATACTATGACTGTCGGTATCTCTGATAATACCACCACCCAGACACACAGCGCCAGCATACAGTACAGCAGACTGACCGGGTGTCACTGCCCATTGTGGTTCATCAAACACCAGTTCCGCGCAATCATCAGCCAGATAACGCAATTGAGCCGCCGCATCAGGCATGCGGTAACGTGTTTTCACGCCATAGCGCCCTTCTGCCGGACGTTCTGGTGTCGTAAAACTTAAATCATGCATAATCAGGCTGCGACTGAACAACAGTGGATGATCATGTCCCTGTACAACCAGAAGCTCATTATCCGACAAATTTTTTCCGGCAACAAACCATGGCTCACCGTCGCCACCAATACCCAAACCTTTGCGCTGCCCCAGTGTGTAATACATCAGTCCTTCATGCTCACCTACAATTTTACCTTCCGGCGTCACCATTGCACCCGGATTAGTAGGCAGATAACGCTGTAAAAATTGTCTGAACGGACGTTCACCAATAAAGCAGATTCCGGTACTGTCTTTTTTTCCGGCTGTGGGTAACTGAGCCTGCTCCGCCAGTCGGCGTACTTCAGATTTTTCCAGATCACCCAGCGGAAACAATGCACGCTGTAATTGGTATGGTTGCAGTCGATACAGAAAATAGCTTTGGTCTTTATTCTGATCCAGCCCCTTGAGCAGATAATGTACGCCATCGCGTACATCCTTACGTGCATAATGTCCTGTTGCAATCAGATCTGCACCACCGTTCAGCGCATGTTCCAGAAAACATTTGAATTTAATTTCTGCATTACACAATACATCAGGATTGGGTGTGCGACCAGCCTGATACTCCTGAAGAAAATATGCAAAGACATTATCTTTATACTGACCTGCAAAATTAACAATATCAATATCCATATCAATCAGATCAGCCACTGCTACTGCATCCAGTGAATCCTGCTTGATAGAACAATATTCGTCATCGTTATCGTCTTCCCAGTTTTGCATGAAGACACCGCGCACATCATAACCGCCCTGCTTGAGCAGCCAGGCTGTAACCGATGAATCCACTCCACCGGACATGCCAACAACAATACGTTGTGATAAATTTGCTTTTGTATTCATTTACATTCATCCAAAACCGGCGCAGATTGTGCCACAGGCAGAACACAGCAGCAACCTGCCGGCATAATTAATTGTGTATCAAACTTACAAAAAATGCCATAAATACACAATTTACATCCATAATCAGCTTTTTATTTACACAAAAAAAATTTTTACTCAATACTATTAGCCTAAATAACACAGACTGCCGGTACTGTAATATCTGTCTGTAGACAAATAATCACAAGACCGGCAGCCTGTGTAAATGCAAATCAAACTCAGTTCTGACGCAGACGGCGCAATACCTCATCGCGCCCTAATAAAGCCAGCACCTGATCAATCGACGGGGTTTTTCCTGTACCACATACAGCCAGACGTAAAGGCATACCCAATTTACCCATTTTAATATTTTCTGTTTCACAAAATGGTGCAAAAAGAGCGTGAATACTTTCCGCATCCCAGTGTGATAACTGTTCAAGCAGGGCTGCAAAGCGCTGCATACGTGCCGGAGCATCAGCATCCCAGTGTTTAGCTACTTCCTTTTCTCCGGGAGTGGCTTTAGCATAAAAATATCTGCATTCTTCAGCCAGCTGATTTAAATCCTGAGCACGTTCCTTAACCAGTGCTATCACTTCAGCCAAATCCGGCTGCTCAGTCACTTCAATGCCCTGCTGTGTCAGACGCGGACGCACCAGCTCAGCCAGACGGGAATTATCACTGGCTTTAATATGCTGCGCATTCAGCCACAACAGCTTTTCATGATCAAAACGGCTGGCTGAAGGGCTGACATCTTTTAAATCAAACCATTCAACAAACTGTTCCATCGTGAAGAATTCATCATCACCATGTCCCCAGCCGAGTCGTGCCAGATAATTCAGTAAAGCTTCCGGTAAAATACCTTGCCGGTTATAATCAACCACACTAACTGCATCCCGGCGCTTACTCATTTTTGCGCCTTTTTCATTCAGAATCATCGGCAAATGAGCATATTGAGGTAAAGCTGCACCCATAGCCAAAAGAATATTAATCTGTTTAGGTGTATTGTTGACATGGTCATCACCACGGATAACCTGCGTAATACCCATATCATAATCATCTACAACTACACAGAAATTATAGGTAGGCGTACCATCGGCACGCGCAATAATCAGATCATCCAGATCCTGATTGGCAATGGCAATATGACCTTTAACCAAATCATCCCATGCCGTTTCACCAGTTAGCGGCATTTTAAAACGTACAACCGGCTGAACACCTTCGGGTACAGGCGGCAGTGTTTTGCCTTCATCCGGCCGCCAGCGGCGGTCATACCAGAAGTGTTCACCACGTGCCTCAGCTTCCTGCCGCATTGCTTCCAGTTCTTCACGGCTGGTATAGTCATAATAGGCATGACCGGAAGCCACTAACTCACGTAAAACTTCTGCATAACGGTCAAAGCGCTTTGTCTGGTAAAACGGACCTTCATCATAGTCCAGACCAACCCAGTGCATACCATCCATAATTGCCTGCACTGATTCAGCCGTAGAACGTTCCAGATCCGTGTCTTCAATTCGTAATATAAACTTACCATGATGTTTACGTGCAAATGCCCAAGAGAACAAAGCAGTGCGCACACCACCAATATGCAAAAAACCGGTAGGACTGGGAGCAAAACGAGTACGAATCATGATTACCATTCTTCAGACACAGAAAAAACCTTATTGTACGCGTAAGCCAGAGTAAACAAAACCCGTTCGTGATATGCTTGCACTAATACCAGTAACCGTATGAAAGGCTGCATATATGAACTCCCCGAAACATCTGGCTGTTTACTACACTGGCGGAACCATTGGTATGCAGCAAACACCGGCCGGACTGGCTCCGGCTGCCAATCTTGCCAGCCTGGCTGCGCCCATTTTTCAGGAATACAGTCACCAGCTCAAATGCGACTGGTTTATTTGTGAACCACTGATTGATTCTTCAGCGATTACCCTTTCAAACTGGGAGACATGGCTTAACTGGATAGACAGCAAAGCTGAAAATTATGATGGTCTGCTCATTCTGCACGGTACCGATACCATGGCCTACAGTGCCAATATAATTGCGCTGGCACGGCCGAAACTGAATATCCCCATTATCCTTACCGGAGCCATGCTACCCCTGGAAGCTGATAACAGTGATGCACCACAAAACCTGCGTACTGCACTAGCTGCATTCAGCCTGCCGGGTTTTACCCAAACTGCCATTGCCTTTAACAGACAGCTCTGGCCGGCTGTCGGCAGCAGCAAAATCAGTACAGAACAGGCAGACGCATTTGCCAATCCGCAGTTTGGTTCCTTGGCTCAATGGTCAGAATCTGAAGGATGGTTTAATACTAATCTGCCTGTTGCCGGCAATTCAAACCTATCTGCACAATATGACATCAGTACATCAGCCAGAATTCACTGCTTTACTCTGACTCCGGGTGCTAATCTGGCAATGATTACCACCAGTCTTACTCACAATCCGCCTGACGGAGTAATTTTACAAAGCTATGGCAATGGCAATACACCTAATGATAGGAATTTTCTGGCTGCAATCAGACAGATTAGTGAGCAATCTATACCTGTTCTGAATATCAGTCAGGTTTTACAGGGATGTGCCTCTGCTGTTTACGCACAAGGACATGAATTGCGTGCAGCCGGCGTTATCAACGGCGGTAAATGTAATCTGGAAACTGCTGTGGCTATCCTGACACTGGCTGTAAGCAATAACTGGAATAAAGAACAAATTGAAAATCTGCTGCATACACAGAAGCTGATTTAAATATTTACTTTTGCAGGATTATCCGGCTTACCCTGTAACCGATTAATCCTGCAAAATTTTTGTTAATAAACAGCTTCTGATAGCTTAGTCCGGTATCGTCGATACTATAAAAAGCTATTAACAACTTTTTGTATCCTCAATTACTAGAAACTTTCGTTGAAAAACTGTTCAAATTTTCCAAAAAATTTCATTTAAAATTAATCATTTAAACCAGTTTGTAATAATCAAATATCTTTATACAAACGCTGGTCTCTGCCAATTATTTTTAAATAAAAGTTTATCGGGTTTTATAGTCATGTGCCTATTTTTTATCAAACACGATTTCATATATACTGCATTTATATTTATTATTAATAAATTCAAATTAAATAAATATCCACAATTTGAAATTTAATTAACAAATTAACAACAACTTATGTACTTAATAAAAAAATATGATATTTTATTAAGAGTTTTAAATACCTATAACCATGATTTATGATATAACTCTTTCTTTTCAGAATAGAAAAGTCAGTTATGGAAGAAAACCTTGCGATAAAACAAAAGGCTTATATTATTCTGGGTTCTTTTCTGGTTGCCGCATTTATTATTGGTATTGCCGGTGCATTGCAGGCACCGACACTCAGCCGTTATCTTGCCGAAGATGTGAAGGTTAATCCATATCAGGTAGGTTTGTTTTACTCAATCAATGCCGTTGCCGGCATTGTCATCAGCTTTCTGCTGGCACAATACTCTGATAATAAAGGTGTTCGACGGAATATTATTCTATTTTGTTGTCTGATGGGCATAGGAAATTGCATTACGTTTGCATTTTCGCGCCAATACTTTATCCTCGTTACCGTAGGCATATTTTTTTCAGCTTTTACCTCTGCAGCTATGCCGCAAATTTTTGCATCTGCACGTGAATATACAGATAAAACTGGCCGCAACGTTGTCGTTTTCAATGGCATTTTACGGGCACAATTGTCACTGGCCTGGGTAATCGGTCCGCCATTATCATTTGCATTAGCCGTGAATTACGGATTTACCATTATGTATCTGAGTGCGGCAGCTATGTTTTTTGTAGCCATGCTAATCGTTTTTCTGTGCTTTCCTGTCATAAAACGTCCGGCATCTGTTACTAAAAAACAAGAGCCAAAAGAAAAGATTTTCAATAATCCTAATGTCATTTTACTGTTTATCGCTTCAATCAGTATGGGTACAGCCAATATGATGTATTTGATTGATATGCCTTTATATATTGATGATATTCTGCCCGGTTCACCTTCACTGCCCGGACATTTGATGGGCATAGCTGCTGCCATTGAAATTCCCGCTATGCTGATTGCCAGCATGCTGGTACCGCGCTTTGGTAATAAAAATCTGATTTGTTTTGCAGTCATTTGCGGCATCATATTTTATATCGGTATGGTTTCTACCCAAAACGAATGGATGCTGATTGGTTTACAATTCTTTAATGGTTTATTTATCGGCATAATAGCCAGTATCGGTCTGATTTATTTCCAGGATTTATTACCTAAACGTACGGGTGTTGCTTCTACATTGTTTAATAACTGTATTTCTTGCAGTATTATTCTGGCCGGTATGTTGCAGGGCGTAATTTCGGCCAACTTCGGACATCAGAGTATCTATACCATTTCTTTAGCCATGGTAATTTTATCTTTCATCTTGTGCCTGATTATTCAGCCACCGCCTTCAGCAATTAAATCGCCCTCAAAGGTTAATCACTGATCAGCACCGTAATCACCATTCTAACAAGGTTCTAAAACTGACTATAGGCTTATCTTAAAACATCTATTATCAATATCAATAAAGCACTGTAGTAATAAATAAATTCATACCGCGAAAAAATCCGCATTAACAAACAAATATTTTCCTAAACTATCCGACATAATCATATTATCGTTTAACAATTGAAAACATTTAAATAGTCATATTTCAGGGAAAATAAAACGCAGTTATATGATTCTAAGTTATTCAAAACCCAGTGCTAAGTTGATGGTGAATGGTTAAATGCTGATAATAAAAAAATCATACCCGTATCCAATCCTGCAATCGGTGAAAAACTGGCTGATAATCCTAAAATGGTTACCACAGAAGCTGTATGTGCGGTAACTGCCACCCGGATTACTTTAAAAACGAAGTTGGAACAAAACTTATTGCGTAATAAGCATTTTCAGTAAAAAAATTTCTATAGAACTTGGGGAAAGCTTTATCTATTGTTTTCAATGATACAGATATTGATGCAGCAGTAACCAGCGCCATAATTTTCAAATTCCACAATGACGGACAAACCTAAGTCTGTGCCAATCATATTTATGTGCAAAGCGCTGTCAACGACCAGTTTGTGCCTAAATTCTAAGAAACTATCAACAATTTGACCTTAGTCACGGTATGGATGCAGGTGTTAACGTAAGCCCTTTGATTGATAGTCAGGCAGTAGCAAAATTATTGAACATACTCAAGATGCCATCATTGAAGGCGCTAAATAGTTACAGGTTTGGTTGCAATGTGGGTGTTTGGGAAAAATCATATATTAACAAAAGTTATTATCAAAAGAATAATAGGAGCTTCTCTGAATTACTCAGACAATTTAGAAAGAAAAATAAATTCTCCGTCATTCAGTGATAAAAAGCCTATTTGAATTTAACAAATTGTTTTTTAATTAACATTAATATACAAAATATTGCGAATAGGACAAGGAAAGTTTACAATCCGCATGATGCAAAACCAATTGATAAACCCGTACTTTATTTTTGCTTGGTTCTACTTTGATATTAAGCATATACATTTGTAAATAACCGGATAATCTCAAAAAGTGGAAGATTAATGAACAGATTCATTTTAACAATAGTAGCATTCTTTGCCCTGTGTTTTGCGGGTTATCAATGGCATAAAAGCAAACAAGAAAAAAAAATATTTGTTCAGGATATCAACTCCAGTACTGATTTTGATTTTGATCAAGATATCAAATCCAGAACTGATCAATATGGTTTTCTGGATATATCAGTTAATCTTCCCGGAAGTAAGGGAATTGTCATTATGGCTCCAATCAATTGTCCGTCACGACAGGCAAAGATTGCTGATTATCTGGCCACAGAATTAAATAAACAGAATATTCCTGCTACCCGAATTAGTGGTTACACTTTCAATCATAATCTAGCCAATATGTCAGAAAGAGAAATAAATCAGATGATTGACAGAGTTGAGTATGTCAAAACAATGGCTTTTCCGCTGGTATTTGTAAATGGTAAAGTAAAATCTAATCCATCTATTGAAGACATCAAAAATGAGTGGGAATTACAATAGTTTTTTCGTTAACCAAACCTACTTCGACATGTTCAATAAAAATTAATCAAGGGTGTCAATGTCTGTATCTTGTATTTTCAGGATCAGCTTCCCAATTGAACTATTTAATTTCTAATTTGTTTAACAATTGCCTTTATACAGTACTATTCTGCCTGGTTTGTTACAGGACGTAATTTCTGCCAGCTTCGGCCATCACATTATTTATGTCATTGCACTTGCAATGGTGTCTGTTTCATTTATTTTCTGTCTGATTATTACTAAACCAGTCCATACCAAAATTGTTTCTTAACAACAGTATTGATTAGTTTTAACTGAATAACTTTACACAACACCAATTTCTATCAGGCTAAATCCAACCGGTTTAGCCTTTTTAATTAACACTGACATCTATACATCATTGAAATCAATAATCAAATAAGGCTGCACTTTATTTGCCTGCCTGCAGACGCTCAGCAATTAAGAATATACGCATAAATTAAGCAATTAATTCTTAAAATAATATTTATAATTAATATTAATTGCCAATAATACCAATTATAAAAACATTTAATTTCATTCTTATTGAATTTTTTTTAATATTATACGTTAGAAGAATATTTATCCAGATTGACAGTATAAATTTAATCCCGTAATTTAACCGAATAAACCAATCAATTATAAGACTGATAAATTCAGTCAGTTAATTATATTGTCAGAACACATATCATACCGTTGATATTAGTAAAAACCTGCTTAGGCCGGTCTGCACTTTTTTGGAGAAAATATTATGAGTCAAACAAGCAATGTTCGTCAGCGTCAACTGGCCGCAGCCCCTCGTGGCGTCGGTTTCATGTGCGATTTTTATATTGATCACGCTAAAAATGCTGAGTTCTGGACTCCTGAAGGTAAACGTTATATTGACTTTGCCGGAGGTATCGGCGTTCTGAATACTGGTCATCTGCATCCCAAAGTACAAAAAGCAGTAGCTGATCAGTTGCAGAAATTTTCGCATACCTGTTTTAATACTGTTCCATATGAGCTGTATGCTAAGGTTGCTGAAAAAATTAATGCCAGAGCACCTATTGCCGGCGACAAGCGCACAATGTTTGTTACCTCTGGTGCTGAAGCTGTTGAAAATGCCATTAAAATTGCCCGTGCCTATACCAAAAGACGTGGTGTAATCGCATTTAACGGTGCCTTTCATGGCCGTACCAATCTCACTATGGCTTTAACTGGCAAAATCGCACCCTATAAAGTAGATTTCGGGCCATTCCCTGCTGATATCGTACATGCACCTTATCCGAATGCACTGCATGGCGTTAGCATTGAAGATGCATTGCACGGTCTTCATAATATTTTCAAATGCCATCTGGCACCCAGCGATGTTGCTGCTATTATTATCGAAGTAGTTCAGGGTGAAGGCGGCTTTAATGTTACACCAAATGAATTTCTGCGTGCCTTACGCCAGCTGGCGGATGAACACGGAATTGTGCTGATTTTTGATGAAATTCAGTCCGGCTTTGCCCGTAGCGGAAAAATGTTTGCTACCGAACTGACCGGCGTACAGCCTGATTTAATGACCATTGCCAAATCCCTGGCCGGCGGTTTTCCGCTTTCCGGTGTAGTAGGCAAAGAAGCCATCATGAATGCTCCTGTAGTAGGCGGCCTGGGCGGCACTTACGCCGGTAGTCCGCTGGGACTGGCTGCTGCTGATGCAGTTATTGATGTTATCGAAGAAGAAAAACTGTGCGAGCGCGCCAATATTCTGGGTAACAGATTGAAAGAACGCTTTAATAATTTAAAAGAAGTTATTCCGTCTATTGCAGAAGTACGCGGACCAGGCTCTATGGTCGCCATTGAATTAGTTAAACCCGGTACCTCAGAACCAGATGCTGAACGTACCAAAAAAGTACAGCAACTGGCGCTGGAAAACGGTCTGATGATTCTGACCTGCGGACAGTATTACAACGTAATTCGTTGTCTCTATCCGCTTACTATTGAAGATCATGTATTTGATGAAGCATTGAATATACTTGAAACTGCCCTGCGTCAGGCTCAATAATATTCATTGTCTGCAGGCTGATCCGGTAGAATATTTTACCGGCAGCCTGTCATGTCTGTTTCAGTTTTTTTAGGAAAAAACTATGCAATTGCATGATTCTGCATTATTAAAAACCCAGTGTTATATAAATGGACAATGGCTGAACGCCGATAATGGCGCAGTTATTTCAGTTATCAATCCGGCTACCGGAAACAATCTGGCAGACGTGCCCCGCATGGGTACAGCAGAAGCTGAACGTGCTGTAGCAGCAGCACATGCAGCATTGAAACCATGGCAAGCCAAATCCGCTAAAGAACGCAGTAATCTTCTGCGCCGCTGGTTTGAGCTAATGATGCAGCATCAGGAAGATCTGGGCATTATCCTGACTTCAGAACAGGGGAAGCCGCTGGCTGAGGCTAAAGGTGAAATTGCCTATGGTGCATCCTATCTGGAATGGTATTCAGAAGAAGCCAAGCGTATTTATGGTGACACCATACCCGCACCGTCAAACGACAAACGGATTATGGTACTTAAGCAGCCAATCGGCGTATGTGCAGCCATTACGCCATGGAACTTTCCGAATGCGATGATTACCCGCAAGATTGCTCCGGCTCTGGCTGCCGGCTGTACTTTTGTTATTCGCCCGGCTTCACAAACACCATTATCTGCACTGGCCATTGCTGAGCTGGCACAGCGTGCCGGCATCCCGCCCGGAGTAGTCAATGTCATTACCGGCAGCTCCAGTGAAATCGGTAAAGTATTAACTGAAGACGATCGGGTAAAAAAATTCAGTTTTACCGGTTCTACAGAAGTAGGTCGTAAACTGATTGCTCAGTGCGCCGGTACTGTAAAAAAAGTATCTATGGAACTGGGTGGTAATGCACCATTTATCGTCTTCAATGACGCTGATATCGATGCAGCCGTAGAAGGTGCGATGATTTCCAAATTCCGCAATGCCGGCCAGACCTGCGTATGTGCAAACCGGTTATACGTACAAAGTGCTGTATATGATGAATTCGTGGATAAACTGGCTCAGGCCATTGCCAAACTGAAAATAGGCAACGGACTGGATCAGGGTGTAACTGTCGGACCATTAATCGATGCAGGTGCGGTTAACAAAGTTCAGGAACATATTACTGATGCTATTGGCAAAGGGGCGGAAATCGTTACCGGCGGAACCGCAGATAATCACGGTGAATTATTCTTCCAGCCTACATTACTGAAAAATGTTACTCAGGACATGAAAGTTGCCCGTGAGGAAACTTTCGGTCCGCTGGCGCCGGTATTTCGTTTTGAAAGCGAAGACGAAGTTGTCAGCTGGGCTAATGACACCGAATTCGGGCTGGCCAGTTATTTCTACAGCCGCGATATCGGCAGAATAGTACGTGTCAGCGAAAATCTGGATTATGGCATGGTAGCCATCAATACAGGACTGCTGTCAAATGAAGCAGCACCTTTTGGCGGCGTCAAGCAATCCGGTCTTGGTCGGGAAGGTTCTAAATACGGTATAGAAGATTACGTTGAAATTAAATATGTACTTCTTGCCGGCATTGACCAGTAATTCCTGAATCCGCGGCAGCCATAATCTGCTTCGCTGCCGCTTTCTTCATAATTATAAAAATCCTGAATGCACTGCATAAATCAGGATGGGGCGTTGTTGACTGAATTCAGCCAGCTAAAGGTGTTTCAGTCTGATATTACTCTTTCCAAAGGAGAATTAATTTGAGCACATCATCCACACTGAAAAACGGACTTAAATCACGCCATCTGACTATGATTTCTATTGCTGGCGTGATCGGAGGGGCTTTATTTATTGGCTCCGGCTCTGTAATTTACCATACAGGACCCGCAGCTATTCTTGCCTATGGTGCCGGCGGTCTTCTGGTCATGCTGATTATGCGCATGTTAGGAGAAATGGCTGTAGCTCATCCGGATAGCGGTTCTTTTTCCACATATGCCGATACTGCTATCGGCCGCTGGGCAGGTTTCAGCATTGGCTGGTTATACTGGTTTTTCTGGGCATTGCTCATGGGCTGGGAAGCCTATGTAGCCGGTAAAATTCTTAATAACTGGTTTCCTGTATTTCCCATCTGGAGCTATATGCTGGCAGTAACCGTAGCTCTGGTTGTTATCAATCTGATGGATGTTAAAAATTACGGGGAATTTGAATTCTGGTTTGCTTTAATCAAAGTAGTCGCCATTGTATTATTTCTGATTGTAGGCAGTCTGGCTATTATCTATTTATGGCCGTGGGGTCAGGCAGATGCAAAAGGCTGGACACACTTAACTGATCAGGGATTCATGCCTAAAGGATCATCATCTGTGGTAACAGCATTGCTGGGTGTTATGTTTGCCTATATTGGTGCTGAAATCGTTACTGTTGCGGCTGCAGAATCCAACCACCCGGCTACAGAAATTCGTAAAGCCACAAAATCTGTCGTCTGGCGCATCATTCTGTTTTATGTAGGTTCGATTTTTATTACCGTTTGTCTGATTCCGTACAACGACCCACGGCTGAATGATGCCACATGGGGAACATACAGTGTAGTATTAACCTCACTGGGAATTCCTCAGGCACGTCATATCGTCAACTTTGTTGTCCTTACTTCAGTTTTAAGCTGTTTTAATTCAGCTCTGTATACCTGTTCGCGCATGTTATATTCATTGGCAAAACGCGGTGATGCTCATCGGATCATGTCCTACACCTCGAAAAATGGCAGTCCGCAAATTGGCGTGCTTATTTCCTGTGTCTTTACCCTGTTTGCAGTGTATCTCACCGCTACCTCCAAAATGGATGTTTACGATGTACTGATGACTGCTACCGGTACGATTGCCTTGTATGTTTATCTCGCTATCAGCTGCTCACAATTATTTCTGCGTAAAAAACTGGAAAAACAAGGGCAGACACTGACATTTAAAATGTGGTGCTTTCCATGGCTGACTTATCTGGTTATCGGGCTGATTATTGCTTCGATTATTATTATGATTATCGAAGGAACCTATAAATATGAAGTAATATATACCAGCATACTGGCGGCCATCATCCTGATAATGGGCATAGTGGCACAAATATTTAAAATCGGCAGCCAGCAGAATAAAACAGAATAATATTTAATATTGGTTTTATACAGCTTAGAGCAGTAATAATATTTATCTATCTTGACACAGATTGATTAAGATAAATATTCGGATAAATTAATTTAAATTTTATTCGCCATAACTGGCAACAATTCAGTACACTATTCATTTTGAAATTTAACCGGCACAAAATGATTACACTAGAACAATGTCAGCAATGGGATGCCGCCGATATTCTGGCTCCCCTAAAAAATCAGTTTGAATTACCACAAGGGGTTATATATCTGGATGGTAACTCTTTGGGTGCGAAACCCAGAAAAGCTGCAGAAAATGCTCAGGCAGTAATTAATCAGCAATGGGGTACCGATCTGATTAATAGCTGGAATAAAGCCGGCTGGTGGGATTTACCGGTACGACTAGGCAATAAAGTCGGTCAGCTGATTGGTGCTCAGGAAAATGAAACCGTTGTTACCGATACAACCAGTCTGAATCTGTTTAAAGTATTGGCCTCAGCCATCCATATCCAGCAGAATAATGACAATAACCGTAAAATCATTATCGCTGAGCGTGATTCTTTCCCTACCGATATTTATATGATTGAAGGTTTCATGGCTCTGATTAATCAGGGTTATCAGCTTCATCTAATAGATACACCGGCAGATCTGCCCGCCCGTATTAATGAAAACACTGCTGTTGTAGTGTTATCTCATGTTAACTATCGTACCGGTTACCTGCACGACATGGAAGAAATCAATGCACTGGTACATTCGCATGGTGCATTACTTATCTGGGATTTGTGTCATTCAATCGGTGCTGTACCTATTGATCTGAATGCCAGTAATAGTGATTTTGCTATTGGTTGTACTTACAAATATTTGAACGGCGGTCCCGGCGCACCTGCTATGCTGTGGGTAAATGAGCGTTATCAGACTGCATTCAGCCAGCCATTATCCGGCTGGTGGGGTCATGCGCGGCCGTTTGATATGGCTGAAAGCTATACACCCGCAGACAATATCCGTCGTTATTTATGCGGTACACAGCCAATTGTATCTATGAGCCTGATAGAAAGCGGCGTAGATATCTTTTTGCAAACAGATATGCAGTCATTACGGCACAAATCTCTGCAACTAACTGATTTACTGATTGCCCTTACTGAGCAGGAATGTGCCGGACATAACTTAACGCTGATTACACCGCGTGAACATGCTCACCGTGGCAGCCATGTCAGCCTGCGTCACCCTCATGGTTATGCCATAGTTCAGGCTCTGATTGCCCGCGGTGTAATCGGAGATTATCGCGAACCGGAAGTGATTCGCCTGGGAGTTACACCTTTGTATCTGAGCTATACCGATATCTGGCATGCTGTTCAGCATCTGAAACAGGTATTAATTAATGAGGAGTGGGCACAGCCACAGTTTCACACGCGCGGACAGGTAACCTGATTTGCATTTCTTTAATCCACACAGGTACAGGCCGGGCATGAATATTCTGCTCGGCTTATGCTTCTCATCTTAAGGAAAAACGATGGGTAATTTCGAGCGTATTCAGTCTCGGGAAACAGGATTACACAAAAAGCTATCCGCCGGTCAGATGAGCATGATTGCCATTGGCGGAGCAATAGGAACCGGCTTATTTCTGGGCAGCAAATTTGCCATTGGCTTTGCCGGCCCTTCTGTTATCATCAGTTATGCACTGGGCGGCATGATTGCACTGGCTTTAATGGGATGTCTGGCAGAAATGACTGTGCAGCACCCTACTTCGGGTTCTTTTGGTGCGTATGCTGAATTTTATCTGCATCCTCTGGCCGGTTTTCTGGTGCGTTACAGTTACTGGGCCTGTATTGTTCTGGCTGTGGGTACAGAAGTCACAGCCATCGCTGAATACATGAAGTTCTGGTTTCCACAGGTTGATTCATGGATATGGATTGCACTGTTTTCATGCTGTCTGATCGGCGTTAATGCCTATAGTGTCAAAGCTTTCGGTTCAGTTGAATACTGGTTTTCCACCATTAAAATTTTTGCCATTATCGTATTTATTGTACTGGCCATCAGTGTATTACTAACGCAAAGCAGTATCAGCAGAATTGAACAAAACATGTTTAGCGGCGGCTTTGCTCCGCATGGATTTTCCGGTATCTGGACCGGTGTTATTATTTCCATATTCAGCTATCTCGGTATTGAAATGATCGCTATAGCCGCAGGTGAAGCCACCAATCCTGAACAGGCAGTTAAAACCGCGTTTAAAGGAACTTTTGCAAGGCTATTGATATTTTATCTGCTTGCACTCAGTCTGATTGTCATGCTGGTACCGTGGCAGGAATTAATTAAAGAAGGAAGCACCAGCCCGTTTGTCAGCGTAATGAAAAATGTAGGTATACCATTTGCCGACAGTATTCTGAACTTTATTGTCATTGTTGCTGCACTTTCAGCCATGAACAGTATGCTCTATATTGCCACTCGTATGATGTTCAGTCTGTCTCGTGCTAACGAAGCACCACAAATATTCGGTAAAGTAAAAAGTAATGGCGTACCACTGAATGCACTGGCTTTATCTTCTGCCGGTATTGCTGTCGCCGCACTGGTTTATATTTTAAATCCGGAAACGGCTTTTCCGGTTATGATAGCTTTGTCTATGTTTGGTGCATTATTCAGCTGGGGGGCTGTATTTCTGACACATCTGTGTTTTCGCATCCGGATGCAGCGGCAACAGCAAAAACTGAAATTTCGTGTACCCGGTTTTCCATTTGTCACTATAGCCGGTTTATTGGCCATAATCAGCATCATGATTACCACATGGTTTACCCCGATATTCCATGCTACTTTATTATTTGGCGTGCCTTTTCTGGCATTTTTAATTCTGGCATATTTTATTCAGATATACCATAAAAAGTACAAATAAATACTAAGTGTATATACCCTCACAGCATCAATGCCCACTGGCATTGATGCTGTTGTTAAATTGATAGAATGCCATTTGTAATATCAGACTGGAAAAATCTGAGCCACATAAAAATTTATATATTAAAAAATATATTTTCAGATTGATAATAAAATGACTATTTACTGAGATTCAGTAAATAGTCATTTTAGAAATTAGATATTGTTTAGATTATTAAATTATTTAATATAATCCTTCAAAAATATTGAAAGTTTTTGATTTTTTACTTTATGTAAGTCATAAGAAAATTAACCCGGAATCCAAAAAAACATTCTGGCTGAAAAATCGCCCACACTGATACCAGTAGAAGGTTTAAACGGAATAAACATCACTATAATAAAATAAAGCACCATTAAACAGAATGTCATTGAAATAGCTTTACGCCACATAGCTAAATATAAAAAATACCATGGACTAAAAATGCCAATATATTTCTATTTAACTTAAACTTTTATTCACACGGTAAATTATTATAATTTTTCTGAAACTGCTCAGTGGGTTTAAATTTAGGTAATCCATTCTCTTCATAAAACTTAAATCCAAACAGCTATGCTTCACTAAGTGCCATATCGGAAGAATCACATGGTTTTTAAATACTATTATTATCCATAAATAATTTATAAGTATGCTAAAACCAAAAAACTTCATTTTTTACAAAAAGCTGTTAATTATAATATAAATAATTATTTTTAAGAAAATTTGAACATTTTGTTTGAAATTTTTATAAATGAATTGAAAGAGCTGCTTATATGAAAGCAGCTCTTTTGGTCTGATAAAAACAATATTACTGATTTAGTGTCAGCAATAAATGATTCATGCGTTTTACAAATGCCGCCGGATTTTCCAGTTTACCGCCTTCAGCCAGCAAAGCCTGATCATATACCAGCTCAGCCAGTTCATTGCGCTGTACTTCGTCCTGTTCAGAAGCAATTTTTTTAATCAAAGGATGATCCGGATTAATTTCCAGTGTTGGTTTGGTCTGCGGAATTTGACCGGCTGCACCGGAAGCTTCCAGCATTCTTGCCAGATGCTGGCTCATATCATGCTCACCAACAACCAGACATGCCGGACTTTCTGTTAAACGGGCAGTGGCACGAACAGCGTCAACTTTATCACCCAGAGCAGTTTTAATTTGCTCTACCAGTTCCTTATTGTCTTCTTCTGTTTTAGCCTGGGCTGCTTTTTCCTCCTCATCAGCCAGATTACCTAAGTCCAGTGAACCCTTGGCTACACTTACCAAACCCTTGCCATCAAATTCAGATAAACTATTAACCACCCACTCATCCACACGATCAGTCAGCAGCAATACCTCAACACCTTTTTTCAGGAAAATTTCCAGATGCGGGCTATTTTTAGCAGCAGCATAACTATCAGCAGTAATATAGTAAATTTTTTCCTGCCCCTCTTTCATCCGGCCAATATAATCAGCCAGAGTAACATTTTGCTCACTACTATCATTATGCGTAGAGGCAAACCGGCATAAACCGGCTATTTTGTCTTTATTAGTGAAATCTTCAGCAATACCTTCTTTCAGTGTATTACCGAATACCTGCCAGAATTCTGTATATTTTTCCGGCTGATTTTTCTTCAGATCTTCTAAAAGAGACAACACTTTTTTAACACTGCCAGAGCGAATTGCATCCAGATCACGGCTTTCCTGCAAAATTTCACGGGATACATTCAAAGGCAAATCGCTGCTGTCGATCACTCCGCGAATAAAACGCAGATAAGAAGGCATCAGCTTTTTCGCATCATCCATAATGAATACACGTTTTACATATAACTGTACACCATGCTTAGGTTCACGCTCATATAAATCAAATGGTGCATGTTTCGGAATGTACAGCAATCCGGTGTATTCATGCCGTCCTTCCACACGGAAATGTGTCCACGCTAAAGCATCATCATAATCGTGTGATACATGACGATAGAAAGTCTGGTACTGCTCATCGGTAATTTCATTTTTCGGCCGCTGCCATAAAGCCTGAGCCTGATTAACCACTTCCAGCTCATCTGAAACTTTTACATTACCTTCTTCATCATATTCAGGCGCTTTCTTCATATAAATCGGCACAGAAATATGATCACTATAAGTCGTTACAATCCGGCGCAAAGTCCAGTCAGACAACAAATCTTTTTCATCATCTTTAAGATGCAGAATTACATCTGTACCACGGGCAGATTTACTAATCGGTTCAACAGTAAATTCGCCGTCACCAGCACTCACCCAGCGTACAGCTTGATTTTCAGCAGCACCTGCCCTGCGGCTTTCAACAGTTACCTTATCAGCCACGATAAATGCAGAATAAAAACCTACACCAAACTGCCCGATAAGATTGGCATCTTTTTTATCGTCGCCAGTCAGTTTTTCCAGAAATGCTTTGGTACCGGATTTAGCAATGGTTCCCAGATGATCAATAATATCGGCTTCAGTCATACCGATACCATTATCAGATACAGTAATGGTTTTAGCTTCTGCATCAGCAGTAACCTTAATCCTGAATTCTGCATCATCTCCCAGCAAAGAAGCATCATTCAGAGAATCAAAGCGCAATTTATCGCACGCATCGGCAGCATTGGAAATCAGTTCCCGCAAAAAGATTTCTTTATTGCTGTATAAAGAATGAATCATCAACTGTAACAACTGTTTTACTTCAGTCTGAAAACTGTGTGTCTGTTTCATAATTTTCTCAAAAGCCCAAATATATGATTGTTGTTAATTTAAAATATGGGCAGCACATTTCAGTTTCAAGCCGGATAGTCATATGTTTGCTTGTTGTACAGCTTTTGCTGCAAGCACAAAATATCAGACAAATATCAGTATATACATTTCAGACAAAGCTAATTTGTTACAATAGAATATTTACTAAGTCTACTAAATAAAACCGATCAACATCATGAACACCCATCATTGTTTGCCTGATACCCGCGCATTTCCTACCGATCAGGTTAAAAACGAACTGCTGCTGCATGCAGCCAGTCTGGTCACACCTGCATCAAAAGCACAAACTACCCTTGCCCGTGAGAGCCTGCAAACTGAAATCAGCCGTATGCTGGCACAAAATCACTATACCAACCTTTCTGTAGCACTGGCTATGGCGGCCAATAGTGATATTTACAATGCACTGTGGAACAGTATGGAAACTGTATTACAAGCACGTAATCAGACAGAAGTACAATGGCTGGCCTTGCCCGTGATAATAGTAGGTGGTGCTAAAGAAAATATCTCTCTGCCAGACAGCATACCCGCAGAAGCCATCACTGAAATCTTCAAAAACCGTCCATGGTCTGATGAATGGAATAAAATTCACTGGGCATCACATCTTGTAAGTGATACTACCCTGACCCATATCAAAGCCAGTCAATGGTATGCTGCTAAACAAAACCAACAGATGGCTGCAGATCTTCTCGGTCAGTTACCTAAAACACCACTGATAGTTGAAAGCGGACAATCAGTACAGGTTTTTTATGCCCTTGGCTTTTCCGGACCAGACATTCAGTCTGCCCTTAACTGCAATCTGGCAGATAATGCCCTGCCGCTCATGCAAGTCTGGCAAACTCATCTGGCTACAGCCGGTGCTACGCTGTTTATCAACCCGCTTGCGCCACAATCACCATTAAACGCCTTACGCTCTGGCAGTGCCATGCGTCTGCGAATGGCCTGTGATGTCTTTACGACTAATGCTATCCGGTCGATTCGCCTGCAAAGTCCGCGGGTTGGTGTAGTTATTGCTGCTCAGGAAGGCGGCAATATATTATTTGGTTTCAATGCTACCGACAGTGTATTTGAACTTCAGCCACAAATTTTCCGCTGGCCGCTGACACAGACAGACAACATTGACAGCATAATACAAAATTTCATTGATCTGCTGGCTGAGTGCCATGTTGAAAATATTCGCCTATTACATGAACCAATCAGTGTACAAGCCCAATTGCCTAATTATGCCCAATCTATCAATATGGTCGGGCATAACCCACTTTTTCCACGGAGTCACTGATGGCTGCAACTAAAGTATTATTTGTCTGTCTGGGTAATATCTGCCGTTCTCCCATGGCAGAATACATTCTGCGCGACCTGGTAACAAAAAAAGGTCTGAGTGAACAGATTGAAATTGCCAGTGCCGGTACTTCCGGCTGGCACAATGGTGAAGACATGCACTCAGGAACCAAAGAAATTCTGCACGCAAAACAAATCAGTACTAATGATTTTCAAAGTAGTGAAGTAAGGCCGGAGGATATTGCCATTTACGATCATATTATTGCTATGGATGATAAAAACCTGCAGGACTTATCCCGTATTTTTGGGTGTAGCCGTCCGGATAAAGTCTACAAAATTACCGATTTATTACCAGACAGCGAATATGACTACGTACCAGACCCTTATTTCAGCGGTAATTTTACAGAAACCTGCACCATTATCCATGCCGGCTGCGAGGCATGGCTTAAATACTGGCAAACCTCAGCAGGCAAACAGTAATCCAGATTACCCGCCGTTTATACTATCCGGATAGAATCTACTCAATAAAAGAGCAATATGGTAAAATTAATACCATATTTCAATTATTTGATGGTATTAAAACTTGCCAAAGCGCTCAGCTTTGGCATTGTTTTGGTACGTAAAATCAACACAGCAATAAGGAATTTAAAATGGCAGGACATAGTAAGTGGGCCAATATCCAGCATCGTAAAGGTCGTCAGGATGCCAAACGCGGCAAAATCTTCACCCGCCTGATTAAAGAAATTACCATTGCAGCCCGTCTGGGCGGTGGCGATCCGAATGCCAATCCACGCCTGCGTCTGGCAATGGATAAAGCCACTGATGCCAACATGCCCAAAGATAATATTCAGCGGGCAATAGATAAAGGTACAGGTAATCTTGAAGGTGTCGAATATGTAGAACTGCGTTACGAAGGTTATGGCATTGGCGGAGCAGCAGTAATGGTAGACTGCCTGACCGACAATAAAACCCGTACCGTAGCCGATGTACGTCATGCCTTCACCAAACATGGCGGCAATCTTGGTACAGACGGCTCAGTAGCCTTTCAGTTCGTTCATCAGGGCTATTTACTCTTCAGCCCGGAAGTGGATGAAGATACTCTGATGGAGGCTGCTCTCGAAGCAGGTGCTGAAGACGTTATCGTACAGGAAGATGGTTCTAAAGAAGTCATCACCGAACCCTATCAGTACAGCAGTGTTAAAGAAGCACTGGAAGCAGCGGGTTTGCACGCGGCCGATGGCGAGGTAACCATGCGTGCAGTTAATGAAACCGTTCTGCAAGGAGCAGAAGCTGAAAAAATGCAGCGTTTACTAGACGCACTTGAAGATCTTGATGATGTTCAGAACGTTTATACTACAGCCGTACTGGAAACTGAGTAAACATAAAACGGACTGTTACTCAGTCCGTTTTTATCATTAACAGCATATTATTACCATTGATTCATGCAAGCTATAACCGAACTTTTTCAAACAGCTTCTGCCGGTGAATGCGCTGAAATTTTAGATTTCTGGCTCAACGAATGCAGCCTTGATGAAGCACCAGATGTACATACAGTAAAATTATGGCAACAATTGTTTCAACAGCGCGGCAGTAAATTTAACCGTCTGGCTACCCTGTGTCAGCAATGGCTTATTGAAACAGACTCATTATGAAATCATCATGCATGAATAAATGGCTGTTCCTTGCCGTCATCTGGTTTCTGGCCAGCCTGTATTTTTTATTCTTCAAAGCAAGCGGTAATCCGGTACCTATTCCGCAATTTGATAAAATCTGTCACTTCGGCTTATTTTTCGGCCAATTCTGGCTCCTGTCCAAAACCTGCTTCAGTGCCGGCATCACAATTCCGCTACGCCTGCTAATTATAACTGCCATTATCTGGGCTGCTTCCAGCGAAATTATTCAGGCACTGTTCACTAAACGTGAGGGCGATATAATGGATGCAATGGCCGATCTCATCGGTGCCGCACTGGCACTTTGGCTGGCTCGTCAAATACAAACAGCTCGCCGCAACAGCAGCAGGGAGAAATATTAAAATGGATATTACCGTTTATCAGCAACGCCGTCAGACTGTACTGAATAAAATCGGCGAAGATGGCATTGCCATTATATTTGCCGCTCCGGAACAACGCCGCAGTAATGATACAGAATACCCCTTCAGACAGGATAGCTACTTTCATTACCTGACCGGTTTTCCTGAACCCGGAGCAGCATTGATACTGAATGGACGTGAACACACTTCCACTCTTCTGTGCCGCAATAAAGACCCTGAACACGAAATCTGGAACGGTTTCCGATATGGTTATACAGCTGCACGAGAGCAATTTGCTTTCGACTCAGCCGATGATATCAACCAGTGGCCTGTTTTGCTTAAACAAGCACTGGCTGGTCACCGACGACTCTTCGCATTGTGGGGACTATATCCTGAAAATGACTCTAAGCTCATTGAATTATGGTATGAAATTGCCCGTATAGCTAATTATCGCAGTGCCAATGGCAGTACGATTGCACCTGACAGCCTGGTAAATCTGGCCAGCATCCTTGATCCGATGCGTCTTATCAAAGATAAACATGAACAGTCGATCATGCGCATTGCCGCAGAAATCAGTGCACAAGCTCATATTCGTGCCATGCAGACTACTCATGCCGGTCAGTATGAATATCAGGTAGAGGCAGAAATTCTGCATGAATTCATGCAACGCGGAGCACGCTATCCATCGTACAACAGCATAGTTGCCGGGGGCAAAAATGCCTGTTGTCTGCATTATGTCAGCAATAACTGTCAGTTGCAGCAAAATGATTTACTCATGATTGATGCAGGTGCCGAATACCAGATGTATGCTGGTGATATTAGCCGCACCTTTCCCGTCAGCGGGCGTTTCAGCAGTGCACAAAAAGATATCTACGATATAGTACTGGCTGTTAACCAGGCGAGCATTGCCTCTACTGTAAAACAAGCAAACTGGCAGAATATCAGTGCTACAGCCATCAGCATGCTAACCCAGGGGCTGATTGATCTGGGCATCCTCCATGGCAGTCTCGAACAGAATATTGAAACTCAGACTTATCGGCGTTTTTATATGCATGGACTCGGACACTGGCTCGGACTGGATGTTCATGATGTTGGTGGCCGTTTTGACAGCAATGAACAGCCTATTTTGCTTCAGGCGGGAATGGTAACGACCATAGAGCCTGGTTTATATATCAGCGCAGCAGATGATATACCTCAGGCATTTCATAATATTGGTATTCGCATTGAAGACAACGTTCTGATTACAGAAACCGGTAATGAAGTACTCACTGCTTCTGTACCTAAAACTACCGCAGAAATCGAAACATTGATGCAGCACTAAATCAGAATCTGATCAGTATTAGCCATTAAAATAGCCGGATAACATTTATCCGGCTATTTTTTATAAATGTACTTTTAATGATTAAGCTGACGTGCGGCCAGTTCCTCCTGCGCAGTAGCCACAATGTCAGTACCAAACAAAGAATTCACATCTGCCTCATCAAATACATAGCGTGCATGACAAAAATCACAGTTCACCTCAATACTACCCTGCTCCGCTACAGCCTCACCTACTTCCTGCCCGCCAAGCAATAGCAGCATATCACCAACCTTAGCGCGCGAGCAGGTACAGGAAAATTCAACATTCTGTGGTGTAAACACCCTTAGCTCATGCTCATGAAACAGCCTGTATAACAATGTCTGCACATCCAGCCGCAACAACTCATCCGCTGTAAGCGTCTCAGATAAAGCTGATAACTCTGTCCAGCTATCTTCATCTATATCCTGTTCGGGTAACTTTTGCAGTAATAGACCGCTGGCATGCTCATCATCCGCAGCAAGCATAATATACGTGGCCAGCTGTTCGGAACGCGCCATATAATTCATCAGCATCTGAGCAATACTGCTACCACTAAGCTCCACCATACCCTGCCAGGATTCACCCTGAGAGGGCTGCAAAGTCAGTACAAACATTCCTCCTTCGCCAAGTAAATCTACCAGTGTCATATTATCATCAATGACAGCAGATTCATCCCAGCGAGCTGTTGCACGGCAGGTTGCTGCCGATGTGGCTTCCGCCACCAGCATTTTCAAAACGCCCTTACCCTGCACCTGTACTATCAGATTACCGTCAAATTTCAGATTACTGGCCAACAATACCGCAGCCACAGTCAGCTCACCCAGAGCCTGATGAATTGCCTTAGGATAAACTTTATTTGCTGCCACATGCCGCCATACCTGCTGCAAATTCACATGCAGACCACGTACAGGACAGTCATCAAACATAAACCTCGTTAACTGATCTGCTTGCACCATCTTATTTTCTGTCATCATTCCAATCCCGGCAAAATAATCAGACAATATGACCTCATCCGACCAAAAATCAAGTAAAAGAAATTTGCGTTTGCATTAATATATATTTGACCTGAGAAATCAGTCTATACCAAAAATATAAAATTAAACTTAGATATATATAAATTAAATTTTAATTATCATTTAATAATTTCAACCCAAAAATTAACTATAACAATTTAATAAATTATTTATAAATATACATACTTAACTTAAAAACAATATTAAAAGCAAAAATGCATAAAATATGAATACTATTATTGCAACTAAGTAACTATAAATTTGCAGAAGTGGCAATGATTGTCATATATAGAAATAATAATAATTGTATCCTGATTGAAGGTAAGAGTCTTAATTCTCTCTGGGAACAACCGAAAGTAACATCTACTTTTTATAGCAGGATCCGGGCTGGATGAAATAGTAGAAAATACCATTCTTCCTGATGATATAAAACCATCTTTGTCTCCGGCTGCGCCAGCAATGAACTTTGTTTAGCTTAAATTTTAATGAATTAATCATTAATCACATAGATACCTCAGACTAAATAAACATTAGTTCATAAGGCTCAATTACCTAACATTTTAATATCACAACTTCCGATACAAACAAATAGGTGCAGCTCAGCTCAGATAACTAATTAATGCTTTATCTGGATATTATAATACCAATGAAATAAATATAACTGATATTTGAATAAATAAGTATATTTGTTCTTCCTCTACCTGTTTTAATCCAGAAATAATCAACTAAATGCTGTAGTTTAATTCGTATGCAAACTTAGCTGCCATATAAGATTAATTAATAGATTTAGCTCTGCTTGTTTTTGTATAAACACCTGCCATTCAATAGCTGGCGGGTGTTTTTTATTTGGAAATGGTTTCTTTTTTCAATAACCTGTATTAAAAAGTTAATATAAATCAAATTTAAAGACAATATTTGATTTATATTAACTTTTTAACTCTTTGATACAGTATAATTTTCTTTCGAGAGATGAAAATTAAATTGTCACAATATCCTAGAATATAAAATTATAATTAATTCTATATTCTATTACTAATAAAAATATTTTTTAATTTATAAAGGAGAAGCATATAGATAATCAAATTCATTATGAGCAGTAAATATATGGCGATCATATTAATATTATACAAAATATGATCAGAATAATTTTATTTTATATTGAAATGATTACATTTAGGAGATAATAATGCCCCAATCTCAAAATACATCAACCGTTAATACTGTTGTTAGCACTTCAAAAAATGAATTTCTGAAAGGTACAGATAATAAAAAAGATCGTTATATTTTTCAGAAAGGTCACGGACAAGATATTATTGAAGATATTGGCTTTGCAAGCCGCCCGGATGATACTCTGGAATACTATGAAGAATCGGATGAGCAAAAACAATTAGAAAATTTTGAAAATGAAATTAACGAATTAATTTTCAAAGATTCAAATTCAGTTAATACCGCATTTATCAGGTCCGGAAATGATCTAATTATTAAAGCTTATGGGGAAAAAGATTCAGTCACTTTACGTAATTTTTTCATTGATCCTGCTAATCCGGAAGACAACAATAGATATAGAAACTATAAATTTATATTTCAGGATAAAACAATTACGCTGAATGACATTAGTCATATGCCTTTTGAAACTCCATATAATCCGTTATTTAATGATTATACAGGCTGGCTGGGAACTGACATTATCAAAGGTAGTTCAAAAGCAGATACTTTGTTTGGTTACGACGGTGATGACATTCTTTATGGCTATGATGGTGATGACGAATTGAACGGAGGAATGGGTAATGACACTATTTACGGAGGAGATGGTAATGATATTCTCTATGGAGGAAATTATTATCCTGATGCTAACAGGGATGGCGACGACTATCTTGACGGTGGTAACGGAGACGATGAAATTTATGGAGGTGGCGGACACGACACCCTGATTGGAGGAGCCGGTAACGATTATCTGGCTGGCGGTGACTGGGAAAGTGATTTTTACATTTTTCATAAAGGTCATGGGCAAGACATTATAGAAGATATGGGCTACGATCAGTTGCCATTCTTATCTCAGAGCAATCAGCTCAAATTTACAGAGGCCAAAAGCACTGATGCAGTATTCAAACGTGACGGAGAAGATTTATTAGTTTATGCATACAAAAATGATGACTGTGTCAGACTAAAAGATTATTTTAAAGATGCTTTCCATCGGGCATTTATCTTTTGTTTTGAGGATCAGACATTGGATATTAGTGGTGTTGCACAGAAACTGTCAGAGCAAAGTGGTGAAAGCATGGCAGATATACTTGATAATTTCATTACTCAGGGTGTACAGACTGCTTCAAAACTCGGTGATATTTTATCAGGCGAAAATTCGGAAACCGGTGAATTGTATAATCAGCTAATCGGCAGCAGTGGTAATGATAGATTATCTGGAGAAAATGAATATAACTTTCTAGATGGCGGCGATGGTGATGACACTCTGATTGCAAACGGTGAATATAATATTTTGATCGGTGGTCGTGGTAACGATTACATGACTGGTTCTGAAGGATGTAAGGATATCTATATTTTTGAAGAAGGTCATGGTCAGGATACCATCGAAGATGCAGGTGAAAATAGTACTTTCAAAGATGGAGCTTTAACCAATGAGCTGGTATTTAAAGGCGCACAAAAAAATAATATCCAATTCTACCGTGAACTCAATGATTTAATTATTCGTGCATATAACAGTAATGATTCAGTTAGATTAAAAGAATTCTTTTATGCTGAATATTATCAAGATTACAGACTGATATTTGATGATGGTACTATATCAAGTATTGATATTCCTAAAAACCTGCCAATTAATGGCACCAGTGATAATGATTACATTGAGGGTAGCGAAAAAAATGATATTATTTACGGGGGTGCAGGAGATGATACTCTTTACGGATATGAAGGTGATGATATTATCTATGGAGGTGCCGGTGATGATGAAATTTCAGGAGATGAAGGTAACGACATTTTAATCGGTGGCAGTGGAAATGATCTTCTTGATGGAGGAAGCGGAAGCGATCGTTATATATTTGAAGCTGGCCATGGACAGGATACGGTTACAGAATGGGACGTAAATCCTAAAGACATCAACTCACTCGAATTTACAGAATATAATAGTAATGAATTATGGTTCAGAGAGGATGGATCTGATTTGATTATCAGTCATATCGGAACAAACGATCAGGTAACAGTTACTTCATGGTTTGAAGATACTGATTATCAACACTATAATGTTATTACTGCTGATGGTAAAAAGATAAATTCAAATCAGATACAACAACTGGTTGAAGCCATGGCTGCATTTACAAATGATTGCGACTTTAATTCTCCAGATATTGCCAGTCAGATGCAGCAATTTATACAAAAAGCAAATGTTGCTGCCTATTGGGGTTAGTCAACCGATTTAATTAACTTTAATTATTACCTGCCAGCTTTAAACTGACAGGTAATTTTTATTGACTTTCAAACTTAGATTTTTATTTTATTTATATATTTAGCAATTTTTCATTTAATCAGTTTACCAATGATCAAAAATAAACAATTAATATACCCAAATATAAAACAATTATGAATTTGGTCTTTACTATAAAATATATATATTAAATATTTAAATATAAAATTTTTTATATAAAATAATTTAATTGTAGTATCTTTAAGAATATTCAGTTGATAAAAAGCTAATTTAAATTGGATTTAAGGCTTACCAGGTTAATATTTATACTGCTGATAATCTGCTACCGATATAAACACTTAAAAGAAATTTAACATACCAACAACCTCACTCAGTTCGCCATCAGGGTTAATAATGTGATTTTATAGTTAAATTAAGTTTTAATTACACTTATTTTAAATTAATAATAATTCTTACATCATATTTGATATTGGCCATAGCCGTATTTATTCAAAGCTTTGGCTGAAAACAAAACTAATATTCTTAATAGTTGAATAGTTACAAATGAGAGTAAATTAATTAAAAAACATATCGGAAAAATATAAAAAATAATAACTATATTATGCAAACAGCCTGAATCTGAACATCATAAATCTTAAATATTATAAAAGCAATATGTGTTAATATTTGTATATATTACTGTTTATTTTAAATTATATTTATGGTAATTTGTACCTTGTCTTCAAAGGAAGTTCAGCTTATGAGAAACTCATTCAATTTGCACCTCAGGCTGGTCTGTTTAAACTGCATGCTGCTGATAGCCGGCTGTTCCGATAATAATCACTCTGAAAAAAATGTGGTACAGCAACAACCCACCCCTATTCGCCATCAGGACAGATTTGGCCGCTATGATTCTATTGGTAATCTGGGCGGCAAGCCGGTAAGTATCCCCGGCGGAGTGGTGTTTACCTGGGTACACTATATCGGCGACCCGGGTGATTTCGATACCAGCAAACAAGCGCAAAAGTATCAGCGCCCGCCGATTACTTACCAATTGCCTATTGAAGGTTTTGATTTTCAGTACCGGCTAACAGATGGCGCGGTTAAAACCAGAAGAGAGCAGACAGATGAGGATTATCTGCGTGATAATAAAACTCTGATTCCACAGGGAAAGCCGTTTCCATGGGGCTATACCATTGTTTACAACATTGTTGATCCACACCAGCCACTTAATTTTAATAAAGCGTTTACTGACACTCAGCAAGCTAAAAAAGAAGTCTGGCACTTTGAATATATTGAACAACCACAAAAAGTATATGGCTTAACTTATTTCAAAGCCAATAATGGGATTGATCCCAGCACCAATCAGCCGTGGCAGGATAATATCGCCGGGCCGGATATTTTGATGTCCCAAAATGCGCAAGGCGAGATTAAAACCTATATTCAGTGTGATTTTATTGGCGATGTTCAGCAATGCAAACATCGATTTTATCTTGATAATTTACCTATATTGATACGTATACGTTTTAACCGCCACTATTTGAAACTCTGGCAGCAAACCGAAAAAAATATAGCCGGCATACTGGATAGCTGGGTGGTTACGGATAAAGGCGCATTAATTAAGAAGCAGGCAGGGAAGGTGTAAATATTCCTGCTATTTATGTCTATATTGTTAACAACTGATGAAAGAGGTAAAAATATGTCTCAACCACAGGTCTTAACTAAAAAAGAAATAGATGCTTGGAGCGAGCAAATCAAAACCGGCGAGCTATCGGCCATAGGGGAAGTGTATCAGGCGCTGGCCCAAAAGGGCTATGACTATGCTCAATGGGCATTTGGGGTGGCCACAGCTGATACCCTTACCGGCAATGGCGCTTTGCAGTTTATGCAGGCGGTGGCCAAAGATCATAAACAAAAGCTCCCCCAAGCACGGGTTGACAGTGTACGGCGCGATATGGCGCTGGGCTATCTGGCTATGCTGAAAGAGAAATTGGAAAACGGTAAAGGCGGTAAAGATATTACCTATTATGAAATGTTAGAATTTCATGTAGAAGTATTTAATAACAATAAGCTGGATATCGGCTACTGGACGCTGTATACACCAATGTCGATTATCCAGAACCATGCTTCGGCTACCGGCAGCAATGGTCAGGAGATTGACGGTGAGCAGGTTGTAGAAAATATGTGGCAGCATATGCGGGCTACTAAGGGAACCAAGCTTACAGGCTCATGGGTAAGTCTGATGTTATACGGAGTAATGCGGGATGCGCAGAAGGGCTACATTTACGTTAATAAGTCCAACGGTGAGGTTGCGCCAATAGACTACATTATCAAGAATGCTGCTTATTCAATTAATTTTCCTATCGCTAATATTGTAGTAGGCACCGATGTGGAGAAGTTGGCTAATGTACTTGGCTATAAAAAGGTGGCCGTTTCCAGTGCTGAGCAGCAGCAGGCGCGGCAGTGGTGCAAAGATACGGATATGGCGGCTGCTTTCACTGCTTTTGCCAAGGAAAAGGTTGGCGATAATATACTTGTTTATGGTTCAACTCATACTTGGTATAAGGATTATGCTACGCCGGAAAACAGGCTTACCGGCAAGTTTTTTGCCAATCAGAATACTTCTGCTGCCACGCAGAAGCGGCTGGCCAATAACTGGCAATTGATGGGCGGCGCGAGTATGACTAAATGGATTATCGCCGCGGTATTAAATGAAAATCTGGCCGATAGTTCTAGCGCGCTACTGTCTTCCATTAATGAGATTAACTTTCTGGATAAGGGATTGGGGTTTGTTTTTGAGCCTAAAGCTGGGCATCGCAGGCCGATAGCGGGTGCAACAGATGAGTATGAATTCAAATATGAGCTGGAATATATTGATGCTACGCCGGATAGTGTGCTGAGTATTTTGCAGAATTTAACCAATAAGGGAGAAACAGCTAAGGTATCGCAGTATTTACATGCGCTGTTGCAGTTGAATCCGGTGGTGGTATTGAATCCGGATTTTACGCCACAGCAAAGAAGTGTGGATGATGTAGGTGAAGACTGGATTAAAATCCGCTGCTGGGCCATTCAGGAGATGAAATACGCTGAGGCAGTAGAACACAATGAGTATGTACGTGCCCTGCTCAATGGGCTGTCGCCTACTCCGGCTCCCGAGATTGATATTAATCAGCAGCTAACCATGCATCTGCGGCAACAGAAAGAGCTGGTTGAGTCTATCCGGACGAAATATGGTTTTGGTAAAGATGATGTGATTCGTTTTCGTGATGCGAATACCGGCCTAAGCTGGGTGACCAATGGTGCGATAACTCAAGCCGGCCATGTGGTGCTGATGCTTTCTGATAATGCCACTGGTACTCATTCTGGCAGTAGTTTAGGCGATGTGATTATAGGTGGTCGCGGTGATGATGTTATCGATGGCGGCGCCGGCGATGACTATTTATATGGTGGTGCCGGGAATGATACGTTGATTGGCGGTAGCGGCAATGATTTATTGACTGGTGGTGAGGGAACAGACCGTTATTATTTCAATGCAGATGATGGGCAGGATCGTATTATCGATAGTGATGGTAATGGCTATATCTATCTGGACAATAAGATTTTTTCATCATATCAGTGGATAGGGAAAGAGCTGAATGTATGGCAGTCAGAGGATAATAAATGGCAGGTGTGGCTGAATAAAACCGGTGATTTATGCATTCAGTCCCTGACAGACAATAAAGATATTCTTACTATTGAGGGATGGAATGAGCTTAAAGGAAATAAACTCGGCATTAATTTACCCAATATGCGCCCGCCTAAGGAAAAAAATAAAATTCTGGGCGACTGGCGCACGAAAATCATTCATGTAGAAGGCCATTTTGAGGAAGAGTTAGAGTCTCTTAAAGGCCATTATCACTATGATTGGGATAAGCGCAGTGCCGACGGCCGTATTATCGATGGTAAACAAGAAAACGGCTTTGAGGATGTTATTTTCGGCACAGCCAATGATGATGAAATTTCGGGGCTGGACGGCGGCGATGCTATTGATGGCATGGCCGGTGATGATGTGATTCTGGGTGGCGATGGCATGGATCTGCTCGCAGGCGGCGGTGGCTCCGATACCATCAGAGGTGGTGCCGGAGATGATTATATTTTTGCCAATAATCATTTAACGATATCTCAACGAGAGAAGCCGGATGAGCGCTGGAAGATGCCTGATTATGGTAAAAAACTGATTCATGCTGGCCCAAACTGGGGTATATTTTTAGAAAGAGGTAATTATTTGATTATCTCTGGTATTAGCGACTGTTTTGATGAGCCCATCTCTGCTGTGGACGGTATGTCATATGGGGGAGATTTTCTATATGGTGATGAGGGCAATGACTTTATTGTTGGCGGTAATCTGAATGATTATATCGAAGGTGATTCGGTAGCACCGGGCAGTACGCAAGAAGGAGATGATGTCGTTTTTGGTATGGGTGGCAATGATTATATTGTCGGTGGCAAGGGCAAAGATATCTTATATGGCGATGGTCTTGTTAGACTAGGTCACTTAAATTCTCTTGCTGGCAGGGCTCATGGAGATGATCACATTGATGGCGGCGATGGTGATGATGAAATCATTGGTGGTGGTGGCAATGATGTGATTATTGGCGGCGATGGTGATGACAAAATTTATGGCGATGATGGTGGAAAGACATCAAGAGAAATACTTGATAGCCAATATCATGGTAGTGACACCATTTATGGCGGTGCCGGTAAAGACTTTATTGTAGGTGGTGGTGGCGATGATTTTCTCTATGGCGGTAATGACGAAGACATTATATATGGCGATTCTTATGATATGAATAGAAATTTTTCACAATTAACATGCAATGATCATATCTGGGGCGATGCCGGTAATGATGAGCTGTATGGTGGCTACGGAGACGATGTGATTCATGGCGGCGCTGATCATGACAAAATTTATGGCGGCCACGGTAATGATGAGCTTTATGGCGATGAAGGCAATGACGTTATTTACGGGGATGATGAGAATAACAAAGAAATTCAGGGTGCAGACTATATTGATGGCGGCGCCGGCAATGATAGTTTAATAGGCGGCGGTGGAGACGATTGGATTTTCGGGGGCGATGGCGATGATAAGATATGGGGTGATGAGAATAAAAATTTTGTCGATGCTGACTGTTCAATAAACGGTAATGATCATCTGTTTGGCGGAAATGGTAATGATATTATTGATGCCGGATATGGTACTGATGAAGTTGATGGCGGCGAAGGAAATGATGTTATATTCGGCGGCGGTGGTCATGATTACCTTTATGGTGGAAATGGCGACGATATAATTATCGGTGATTTCAATAATATTATTGGTTGGGGAATTGGTTCGGGTGGTTCTAGTGATCCTATTTTAATTACAACCGAAAATTCTAAATATACCGGCGATGATGTTATATACGGCGGAGAGGGTAATGACAGAATATATGGAGATGTTTTGCAAGAATTAGAAAGTTTTTCTGGAAATGATGTTTTATATGGTGAAGGAGGAGACGATTATATTAATGGGGGTTATGGTAATGATTACATTGATGGAGGTATCGGTAACGACCGGCTGATTGGCAGTGATGGTGATGATGTGATTTATGGTGGTGATGGTAATGATATTATTTATGGCGACAGTGAAGAACCTGTAAATAGCGATAATGCAAAAACCAGTGGTAATGACGTTATCTTCGGAGGAGATGGAAACGATTTTATCAGTGGCGGCAGCGGCAATGATAATTTACAGGGTGATGATGGCAATGATCAGCTGTATGGAGGCCTGGGCGATGATAATTTATATGGCGGAGCCGGTAATGATTTGCTTAACGGTGGTAAAGGCAATGACTATCTAAATGGCGGTATGGGTGATGATATGTATGTAATTAAAAACGGCGACGGCATCACTATAATTGAAGACCATAATGGATTGTCTTATATTAAGGTTGATCAGATAAAATCGCTTACTTTCAGTGCTTATAAAGACGGAATAGTGATTAAAAACGGGGTTAAAGGCGATATTATTTATCTGCTCGGCTATAATTTGAAAAACCGGGGCAAAGATTCTGATTTAGGCAATATTATATTTACCGAAGATGGTAAGCATGGGCAAACTTTATTAAGCCTGCTTACAAAGCGAAAACCTGTTGATATGCCCCTTATTCCGCAGTTTGAAAAAGATTCGGCTCTCAGTAATCACCTGTTCCATTCTGCTGACAATAGTCTGCATAAAGATTCAGGCAATTATGCCGCAGGCCTTGCCAGAATTCCTGTAAAGAATGCGGCGCCGGATAACTATGCCAATGAAATTATCAATTCCGGTTTTAATTACGCTGATGCGATGTTACTCAAGCAGGCAATGGCGGCTATGAGTTCAGGACTTGCTAATAGCAGCATGGCAATATCACCGCCACAGGATAAACTTTTAGGTACTGCTGATAATTATTTGAGTGTTTCGGCTGTATAAAAGCAAGTTTCTGTTCTGTTAATTTGAATTTATGCCTGTAACAGCAGTTACAGGCTTTTTTTACAGGTAAATATTGGCATCAGTTATCGATTACTATAATCAGGATGTATAATCTTTACTTGATGAAACAGCAAATATTAAATTATTAATTTATCTATGGAGAAATAATAAATGTGCCAGTTGTTAGGCATGGATTGCAATACCCCTACTGATATTGTCTTTTCTTTTGAAGGTTTTCGTTTGCGGGGAGGTCTGACTGACAGCCATGCAGATGGTTTCGGCATTGCTTTTTTCGAGGGGCACGGAGTGCGTCTACTTCAGGATGATAAGCCTTGTGCCAGCTCACCTGTCGCAGATTTGGTGCAGCAATATAAAATTAAATCGGAAAATGTAATAGCCCATATTCGCAAAGCTACTCAGGGACAAGTACATTTAGTAAATACACATCCGTTTGTACGCGAGTTATGGGGAGAATACTGGGTGTTTGCACATAATGGCAATTTGCGCCGTTTTAATCCTTCTGAAGGTGAATATTTCAACCCGGTAGGCTCTACGGATTCAGAACAGGCCTTTTGCTATCTGCTTGAGCAGCTACGCCAGCGCTTTCGTCACAAGCCTTCTCGGGAAATTTTATTTAATGCTATAGCAGAAATTACTGCTGAGCTGCGTCAGTATGGTTTATTTAATTATATGCTTTCGAATGGTGACTGGTTAATTGCCCATGCCAGCACCCTGCTTTTTTATATTATCCGGCAGGCGCCTTTTGGTAAAGCTGTTCTGGCAGATGAAGACGTAGCTATTGATTTTTCCGCGGTTACTACACCATATGATCGTGTAGCCGTAATTGCCACATTACCGCTTACCTGTAATGAGCAGTGGCAGCAACTGGCGGTTAATGAACTGGTGATGTTCAGCCAGGGAGAAATTGTTTTGCGCGATTGTATCCAGCCGGCTCAATATATGAGTGTAGAAGATGGTCTGGCCATCGCACGCAAAGCCGGCGTCAGCATGTAACAGATTAAATTGAACTAAGAAACTAAAATTTCAGAAAATCTGTTATTAACTGAACTATCTTATGTTATTTATCCAGAATGGATTGAAACCAGATTAAAGTATAGTAACAATTGCAGATATTTGATGTAAATCCAGATATTTATTAAATATCTATATCTGTTTTCAAGCATTTTCTATAGTAATTAGTGAATCCATAAAAGAAAATCCCGGATAATTCCGGGATTTTTTGTTACTCAGATATGAGAATATTAACTATATATTGATTACATAAATCCATAAATCAGAATTGCTATTACGGCTATCGGAATAACATAGCGGCATAGCACTTTCCAACAAGCAAATACAGCCGGACCTAAATTCAGTTCCTGACGAATTCTCTCCTGATTCATCATCCAGCCGGCAAATACAATCGTACCAAGACCGGTTAACGGTAGCATAAGCTTACTGGTCAGATAATCGAGAGAATCAAAAATATTTTTGCCGAAAATTGTAACATCCTGCCACTCATTAAAAGACAGCAGGCAGGCAATGCCCAATGCCCAGATAAATAAACTACTTACTAAAGTCGCTGATTTACGTCCCAAATGGGTTTTTTCTTCCAGTAATTCAACTGTCGGCTCCAGCAATGAAATTGAGGAAGTCAGGGCGGCAAAGGTCAGGAAAATAAAGAATACGATACCAATAATAGTACCACCGGCCATATTGCCGAAAGCGATAGGTAAGGTAACAAAAATCAGACCCGGACCTTCTCCCGGTTGCAGACCATTGGCAAATACCAGCGGGAAAATGGCCATACCAGATAACATGGCAACAATAACGTCCAGAATAACTACAGTACGTGCTGTAGAAATCAGATTCACATCTTTACCCAGATAGGAACCGTAAGCCATCATAATACCCATGCCCAGAGACAAGCTGAAAAATGCATGCCCCAATGCCGCCAGTACTGCCTTACCGGTAATAGCAGACCAGTTAGGAGTAAATAGGAAAGCAAAAGCCTTGCCAAATGAAGGTCCGCTGACAACAGCCGCATAAACTACCAGACCAATCAGTAAAAGACCCAGCCCCGGCATCATCACTTTACACGAACGCTCCAAACCGGCACCTACGCCCATGGCTACAATCAAAGCAGTAGCAAACATGAAGACGGTATGCCATGTAAGTAAATGGCTTACACTACCAAGAAATTGCTGGAAGACCTGACCGGTACCCTCGCCATTTAAACCTTTAAAAGTGCCAGTACCGGCAAGAAAAATGTAATCAGCAGCCCACCCGCCAATAACACTGTAAAAAGAAAGAATCAGGAATGAACCAAGTACGCCGATAATACCTACCCAGCGCCATGATTTAGATTGCCCTTCATCAGCAGCTACATCTTCCATGGTATGAATCGGATTTTTCTGCCCGCGACGGCCAATCAGCCACTCAGCCACCAGAATAGGCAAACCAATCACAAACATGCAAATCAGGTAGGTAAGCACAAATGCAGAACCGCCCATCTGACCGGCCATATAGGGAAATTTCCAGATATTACCCAAACCAACTGCTGAACCTGCTGCGGCGAGCATAAACCCAATCCGCGAGCTCCACTGAGAATGCGACTTTTTCTTTGTTCCGCCACTCATCGCTACTGCCCCTTACTTCTTAATTCAAACTTTAATCAATAATCATGCCATGAATCGCATTTTTGGACAAGAAATGATTATGAATGTACCGTTTTTGAGACCATTAAGCCCATTATTCAGACATTATGTCCAAATAATGAGCTTAAATATGGATTAAATTCAGGCTAGTTCCAAAAAGTACTAACTTAAAAAAACATATTTACAATAGTCGATGCTGTAGTGCCGGTAGCTTAGTACGTACTGATTGCAGAAATTCGGCATCCAGCTCTGCACAAATAACACCCTCTCCTTCTGGCAAAGAAGCCAGGATTTCTCCCCAAGGATTAATAATCATACTATGGCCATATGTACGGCGGCCATTCTGATGCTGCCCACCCTGTGCAGACGCCAGCACATAACACTGATTTTCAATTGCTCTGGCAGTTAATAATGTGTTCCAGTGTGCTTTACCCGTGGTATAAGTAAATGCTGCCGGTAACACCAGTACTTCAAACGGAAGCTGGGCACGGAAAAATTCAGGAAAACGTAAATCGTAACAAATACCCTGAGCCACAGCGATATTATCAATTCTCAGCTCCGGTACATCCATGCCCCGCAGTATTGTATCTGCTTCTGCGTAAGACTCATTGGCACCAGTGTAACCAAACAAATGCATTTTATGGTAGAAACCCAGCAATTCTCCTGAGCGTCCGTACACCAGCATGGTATTAAATATTTTGGTTTTATCCGTACTTTGTAAAGGTAAGGTACCACCAAATAATATGATCCTCAGTTCAGCAGCAAGAGTTTTTAAAGCTGTTTGCAATCGGCCATCTCCAAAAACCTCAGCCACAGCTACTTTATCTGTTTCGTCTTTACCCATTATCGGCCAGTATTCAGGTAATACTACCCATTCCGCACCTGCATTGGCAGCTTGCCGAACCAGATGCTGCATGGTTTGAATATTCTCAGTAATATCAGTACCAGAAACCATTTGTACGATGCCAACTTTGATACCATTCATGTATTACTCCTTCAATACTTTTGCCATAACTTTGTCAGTTGGGTTATTTATAGTCTTAACTATTTCAATAGGCAAATAATTTGTCTTGGTAAATTAAAAACACTGAAAGTTGTGCAAAACAAAATCAATAGTAAATAAAAACAATTCATACATTAATTAATTCATTTTGACTTTAGCATAAATTATTCACTACAATAAGTACTTACTTTAACAAAATTAAACTTTAACGCCACCTAAATAACATATTAACAGGATAATAAATGCGAACCAAATACCAGACACTATTATTTAAACAAGATAACCTGATTGGCTGCCTGTGAGTAATTTTCACTCTGCTAGATAAAATAATTAAATAGAAATTAAGAATAATCTAGAAATTATTCTAATTTACTCAGGAATAATCATAATGTATCTACAAAGCTTCACTATTAAAAATTTTCGTAAATTCGGGGATCAAGACAATGAACTACAATTTGTCAGCTCTAATAAAATAAATTATCAGAATCGGGATAAGATAACACAACCACTGGTTTCTCCGTCCAGTACATTAATTATCGGCAAAAATAATACTGGTAAAACAACTATTACTAATGCATTAAGTATGCTATCTGAAAATAAGTTGTCTATAAAATCCAGTGATTTTAATTTATCTTATCTTAAAAAATTGATTATAAGCTATATAGAGGCTTTCCAGAATGATAAAAACGACTCTCAAAAACATCTAGAAACTCCAAAACTGGAATTCCGATTAAAAATCAAATTAGATGATCTTAATGAAGATTTAATCACAAATCTATCTGAGTTTACTCCGATTAATGATTTCTCCCGCAATAAAGAAATTATTATCAATGCTACATATGCACTGAAAGAAGAAGCTAATTTTCTTCAGCAGGTTAAAGATCTGATTCAAAACAATCGGATTACGTCTGAGAATAGTGACTCAGAACAGTCTGAACACAATATAAAGTTAAATAATAAACTGCTGGAAGAAATCTGTAAATTACTGGACAATAGAGATGAAACAGAATACAAATTAAGCTTCACAAATAATCTCAATAGAGAAGTCAAAAATTTTTCTTTGCGCGATCTTCTGGAAATTAAATGTATCAAAGCTAATCGCCATCTTGATGAAAATGTTCTGTCTAATGTTTTCCAGCGTATTGTTAATTCTTTATTTACCAAAAATATTAAAAATAACAGTAAAGAATTATTTATCGACGAAATAACAGTAATTAATACTACTATCACAGATACTGTTAAAGATAAAAATGATTCTGTAAGTGAAATAATAGGAGAAATTGAACAGTTAAATCATATTGACATGAAACTGAGCGGAAATGTCAGTAAAGAAGATATTTTAAAAAAGCTGATTAAATACAGCTTTAGTGATGGCGATGACTATATCCCGGAAGATCAGTTTGGTTTGGGCTATATTAATTTAGTTAATATTATCGGCGAAATTATCTATTATATTAGCTCATATGAAGAAAATAGTCACAGAAGCCGAATTAATATACTGGTTATAGAAGAACCAGAGGTTTTTATGCATCCACAGATGCAAGAATTTTTTATTAAACGCATTGATTTAGCGGTAAACAAGGCCATCAGTGAAATAAAACCTGATGCAGATGCAGGAGATTACATGTCTCTTAAGTGTCAGATTATAATAACTACTCATTCTTCACATATAGTAAACAGTAAAATACACAGTTCCAGTTCATTTGATAATATTAATTATTTAACTTTAAAGAATAAATGTAGCAAGGTAATACCATTATATGACGCATTATTTATTCAAGACTTTTCTAAAAAAAGTTCTCAGAAAACTGGTCAACAAATAAATCATAAATTAGATCAAAGAGATTTATTATTTCTAAAAAAACACATTAAATATAAAGTATCTGAATTATTTTTTTCAGATGCAATCATTGTGGTTGAAGGAACAACTGAAGAAATTTTACTCAATTATTATCTGGAAAAAGAAAAAGAATTAAGAAACTACTATATTTCAATATTTAGAATTGATGGTGCTTATGCTCATATTTATTTCCCACTATTACAACAAATACAAATACCTTGTGTAATCATTACTGATATAGATATTAAACGCAATAACACTGAGCCATGTGAATCTACAAGTTCTGAACAAATTAGAAGTTTAAAAAATCGAAAAACTACCAACAATACATTGAAAATATTATGTGGAATTGAAGAACTGAATGATAATTTACAATATAAAGAAATCAGCAATACTTATATTGTTTTTCAAAAAGACCCCATTAACAAGCAATATGCTACCAGTCTGGAAGAAGCAATTATTTTAACCAATTATGATAACCAGTTGGTTATCGAATCACTTAAATCAACTATATCCACCGAAATGTTTAATATTATAATGGATAATAATAGGATTAATCCTAATAGTTCTTTTGAAATACAGAAAAAACTCAATACGAACGGGGGTAAAACAAAATTTGCCAGCACACTCCTTTATAATATGATTACCGTTACTGCTAATACAGATCCAGACTCATCGAATATCATACCTGAATTACCTCAGTATATTACTGATGGTTTTGATTGGTTAATAAGTCAATTGAAAAGTGATAAAGGGAAATAAATATGAGTCTGGAAGAAAATCTGAATCAAGAAATTCAGCAACAGAAGAAAATATTTACAGCCATTGATAAGTTTGAAAGTTTTATTGTTTATGCTGGTGCCGGTGCTGGTAAAACCTACACACTGATTGAAGCAATCAAATATATTTTGAGTCATCATTTAGATACCTTGCACAGACACAATCAAAAAATTATCTGTATTACCTATACTAATGTGGCCGTTAATGAAATCCGCCAACGCTTAGGAGAAAGCCAATATATTCAGGTGTCAACTATTCATGAAATGCTTTGGCAACAAATCAGATTGTATAAACAAGATGAATTGATCGAGTTACATAAAAATAAACTTGAGAAAGAGCTTAGAGAAAATGAATCGGAAATAACAAATAAAGCTAATAAGCTAAATCTTTCTTATCTGAATACAGAGGAAAATAAAGAGTTATTTAAACAGTTTGTGCAAAAAAACAAAAAACAATTTTTTAATCTGGAAAAAGTAACCGAAACACAACAATTCAGAAAAGAGATAATGAAAATAAATCAAACAAATCCAATATTAAATCAGGAAATTTTAGAAAAATCCTTAAAAAATTTGAATAATTTCAAAACGTATTTTAAATATATTAACAAAATTATTACCTTTCAACAAGCAATAGAAAAAATAAATAATTCTCAAAACAATAATAATATTTTATCTGTAGAATATGACAGTAACTCTAACAGTGACCGTTTGGCTTCAATGAAATTTAGCCACGATACTCTGCTTGAATATAGCTTACAGCTAGTAGAAAAATATGATATGTTTAAAAAATTACTGACAGATAAATATCCTTATATGTTTATTGACGAATATCAGGATACAAATGAATCTGTTGTAAGAATACTGGCAAATTTACACCAGTATACCTATCAGCGAAAGCAGAAATGGCTCGCTGGATATTTTGGTGATAGTAAACAAAGTATTTATGATACTGGTATTGGCGATAATATCGAGAATATATATAAGGAAATATCGGGAAATAAGGAAATACCGGAAATTAAATTAAAAAAAATTATTAAAAATTTTAACAGACGCTCAGAAAATCAGATTATTGATTTAATTAATAAAATTAGAAATGATACTGTAAAACAAAAGCCAATTGATCCGGCTAAGAAAAATGGCATAGTTGAATTTTATTTTCTGAAGAACCAAGAATCAATCAGAAATGAAGAAAATGATGCTTTAGTAATTAATCAATTTATTAACAAATATATTACCACTTTAAACTGTAACAGACCTGTTGATTGTCTGCTGTTACTTAATCGTTCAGTTGCTTTTATGAGCGGTCTGCAACAAATTTATAGCGCTATTGAAAAAGCAGAATTTATCTACTGGGATAATATGAATGTTATGATATTTTCACACTTACTCAATAAATTGCATCCAGCTATACTACGTCTGTATCAGCTGGTAACAGCCTATAATACATTGAATAATCAAAATACTACTCTTTATGATTTGTTCGGAAATACTCAGCATAAGGTTACTTTTGCTGAAGCAAGTAAATTAGTTGAAATTTTTACAAACGGACACCCTCAAACTTTAGATGATTTAATAAAATATTTTTCAGCCAATTTAAAGATTTTCAGAGACCAAAAAGAAAATAAAGCAATCACATTTTGGTTGAAAAACTGCTTTGGAATTAATATCTCTGACGTATTTCAAAGCCACAATAAAGATTCAGATGACTCTGCTTTTGCCGATTATATATACGATAATTTATATGAAGACATGTACGGCAATTCAGATTTGATAAACTTAGAAAGTGAAAACGCAAATAAAATTATTCAAGATAATCGAGATAAAATCCAAAATATATTAAATATAGAATTAATTTACTGGCAGCGCTGGATAGCTTTTATTAATGAAGAACATGATGAAAATGATCCGGTAATTTATCATACTTATCATGGTACAAAAGGAGAGGAATATGAAAATGTAGTTATCATTATGGAAAACAGTTTTGGGCAAAGGAAAAAAAATAAATTTAAAGATTATTTTTCTAGTCTATCTTCTGATACAGTACTGGAAAAGAAACAGGAGCTGGAAAATACACGTAATTTAATTTATACAGCATGTTCCAGAGCACGTAAAAATCTATGGATACTTTATCTGGATGACATTACTGATATCAAAAAAGAGATTGAATCTTTATTCGGCACAATTAAAGCGTTTGTCCCAGAATTAAATTAGTCTGCTTTTACTATTAATTATTCAGTAAAAAAATTAATGAACAATTCATATTCAATAAAAGATTCCAGATATATGCTTAATTTAAAAAAACAGATATCCGGAATTTTTGTATCAATCAAACTTAATACTTAGGTCAGTTTAGTTTGGCAATGTGTACATATACCTGTTAGTACGATATGCTCATCATTGAGCATAAATCCATTATCTGCAGCACGCTGCCGTAATGCTGCCCATTCTGAGCTGAGACTTTGTTCATCTACAGCTCCGCACTGGTTGCATACCAGAACAAAATCACTGTGATGAACGGTATTGTCCTGACAGTGACTATCACACTCATGTTGTACATGACGACAAAGTATATAGCCGTTAACAGCAGGTATTTTATGTAATACACCCTGCTCAGCCCAGAAATCCAGTGCCCGGTAAGCAGTAGGCGGAGCAACCGTACTGTTACTGTGCTGTTGCATAGATGCCAGTACCTGGTAGGCTTTAATAACACCACTCATATTTAATACAATATCCAGTACCTGAGTACGCAGTTGGGTAACAGTAACTCCTTGCTGAGCACACTGTGCCATGATACGTGCTTTTTCTTCGGCTTTGGATTGCCATACTGTAGGGTTAGACATACCTGTAAATCTTAAGCCAAGTCACGGGTTACACTCAGACCGGCGAAGGTTTGTGATACCGGCATAATTTCAATATGGTTAACATTCATATGTGCCGGAGTCTGATACAGCCATAATACGGTGTTGGCAATATCTGCCGGTTGCAGATAGCTGATATTTTCATATACGGCAGCAGCCTGTTTATCATCGCCGCGAAAGCGTACATTGGAAAATTCAGTATCACCGCATAAACCGGGGGCAATATTGGTTACTCGTATGCGTGTACCGGCCAGATCAGTACGCAAATTCAGGCTGAACTGGCGTACAAAAGCTTTGGTAGCACCGTAAACATTGCCACCTTTATATGGCCATGAGCCGGCAGTAGAACCCAGATTAATGATATAGCCGCTATTTTTGGCTACCATACGTGGCAATATTTGCCGGGTGACATAAGTTAAACCCAGAACATTGGTATGAATCATGGTTTCCCAGTCAGCAAAGTTTGCTTCCTGAGCCGGCTCCATGCCCAGTGCCAGCCCGGCATTGTTCACGAGTAAATCAATATCCGCCCAAGTACCCTGTAAGGAGGCTAATGCATTATCTACACTGCTTTTATCGACTACATCCATTTGTAATGGTAAAAACTGTGCACCCAGTTCTGCCTGTAAATGTTGCAGCTTATCCAGCCGCCGTGCGGCACCAATAACCTGATAACCGGCATGAACCAGCACACGACACATTTCTGCGCCAAATCCTGCAGAAGCACCTGTAATTAATATTGTCATGTCAGTATCTTTCTTTGTTTAAAGATAACACCTCTATTTGTCCCTTATGAGATAAGTCTATATTTATTCCATTTCCGATATTATGGTATTACATTTCTATTTTGCTACGACTGAGTCTTGTTTATCAACCGGTGACATCCATTCATTCATACCTCAGGAATATTTATCAGTCTGAGAACCAATATTTTACACTGATGATTAAGCTTTTTATTCAGTACTATTCTTAGAAACTATGCTTTGCCCATTATTTTACAAACAAAAGATGCAGACGAATCAACTGACACATTTATAAAACGCTATTAATCATATCTGTTAAATTACTTTTAGTTGCTGATGTTAATTCATTATGTCAGGCTTTCTATCATGTTCATTAACTGCTTTGACAGTTACATTACGATATAAACAGATTGATTTATTGATAGAAAAAACCCCGTTATCGCTAACGGGGCTCTTTGATAACAGATATATGGTTTATAAAGATTGCTGCATCGCCCATGAACGTAAAGCGCGGGCATCGCTTACACGAGTTGTTGAACTGGGAGAGTTCAGTAAAACAATGGTTACCGGCTGGTTCTGCACGCTGGTCAACAGCACCATAGACCGACCTGCTTCACGAATATATCCGGTTTTTTGCAGCGCGATCGGCCATAAACCTTCGCGTACCAGCGCATTGGAGTTGTGATATTGCTCTACTCTGCCATTACTGGTGTATACCGAACCGGAATTGTCAGTTGAATATTGTCTGATAAGCGGATACTGACTGGCACCACGCACCAGTAAAGCCAAATCCCGTGCAGTGGACTGATTGCGCGGATCAAGACCGGTTGGTTCGTAAAAACGTGAATTAGTCATTCCCAGCTCAGCTGCCTTATTATTCATGGCTTCTACAAATGCCGGCATACCACCCGGATAAGTACGTGCCAGAGCATGGATTGCCCGGTTTTCACTACTCATTAAACCAATATGCAACAGCTCACGCCGGGTCATTACTGTACCAACAGACAGACGGCTGGTTGAGTTTTTCAGCCGGTCAATTTCGGCATCTGTGATGGTAATCTGATCATTCATGTTCTGATTGGCATCCAGCACTACCATTGCTGAAACCAGCTTAGAAATGGATGCAATTGAACGTACCTGATTGATATTTTTCTGGTAAAGAATTTCACCGGTCTGATTATTCATAATCAGAGCCGATTGTGAGCTTAATAAAGGACCGGCAATCTGTGCACGGGTTTCCAGATTGGCATCGGGATGGTTGCTGATAAATGTGCTGAGTGTGTCTGACTGACCACCTGCCTGCTTTTGTTCGATAAACTGGCCGAGAACATCAAGGTCTCCGGCTACAGCAGGTACTGCAAAAAACAGACTGCTGCTTAACAGGCTTACCCACTGCCAACGACGCAGACGTGATAAACATGACATGATAACTTCCTTTTTGACCCTGAATCAGGGTAATTTATTTCTCAAGAAAATACTACTCAAACTGAACGCAATAGAGAGACAGACATAATTATTGTCTGTGTTTGAAAGAAGTTTTTAACGTCCAATTATTCAATAAATATATTGTTTCTCAATCTAATTATAAGACAAATTTGCTTACGGCCGGTATTTTCTTATTATATTCGGCTAAAAAAGGTGTTTATAAACGATATTTTAATCAGATTTTCATTATCAAACTGATTTCTTCAGTGATTAAAACCACACTAGCATTCAGTTTGATATCAGCCTGATAAAACTATATACTCGTTTTTTGGCTGAATCCGATACGATATCATCTATGTATTTGGTCCGGCGTTCAATATAAGCTCTATTTTCTTGATGAAATCCTGTTTATGAGTAAAGAAATTCGTTATTGTTCGTTTTGCGGTAAACCTGAAAACGAAGTTAAAAATTTAATTGAAGGTGAAAACGCATTAATCTGTAATGAGTGCGTGGATACATGCAATGAAATGCTACATAATCCGGGTGCGTCTTCTACAGAGAATGGCATGCCGACAGCTGACGGAGACGGGCAGGAAAAACTGCCTACTCCGGCAGAAATTGTTGCTAATCTTGACCAGTATGTAATCGGACAGGAAACAGCAAAAAAATCACTGGCTGTAGCGGTATATAATCATTACAAACGCTTGCGTCTGGGTAAGGAAGAAGGTCAGGTAGAGCTGTCTAAATCCAATATTCTGCTGATCGGACCTACCGGTTCGGGTAAAACTCTGCTCGCTCAGACTCTGGCGCGCAAACTGGATGTTCCGTTTGTGATGGCTGATGCCACCACACTTACCGAAGCCGGATATGTTGGTGAGGATGTGGAACAGATTATCACTAAATTATTGGGTAAATGCGATTTTGATGTACAAAAAGCACAAAAAGGCATTGTATACATTGATGAAATCGATAAAATCTCCCGCAAAAGTGATAATCCCTCTATCACCCGCGATGTATCCGGTGAGGGTGTTCAGCAGGCTTTACTTAAACTGATAGAAGGAACTGTTGCATCTGTGCCGCCACAGGGTGGGCGCAAACATCCTAATCAGGAATTTATTAATGTAGACACTACTAATATTCTATTTATCTGTGGCGGTGCATTTGCCGGACTGGAAAAAGTTATCCGTCAGCGTACTGAAAAAGGTGGTATCGGCTTTGGTGCTGCGGTACACAGCAAAGACGAAAATACCAATGTAAGCGAGTTGTTTCAGACGGTAGAACCGGAAGACCTGATTAAATTCGGTTTGATTCCAGAGCTGATCGGTCGTCTGCCAGTTATTGCAACGCTTACTGAGCTGGATGAAGATGCATTGATTAATATCCTTACCGAACCTAAAAATGCATTAATCAAGCAGTTTCAGGCTCTGTTTGCGATGGAAGGTGTGGAGCTACAGGTACAACCCTCTGCATTACGGGCAATTGCCAAGCTGGCCATGGCGCGCAAAACCGGTGCCCGCGGCTTACGCTCAATTGTAGAAAAAGCGTTGCTTAATACTATGTATGCTTTGCCGGATTTAAACGATGTAAAAAAAGTGGTTGTTAATCAGGATGTAATTGATAAAGGTGCTGAACCTGAATGGTTACTGGCTGATGGCAGTGCTTATAAAGGCTAAAACCATAAGCTGAATTTTACGTACATAAAAAAACCGTCTGAATTCCAAAATTCAGACGGTTTTTTTATGTCCAGAATAAATGAGTTAACCGGTTAATAATGTGTCCGCAGTAATACCCGGATTATCAAACCGACTCTTCAGTATAAAATTTTATCATCAGAACATTATAGATAACGGCCAAACCACAATACTTTACCGATGATTTGTACATCATCACTTTCACTATCCAGCCGGATTTCAAAACTCGGATAGGCTTCATTAGCAGAAATAACATTCACTACATTACCCGGCATCAGCTGTAAACGCTTAACCAGCAGATTATCGTTAATACGCAATACATACAAACCATCACGGCGTATATGATTCATTTGCTGTACCAGAATGGTGTCTCCGTCATTGAGCACACCTTCCATTGAATCGCCTTTGACCGAAATCACTGACAAGCCACTAACTTCAGGGCTAATCATTGAATTTATCCAGTCCTTACGAAACGCCATGGTAAACATCGGTTTTTCATTAGCAACTAAACTACCATGTCCGGCAGCTGCTTCAATTGCATAACGCGGCACATAAACAAAATCTTCAGTATTCACCGGATTACCCAGCGTATCATGTGCTGCCTGAGTTTGCTGTTCAGGAAAGGGCTCCCCTTCTCCGGTCAGCAGCCAGTCAATACTGCAACCTTTTAATTCTTTGATACGTTTCAGGGTTTCTGCTTTGGGTAACCCGCCTTCATGCCAGATACGGCTGAAACCGGCCATAGTCATATCAATGTCTGTGGCAATTTTAGACTGGCGCTCACCCGGCCACAGTGAAGCCAGACGGTCTTTAAATGTTTGCATGCACAAATTCCGGCAATTTCTTAGAAATATCGTCAATAAATTTGTTTTTATTATACTTCATTTTTAGAAAAATGAAAAGTAACTAAATATTTAAGAAATAAATTCCTTGAATATTTATTTTTTTCTAATTAATATAATAAAAATTAAACAATTTATTAGATTTTTCTAAATAAGGAATGGATTATGAAATTATTAAAAATATATGGGTTAATGGCTTTATTATTGTTGCTGGGCAATTTTCATTCAATACCAGCTCGTGCTACAGCTCCTGCGGCATTGATTTCGCAAACGCTGGACTGCCAGCATCTGGCGAATTTAACTTATACTGAAATGAATCCAACCCAGATTAAAGTAGCCAAAAACTGTGACCAGCGTGAAGCTGCACAAAGCTGGCAGAATGCATACGGGAAAATGAATCATACTGAAATGGCAAAAGCTACGGTTTATGAGGCTTCCTGAAATATTGTATCGTTCCGCTTCTGTTGTACTATTAATCACGTAATTTCATTATTTTTTATATTTACCCTGATACTGCACTGTTTTAAAACACACATAAAATAAAAGCCTGAGTACCTGAAATAACAGATAGCTCCGGCCTTTAGAAAATCTGAACAGGGGTTATTGTTTTACCTTGAATTCAGTACAAAAATAATTAATTATTTGCTTTGTGTTGTAACTGAGTCAGTAATTGCTGATGAATACCACCAAACCCGCCATTACTCATGATCAGAATATGATCCCCCTGCTCTGCCTGTGCAGTGATAGCTTCAACCAGTGACTGCATATCCTGAAAAACTGCTACTTTATCCTGTAACGGACTTAGTGCAGCCGCAACATCCCAGTCAACCCCGCCGGCATAACAGAATACTTTATCAGCTTCCGCCAGACTGGCAGGTAAAGCAGCTTTCATGGTACCCAGCTTCATAGTATTAGAGCGTGGTTCAAGCACAGCCAGAATACGTGCATTAGCGACTTTCTGACGCAAACCGGCAATAGTTGTGGCAATGGCTGTCGGATGATGAGCAAAATCATCATAAACCGTAATATCGTTAACAACACCTTTGACCTCCATGCGCCGTTTAACATTCTCAAAACGAGACAATGCTGCACAAGATTGCCGGATCGACACACCTGCATGACGTGCCGCAGCAATCACTGCCAGTGCATTCATGCGGTTATGCTGCCCCAGTAGTTTCCACTCTATATGTCCAACCTTTTGTTGCTGATAGAGGACATCGAAGCCACCGGATGCAGAAATTTCACCAATTTGCCAATCCTTATTCAGACCAAAACCTTCTACTTCTGACCAGCAGCCTTGCTGTAAAACTTCGTCCAGTGCAGCAGATTGTTCATTAACGACAATCAGCCCTTCACTGGGAATTGTACGAATCAAATGATGAAACTGAGTCTGAATTGCTGCAAGATTGGGGAAAATATCCGCATGATCATATTCCAGATTGTTCAGAATTGCCGTACGCGGACGATAGTGGACAAACTTACTGCGTTTATCAAAAAAAGCTGTGTCATACTCATCTGCCTCGATAACAAAAAACGGACTGCACTCTGGTTCAGATGTAGATTGCTCAGCCGGTGGTACCTGAGGCAGGCGCGCTGATACAGCAAAATTTTGCGGCACCCCGCCAATCAGAAATCCGGGAGCCAGACCAGCATCTTCAAGCACCCATGCCAGCATACTGGCTGTCGTTGTCTTACCATGAGTGCCGGCTACTGCCAGTACCCAGTGCTGTTGAAGAATATTTTCAGCCAGCCATTGCGGGCCGGAAGTATAAGGTAAGTTACGATTAAGGATGGCCTCAATGACAGGCATGCCGCGACGGGCAACATTACCAATTACATAGACATCAGCGGGATATCTGTCCAGCTGTGCTGCTTCGAATCCTTCCACCACATCAATACCCAAATCAGTCAGTTGTGTACTCATGGGCGGATACATTTTGGCATCACAACCAGTTACTTGATAGCCTGCCTGTTTGGCTATAGCGGCAATTCCTCCCATAAATGTTCCGCCGATACCAATGATGTGGATATGCTGCATTTCTCTGTCTCTATGCGATGAAAACCAGCATTATAGACTTTCCTCATATTTACTACATGGATGTTTTGTATTTTCTATACACTATCACCACTGAAGTTAAATTCAAAATACAAACAGGCACTGAAAACAGAAAACAGAAAACAGAAAACAGAAAACAGAAAACAGAAAACAGAAAACAGACTATTATGATTAATTTAAAAGGGTTTGTATTGAATCATTATAAATATTTGATTATCAAATATATTATTATCTGCTAATACTGAGAAATAATTATTTGGTGTTTTTATGAATATTTAATAATGTAACGCTGAAGGATATTTTTCAAATTTCTTTTTTGCCATTTCGCGACAAGAATAAAGTTCGGGACTTTTATAAGATATTCCTTTTGTTTAAATTTAAATGTCAGCTTGCCTCTGATAAAGCCTGATTTGAAGCTTAGTTCAGAAACTTCTGTCATAGGAATAACAGTAATTGCATCTGTTATATTTGTATTCAAGGTTAAACCAATCAGAATTATTTTTTCTGCATTAAAATAAATAAGCAGATGTTTAATAAATAATCCAGAAAATTGAGTTATTACAATCTTTAGCCATAATTTTGCATCTATTGATCCATACAATATTGATGAACTGTCGAATTTTGGTAATTTATGCTCTTCAAAATATGCTTCGATATTTTCTAACTTTAAACCATTACTCATATAAGATATCCGTAATTTTTAAAAAATTCAAAATTTCTTTAATCCTGTCAATATAATAAATATATTTTAGTTTATCCACAATCATAATACCTGATATTGTTTTTCCCAGTTTTTATCCACGTATCTGTCAGTGTATGCGATAAGATGAATAAATACACATTATTCCTGTGATTATTGGGATGGTGTTGCACATAAACTGTGGATAAGTAATTTATAGCCTTGTTATATATAAATTAAATTTAACTGCCTATTTTTTAATCAGCAAATTATAACTGAATCAATTTTCCTTGATTCCGTTGCATAAACTGCTCTGACAATATCTGTTTGCAAACAGCAGTATAGCCCTCATATCTATAATAGACATAGTTGCTAGGACATATCAAATTCAGTATTGTCTTGTTGAACTCGCTGATTATTTTGAAATGCTGATAAGTTTCCACCGTTATGATGTTAATCGGAATGGTTTTCTGAAAAGCTGATTATTTTTATCATAAAAAACAAGTAAACGCTGAATTTTATATTCATTTCCGGATTTGAATTTGATTTATATAACGGAATATTGAACATTGATTACTGCTTTGATAATGGCTTTGATTTATTCCTTATTATATTATTTGAAATTATTATAACAACACTCCCTTATTAAAAAGGGATGCTATGATTAAATTACTTTTTTGCTTTATCAATTCATTTATTTTACTTTTTCCACTTATCTCCAACGCTTCAGAACATATTGGTTTTAAGCGAATTCACTATGATATACATGATGGAAGACCATTAGATATTGCTGTTTGGTATGTCACTAATAATAAGCAAAATTCAATAACTATAGCTGATAATGCTATTTTCGAAGGTTCTGAAGTTATTGCTGATGCAGTACCGGAAATAAAGAATACTAAATCGCCATTAATTTTACTTTCACATGGTTACGGTGGGAGCTGGCGAAGTTTAAGCTGGCTTACACATGCATTAGCTACAAAGGGATATATTGTTGCAGCTCCTAATCATCCGGGGACAACTGGATTTGATCAGAATACTGAGCAGTCAGCCAAACTATGGTTACGGCCGCAAGATTTAAGTAAAACTATTGATGCGCTGGCTGAAAATCAAACATTCTCAAATATCATTAATTTAAATCAGATTTCCGCTATAGGCCATTCGCTTGGTGGTTGGTCAGTAATTGCACTTTCCGGAGCCAGATTTGATACAGAGTCCTTTAAGAAAGATTGTAATAAATATTCATATTTAAAAGCTTGTCATTTGATATCTGAACTTGGTTTGGCAAATTCAGAGCTTAATAGGAATATGTCAGACCCCAGGATAAAAGCATTCGTATCATTGGATGCTGGTTTGACAAGAGGGTTTACCATTGAAAGCTTACAAAAAATCAAAATACCATCTCTTATTATTGGTGCAGGAGTTGATATAGGTGATACAAATACACAACTTGAATCGGGTTATGTACAAGAATTTCTACCAAAATCGTCCTCAACTTATATTATTATTCCAGATGCAATGCATTTTAGTTTTATCCAAATTTGTAAATCTGATGCAATTGATATATTGAATCAAGAAAAAGAAGGAGAAGGAATTATTTGTAAGGATGGCGGCAGTCGGGATAGAAGTGAGATTCATCGTGAAATTACTCATCTCATTATTGATTTTTTATCTAAGACATTTTCAAATTATAAAAACTGATTTCAAAAACTGCTTTAAATGATGCAGTTTCTTATTATTCTTATAATGGGTTATACCCCTAATAAATGATGTAATACTCTATTTTGCTACAAAAAAAGACTGCCTTACATGTAAGGCAGTCTTGAATACTCAATATTAACGATTAATTTTCAGCCGGTTTTGGTTCTTGCGGTGCCTTTTCAAGCAAAGCTTTGATTGACAGGCGTACACGGCCGCGATCATCAATTTCCAGCGCTTTTACTTTAACCTGCTGACCAATTTGCAGGTAATCGCTTACATTTTTCACACGATCATGTGAAATCTGGCTGATGTGTACCAAGCCGTCTTTACCCGGCATAACTGATACGATAGCACCAACATTGTTATCCAGAATCTTGATTACTGTGCCTTCGTATACTTTACCCACTTCTACTTCAGCAGTAATTTCTTCAATACGGCGTTTGGCCGCTTCTCCTGCTTCACTGGTGCTGGCCGCAATGGTAATCGTACCATCTTCAGCAATATTAATTTCAGTACCGGTTTCTGCGGTTAATGCACGGATGGTTTCACCGCCTTTACCAATAACATCACGAATTTTGTCCTGATGGATTTTCATAGTAAATAAACGTGGTGCATGTGCAGATAATTCTTGCGGACCTTTTACTGCTTCCTGCATTTGTCCGAGAATATTCAAACGAGCTTCTTTCGCCTGAGCCAGTGCAATCTGCATGATTTCCTTGGTAATTCCCTGAATTTTGATATCCATTTGCAGAGCAGTCACACCAGTAGTGGTACCGGCAACTTTAAAGTCCATATCACCAAGGTGGTCTTCATCGCCTAGAATATCAGTCAGTACAGCAAATTTATTGCCATCCAGAATTAAACCCATGGCTATACCGGCAACATGGCTTTTCAGAGGAACGCCGGCATTCAGCAAACTCAGACATCCGGCACATACGCTGGCCATGGAAGAAGAACCATTGGATTCAGTAATTTCAGATACTACACGCATGGTATAGCTGAAATCTTCAACATCAGGCAATACAGCCAGCAGTGCGCGTTTTGCCAGACGGCCGTGCCCGATTTCACGGCGTTTTGGTGCACCCATACGACCTACTTCACCGGTTGAGTATGGCGGAAAATTGTAATGCAGCATAAAGCGGTCAGTATATTCACCACTCAGAGCATCGATAATCTGTTCATCACGCTGAGTGCCCAGTGTTGCTGTAGCCAGTGACTGAGTTTCACCACGGGTAAACAAGGCAGAACCATGTGTACGCGGTAATACGCCGGTCCGGATATTAATAGGTCGAACAGTACGGGTATCACGGCCGTCAATACGCGGCTGGCCTTCCAGAATCTGGCCACGAACTACTTCTTTTTCCAGATCTTTGAAAATACCGCGAATCTGGTTAGCCAGTAAGGTATCAGTTTCTTCGGTAATCAAAGCCGCTTCAACAGCAGACCATGCTTCATCTAGTTTTGCTGTACGGGCTTGTTTTTGCTTGATTTTGAATGCTTCATCAATTGTTGCACCAGCCAGCTCACGTACTTTGGCAATCAGGCTTTCATCAGCAACAGGAGCCTGCCAGTCCCACATTTCCGGATTAACTTCATCTGCAAATTCATTGATGGCACGGATGGCTGCCTGCATCTGTTCATGACCGAATACTACTGCACCCAGCATGGTTTCTTCAGACAGTACATCTGCTTCAGATTCCACCATTAATACGGCTTTTTCTGTACCGGCAACAACCAAATCCAGTTGTGACTGAGCCAGCTGGTTTTTTGTCGGATTAAGAACATATTCACCATTGACATAGCCGACACGGGCTGCACCAATCGGACCGGCAAAAGGTACACCTGTTAGTAGTAGTGCAGCTGAAGCACCTAGCATAGCCGGAATATCTGAATCAATTTCCGGATCAACTGAAACTACCATGGCAACTATCTGGATATCGTTGTAGAAACCTTCCGGAAATAAAGGACGAATCGGACGGTCAATCAGGCGGCTGGTAAGGATTTCTTTTTCACTTTGTTTACCTTCCCGCTTAAAAAATCCGCCCGGAATTTTACCGGCTGCATAGGTGCGTTCCAGATAATCTACGGTCAGCGGAAAGAAATCCTGACCAGGTTTAACTTCTTTAGCAGCTGTAACGGCTACCAGTACCACAGTATCGCCCATAGAAATTTTTACTGCACCGGCTGCCTGACGGGCAATTTCACCAGTTTCCAAAGTAACTGTCTGATTGCCGTATTGAAAGGTTTTAATGTGTTTATCAAACATATTGTGTTTCCATTCTAATTTTTTGCAGATACCGCACCTGCTAAAAAACCTAACAATGTACACGTAACTGGCATATACATAGGTAGGGTTTCTGGCCGGGCGTGATTTGCAAAATGATTATTAATGAGGTTTTAATCAAGCCTGTAACAGGCTATAAATACATTTTGTATTATGGTCAAATTCTAACATATATTTTTTACCTTATCGCAAACTCAATGACTGTCCCGACGCTGGTTAAGCTCAGGATATGCATTTTTGGTCTTTTTCAATCTGCCATAAAAATATTTCTATTGGCTGTATATTTTTTCTTTACCCAAAATCATTAATATTAAAACTATTTACTTGTATGTTAGAATTGATTTTACTAATGTAAATTACCATATTGGTTCAACCGGATCTGGCTGTACCTGTATTATTGAGGACAAAGTAATGTCTGAATTTTTATATAAAAAACCAACTGACAGTGATGTACTGTTATCTGTTGTGATGCATCCGGAAGATACCAACGCAAACAACACTATTTTTGGCGGACGTATTCTGGCTTTAATGGATCAGGCCGCGTATGCATGCGCCTGTAAACACTCACGTTCTGTAACGGTAACAGCAGCTATTAATACTGTTAATTTCCGTACGCCAATTTATGTGGGTGATTTGGTCTCAATTAAAGCACGAGTCAATTATGTAGGTAAATCGTCCATGATGATTGGTATTCGTGTAGAAGCGGAAAATCTGGTTACCGGAGAAATTCGTCATAGTAATTCCAGTTATTTCACCATGGTCGCCATTGATTCTGCCACCGGTAAACCACAGTCGGTACCCGGTCTGATTCTGGAAACATCCAATGAAGTACGCCGTTTTGTACGCTCATATACTCGTAAGATGGAACAGCAGGAAGCTTTGAAAGAATTTCAGGCAAAAGCTTTTCATTTAAATAAGGATCATCTGGACTGGTGTCAGACACAGAATGCGCGTTTAAATCCGGATTTATATAACGAAATAGGATAATCAAATATTGCCTGAATGGTTTTAGTTTGATGTATAAAAAAAGCCGCCTCTTTTAAAAGGCGGCTTTTTTTCAGATGGAGAATGCTTATTTACGCAGACCCAGACGTGCAATCAATTCGCGGTAGGTATCCGGTTTAGTGCGGCGGATGTACGCCAGCAAACGACGACGGGAGCTAACCATTTTCAACAGACCACGACGGCTGTGATGGTCTTTCGGGTTAGCTTTAAAGTGACCAGTCAGATCATTAATACGGAAAGTCAATAACGCGATTTGTACTTCAGAAGAACCAGTGTCCCCTTCGGCACGTTGATAATCTTTAATAATTTGTGCTTTTTGTTCAACAGATAACATGTAATTTACTCTTAAAAAAAGCCTTACGGCAGACAAGTTGGCCAAGCTAATATATGTCATTAACAAATACCAACTCCGGATACATATTTAACTGATATAAGCCGTATTCATCAGACGCAGCACTTTCAAACGCCTGCTGGGAGCCTGATATTGCACCAGCCCGATAAAGCGGCCATCAACAGCATAAATACGCAAGGGGCACATTGTGCCATAATTTTGCTCAGAATGCACGGCTATACCATGCTGTAACTGCAAAATATCTTTATCATTCAGAGTGACAGCCGGAAAATGTTGTACGAGTACATCACAAGGCAAAAGCCAGTTATCCCGTGCAGCTTCATCCAGATTACTGATTGCGGCAAGTGAATGAGTCTGTTCAATGGTAAAGCCGGCAGTAGCAGTGCGGCGTAATGCAGTCAGATGCGCTACAGTTCCCATATGTTTGGCCATATCTTCAGCCAGAGTACGTATATACGTTCCCTTACTGCAACGCACACTGATGACCAGCCGCGGGAAAGTAAATTCAATAATATCTATCTGATAAATCGTTACCTGACGGCTTTTCCGTTCGATGGTGATACCCGCACGTGCATATTCATATAATGGCTTACCCTGATATTTAATAGCTGAATACATAGGCGGTGTCTGAGTAATTTCACCACTAAAAGCAGAAATGGCTGCCTGTACCTGCGCCAGTGTAATCACTGTATCGGCAGTGGCAACGATTTCACCTTCAGCATCACCTGTGCTAGTAGCCGCACCCAGCTGTAAAGTCGCTATATAAGCTTTATCTGCATCCAGAAGATACTGAGCAAATTTAGTTGCTTCTCCAAAGCATACGGGTAACAAACCTGTTGCCAGCGGATCCAGTACACCGGTATGCCCTGCTTTGGCCGCACCATATAAAAAGCGCGCCCGCTGCAAAGCACTGTTACTACTCATTCCGCTGTCTTTATCGAGTAACAGCACACCATTAAGAACGCGTTTGCGCCGGCTAGTCTGGGTATTCATGATGTTGTTTATCTAATTTCAGTTTCAGGATCATTAGGCGAGCGCATCATAACATGCTTTATCCGGCCTATTCAGGATTAGTCGCTTTTTCGATCAGAAACAGGCTTGAGAACCGGTACTGGCTTTTAAAAATTACCGGCTCTGCCGATAACAGAACTTCGGACATCTATATTTTCAAACTTAAAAACTGACTATAAAAGCATCTTATCAGGATGCACACAGATGACATAATTACCAGATTTCACTATCAGTGAAATCTGCGAACCCAGATAGGTGTATGAATCAGATGTATATGCCGATAGTCATACTATTCCTGATTTCCAGCGATGTTTACCCATGTGACAGTTAATTTTGCATACTGTCTTATTGTCTTAATTTAGGTGTGCAGCCTCTATGCAGATTTTATGTTTTCTTACCTGAGCAGATCTGATTAGTAGGATAATAGCAAAAAGGAATCATTGAAATTTATTAAAATTTCTTATAAGTATATGGTATTTTGCTGCAATTAAGTCTTACGCAGATGCTTTATTTAGAGTTACAATTATTTTATATACCAGTGCTGGTACTGCACTGATATATCTGTCAGAATAACTGGTAGAAAATAAATATTTTAATCCTGTTTTAAATGACATTTAATCGGTAATATGAGGTACATTTACACCTCTATACTTTTCTGTCATTTTTATTCAGGATTATATTTATACCGGTATCGATTTTATCCGGTAAATGATTTTCTGGTTGTACCGGTCTGTTTATCTGAGAACAGAAACTAACAGACTAAACACTTCTTCTTTACTGATGAAAAGGGTTCATTATGAAAGCAGCCGTAGTAACAAAAGACAAAAAAGTTGCCATCCAGGATAAAGCTGTACGCCCGCTGAAAGCCAATGAAGCATTGCTGAAAATGGAATGCTGTGGCGTTTGCCATACCGACTTGCATGTAAAAAATGCGGATTTTGGCGACGTAACTGGTGTAACACTGGGACATGAAGGTATTGGGGTTGTAACTGCTGTAGGTGAAGATGTTACTTCTTTAAAAGTGGGTGACCGTGCCAGTGTTGCCTGGTTCTTTGAAGGCTGCGGACATTGTGAATATTGCAACAGTGGTCGCGAAACCTTCTGCCGTGAAGTTAAAAATGCCGGCTATACTGTAGACGGTGGTATGGCTGAAGAATGTATCGTTGTAGCAGATTATGCAGTTAAAGTACCAGACGGACTGAGTTCTGAAGCAGCCAGCAGTATTACCTGTGCCGGTGTGACAACCTACAAGGCAATCAAAGTATCACACATCCAGCCGGGTCAGTGGATTGCGATTTATGGACTTGGTGGCTTAGGTAATCTGGCGTTGCAGTATGCCAAAAACGTGTTTAATGCTAAAGTAATTGCTATTGATGTTAATGAAAAACAACTTGAGCTGGCACGCGAAATGGGTGCAGATATGACTCTGAACCCTGCTAAAGAAAAAGTAGAAGAAATCATTCAGGAAAAAGTAGGTGGTGCTTACGCTGCTGTGGTTACAGCTGTAGCTAAATCTGCTTTCAATTCAGCCGTAGCCTCTGTTCGTGCCGGCGGACGTATTGTTGCTGTAGCTTTGCCAGTTGACACTATGGATCTGAATATTCCGCGTCTGGTTCTGGATGGTATTGAAGTGGTAGGTTCACTGGTAGGTACACGTGAAGATTTGCGTGAAGCATTCCAGTTTGGTGCAGAAGGTAAAGTAGTACCAAAAGTAACTATGCGCCCTCTGGAAGATATCAATGATATTTTCGATGAAATGACTGCCGGTAAGTTTACTGGTCGTATGGTAATCGACTTTAAAAATGCCTGATATCTGTTAGGCAGTTTAAAAAAGCCATAGTCTGACTATGGCTTTTTTGTTGTCCGGAGAAGTAATTAGCAGGCTTCGCCTACCTGAACACCATTGAGAGTGTCCTGAGCAGAGGCCAGACTGGCTACCAGTTGCTGAGCTGCCTGAAATTCAGGTGTCTGCATAGTAGCAACATATTCTGTTGCACTCCCCTTACCGGCAATCATCTGCCAGCGCTGTGCCAGCCGGCTGATATCCGGCCAGACAAAATCGGTCAGCAGATTATCTACCCAGTCTGGTTTATTACATACCAGAGCAATATCACAGCCGGCACCAAAAGCCTGCGCTGTACGTGCATGGATATCACCGGCGCAGCTGGCTCCTTCCATAGTTAAATCATCAGAGAAAATCACTCCGTCAAACTGCATTTTATCGCGTAAAACACCCTCCAGCCAGATAGTGGAGAATCCTGCCGGTTCTGTCGGATCAACTTTAGGATATACCACGTGTGCGGGCATGAGTGCCGGCATACCATTATGAATTAAATCTTTAAATGGCTGAATATCATCAGCCCATAATTCTTCCCAGCTGCGGTTATCTTCTGGTAAGGTAAGATGGCTATCACCACTGACGGCTCCATGCCCGGGAAAATGTTTGCCACAGCAAGCCATACCACCACGAGCCAGACCACGTTGCAAAGCTACTGCCAGAGAGCTGACTACAGCCGGCTGCTGATGAAAACTGCGATTACCGATAACAGCACATTCACCCCAGTCCAAATCCAGAACAGGCGTAAATGATAAATCTATGCCACAGGCACGTAATTCAGTAGCCAGTACCCAGCCTACCGTTTCGGCCATTTTGTCGGCCATTGCTGCACCATGCTGCTCCCAGCACTGTCCCAGAGTACGCATGGCCGGCAATCGGGTAAATTCGGGAATAAAGCGCTGTACCCGCCCGCCTTCATGATCAACAGCGACAATAAGCTCCGGTGTTCTTAATGCTTTAATTTCCGTAACCAGCTCGGTTAACTGAGCACGGGACTGATAATTGCGCCGGAACAGAATCACACCGCCAATGGCCGGATGACATAAACGTTCACGTTCGGTATCACTTAACCTGAACTCTGCCACATCAGCCATAACCGGACCACGTGCTAATGCTTTGGGATGTACTGACAACATAAATTATTCCAAAATTTTTCTGAATGAATCGCGTGGTCTGACCAGAAAGTGATCCATCATTAACAATGGAGCAATTAATAAAACCTGCATAATGGTGTAAACGACCTGTACGATTAACTGATAACCCAACTAGAACATATCCTAAAACAACATCTTTATGAAAAATTACGGCAACATCATAGCAATAAACAGGGTATTGTTTGCACGCCTGATTAACAGAGGTACATTTTTTCCACTGGCTGCTACTGCATTATCAAAATCTTTTTCATCATGTACCAGTTTCTGACCAACGGCGATAATAATATCGCCACGACGTAAATCTACCTGTGCAGCCAGCCCGCTGATGTCTTCAATAATCAGCCCCTGAGCTGTTGCCCGCAATACCAGACCGAGACGGTGTTCGGCAAAACTGGTTCCGTCAGTTGGCATAATGGTACTACTGGCAGAACTGGCCGGATTAGCTACAGCCGGAGACACATTATCCAGCGTTACCCTGATTTCTTCTTTTTGACCTTTACGCCAGATACCCAGAACGATTTGCTTACCTGGTGGCAGTAAACCAACTTTCACCGGCAAATCGCTTGAATTCTTTAGCTCATCGCCATTCACACTTTGTACGATATCACCGGATAATAAGCCTGCTTTAGCTGCCGGTCCGCCGGCAACAACTTGAGTAATCAGCGCACCATTAGCTTTATCCAGACCAAAAGATTTGGCCAGATTATAGTTGACTTCCTGAATAACTACTCCAAGCCGGCCTCGCTGTACCTTACCAGATGTTTTCAATTGTTCGGCTACATTCATGGCCACATCAATCGGAATGGCAAAAGAAATACCCATAAAGCCACCACTGCGGCTGTATATCTGTGAGTTAATTCCTACTACCTGTCCCTTAAGATTAAATAATGGTCCACCTGAATTTCCGGGATTAATAGCCACATCAGTCTGGATAAACGGCGTATAGTTTTCTTCCGGCAGACTGCGTCCTTTGGCTGAAACGATGCCGGCAGTCACACTATTATCAAAACCAAACGGCGCACCAATGGCCGCTACCCATTCTCCGACTTTTAATTCTTCAGGATTACCCAGTTCTACAACCGGTAATTCATCGGCATTGATTTTTAATAATGCAACATCAGACTGAGCATCAGCACCAATCAGTTTTGCCTGAAATTCACGTTTGTCATTCAGTAAAACCTTAATATTATTCATACCGTTGACTACATGAGTGTTGGTAAGAATATAACCATCCTTACTGATAATAAAACCTGAACCAAAATTATATTCATCATCATTTGCCTGCGGGGTTTGCGGTACATTTGGCAAAAGGCGTTTGAAGTATTCGTAAAACGGATCATTGTCAGGCAAAGCATCCGGACCAGCTTCATTATCGATATTCCGGTTATTGCGTGTAGCCTGAATATTGACTACTGCCGGACCTTGCTGGTCGACCAGCCGGGTAAAATCGGGCAACAACATAGCTACCTGATTGCTGTTCCCATCAGTACCGGCAGGTATTTCCTTCACAAAACCCTGACCATCCTTATTTTTGCCAAACCATTGTTCCAGCCTTTCACAACCTGCTGCTACCAACAACACTGACAAAATTGCCGTCAACATATATTTGCGATTTATCCGCATCCACTTCCCTAACTTTTTTGTTTTCTTACACAAGCGAAGATTAATAATATTGTAACGAAAAGAGGCGTTAAGTTACACAATCAGACGGTTAAAGTCGTCTTTGCCGGGTACTCGCACAAATCATTTATCAGACATTGCTCACACAGCGGTTTACGCGCTTTACATATGTAACGTCCGTGTAAAATAAGCCAATGATGTGCATTAAGTCTGAACTGTTTCGGCACCACCTGCATTAATTTATCCTCAACTTCATGTACCGTTTTACCCGGTGCCAGACCTGTACGATTACATACCCGGAAAATATGCGTATCTACTGCAATCGTTGGATGACCAAAAGCTGTATTCAGGACAACATTAGCCGTTTTTCTCCCTACTCCCGGCAATGCCTCCAGCTCTTCTCTGGTTTGCGGTACATCTCCGTTATACAGCTGCACCAGAATCCGGCAAGTTTCCATCACATGTTTGGCTTTGGTTTTATATAAACCGATGGTCCTAATACACTCCATAACTTTATCTATTCCTAACTCCAGCATAGCTTGTGCCGTGGGTGCCATTCGGAATAAATGTACAGTGCATTTATTGACAGAAACATCCGTTGCCTGTGCCGAGAGCATAACAGCTATCAATAATTCAAATGGTGAATGATATATCAGCTCTGTAGTCGGATTCTGACAGACGGCCTGCAAACGAGTGAATATTTTCTTGCGCTTTTGTGCATTCATGAAATTAAACCATTATCGGTTTTTTTGTTGCTGACGAAACTGCCACGGTGCTATTGCACTGGCATTGTGCCATAAACCGAGACGATTTTGGCGCGCCTGTATCTGAGCACTCTGATAACGGCCAAAACCTAATCGATCCTGCTGCTTTTTAGCAATTGAGTCGTAATGCCAAGCATATCCCTGTTGAACCATCCATAAGTTAATATCTGCATTATTCAATGTAATCTGACCAACTTCACGCTGATACTGATCTATAGCAACCACATTGACATCAACATACCTACCCTCAATACGTGCTTTTAAGGCATCGCGACTGGCTATACCATAAGCTTGTTTGATTTCCGGCGCATCAATATTAGCCAGACGAACTTTATGCGTATGCCCGTCCTTGTCTCTGATATGCACAGTATCTCCGTCATGCACACTGTCAACATTACCGGAATAGCGTCCTTTACTGGCTACTGCCCACTTTTTTCCTCTTACAGGCGGCTTACCATTAAGCAAATCCTGTACAGAGCGCACAATACTGTCCGCTTTCTGTGTCCATTCCGCTAAAGGTGTAATTATACTTTCCGGCAACCACACTTTAGCGAGTGTCAGAATAACAGCCACCCAGACCAGAATTTTACGCCAGTTAGTCAGAATTTTTTGTCTTTTATGCATTTATCAGAAAACCACATTATTAAATATGCCGGCCTGAACAGAATAAACCACAGACAGTAAAATAAACCCTTAAAACAACAGCAGCCAGCTACCCTTTTTTCAGGTAACTGGCTGCGCAGATATTAATTAATTGTAATATTAAATACTTCTGTGCAGCAAATTCAGACTCTGGCAGTTAATACCTTAACGCCATCGCTGCAACCCAGCACCAGTAAATCAGCCGGATGGTGAGTAAACAAACCATTTTCCACTACACCGGGTATCTTATTAATAGCATCTTCCATTTTAATCGGCTCATCAAAGTTCAGATTAGCTACATCCAGAATCTGATTACCATGATCAGAAGTAAAACCCAGACGCAGTTCAGGCTCTCCACCAAGTTTCAGTAGGCGGCGCGCTACCAGTGAACGGGCATTGGGTGTCACTTCCACTGGTAACGATACATGACCAAGACGACTGGTATACTTACTTTCATCAGCAATACAAATGAATTTCTCGGCAGCACTGGCAACAATTTTTTCATTTAACAATGCACCGCCGCCACCTTTAATCATCTGCAATAAATGATTGATTTCATCAGCTCCATCAATGTATAGCGGTAAACCATTCACTTCATTGAGTGTTACTTCCGGAATACCAAATTTTTTTAAAGTTTCACTGGTCAGGGCAGATGTGGATACTGCACCTTTAATCTGCTTTTTACTTTGTGCCAGTGCCTCAATAAAAAAATACACGGTAGAACCGGTACCAATACCCAGATACTCGTTTTCATTGACATATTCAACAGCTTTTTGCGCTGCCTGACGTTTCAACTCATCCTGTGTGGCCATTCTACTGCTCCTTGATCAGCTTAACTTTAAGTACATTTCAAACAATAATTATTCCTGCACGAAATTATAACTGATGCCGCAACAGGATTAAACTGCCGTCAGCAATACGACTGCCTGAGCCTCAATAGCTTCTTTCCGCCCCAGATAGCCTAACTTTTCATTGGTTTTACCCTTAACATTTACTGCATCCACAGCTATATTCAAATCAGCTGCAATATTTATGCGCATCTGATCTATATAAGGACGCAATTTCGGCTCCTGAGCAATAACCGTACTATCAACGTTAACCACACGCCAGCCGGCTGCCCGAACGGCAGCACAAGCACCGCGTAACAGTACACGGCTATCGGCATCTTTATTTGCAGCAGCTGTATCCGGATAAAGCTTGCCAATATCACCTAAAGCGGCTGCACCCAGCAGTGCATCGGTAATCGCATGCAATAACGCATCTGCATCAGAATGACCAAGCAACCCTTTATCAAAAGGAATTTTTACGCCGCCAAGTAACAATGGCCGCCCACTAACGAGCTGATGCACATCATAACCCTGACCAATTCTTAAAGAACTCATTTAATGGTGTCCTGCTGTAAAAAATAGCTAGCCAGTAACGCATCCTGTGCACTGGTGAGTTTCAAATTGCGTATGTCCCCTGCTACCAGTAATGGAGCCAGACCAAGCACCTCTACGGCAGAAGATTCATCTGTAATCACATCTAAATCTGCCTGTGCCAGTGCTCTGGACAGAATACCGGTACGAAACATTTGTGGAGTCTGAGCCTGCCATAAACCTGTTCTGTTCACTGTCCGGCTTACCTGCTGTTGCTCATCTGCCTGTTTAAGCGTATCTGCTACGGGAAGCGCCAGTAACCCGCCTACTGCATGATCCTGCACAGCAGCTAATAAACGTTTTACAGAATCCGTACTCACACAGCAGCGAGCGGCATCATGTACCAGTACCCAGTCGTTATCCTGTACATTAAAATATTTTTGCGCCTGCACAATCCCATTGCGCACAGTTTGCGCCCGCGTCGCTCCGCCACAACGCAGGATATGCACATCCGGCGGTAATAAATCTGCCGGATAGACAGCATCGATATATTCATCCTGTTCTGATACAACAATCAAAAACAGATCAATTGCACTGATTTGTGCCAGTCGCGACACTGTGTGCTGTAATACAGTCTGACCGGCTAAAGTAACATACTGTTTCGGACATTCTGCTCCAAATCGTGCTCCGACACCCGCGGCAGGAATCAACACTACATGCCGATTCATACAGATTTATCTCCGTTATTTTCCTGCCATTTCCGCCACATACAGGGTTCACCAACTATTTTATCCAGCGCCTGCAAATAAGCTTCATGTTCAGCCAGTTCTTCTGCACTGGGTTCCACTACTGTTAACCCAGTATGTTTTATCTGATATTTGCTGTCTGCAATCTGATTTTCACTGGCAGCAGCAGTAGCCATCAGTTCATCTACCAGACTAAACTGGCTTCGGGTCATGGCCAGATAAACTTCACCAAGTAATTCACAGTCAATCAGTGCACCATGCAGTACACGCTTACTGCGGTCTACTTCCAGCCGCGTACATAAAGCATCCAGCGAATTTTTCTGTCCCGGATATTTATCACGGGCCATTTTGAGCGTATCAACTGTCCCACTGGTAATCGTTTCAATCTTGGGCATACCCAGACGCTCAAACTCCATATCCAGAAAGCCTTCATCAAACGCAGCATTATGAATAATCAGTTCGGCACCATGCAGGTAGTCGGCAATCTGCTGAGCCACACCGGCAAACACCGGAGCATTCATTTCGTGTAGCTTTTCCAGTGTAATTCCGTGTACTGCCACAGCTTCGTCTGGAATATCGCGCTCAGGATTAATATACAAATGCAGATTATTTCCGGTAAGGCGCCGGTCTACCATTTCTACACCAGCAAATTCAATCAGGCGATCACCATTATTTGCATACAGTCCGGTGGTTTCAGTATCAAGAATAATTTGACGCATATTGATTCAATGCTTTATGCGGTTGAACACCGCTGACTTAAAACTCCGATAATACTAAAAAATCAACTCCGGTGCATAACAGCGGTCCGTGCCGGTAAAACAAATTACTCAGCAGGCAAATCCAACAGATGACTATTACAAACTAATAGTCATTAAGCGGCTTTATCCGGATAAAACATTAATTTTTGGTATTTTTTGTCATAGTCTCTATTAACGGGTATATATACCACTATTTATTTTTCTTTTAAAAACAAAGCTATAAATAAAATTCTCATTTATTCTTGCAAATAATAATAACTATCATTTGCAATTAGAAAACATTTTGTTTATGATGCATCTATGTTCACGAAACGACACAAATATTCACAAATATTTTGCAGCCATTTCTGAACATACTCACAGATTTAAAATAGATTGTTTTTGTTCAACAATTTATTTAGCACTTTTCTATTGGTAGTGGTTTGTGTTCCTTTTTGCGCCCCTTTTTGAGGGGCGATTTTTTTGTTAGTCATTAGTGTAATGAAAACAGAAAAATAATTCAATTATCAACTAACCTATAAAAAGCCGGCCTGTATATTTTCAAACAGGCCGGCTTGAATATTATTGCGGCTGATAGCGTCCGGCCATAGCCTGATAAATCAGATTTTCATTTTGCAGGACACTATAACGATTGTTTAACACGTTTTGTGCCGAAGAATACTGAGTATTCAATGCATCCAACCAGTCACTAAGCGGATTAGTGCCATATTGATAGCGGGCATGGTAGTAGCGACTGTTTTTTAAATCGTACTGGTATTTTTGTTCATTATTGGCCAGTGTATTGCGGCTAAGCGTGTATTGCCGGTAATAGCGTTCAACTTCATTAAGGGCGGTAGTCAGAGATTGTTCAAAAGTCAGCTTTGCACTTTCAAAATCTGCCTTAGCCTGTTTGTTCTGCCAATACAGAGTCTGCCAGTCGAGAAAAGGCAAATTTACATTAACACTTGCCGTACCGACAGGAAAATGTAAAGCCGAAGAAGCAGCCTCAGAACGCGAATTAACCGCACCATTCAGACTAATACTCGGATACCAGCTACGTTTAGTTGCCTGCTGACTGGAAAAAGCAGATTGCAAACGATATTCTGCCGCACGTAAATCAGGGCGATTAGCCAGTACAGACAATGGCACATTCAGATTCACTTCACTCAAATGAATCTGATTTAAAGGTGTTGGTTGAATATCCGTTACCTCACCCGGACGCTGATTGAGTAAATTATGCAGATTCTGCAATACTTCCAGCCGGTTCTGCTGCAATGAGGTCAGGTTATTCTCTGCGCTCAGTAACGATTGTTTGGCATTAGTGGCATTAATGCTGCTGACTTTACCTACCTGATACTGTGCCTGAGAAATTCTGGCAATCTGCCGGTATTGTTCTATACTGTCTTTGGTTAAACTGATTGCACCATCAATGTAGGCAAGATGAAAATAATTATCGACGACACTATTAATCAGTGAAAGTCTGCTGGCTGCCAGATCCTCTTCACTGGCCTGATATTTCCAGCGTGCCGCATTGGTATTGGCACGAATTTTCTGCCATACGTCCAGCTCATAACTTAATCCGAGCTGACCGGTAAAATTACGGCTGGACACCCCGCCATGTTTCAAATCTTTGGAGCTGCTGGCGCCAAGAGAACCACTGGCATTCGGTACCAGATCTACTGCTGTCAGACGGGCACTATAACGTGCTTTTTCAGCTGTCAGTGCTGCCTGACGCAAATCAACATTATTAGCCAGCGCAGTATGTACCAGCTGATTCAGAGTGTCATCATGGTAAATTTCCCACCAGTTAGCATTAACCTGATACTGCGCAGCAATTTCTGCACTGCTTAGCATTCCGGCTTTATGCATGCTTTGCTGCGGATAGGAACTATGCGTAGCACAGGCGGTTAACACCAGACTCAGACTCAGCATCCATACTGTACTGCGTTTTTTCACAAAATTATCTCTCATCATCGTAACTTTTTATTCTGACGCTTACTGCATTAATCAATGCAGCACAGCCATTTCCGCCAGATTTAAATTTCAGCATCAACACAATTAATCGCGTGATAGCGCATCAATAGGATTAAGCTGCGATGCACGTTTTGCCGGCATAAAACCAAACAGCACACCAATTACACTTGAACAAAGTACAGCCATCACAATAGAGATGGTTGAGAATGACATGGCAAAATCTGTTGCCAGCAAATTAAACAGCATACTGATGGCAAACGAAAACAGTACACCAACCAACCCGCCAATCAGACAAATCAGCACCGCTTCAATCAGAAACTGTTCAAGAATATTGTGCTGACGTGCACCGATAGCCATGCGTATACCAATCTCCTTCACCCGCTCGGTTACCGATACCAGCATGATATTCATCACCCCGATACCGCCTACGACCAGAGATATCAGCGCAATACTTGATATCAGCAGAGTCATGGTGCCGGTAGTACTTTCAATTGTCTGCTTAATAGTGTCACTGTTACGGGTAAAAAAGTCCTCTGTACCATGACGTACTTTCAGTAATTCAATAATGCCTTTTTCTGCCGTTTGTGAATTGACATTATCTTTTACCTTCACTGTAACTGAAGTAATGTATTTAGAGCCGGAAATCCGGTTCATCAGCGTGGTATAAGGAGTAAACAGTTGTAAACTGTCACTGTCCGAAAAGCCGTTATTATTGGGTTCTGTTACTCCGATAATACGCAACGGCCGTTTATTAAACAGAATAACCTTTCCCAGCGGATTAGTACCATCAGCAAACAATTTGTTTTTGGTATTGTCATCAATTACGACTACCTGACTGTTCTGAGTTACATCATCCTCATTAAACAGCCGGCCAAAAGCAAGCTTGATACCGCGTACATCAAAATACTGGTCACCTACACCGTATAGCTGAGCTGAAAGAGACTGATTATCATAGGTCAGCGTACCACTGGTATTAACGCCCGGAGTGACACTATCAACATAGTCCTGTTGCTTCAGAACCTCTGCATCACCAACAGTCAGCGTTTTAATACGGGAAGAACGGCGATCCCCATATCCGTAACCCGGATATACGGAAACCGTGTTTGTGCCCATGGCATTGATATTTTCAAGAATTTTTTCCTGCGACCCTCTTCCCAGTGCCACTACCGACACCACTGAAGCAATACCGATAATAATGCCGAGCATCGTAAGAAACGAGCGCATCTTATGCGCCATAATCGCCTGAATAGACATCAGAAAAGATTCAAAAAACTGATCACGGTAAAAATGCCATGAATTATGCTCTTCAATACTCTCAATATTGCTGGGCGGAATATCTGTATTCTTACTGTGGTCGGCGATAATCCGTCCGTCACTAATTTCAATTACCCGGTTAGCATTAGCAGCAATCGTCGGATCATGTGTAACCATTACAATGGTATGACCGGCATCATGCAGTTTATGCAGGATTTCCATCACATTTTTTCCGCTACCGGTATCCAGCGCACCTGTTGGCTCGTCTGCCAGAATAATTTCGCCGCCGTTCATCAGCGCACGGGCAATACTTACCCGCTGCTGCTGACCACCGGACAGTTCACTGGGACGGTTTTCTTCCTTACCGGCAAGCCCGAGCTGAGCCAGCAACTCATCCGCCCGTTTCATTCGCTCATCGTATTCCATACCGGCATATACAGCTGGCAAGGCTACATTTTCACGTGCTGTTAATGTGCCGAGCAGGTTATAGCGCTGAAAAATAAAACCAAAGCTGCGACGGCGCAAAGCGGCCTGTTCATCTGCGGTCATAGCAGCAGTTTCTACGCCATCAATTTTGTACGAACCGCTGGAAGGCACATCCAGACAGCCAATGATGTTCATCAGAGTAGACTTACCCGAACCAGACTGACCGATAATAGCTACAAAATCGCCTTTTTCTATGCTCAGATTAATATCTTTGAGCACCTGAACCCGGTTTTCACCAGTGCCGAACCAGCGATTGATTGCCTTAATTTCCAATAAACTCATGGCTTACATTCTCGGACCGCGCATTTTAGGTTCTTTGCTGACACCATTTTTGGCGTCTGCCTTGCTCAGCGCAGATAAAACTACCCGGTCACCCTCTTTCAGGCCTGATTTCACTTCTGTGCGCATACCGTCTGTAATACCAGTCTCAATCTGTTTTTCCTGAACCTGCTGATTATCGCCCAGCACCTTCACCACTTTTTTACCACGGTTATGCCTGATTGCCTGATTCGATACAGTCAGTACATTTCTGACAGATTTCACAAAAATATTATTCTGAGTAGTCATCCCGATGTGCAGTGTGCCGTCATCATTCGGAACCAGAGCCCGGGCATAGTAATAAATAGCTGTATCAGTTGTATCCGTACTGGTGTCATAACTTCCCTGAGACATCTTGGTTAACCCCGGATCTACTGCTTCAAGAGTAGCTTTACGCACTTTGTTATTGTCCGCCAGCGTAGTAAAAGTTAAATGCATTCCTGCCTTAACCTTACTCATGTCGCCTTCGGCAATCTGCATTTTATTCAGCATTTTGCTTAAGTCAGCCAGCTGTACAATCGTTGGCGTATTCTGGCTGGAGTTCACCGTTTGTCCCTCTTCTACCGGAATGGATACAACTGTACCGTCCATCGGAGCAGTAATGCGGGTATAGCCTAAATCCGCTTCTGAAGTATTAATGGCAATCTGTGTTTGCCGGATTTGTGACTTCAGCTCAGCCACGTTTGCCCGTGCTGCGGCCAGATTATCCTGAGCATTATCAAAATCTGCTTTAGAGGTAGCATCCTGCCCCATCAGCGCGCGTTCACGGTCAAATGCACGTTGTTTCATTTTCAATGCAATTTGAGCAGATACCAGCTGAGCACGATAAGTATCCAGCTTAGCTTTATTAGTGTTGAGAGTATTTAACTGGGTAGTGGAATCGATATCAGCAATCAAATCACCTTTTTTAACCTGCTGGCCCAGTTTGACATACAGTTTTTTGATCTGGCCGGAAGCCTGAGCACCGACATCAACCAATTGTGCCGCCGCAATTTCTCCTGTGGCATTAACTGTCTGCATGATATCGCTGCGGCGAACATCATCTGTCACAAAATTCATCTGGTCTTTAGGTTTAAAAAACAGGCTCCATACAACAGCAGCCAGCACCACCACGACTAACAACCATACAAACCTTTTAACCCATTTTTTTTTCATTTGCTTAATAATCCGTATATCACTCAAATTTTGCTCTAATTAATAAATTTAATAAATAGCGGCAAAAGATTAAGATTGTAAAGGATGAAAACCATTCTCATCAATATATCATGTTAGTTATTAATATCTGATATCCATTATCAATTTATGAATATTAAATAATAATCCAAGATCATTATAAAATCATATATATTAAATCGTTAGCTCGCTTAAAAAAAAATAATGATAAAATTTTAAATGATTTCAACAAAATAAACATTTTACTGATACTCAAATATGAATAAGAGTCTGAAAATATATTTAACTGTTCATTGGCTACAGGGTTGCTGCTCCATATCGAAATTCTGCTAATAAAAATATATAGTAGTTATTAAGAAAAACCACCACTACAAATACAGCAGAAAAAATTAAAGGATTCCTCTTTTTTAAGTATTTTTTAATAAAATCAATATAAAAAATTATATAAATAGAAATTAAAAAACTCCTCTTTTTATATGAACCGTTAAAACAAAATGACGAAATCTCATCTGAATATTCATATATGGCAAAATTAAGCAGGCAAACTACTTACTATTTACACTATTAAAACAAAAGTGATTATTTTATAATATTTCATATTATTCTTTTGAATTCTTTACCTTTATTCGGCTTAATATTTCTTTCCCTCATAAAAAAACATTTATGTTTTGACAATGCACACACAACTGATTAAGCTGCGCAGCTTTGTATTAACGACATTGAAAAAAATAATAACTGTTTACAGTTAAATCAATCATGTTTAGCAGATAATATCTGCATACTGGTTACTTTCCGGCACATGAAAAAGCAGTTTGGAATAAGCAACAATGACTAATTCAACTACCCGCCGTGCAGTCTATGCCGGCAGCTTTGATCCCCCTACCAATGGTCACTTATGGATGATTCGTGAAGCACAACCATTATTTGATGAACTAATCGTCGCTATTGGTGTTAATCCGGAAAAAAATGCCACATATTCAGTTGAAGAGCGCAAAGAAATGCTTCAGGCTATCACGGCAAATTTTCCCAATGTTAAAATCTCCAGTTTTCAAAATCAGTATCTGGTTAATTATGCGCGCAGTATTGGTGCAGATTTCATTATCCGCGGTATCCGTACCGCTTCTGATTATGAGTATGAGCGTTCCATGCGCCATATCAATCATGACTTACAACCGGAAATTTCCACTATCTTCCTGATACCGCCGCGTGAATATGCCGAAGTGTCATCAACCATGATAAAAGGCATGGTCGGCCCGCAAAACTGGCAGGCCATGATTCGCCGTTATGTCCCTGATGCAGTTTATGAAAAAATTATGCAAGACCATATGTACACTGAGAATTGAACAGACAGAATGATCCGGACAGTCGCAACCTGCGTGCCCGGTTCAGAGACTGATTTTGCATTAATCTTGATTCTTGAATAATAGGATAGCTGATTATCAGCTACCCTATTCCATCTGGTTTTAAAACAGAGGATTCAAAAAATTTTTCATATTCAACTTTGCAAATACGAATTGAATATTCTTCGTACCATTGTTTAATACCCATTTTTTTCCCCTCTATGTGTAGCGTATGGTTTTTCCATTTATCAATAGCCTCTAGTGTTCGCCAGTATGAAACTGTAATACCGATTCCTTTTGTGTCTCTGACACTGTCCGCTCCTAAAAATCCTTCTATTTTTTCGGCTTCAATTAATAAATTTTGTGCCATCTCTGAGTAGCCAAAATCTCCCGGGCTGCGTTCAGAGGTAAAAATAACGGCATAATAGGGTAATTCAAATACTTTACTGATCATTTAAAACCTTTTTATTCTTGATTGCCGTATTCTGTTATGGAAAGTGATAAAAGGGTTTTTCCGGTTATTATATGAATTTATCCTCAGTTAGTTTTTACAATAACCCTTTGTAAAAATATAAATCACTATCATTCTGCAGACAATAAAGAAAGTTATTTTTCAAGCTGCTGTTTGTCATTGGTTACTTTTTTCTGCTTTTCCAATACTCTGCTTACTTATACGTTGAACAGTTATTTGGAAAATTCCTCTCTGATAACTTTAAGCCATGCTTTTACAGCCGGTGTCAGTTTTTTGTGACGAGGCCACGCCATAGACAGACTCCAGTTAATTGCCGGATCGGTTAACGGAACTGCTGCAAATATTTTATCGTCAAATTCATCCGTATAATAACTGGGCAGTAAAGCAATGCCCATTTCTTTTGCTACCATATCACGCAAAAGTTCCCACTGGCTGGTACAGCAAACCACATTTGGCTCAAATCCCTGATCACGACAACCATTAACAACACGTTCAAATAAAACAAAACCGCGACTAAACAAAATAAAAGACTCATCACGCAAACTGCGCAAAGACATAGATGCAGGTATCTTTGCTAACCGTTTACGCGGAAACAGTACCATCATCGGGTAATCGCATAAAGGAATATAATCAAATTCATCACTTACCGGTAACAGTAACTGACCTACATCCAGACGGTTATCCAGCAAGGCTGCTTCAATATCACGAGTACCGGCTTCAATAAAAGCCAGCTCAATATCCGGACATTGCTGATGAAAATTAAAAAAAGCCGGTGTTAGCAAACGGCTCCCTAGTAACGACATACCGATACGCAATGTACCCAATTTTAGTTCACGATAATCTTCTACCTCCTGTTTCAGCAACGACACCTGATTAAGTATCTGTAGAGAATATTCATATACACGCTTACCAATTTCTGTTGGCAGAACCTGACGTTTGCGTCCGTTTTCTCCTTTCTGCAGTAAGGCTACATTTAATTCATTTTCCAGTGCGTGAATTATTTTGCTGATACTCGGTTGGGATAATGCCAGTTTTTCCGCAGTAACTGAAAAGCTGTGATTCTGAACCAGAGTGACCCAGCATTGAAGTGCTTTTATATCAATCATAAATATTCAAAAAAAGAATAATAATAAAATTATAATTCATATTATGCCTAATAAGGCTAATTATAATGAGTGGTTTCCAATAATTGGCTATAAGGAACAGCCAAAATGAATATGTTACACCTTCGCATGGCAAACTGCTTACATATATGCGCACAAATTTTATTAATCATTTTATTTTGGCTGATAGGGCTGGGTATCGAAAAAGCTGCCCATATCCCTTTATCTGCCGGTGTAATCGGATTGTTTCTGGTATTGCTGTTATTACAGCTTAACATATTGAAATTATCATGGATCGCCAGTGGTGCACAGGTTTTGCTGGGTGAATTAATGTTGTATTTTATGCCTGTTCTTATTGCAGTGGTTCAATACAAGGCATTGTTTGCTGCTGAAGGATGGCAACTGGTTATTAGCATCGTAACAGGTACATTTCTGGTAATGAGCAGTACTGCTCTGACCTTAAAATACTGCTATCGTCTGCGCCGTGTATGGATTAAACATCGCCATGTCTGAACTGGCCATATTTAATTGCTAACTGGATATCTGTTATGAATATAATTGCTGCCGGCTGTTTTATCTGGACAATTGCATTGTATGCACTGGCAAAAAAATGCTATCGCGCCAAGCCGGTTATATTTTTGTCACCCGCCATTACTTTTAGTGTATTAACCATAGCCCTCATGCAATGGCTGGACATCAGTTATACACAATATAATCAATATACACGTTATATTTCCGGCTTACTTGGTCCTGCCACTGTTGCTTTTGCCATTCCGATTTATCAATATCGTGATGTAATGAAACGTCAGTTACCGATTCTGATGACAGCTATTATTGTGGGAATGTTTGTCGGAGTGGGTAGTGCTTATCTGATGGCTCGACTATTTCATTTTAACCACGAAGTGACTTACAGCCTCATGGCACGTTCCGTATCTACTCCGTTTGCCATTGAGCTCGCAGACAAAATTCATGGTTCAGCGGCGCTGGTATCCGTATTCACCATCATAACCGGACTGACAGGCATGCTGTTTGGTGATATCACACTGGCTTTTAGTCGCAGCCGGATGCATCTGGCCAATGGTGCTGCTTTTGGTAATGCCGCTCATGGATTTGGTACTTCGCGGGCAATTCAGCGTAATGCCGACGAAGGTGTGGTTGCCAGCCTGACTATGATTCTGGCAGGTCTATTTATGGTGCTGGCCGGACCTTTAATAGTGAAAATCATAGTCTGGTTATAATAAAGATAAGTTGCTTTACATAAACTTTACCGCTGCCGTACAATCATTAGCGGCTTCTGTTACTATTTCTTAATTGCGTTAAAGCTGTTCGGGCATGATTCGGACAGCCGCTTTCTTCTGCTCTGCATTTTTACAGACAAATTACTCTTATCTATTACATCTGTGGAGGATAGCTGAATATGGCTTATCAATCTATCAATCCGTTTACTGGCGAGCTGGCCAGAACTTTTTCCAATCATACTAATACTGAGGTAGAAAACGCACTGACTCAGGCTCATGCTCTATACAAGTCTGAATGGTCACAACCGGAAAACATCAGCGAAAGACAGGCATTACTACAACGCCTGGCTGAAATTATGACACGGCACCAGGAAAAAATTGCCCGTATTATCACATTGGATATGGGTAAGCGTATTGCAGAGAGCCGTAACGAAATTGTTAATTGCATTGAAATTGTCCAGTTCTATGCAAAACAGGCTGCAGAATTGCTAAAACCGGCAGCCTATCCGAGCAAACTGGGCAAAGGCTGGGTGGAACATCATCCTATCGGTATCATTCTGGCAGTTGAACCATGGAATTTTCCTATTTACCAGCTTATCCGGGTTATTGCACCGGCTATTGCTGTGGGCAATCCGGTTGTAGCCAAACATGCCAGTAATGTTCCGCAATGTGCGCAACTAGTGGAAGATCTGCTGCATGAAGCCCAGGCACCTGCCGGTACTTATACCAATCTGTTTGTAACTCCGGAGCAGATAGAAACCATTATCAGTGACAAACGCGTACAGGGTGTGGCTCTGACAGGCTCAGAAGGTGCTGGCAGTATTGTAGCCGGACAGGCTGGCAATAAACTGAAAAAATCTACTATGGAACTGGGCGGTAATGATGTATTCGTTGTCACAGATGATGCAGATGTAGTAGCCGCCGCACATACCGCAGTAGCAGGACGCTTGTTTAACGCCGGTCAGGTATGTATTGCAGCAAAACGTTTTATCGTGCATGAAAAAGTGGCTGAACAATTCACCCGGATTGTTCAGGAAGATTTTGCCCAGGTAGTGATGGGCGATCCGCTGGACGAAAATACGACACTGGCACCACTTTCATCTCGTAAAAGCAAGGATACATTACAAGAGCAGCTTGATGCTGCCATTGCCCATGGTGCTAAAGTATTATGTGGTAACAAACCTGCTGAAGGCAATTTCTTTACCCCTACACTGATTACAGATATCAGCCGGGATAATCCGGCCTACTTTGAAGAGTTTTTCGGTCCCGTGGCACAATTGTATATTGTAAAAAATGACGAAGAGGCCATTACACTGGCTAATGATTCTAATTTTGGTCTGGGCGGAACTGTTTTCAGTAAAGATATTGAACGCGCTAAAAAACTGGCTTCGCGAATTGAAACCGGTATGGTGTTTATTAACCGCTTCGGTGATTCCGTAGCTGAATTGCCGTTTGGCGGAATTAAACGTTCAGGCTTCGGACGTGAACTAAGTGATCTGGGCATTAAAGAATTTGTTAATCACAAACTTGTGGTACTTGCACAGGACTAATCCTCCTATTTATGCAAAAAGCAGTCTGTTTATACAGACTGCTTTTTTAGATAATAACCAGTTACTGGCCATAAAACACCAACCATATCTTTACTGCTTATGGTTGTAGCAATTTGAATTCCACTTTATCAGGTAAGTTTTTAGGCACAATCAAAATTACAAACGGATGCATCTGATAACTTTGTCTTGCTCCAGAACGAATGCGTACATCTAATACCAGCTTATCCTGAGCATAATTTAAGGTTAAGGGCGTAATTTCCAGCTGCTTTTGCACGATTCCGGCATCATATACAATTACATCATGAGCTGCAAAATCAATAGGAGTTGGTTTCCCATTTTTCCCCATAGTTGCAGCCATACCGAAGTAACGGGCAAATTCAACAGATGAACTAATGTGTCTCGGGACTAATCCGGTTACTGTATTTTTAATGAAGTAATTATCGGCCAGCTGATAAGCAACTGGCGTCGCTGATTGGTTGAAAACCTGAGCAGAACTATTAGCTGTTACAGCTGCTGAATGGCTACAAGCACACAGACTGCCTGCCAGTAAGAAACTCATTATCATTGAATAAACATTACCGCGCATAGCAACCTCCTGTCAGGTTTCGTAAATTTTACTGCTGTTTAAAAGCCAGCCATGCCAGAGTCAGCCAGCCGGCAATCATTAAAACGCCGCCAACCGGTGTAATTGCACCGAGCCAGCGTGGCAAACCCAAAGCCATCAGATACAGTGAACCACAAAAAATAATCAATCCCAGCTGTAGCAAAGAAAACGGCATTTTTACCATAAATGCCGGAACTGCTTTTGCCAGTACGCCTAATACCAGTAATCCCAGTGCATGCCAGAAAAAATACAGTGTTGCTGTATGCCACCACTCCAGTTGCTGCGCACTGGCCATATGTTTTAATCCGTGTGCACCAAACGCACCCAGCATAACTGCCAAAGCCAGATTAACTGCTGCAATACCTAACCACATATCAATTCCCCATTATTCAATTAATTAAACCATAGATGTGCCTGTTTTATTACCAACAGACTATTCAGCTAAGCGCAGTATAAAGGTCGGTTTACTGAATCTCAAATTACTTACATAAATACAATTATTATGGCAAATTCCCGTTTTCTGTCCTTCATGCAAATAAAAACCAAAATAAAAATTAAAGGAAAGATTATATTGCTGAAAATAGATCTATAAAAACCAATCGAAAGAGTAAATTTTCCTCCAAGATACATTAATCTTTTCACTCTTTCTTCTAATTTTCATCATGCTATTACCGATAAAAAAACTGACCAGTTACTATGAACAGGTCAGTTTTTCATCTTTTGATTGTAATAGCTATTTTCTATTTATTTACAGCTGATACCGCTAATTTGTGGCGTTTTTGCCGTACCTACTTTAAATATACATTTAGTGTCACTACTGCCGGTAACAATGAGATTACCGGAAGCAACGTTCATATTCAGAGGTTCTTTTACACCCATTTTTACTGCTGTATTGGCCAGTTTCTGTATTTCTTCCGGCGCATATGCAGTGTTATTACTAGCTACTTTGATTTCCTTAGCACTAACACCTGCTGCTACAACCAGCCCAATAGCAAAAATCAGACTATTACGCATAGATTTATTCATTCGGATTCCTTTCCGAAGATTATATTCATTAATTATACTAATACAAAAAACCAGCACTTTCCAGCAAAATACATCAAATTTACTGTAAATCAAACAATAATGAACAAATCATTTCAATAAATACAATTATTACCTTTGTATTACCTTTAGTATAAAAGAAAAAGCTGTATACCAAGCAAACTGGTATACAGCAAACCAAAGGAACTTTTTTAAAATTAATTAATTCAGTAACAGAATGTATCAGACTGGCATACACTATTTCATTGTTGTGATTGCTGATCTAACTTATCTCTGTCTTGCTGATATTCACCCCATAATGCATTTACTACTCCAAGCAGTATGGCAAAACCAATACCTAAACACCAGGCAAAATACCACATAAAATACTCCTTGTTTTACTGGCTTGTCTGCCGACTAAAATACCAGCGGCAGACTAAGCCGAATTTAATACAGGCTATGGTCATTTTTGCGAATCATGTCGGTAGTTACCTTACCGCGCATCACCCGATAACACCAGCTGGTATAACACAACATTAGCGGCACGAAAATTAATGCCACCACCAGCATAATTTTAAGAGTAAATTCACTCGAACTGGCATCCCATACCGTCAGGCTGGAGCGCAAATCTGTGCTTGAAGGCATGATAAAGGGGAACATGGATACACCAGCGGTACTGATTACGCCGCCAAGACCCAATGCTGAAAACCAGAATGCTACAAAATTCTTCCCGCCTTTTGCCAGAAGCCATGCCACTATAAAACCAACATAAGCCAGTACCGGTATCACTAACAGCAGCGGATATTGCTGATAGTTATTCATCCATGCACCAGTGGCACTGACCACCTGTTTATTCAGCGGATCAGGTGAAGCTCCAGGCAAATAACTTCCCTCAACCATGCTGTAACCATTAATTCCCATATTGACCCAGATACCGGCCAGTGAGAATGCGATTACCACAACAATCAGAGCAATTGTGCTGGCACGCAGTGCACGTTGTCTTACCTGTTCATCTGTGCGCAATGCCAGATAAATCGCACCATGAAAGGTAATCATTGCAGCCGATACCACACCACACAACAAACTGAAAGGATTGAGCAAAGCCCAGAATGAACCAGTATAGAAAGAACGCAAATCATCATCAAAATGAAATGGCACCCCCAGCAGCAGATTACCGAAAGCCACACCGAAAATCAGCGGTGGAACGAAACTGCCGACAAACAGTAACCAGTCCCAGGTAGTACGCCAGCGGGCATTATTGATTTTACTGCGATAGTCAAATCCTACCGGACGGAAAAACATTGCCCACAGCACAGCCATCATTGCCCAGTAAAAGCCGGAAAATGCTGTTGCATAAGCATATGGCCATGCTGCAAAAATAGCACCACCACCAGTAAGAAACCATACCTGATTACCATCCCAGTGCGGGGCTATTGAATTAATAATGACACGGCGCTCGTTATCGTTTCTGCCAACAAACGGAAGCAGAGAACCTGCCCCCATATCCTGCCCGTCCATGATGGCAAAGCCAATCAGCAGAACACCCAGCAACAACCACCAGATGAATTTTAATACCGAATAATCCAAGAATTCCATGGTCTACTCCTAATGTTCTGCTTCATTAGCATAACGCCCTGTACCCAGTGAACCCGGGCCCTGACGGGAAAACCGTACCATCAGATACACTTCCACAATTAATAAGATTGTGTACAGCGTTACAAAACCGAAAATTGATCCCCAGAGACTAGCAGCTGTCAGCGAAGAAGCCGAAAGATTAGTCGGTAGTACACCATATACTGTCCATGGCTGGCGTCCATACTCCGCAACAAACCATCCTGCCTCACAGGCCAGCCAGGGCAATGGTAAACTCCAGAACACCCATTTAAGCAACCAGCGTTTATCTGCAAAACTATTTCTAACCGAAGTATAAAATGCTACAACCATCAGCAACAGCAGCAGACAGCCACACAATACCATGATGCGGAAACTCCAGAACATCGGAGCGACACGCGGAATTGTTTCCCGGGCTGCATGTGCGATATCAGATTCAGTAGCCTGACGTACATCCGGCACATAGGATTTAAGCAGTAAGCCAAAGCCCAGATCATCGCCATATTTTTTCATGGCAGCCTGTGCTTGTGCATCTGTACGGTCTTTACGCAATGTTTCCAGCGCAATCACAGCTTCCCGTCCATTGCGAATACGCTCCGTATTCTCAGCAATGATTTCCTTAATTCCCGGAATCTGTTTATCCAGTGACCGAGTACCGATTAAACCCATTACCCATGGAATTTCGATAGCGAAATCATTTTCCATTTTCTGCTCATTTGGCAGAGCAATCAGATTAAACGAAGCCGGAGCCGGTTCTGTTTCCCACATGGCTTCCAGTGTCGCCATTTTAGTTTGCTGTGATTTTCCCACGGTATAACCGGATTCATCACCCAGGATAATAACTGACAGAATTGAAGCCACACCAAAAGCTACGGCAATACGAAAGCTTTTCTTGGCAAATTCGACATCCTGACGTTTCAGCATATACCAGGCAGAAATAGCCATCACGAAAACCGCAGCGGTTACATAACCGGCAGAGACTGTATGTACAAATTTATTCTGCGCTACTTCATTCAGGAAAATGTCAGTAAAACTGGTCATTTCCATACGCATTGATTCAAAATTGAAATGCGCCCCTACCGGATCCTGCATCCAGCCATTGGCTACCAGAATCCACAATGCAGACAGATTGGAACCAAGTGCCATAAGAATGGTAACTAATAGATGACCAGGCCGGCTCAGTCTTTCCCAGCCAAAAAAGAACAGGCCTACAAAAGTGGATTCCAGAAAAAATGCCATCAGCGCTTCAATAGCCAATGGCGCACCAAAAATATCCCCCACATAATGCGAATAATATGACCAGTTGGTACCAAACTGGAATTCCATTGTTATACCGGTAGTTACACCCAGAGCAAAATTGATGCCGAACAATTTGCCCCAGAATCGCGTCATATCTTTATATATCTGCTTACCGGTTAACACATAAGTGGATTCCATTATTACCAGAATCCATACTATCCCCAATGTTAGCGGTACAAACAAAAAATGATAAAGCGCGACCAGCGCAAACTGCAGCCTTGACAGTTCCACTAAATCCATGGCTTTGTTCCTGTAATTTATATTAATAAAAATTATATTTATCTTTAAACCGGCATTGATAAATATTTCAATTTAATAGAATTTAATATACTATACAAATCGGAAATATTAAACTAATGCATAAATTTAACAAATAAATATAGTTATTTAAGTTTACATTAAATATGTAAAATTAAAAATAAACTAAACTTCTATTGTTAAAAATATTATATATTTTACTTTTACATTATAAATGCTAAAAATATATATTTAGAAATTATAATACAATGTCTTTGTTAAAATTTGTTATTAGTTATTTATTTGATCTAGATCAAATAAAGGCAGCCACAAAATGGCTGCCAGAAAAGTAAATCAGCTAAAAATTTATTCAGAATTTATTCAATTTATTTGCAAAATCTGAGCCTCAGACCACGGATTAGTCTGATGGCTTGCTACAATCAGAATACCTTGCCGCTGATGCTGTTGCAGCACAGAAGCCAGCTCTGCCTGTGCCTGCTCATCAATACCGGCAAACGGTTCATCCAGTATCAGTATTTTATAAGGACGCAGCAGTAAACGTGCCAAAGCAATACGACGTGCCTGCCCTCCTGACACAGCTGCTCCATATTCTCCCAGACGTGTCTCCAGAAGCTGGGGCTGATTTTCAGCCCATACAGCCAGCCCGACGCTGGAAAGTACTGACCACAACTCATCCTCAGTAGCATCAGCTTTACCCAAACGCAGATTCTCAGCCAGAGTTAAATCAAATATATCCAGTTGCTGAGCCAGATAACCCACCTCTCCCTGCCACTGCCATGCTGAAAACGGTTGCTGATTACAACACAATTGCCCTGCTGCTGGTTCCAGTTCCCCCGCTAATACTGCCAGCAAAGTTGATTTCCCGGCACCAGATGCTCCTTGCAGCAACAAAATATTACCGTTAACCAAATCAAAACTGACATTTTCCGCTCCGTTCAGCGCATCCGGCCAGCGTGCCTGTAATGCACGCGCCTGTAAATGCAGTTGTGCCGGTAAAGGCTTTTTATCTGATTCTTCAACAGTCAGTGCGGGCGTAATTGCATTAAGACGTATGCATGCAGCCTGACACAGACCATAGGTCATCATATTCATACCCAGTACCAGCACCAGTTCTGTAAAACCAAATACAGCCAGCACCAGCGCCAGCAACATGGCTACTGAAAGGTTTGCATCGCCACCGAAACGCTCACTTCCCAGCCATAACAAAACAGCCACTGCTGCAGCCATCAATACCTGCTGTAACAATACTACTCTTCCTGCCAGTTGCTGCTGATGCAACTGGCCAGAGACATAATATTGATCTTCGGCATGAAAAACCGTTGCAAAGCGTGACCATTGCTGCCATTGCAACAAAGCTGTTATTGCTTCAAGTGGTTGCAATAAAGCTGTACGCCGCTTTTCAGCCAATCCTGCCTGCTGTTTGCCCCAGTTTTGTCCGTACAGTGCAGCCAATGCCGGAATCACGACAGTTGCCAGAAATAATGGAATAGACAGATACAATGTCAGTTTGCTGCCGGCCACAATTAAAGTTAGCCCCAGAATGCCCAGCAACATGAATAATGCCCATAACCATGGCAATACAACATTAAGCGGCCAGTTATTCAGCAATTCAATATCACTCAGTAAAGAATGCATCTGCCGCAGAGCGTTCTGTTGCTGCTGTTTACCTGTAGCCAGACGAGAAAACATCCCGCTGCGTAAATCAGCCAGAAGACCCAGTACTGCATCATGTGAACCAAGACGCTCACCATAGCGCCCCGCGGTACGCACTATCGCCAGCAAACGGATCACCCCTGCCGGAGTAAAATAGTTAAAGGTGTAAGCTGTTGCCAGACTTATTATTCCGGCCAGCCCGGCAGCAGTAATAAACCAGCCGGACAGAGCCAGCAGTCCGATACTGGCTATAGCCGTTACCTGCCCTAATAACCATGCCAGTAACCAGGCACTCTTGCGACTCAGCAATAAATTAGACAGTTTCAGCTGCTGTTGTGACCATAACAAATGATAACGCTTCATCGTAATTGCTCCTGCCGGTCAGTCAGCATGATTTCCCTATCAACCCATCCGGCAAAACTAATATCATGACTAACGAGTATCACCGTTTTACCGATACTCAGCTGCGCCAGCAACTGCATAATTTCCGATGCTGTTTGCGCATCCAGATGAGCGGTTGGTTCATCCAGCAGCCATAACGGTGCTTTTCGTAACAGCATTTGTGCCAGCGCCAGTCGTTGTAACTGTCCGCCGGACATTCCACGACCACGCTCACCCAGTTGTGTATCCATTTGATGAGGTAAACGCTGAATTAATACCCACAGTCCTACTTGTTGCAGTACCTGCTGCAATTCTTCATCCGTAGCATCCGGGCTGGCCAGCCGCAAATTTTCGGCAACTGATAGTGACAATATTGGTGGCGTCTGTGCCAGATAAGCCACCGACTGTCGTAATAGCGGTAAATTTAATTCAGCATAATTATGCTGATTGATCCATAAAGTACCAGAGTAAGGAGCAAACCCCAGTAAGGCCTGCAGCAGACTGGATTTTCCACTGCCACTCGCTCCTCTGAGCAGAACACGTTCTCCGGCTTCTATGCAAAAACTGAATTGCGGCAGACGGATACGTTCATCACGTCCGTATACCACCAGATAATCTGCGCGCAAACTGGGAGGTGTTTGCAATACAAAATCAACTTCTTCAGAAACAGCAGGAATATTTTCGACCACTTTATATAGTGGCATTAATGTCTCGGCTGCTGCCTCTGCCTTAGCTTTATCATGATAATCAGCACCAAGCTGACGCAATGGTGCATAAAATTCCGGCGCCAGCAATAAAATAAATAATGCCCCCTGATAAGGTACCGGTATTTGTCCGTTTGCCCAGGGCAATACACCCAGCAGTCCGAGACCCAGATAGACAGCCACCAGTGCGATCGCCAGTGAAGCAAACAGTTCCAGAACGGCTGTAGACAGAAATGCCAGCCGTAATACCGCCATTGTTCGCACCCGATAAGACTCAGCAGCGGCATCAATAGTCTTCTGTGCCTGCAACTGAGCACCTAAACGACGTAACGTGGGCAGACCCCGCAGCAAATCCAGAAAACGTCCGCTTAAAGCCGCCAGTGCTGAAAACTGCGCACGATTTTTACGTGCTGCCGCCTGTCCGAGCAAAATCATAAAAATCGGAACCAGTGGCGCAGTCAGCAATAATAGTGCAGCAGCAAATGGACTATAAAAACAGGTAGCCGCAGCAATCAGTACCGGCATCAGTACTGCAAGTTGCTGTTGCAGAACATAACGGCTTAAATATCCATCCAGAGCATCTACCTGTTCCAGAACCATTGTAGACAGAGCTCCATCACTGCCATACTGGCTACGCTCAGGTCCCAGTAATGCCAGTGCTTTCATTAACTGACTGCGCAACTGTAATCTGATTGCCACACTTGCCCGTAATAGCAACCGGTCTTTAAAATAGTTCAGTAACGGCCGCAACAGCCAGCAGATTAATAGATAAGGTAGAAACTGAAATAAAGTCTCAGTTACATCCTCTCCATTAAGCCACAAAGCAAAAAGGTTAGCCAGTAGAGCACTCTGTACAATAATTAATACGGCTGCGGTAACCATCAGCACCCATGCCAGCCGGTATGAGCGGTGTTGTCGTTTTTGCCATAAGCGCAGATAAAATCGCGGAGCAGATGCATGTAAGTTACTTCGAACCAACCCTTTTCTCCCTCGTTGTCTAAAACTTTCTATCAGCATTAATTTGTTGCAATTGCCTGTGGTGAAACACGCTTAAGCTGCCAGTGCTGCACCGCCCAGCTCAGCAAATCAGACAGACTATCCACCTCTGGTGCCTGCGGCTGCCCGAGATAAGTGAGAACCTGCCGCAGTAAAGTTTCACGCCGGCGCAAATCTAATGCAGGTGCCTGCGTCTGTTTTGACCATTTTTGTCCCAGCGTATTAGTCAGCAACGGTAAATGAGCATAAGCCGGCTGTGAAAAACCCAGTAACTGCTGTAAATAAATCTGACGGGGGGTAGATAATAACAAATCCTGACCGCGTACTACATGATTGATTCCCTGATCCGCATCATCAACTACGACCGCCAGTTGATAAGCCCAGAAACCATCTGCCCGCAACAAAACAAAATCGCCCACATCTCTGGATAAACACTGTTGCTTATAACCTTGTATTGCATCCGTAAAACCGGTTATATCTGTACCAGTTCGCAAACGCCATGCCGGCATTTTCTCTGAACAGACAGACATATCTGCATTCAAAGATGCACAATGTCCGCCATAAATAAAACCATCCGTACCCATGCCCTGTGCTTCAGCCTGTATCGTTTTTCGGCTGCAAAAGCATGGATACACCAGTCCTTGCGCCTTTAACTGCGCCAAAGCCGCAGCATAAAGGTGATGACGCTTGCTCTGATAAACAACTTCACCATCCCAGTACAGTTCAAAAGCTTCCAGTGCAGATAAAATAGCTGCTGCCGCACCCGGCATTTCACGTGGTGGATCCAGATCTTCCATCCGCACCAGCCAGCGTCCCTGCCGGCTGCGCGCATCCAGATAAGAAGCTACCGCAGTAAGCAGCGAACCAATATGCAACAAACCGGTAGGGCTGGGGGCAAAACGCCCTACATACAACTCATCCACAAACAACTTCCATTCTTAATTCAATTTCACAGCCGGCACAGCTAATATAACTTAACATCACACCCGAAAAAGTACAAACCAGCCGTGATAATTAATCACTAAATCTAGAATATAAACAATTATTTATCAAAAAATTACCCAAAAATAGCATTTATTACCCTTACCTATAACTTTACTCTGGCACAATATTTAACCTAAAAAATAAAGGCATAAAACGGTATAATTCAATTTATCCGAATACATTAACACATCATGATTAGCAATGATTCACGTCTGCTTGTAATCGATACCAGCACCAGTTATCTGTCACTGGGACTGCATCACAACGGACATACTGACAGCATCTGCGAAGCAGCCAGTGCAAAACAGTCTGAACTGATATTACCGCGTATACAGCAGTTACTGGCAGAATCCGGACTGATACTGTCTCAGCTGGATGCCATCATTTACGCACAAGGCCCCGGTGCTTTCACCGGATTACGCATTGGTCTGGGTGTAGCTACTGGTTTAGCATTGCCATTCAGTCTGCCACTGATTGGCATTCCCTGTCTGGATGCTGTAGCTGCTCTTGCACCGGATCAGCCTTGCGTACTGGCCGCAACAGACGCACGTATGAACGAACTATTCTATGCATGGTATGACACCCATAATCATAAACGTCTGAGTGATTATCTGGTGGGTACTGCCGAAAGCATCTGTCTGCCGGCCGGTCAGCATCAGGCTACAGGTATCGGTAATGCTTACGGGCTGAATATCAATTTACCCGTATCAGGGCAGAATCTTATGCCCGGAGCTCAGAAGTATGTGCAACTGGCCTTATCCGGTCGTTACAAAGCAACTGATGCTGCTCATGCCAGCCTGCATTATGTCCGCAATAAAATTGCTCTGACAGCTGCCGAACAGGCTGCCAGACGAACTGCGAGTCAGATAGCATGAATATCCGTGCCGCCACTCTCGCTGATGTCGCCGCTCTGCATGAGCTTGAAAAACAGTGTAATCCGGCGCCATGGTCAGCAACACAACTGGCCAATACCGTTTATGCACCACAGCCTGTATGGGTAATCGACCTGCCTGTGCATGGAATTGTCAGCATGCTGGTCTGGCAAAAACTGCCGGGGGAAGCCGAAATTCATTTGCTTGACACCCATCCTGATTTCAGACGGCAGGGTTATGCACAACAATTACTGGAACATTTATTCCAGCATGCAAAGCAACAGCATCTGAACCGGATATTGCTTGAAGTGCGTGCCGGCAATTCCGGTGCACTGCAACTGTATACGAACAATGGTTTTGTATCCTGTGGCATACGTAAAAATTATTACCAGAATGGTGATGATGCTGTATTAATGGAAAAACCATGCTAGACAGCCGCTATCTTTATCTGCACGAAGCACTGGGTCTCGGCCCCATGTGGTTATCACAAACTGCTTATCTGATACCTTCCGAGATTACCGAAACAAATACGCCAGTAAAAAACGATACCCGGCCTGTTGCGCATTCTGCTCCGGACAGTTCTGTCCGTCCACAACCAGTGAGAACTTCTCACCAGACCTCACCAGCTGATATTACTGCAATTCGGCCAGCCAGCCGGCATCGTGACGCACTTCGGCAAATTATCAATCAGCCGGCAACTGAATCTGTAACACAGATTACCAAAGAAGATAACACGAGCAAAATCAGCCACATTACCACAAGTGATAAATTAAATATCAGCTTCGAATCCATTCCGGCAACATTGACCGCATGCACCCGCTGCAATTTGCATCAGGAGCGCTGCACCCCACTGCCGGGATATGGTGCAAGCAATGCACGGCTTCTGGTTATCAGCTCTAATCCTGCACCGCCGGACGACAGCAGCAGGCAGCTTTTCAGCGGAGAAGTCGGCAAATTACTCAGCAATATGCTGGCAGCCATCAATATTACTGCTGAAGAAGTTTTTTTTACCAGTCAGGTGAAGTGTGCGCCTAATGTCAGCCTGCGTATTACTGATGAGCATCTGCAAGCCTGTTTGCCTTATCTGAGTGCTCAGATCGAACATATCCGGCCTCAGGCTATTCTGCTGCTCGGGCAGATATTCAGCCAGCTCGACCAGACAATACTGGCACAGAATCTGCACAATATTCCTTACGTAATATCGCCCCACCCTGCACGATTATTGCGTCAAAGCCATTTAAAAGCCAATGCATGGACAGCACTTAAACAATTGCGCAATTTCTTACAATAATCTGTTAAAAAATGTATCTTTATAAGGTATAAGTCCGCACAAGCCAAAACATCTATGTTAAAATATGATAATAAAATTTTAATTAAATAAAATCAATATATTATGCATATTTCTCTTGGCCCTGTCGTGATGATTCTTTTGGTGGCCGTTTTGGCCTCTATCATCTGCCGACGTTTACACATTCCCGCCATGCTAGGCTACCTGGTAGTTGGCTTCATAGCCGGTCCTGGCTGGCTGCATTTAATTAATCAGAGTCATGCCACCGAATTTATCGGAGAAATCGGCATTACTTTTCTTATGTTCAGCATCGGGCTTGAGTTTTCCATCGGCAAACTTAAAGCCATGCGCAGGCTGGTGCTTGGTTTAGGCGGATTACAGGTCGCACTTACCCTGTTGATACTTTTTATCCTGTTTGCAGCTATGCGTATTCAGCTGACATGGGCGTTTACCCTTGCCGCAGCCATGACTATGTCTTCTACGGCTATTGTCAGCCGCATTATGGTAGAAAAAAACGAACTGGGACAGCATTACGGCCACATGATTATGGGCGTACTGCTGATGCAGGATATTGCCGTCGTTCCATTGATGATTTTATTCCCTGCTCTGGCTCACAGCAGTGACGGTCTGATCCTGCAAATGGGCAAAGCCCTGCTTACCATGGCACTTGCCTTAGGTCTGCTGCTGGTGGTCGGCAGTAAAATCATGCCTATGTGGTTCCGTCTGATTGCCCGCACCAAATCCAGCGAACTCTTCATGATTAACGTTTTGCTGGTCACTCTCGGAGTTGCTTATCTTACTCAGCTGGCCGGTCTGTCACTGGCACTGGGCGCCTTTGTTGCCGGTATGCTGATATCAGAAACCGAATACCGCTATCAGGTAGAAGATGACATTCGCCCCTTCCGGGACATACTGCTCGGCTTCTTCTTCATTACCATCGGCATGAAACTGAATATACAAGTTTTACAATCAAGCTGGTTAATGATACTGATACTGGGAGCACTGCTGGTTATTCTGAAAGCAGCGGTACTATTTGGCATTAGCCGCTACATGAAAGAAAATACCGGCGACAGCATTAAAACAGCTTTGTATCTCGCACAGGGCGGCGAATTCGGCTTTGTTATGCTGGCCATTAGCGGCGCATTAAAACTCATTTCTCTTGAGCTGCAACAAGCAGCCATTGCCGCCATCCTGCTTTCCATGATACTGGCACCATTTATTATGCGAAGTGCAGATAAAATCAATAAACTGCTGGTTAAACGCAGCTGGGACGAACAGGCAGTTGATTTACAGAGCATACTGGTAGATACCATGAGCAAATCTGACCATATTCTCATTATCGGTTTCGGCCGCTGCGGTCAGAGCATTGCCCGTATCCTGCAACAGGAGGATACACCCTACTATGCCATTGATCTGGATGCTGAACGGGTTGCCACAGCCAAAGCTGCCGGAGAACCGGTCACATTCGGTGATGCCAAACGGCAGGAAGTATTACAGGCAGCCGGATTAAAACGTGCCAATACCGTACTGATTACCATCAACAACATGACAGAGGCCAAGCATATTCTCAATAATATTATGCTGATTGCCCCTACCATGCCGGTAATCGTGCGCGTTACCAACGACGACAACATTCCTGTGCTAACCAATATGGGTGCAGACGATATCGTTTCTGATGAGAAAGAATCCAGCCTTACACTCGCCAGTCAGGCATTATTAAGCTCAGGCAAACCGTTTGATGAAGTCTATCAAATCATGCAGCGTATTCGTCAAAATCGTTATCAGGCACTTGAAGGTTTATTTGCCGGCAGCGATGACACCGTCTCTGATGAGAATATCCATTATTTCCGTCAGGCTTTCACTCTGCCGCCAGATGCTTTTCTGGTAGGTAAAAGTGTAGACGACCTTCCGCTGGACAAATTGAAAGTAAAACTGCTCTCAGTACGCCGCAATGCTCATCAATTACGCAAATTTGACTCTGAATTCCGTTTTAAAAATGCAGATACTCTGGTTGTACTCGGCCCCAGAGACAAAGTAATTCTTTTTGAAAACTGGTCACTACAGGGAACGAACTAATTTTTTCATCACTAGTACTTGCCAGCGAACGGCATATCTGGTTTAATAGCGTCTTTCCCAAGCAGGGGTGATTAGCTCAGTTGGTAGAGCGTCTGCCTTACAAGCAGAATGTCGGCGGTTCGACTCCGTCATCACCCACCAGTTTTCTGTTTTATGCGTTGCATAAAACTTGCGCGGTGGTAGCTCAGTTGGTTAGAGTACCGGCCTGTCACGCCGGGGGTCGCGGGTTCGAGCCCCGTCCGCCGCGCCAAATTGAATAAAAAAGCACAGCATAAGCTGTGCTTTTTTATTATTCATTATATACAAACATTTTTCAGACAACCTATTACGTCAAACCCGAATATTCAAATACATAATCCTTATAGAACAGATATCCTTTAATCAGACCATTTATACATCATTCCCAGAATTTTTCTGGTAGATAATTTCGATTACAGCAAAAATTATTTCAGTCAGATTTTTTCTGCTTAGCTATTTATCTGATTCATTATATAAAAAAGATTCAAAAGCAACACTCAACTTATATTCAGCATGTCCAGCTGAATAAACCACCAATAAACCAGACATTTTAATATTGTTAAATTATGTATAATACATTATTATAAATAAGGAAAATAAAAATTCCGTATACCATAAAGACAGGTATTGCTTTACTCATATAACATCGACAAAATCAATAAATTTAACTCCCTGAACAAGAAAGGTTTAGAGTGGGAAAAATCAATTATCTCATTGAAGTTAAAAATGTTAGCAAAAAGATTAAAAACAGGAAGATTCTGGATAACATTTCTTTCAAGATTGCACCCGGTCGGATTATGGGCTTTTTAGGCCCCAATGGTGCCGGCAAAACCACTATGCTGAAAATACTCACAGGTCTGATGTTTCCCACTTCCGGAGACATTAAAATCTGTGGACACAATATACAAAAAGACTTTGAAAAAGCAGCTTTTAATCTTGGTACCATCATTGAAAATCCGGAATTCTATAATTACATGTCCGGTTTCAATAATCTGCAAATTTTTGCTGATATGAGCCGTCAGTCAATCAGTAAAGATGATTTAATGCAAACATTAACCAGAACCGGGCTTAAAGGTGCAGAACACCAAAAAGTCAAAGGCTATTCTCTGGGTATGCGCCAAAGATTAGGCGTCGCAAACGCAACTATTCATCAGCCTAAAGTATTAATTCTGGATGAACCCATGAATGGTCTTGATCCGGAAGGAATGAAAGATTTTCGTACATTGATGAAAAATTTTGTTCAGCATGGAAACAGCATTATTATTTCCAGCCACCTGCTTTCCGAGCTTCAGGAAATTGTTAATGATATTTTTATCGTTAATCAGGGCAGACAGGTCTATGCGGGAACAATGAGTGATTTTCTGGGTAAATCCAATAACATTATTCATATCGAAGTAGACGGAGATTTAGCACCGGCAGAAAAAATTCTGCTGAACAACGGGTATCAGGTTACCCGTCAGCTCAATAATCTTGAAATTGCAACTGATTCAACTGACCACGATCCGCGTGCAGAAATTGCCAGACTTCTTGTTCAACATGATATTCCCTTAATTGGTTTGAAGCTGACTCATTACTCTCTGGAAGATTCTTTTCTGCAAAGCATAAAAAACGATAATCAACAAAAGGTCAACAAATGAAATTACTAATTAATGAATGGCGTAAATACCTTAAAAACACCCGAAGTGTCATTATCATACCCCTAATATTATTATTGACACTAATTATTTATTTCAGCACTATGCATTTTGTGGCCACTCATACATCACATTCAATTTCTAAAAATGATAGTAACCAAGTCTTTTTAATTAGTATCGCTATTTGTTACAGTTTTATTAATTTTATCTCTATTATCTATTCATCTAATATTCTAAGTTCTGAAATATCCAAAGGAACAATTAAATTTATTCTGACCCGTCCTTATCAGCGTTACAAAATATTACTGGCTAAAATTGCAGCGATTACTATATTAATGCCTGTTTTTCTGATTATATCTGTAATCGTTTCTCTATTATTACATATACTGACAATTCACCAAATGCCGGAAATTAGCATCATATTAAAGTACACTGGAATACACAGCATATTCATATTAGCCATTACAATATTTTTTACTGCTTTTGCTCTGATGCTTTCTTCTGTATTTAACAGCAGTGCACTCGTAACCGGAAGCTGTATTGTGTATTATTTCTTTGCTGATAATCTTTGGGAAATAATCAACTTTTTTTATCTTCATTTACCTGAAGACGGATGGATATACAAATTAAATCCATTAAATGTAAACAGTTATTTGATTAAATTAATGGCGGATGCAGTTGAAAAACCTGTCCAGAGTGAATTTTTTATTACCTTGGCAGCCAATATTGTCTATGCATTGATTTTTTTCCTGATAGCCACATTGATATTCAGACGGCGTGATATTTCATTATCCAACTAACTGTTAACACTAAAATTTTAAAGGTCAGGCTTCAAAATATTATTTAATAATTCAACAATTTAACTGATATTTTCAGTCTGACCTTTATGCTATTTTGCAATTTATCTACCTCAATCAGATTAGTATGATTGAGGTCTTTGCTTTTTACATTGGTTTATCTTGTTTTTTCTACAATACGAATTTCGTATAACAAATTATATATTTCTCAATTCTTTTTTTGTTAGTTAACCTGTCTTGAACTCAATCACTCGCTAATCGGGATTTTGTTCATGGAAGCAAAGTCTAAAGAAAATCTTGTACAGACAAAACCGAATTTAATGTTATCAGCATTATTAATCATGCTGTTAGTCGGGTCGGTTTATATCAGCCAACTTATTTTTCAAGAGATCTCTCAAAGCTATCATATCGATATTTTAGCAGCGAGAAATGTATTCAGCTTATCTTGCTTTTTTTATGCCATTTCTTTTTTTATTTATGGCCCGCTTTCGGACAAAGTTGTTAGTTTTGGTCGGTAGTATTGGAACTGTTTGTTGTTTATTTTTATCGGTGATTGTTGATTCTTTTACGTTGTATTTGGTCACCATGTCATTAATCGGTTTTTTTGCTGCTGCTGTTCCTGCGGCATTATTCGCTTATACAGCTAAAAACACGCCTAACCATAAGTTACCACAAGCAACGGGAATGATGATTTCAGCTTCTATTGTGGGCATGATTTTTAGTCGAAGTATAGTCGCAATGCTGACCGATCTTTGGTCTTGGCAAGTTGCATTTATTATTTATGCAGGTTTGATAACTGCAACATGTTTTTTTGTCCCTTACAGTATAAAACGCTCAATAATCCAACCTTCAGCTAATAGTGCACGGGGTACTTATTTAGCGGCAATTAAATTATTACTTGATAAAACGGTAGTTATTTTTTTATTAGTCGGCTTTTTACTATTTTTTGTTTATTTAGGATTATCTTAATTGCTTACTTTTTATTTGAAAAGTTCACCTTTTTATTTGTCTGCAACAACTTTAGGCTGGCTTAATTTTGCCGGTCTGAGTGCGGTTATTGGCACCATAATTACTGGTAAATTATCACAGATTATCAAAGAACGGTCTCTCTTAATCATCTGTTTGCTAGCTGTATGTATATCGGTTGTGACTATTGGTTATAGCTCAGCAATGTATGTTATCGGATTCGGGATTTTTGCTTTGTTTTTATTTGTATTTGGCATTCAGCCATTAGTTATAGCCATGCTTAATAAAATTGTGCCAATTAATTCGCGCGGTGCGATTTCGTCTTTATATTTACTTTCGTGTTTGGCAGGAGGCAGTATTGGCACTTATCTATTAGGTATAGTTTATCAAAACATGACCTGGAGTGGAGTAATTGCCATTTGTGTTCTGTTATCAACGTTAAATCTGATCTTAGCGTTAGTTGGTATTCAACTTATTAACAATAATCATAAATAATCATAAATAATAAAAATACAGGAATTTACTGATAAGGAAACTCGTTATGAAAAAAAGATTATTATCATTCTTGATATTTATATTTTGCTGATTTATTGATGATTAAGTGTGGAAAATTTAAAATGATCAGTTCCGGGCTCAATACTCCGACAGCAATTGCCTTTGATAGCGCAGAGCTTATGTACGTAACAGATTAGTCAAATAATTCAATAATTAAAGTAAACGCCAACGGTGAAAAAGAGACTTTCTTTGACATCATACATAAACACCTAAATCCATATTTGCAGACAATATTTGAGATTCTGTTATTAAATAAAATAGCTAAACGAATTCATAAGCGAAACTGACACAACTTATTTTCAACAATATCTGTTTTCTGCTGATCCAGCCAATGCATAATTGATAATCAGCTTAGCCGATATCTATAAACCATATATTTAGTTTTCCATACGATTGTTACACCAGATTATTTGGTATTATTTCTCTCATTATTAGTTTCTATAGATTTAATTAATATTTTCTCGTTAACTTTCATACTAACATTAACTATATCTTTTCTGTTATGATTCCCGACGATATCAATAATTACCTGCAGATAATTTAATTTTAGATTTGATTTTTTTAAATCATTTCCATTGAACATTCGCATGATGTGCTTTTCCAGTCTGATTGACGAAAATATTGTCGCTTATACAGTTTAATTGCGAACGGATGCACAACAATGAATCAGGGGAAATATGTATAATCAATTACCTGCTCAGACAGAACATAATCTCGATAACTCCGCCATTTACAGCCGACATCTGCCAACAGTCCGACAATTGCAATATTTTCTGGCAGTATGTGAAGAAGGCAATTTTCGCAAAGCTGCCAGCAGACTGGGTATTAGTCAGCCTCCGTTATCAATGCAAATCAAAGAGCTGGAAGAAAAGCTGCAAACTACTTTATTAGTACGTAATACCCGCTATGTCATGCTTACTGAACAGGGAAGACAATTCAGAGACAAAGCCAGAAACTGGCTGGAAGGCTTATCTCTGGCCATAACCAATGTTAATAATTATTCGACAGACAGAATAACTGTTGGCATAACTAAAATTCTGGGTTTTAATTTTATTCCGCTATTCAGCGAATTTATTAATAAATTCCAGCCAAACATCGATCTTTTGCAGCAAGACTACTCTTCAAAAGAGCTATTAGCTGAATTTAATAAAAGCAATATTGATCTGGTTATTATTTCAGATTATAAAAAAAATAATGATCAGGCAAATAGTTTATTAGTCTATCAGGAAAAACTGGTACTGGCCTTACCTGAAAACCACCCTGCCTGTTCACGGGATGAAATAGATTTAAATACAGTAACAGACTTACCTCTGTACTGGTGTAAACGGTACCAGAATCCGGGATTGTATGATCAACTGCAAAAAGTCATCAGCAACTTAACTGCTTCTCTGGTTTTACAACCGAAATTACCTAATTTCTTAACCATGCTGATGGAAATTGCCATGGGCAGAGGCATGTTATTACTTCCGGCTTCTATGGCACAGGCACATATCCCGGGAGTGGTATATAAAAAATTAACTACTGAATATGAACAGCAACTATCAATCGATATACATCTGCTCTGGCATCAGCAGGCTGAAAATACTGTGACACAAACCATTATTGAGTATTTTAAGCACCATAATTCAGTTAATACACCATTGTGACATGTATATTTCCGGAAGGTTCAGAAACTCAAATCATTGATATATTTTTTATATCAATGATTTTATATTTCTCTTAGCAAGGTTAATTAATTACTATCACTATCAGTAATTAACAATTATCTGACCGCAGTCGAATAAAAGCATTATTTGATTAAGCGTTTCAGATATAACTAATCTGAGGATAGAAAATAATGAGCCATTCTTTACCACAACGAAAACTTGGACAAAACATTACCGTATCTGCAATGGGCTATGGAGCAATGGGTCTGAGCGAATTTTATGGTGATATAGATACAGCACATGCCAGCACAATGATGCACAAGGTTATTGATAGCGGTGTTACGCTGATTGACACAGCAGATATGTATGGTCGTGGTGAAAACGAAAAACTGATCGGTTCAGTACTGAAAACTCTGCCTGCTTCAGTACGGGCACAGCTTACTATCGCAACCAAATGCGGTATTGATAGAAACAATACTTCCGGTTATAACCGCAACATTAATAATCGCCCTGAATATATTAAACAATGCTGCGATGACTCTCTGGCCAGACTCGGCATTGAGCAGATCGATTTATTTTATATCCATCGTTTAGATCCTAATGCTGCAATTGAAGATACGATGCAGACTCTGGCAGAACTGGTACAGGCAGGGAAAATAGCCCATGTCGGTTTATGTGAAGTTTCTGTCCCTGTTTTGCAGCGTGCCCATGCAGTTCATCCGGTTGATGTGGTGCAAACAGAATATTCGCTATGGACACGTCATATAGAAGATGATTCAGTGCTGCCATTACTAAAAGAATTGAATATCGGTCTTGTACCCTACTCACCTCTCGGGCGCGGTTTTCTGACCGGTAAAATTCAGAATAAAAATGAATTGGCTGAAAATGATTTCCGCCGTACCAACCCGCGTTTTCAGGATGATAATCTGGAACATAACAAACGTTTGCTTCAGGCATTAGAACCCATGACTGTTAAATATAATTGCACTATGGGTCAAATCGCACTGGCCTGGCTGCTCGCTCAATGGGAACATATTGTACCGATACCGGGAACCAAAAGTGAAAAATACCTGAATGAAAATAATCAGGCTTGCCAGTTAAAACTGGATACAGCAGATATTCAGACATTGAATGAGCTGAAAAATCATATCAATATTCAGGGAGAACGCTATACACCGGAAGGTATGAAAGGAATTTTCTGATCAGATCGATAGAATAAGCGTTGCTGTTCATACAGATAACTCCCGCAGCTTGTTAAGCTGCGGGAGTTATCTATTATTCATGGCTGACAATAACTAATGATTTAATCGCCTGACGCTGATCCATAGCCTGATAGGCAGCCTGAATATCGGTTAAATCAAACCGATGGGTAAATACTTTCCCCGGCTGAATTTCTTCATTTAACACAGCTTGCAGTAATAAATTTTTATCATAAGTGGTGACACTGGCAATACCGCCGCGTAATCCGATATTCCGCCAGAAAACATCGCTGGTTTTAATTTCTGTATCATGCTGTATACCAACACAACCAACAATTGCTCCGGGGCGGGCTACAGCAACTGCTGTTTGCAGTGATTGCTGAGTTCCCACACATTCCAATACTGCATCAGCACCAGCCTGCCGGGTAAGCGACAACACTTTTTCTGTCGCTTCATCGCCACGCTCAGGCACAATATCAGTTGCTCCGAACTCCTCTGCCAGTTTTGCCCGGTCAGGATGGCGGCTCATTGCAATAATTCGTTCAGCGCCGCGCAGTTTCGCCGCGATGACTCCGCACAGCCCTACCGCTCCATCACCCATCACCACTACCGTATCTCCTGACTTTACTTCAGCACTGGCAGCAGCATGATAACCAGTAGCCATAACATCGGCCAAAGTAAGTAACGAATTTAAAACAGCATCTGAATAATCCTGCGGCTGACCGGGAATTTTCACCAAAGCCCAGTCTGCATTAGTAAAGCGCAGATATTCACCCTGATACCCACCGTTGCGCTCATCTTCTTTATTCTGACAATTACCATCAAAACCTGCTTTACAGGCAGCACAATGACCACAACCATGTGTAAACGGTACAATAACAAAATCACCATTACGGACATGAGTTACTGCGCTGCCGGTAGCTTCAACAACACCAATAGCTTCATGGCCGACAATTCGTTCCGGCTCACAGGTACTGATTCCGCGATACCACCATAAATCAGAACCGCAAACACAAGCACGAATAATGCGGATAATGGCATCAGTAGGTTTCTGAATAACCGGCTTTTCCATTTCCCGTATAGCTACTTTTCCGGGTTCAACGAATACTGCTACTTTCATAGTTATTTTCCCAGATTACTGTGATTTACCTGTTTCTGACAGCCAAATCACTGTATATAACATAGTGAATCAGTACTATTCAGATTAAGCCGGAAGGAGCCAAAGAATTTTTCCGGCTTTTTCTGTATTGTTTAGCAATAACTCTTTGCCATCATTAATTTTTTCATTAAAAAATACTAAGACAAGATTATTTTACGCTATTTACAGAGTTTTTCAGCAAGCAATGCACATTAGCAGTCGGTTTCGTCATAACCCATATTATTTATTCGTTATTTCATAACGATAGCTATTTTTTATACATTTAATGGTGTTCAGTTATTTGATACTGTGATCCCGCTTACTCTTTCAGGCTCTTCTGACAGCAAAGGTGATCAGTCAGTTTGACAGGCATTGTATCTATGCCTGGATTCAAGTGATTATGTAAACCGGCAAAATAAAATGACAGAATGCCTTTGGTTTAATTATCATTTACCAATGGTACAAATAAAGTCTGTTGCACACAGGTTTCCTGAAAACCTTCAGCAGTTTTGTCGATTACCCATAAAAACTGTACCCCGCCTTCATCCAAAGGTAAAACCATACGCCCGCCAATTGAAAGTTGCTGTAATAAAGGCAAAGGCACCTCTTTCGGTGCAGCTGTCAGTATAATGCCATCAAAAGGTGCTTCCTGCGGCAAACCCAGATAACCATCTCCACAGACCAGCCGTGCATGAGCCAGTAAACGTACTGCACGTAAATTCTGTTTGGCACGCTCATGTAACGGACGCAAACGCTCTATTGAGTAAATTTCACGTAAACCCAGTGCCTGTAAAATAGCTGTCTGATAACCGCAACCGGTACCGATTTCCAGTATCCGCAGATTATTTTGTATTGGCCGTCTGGCAAACAATAACTGCGTCATGACTGCGACCGTATATGGCTGGGAAATAGTTTGCCCTAAACCCAGCGGCAGAGACATATCATCATAAGCATGAGAACGCAAAGCCTCTTCAACGAATACATGCCTCGGCACAGCAGACATAGCAGACAATACTTCAGCACGGGTAATACCCATCTGTTTCAGCCGCTCTACCATTCGTGCACGCCGGAATTCATATCCGGTCCAGCTTACGCCCTGTCCCACTTCTGTCACCATTGTATGTCGTGTAAAAATGTACTGACTGCACCCATTTGCTGATAATTAGTTAAGTCCAGCGATAATGGCGTAATGGTAATAAAACCTGCTTCGTTATCACTAAAATCGGTTTCCTGCCAGCGAGTATCAGCGGCACCTACGCCACCAATCCAATACAGGGTTTCGCCGCGAGGACTGCTATACGGCACGATACACTGGTCATGGTGTCGGCGCCCCAGTTTAGCCACACGATAGCCCTGCACTGATTCTGCTTTTACAGCCGGAATATTAACATTCCATAAAACCGGTTCAGCCGGCGGCTGTACACATACTTTTTCCAGAATAGTCATGACGGCTTTTTCTGCCGTTGCCCAATACTCACCGCTGCGATCATTAATTGAAAATGCCAGTGCAGGTATGCCCATCAGAAAAGCTTCAGTAGCCGCAGCCACTGTACCGGAATACAGCACATCATCACCCATATTGGCACCATGATTAATACCGGACAAAACCAAATCAGGTTTAAAGTCAGTCATGGTATGCATAGCTACATGGATACAGTCGGTTGGCGTGCCATTAACATAATAAAAACCGTTTGCGGCTTTTTTAATCGACAGAGGCCGGTTCAGAGTAAATGAATTGCTTACGCCGCTCTGATCACTTTCTGGAGCAACAACTCTTATTTCAGCAAATTTAGATGCTACCTGTGCCAGTAAAGCGATCCCATCTGATAAATAACCGTCATCATTACAAATTAAAATTTTCATAACCATCCAATTTAAAACTTTAAAACCTTTATTCTGCTAACGCTGCTGCTCTTTACACTTTTTATCCGGCCGTGAGCAGCCAGTCAGATTAAAGATTAAGCGTGTAAATCTCAGAACAAACTTTTATTTTAAATGAATAAAAAACCATTATTTCCGATAATGACTGATAATTTCATTGATTTACTATCTGCTATATGAAAATATGCTGATATTCACTCTCAAATTTTGTCTGACCTTCAGCAGTCAGAACTGGCGCTGTAGCCTCTGATTATAAGTGTTTACCCATATTCTGACAGCTAATATCTATAACGATTCTGCCATTATCAGCATACTACACCCATTCAAAGAGTTATATGTTCCGATGATTCGCTAAGATAAGCTAATCATCTTAAATAAAAAACGAACCGGAACGATTCGTTTTTTATTGAAACCTGCGTGCGCGAATATCAAACAGCTACTGCCCTGCTTTTACCTGCTGGAACAGGCGCACAGCCAGACGCACAGCATCCTGTGATTTCGGTGATACGATAAAACTCTTATCCAGTACTTCCTGAGTAGGAAATATGCTGGGATCGCTACCAATTTCACTTCTCATCAGTGCCCGTGCCGGTTTGCTGGCTGGTGCAAAAGTCACATAATTACCGTTTTTCGCTGCAACTTTAGGTTCGAGTGTGTAATTGATGTATTTCAGAGCATTGGCTACATTCTGGGCATCTTTAGGAATCATAAACGAATCAACCCAGATTCCAACCCCTTCTTTCGGTGCCAGCACCTGTAAATGCACGCCACTTTTAGCATCCTCAGCACGTTTTTTAGCGATGTTTAAATCACCACCGTAACCGGTAGCCACACACAGATCACCGCGAGCCATATCATCAATATAGCCTGATGAGCTAAAACGTTTCACATCATTACGTACGGATTTAATCAGATTGGTTGCAGCACGGATATCATCCGGTTCACTGCTGTTCGGGTCTTTACCTAAATAATGCAAAGCCAGCGGATACAGCTCTGTAGGGCTGTCAAACAGAGAAATACCGCAATTTTTCAGTTTATGTGTATATTCCGGATTAAATACCAGATCCCAGAGATTATCCGGTAATTTGCCATCAAGTGCTTTCTCTACCATAGCGGTATTGATACCGATAGTATTAATACCCCAGAAATAAGGCACTGCATATTTATTACCCGGATCTACCTTATCCATCATTTTCAACAGATTCGGGTCGATATTATTGTAATAGGACAGCTGGCTTTTATCTACCGGCCGGTAAGCACCAGCTTTAATTTCCCGACCGACATTGGCAATGGATGGTACAACCAGATCATAGCCGGAACGACCAATCAGAATTTTGGCTTCCAATGTTTCGTTACTATCATAATAATCGTAACGAACCTTGATATTATTTTCTTTTTCAAAATTTTTTACTGTATCAGGGTCAACATAGTCAGACCAGTTATAGATATTAAGCTGGTCAGTCGGATTCATGACTCCGTTATTGGAAGTATTGGAAGCAGCATCTTTATTTGCTGTACCGGCATCCGAGCAGGCAACTATCAGCAAGCTTACAATAGCTGACAATACCAGTAATTTTTTCATACACGATTTCCAATTTGTATGCCCCGTTAAAACGGGAGGAAGCAAGTATCTATGACGTGCACCAGCACAGCCACCACTAAACCGACATTAAACTGTGAAATACCGTACCATGCAAGAGCATTTGGCAAATTATTACAGAGTTTATAACCACTCAGAACACAAATAGTAATACATACTCAGAAAATCATCCGAAAAAACCAGAATAAGCCTCCGGCCAGCAGAATGGAAACCGGCAGAGTAAGCACCCATGCCATTACCAGATTACGAATTGTGGATTTTTGCAGGCCACTTTTATTGGCAGCCATCGTACCGGCTATACCAGAAGTCAGTACATGTGTTGTGCTTACTGGCAGACCAAAGCGATCAGCAGCAAAAATCAGCGCGGCCGTTACCAATTCTGCAGAAGCACCCTGTGCATAGGACAAATGGGTTTTGCCGATTTTTTCACCCACTGTTACCACAATCCGTTTCCAGCCAACTAGCGTACCCAGTCCGAGTGCCAGTGCAACCAGTACCTTTACCCAAACCGGAATATACTTAGTGGCATGATCAATTGACGTATGATATGTCTTTAAACTGTCCATCTGTACCTGATTAAGACTGTATTGATGAACCAGGGCATTTTTTTGCAACAAGGTCATTGATTCAGACACCAGATACATATCGTTGCGGATATTACCTACCTGTTCAGGCGGTAAATTACGCAGACTGTCGCTTTTACTCACATCATGCGCCACAATTTCTACCAACTGAGCCAGTGCGTCCAGTTGTTCCGGCGTACCCTGTTTATTTTCCACTAAAGCTGTAACCTGTGCCCGCACATCTGTACCTTGTTGTAACACGAAGCCCGCTGGCAGCAAATCATGAATGGTTTTCTGTGCTGCCACTGAATGAGCTGAAAATTTTGCCCATTCTTCCTTGGGTACAGTATGGTTAAGAGCATACGCCATGGGCACAGTACCAATCAGAATCAGCATAATCAGCCCCATACCCTTTTGTCCGTCATTTGAGCCATGGGCAAAACTTACTGTAGTACAGGTAAAAATCAGCAGCAGACGAATCGGCCAGGGTGGTGGCATATCATTTTCCGGTGCTTTATATAAAGCAGGAATACGCAATAATTTTTTAGACAGAATTAACAGCAAAGCAGCCAGAATAAAACCGAGTAACGGCGAAAATAATAACGATTCACCAACATTAATTACCTGATTCCAGCTTACGCCGCTGGTTCCCTGATGTGCCGACATCAGCTGATTAGCCACCCCTACACCGATGATTGAGCCAATCAGGGTATGCGAGCTGGAAGCCGGTAAGCCAAGCCACCAAGTGCTCAGATTCCAGATAATGGCTGCTGAGAGCAAAGCAAAAATCATCGCGTAGCCAACATCACTGCCCATATGCAGAATCAGCTCTACTGGCAGTAAAGAAATCACTCCATAAGCCACGGCGCCGGTAGACAGCATCACCCCGAGAAAATTGAACGTTCCAGACCAGATTACCGCAGTATTGGGTTTAAGCGAACGCGTATAGATAACACTGGCCACTGCATTAGCGGTGTCATGAAAACCATTCACAAACTCAAACGCCAGCGCAATCAGAAGGGCTACTGTTAATAAGGCATATACCAGCAATGAAGAAGTGGGAATTCCCTGCAAATCATGATAAATACAAACGCCGGCATAGACCAGACCGCCCATTAGTATCAGCAGGAATAAAATTTTACTTACTTTACTGGTTTTACTAGATACAGACATAATTGCCCCAGACGACGAAGCCGCAGACGAAGCAGACACAGCTTTCTCCCTAATTTTAGGAATTACCCTGACTTATTGTAAAAGACCAACATGACAGTTTTGTGACAAACACAATTTTATTGCCAGTGCCGGAATTCTCCTTATTACCTAAATTTGGCTGATAAAAGACAATCGGTATACAAACAGCTGCATTTCTGCGCCAGCACAATATTCATATTATTCTTGCCGCACAGCAATCAAGTACTGTACATCTATCATTCTGCTGTATCAGTATACAGACAGTAATTAAACTCTGCTATCACTAGCATACATCAAATTAACAATATAGTTATAAATCACCTGATCAAACCAGCCTATAATTAAAAATAATCTGCTTTCTCAGATACTAAAATCTAATAAAATAAATAATTAATATATTATCATTGAAAATTTATCTTCTGGTTGAACAGAAAAAAGACTTATTCAGCCGCATCGGCTTTAATTACAAAGATTAAAATATAAAATACAAACATTGACGTTAACATTTTTATTTTTTAAAGTAACAGCCTGCAAGGCATTATGTATTAGTTAGCATTAAAAAAATTAATAGTACTCAGCATTTTCAAAAACGCACATACCAATCAACTTATCACACACAGACTCATACATTGAGGAGAAATATATGCACCAATGGGTACAAAGTTACTCGGCATTAGGTAACAGCATTTATCTCACATTGCTGGCAGCCCTTTTACCAATTATATTTTTTTTTGCAGCACTCACTGTTTTGCGCATGAAAGGCCACGTTGCCGGAGCCATTACGCTGATTCTGTCAATTATCGTGGCTGTTGCCGCATATAAAATGCCGGCCGCTCTCGCCCTGTCCTCTGCCTTGTATGGTTTCTTTTATGGTCTGTGGCCAATTGCCTGGATTATTATTACCGCAGTTTTTCTCTATAATCTTACGGTTAAAAGCGGACAGTTTGACATCATTCGCTCATCTATTCTGTCCATTACTAAAGATCAGCGTTTGCAATTGCTGCTGATTGGTTTTTGCTTTGGTTCTTTTCTGGAAGGTGCAGCCGGATTTGGTGCACCTGTTGCCATCAGTGCAGCACTACTCGTAGGTCTTGGTTTCAAACCATTATATGCAGCCGGCCTGTGTCTGATTGCCGATACTGCACCAGTAGCATTCGGCGCACTGGGCATTCCGATTCTGGTTGGCGGACAAGTATCAGGTATTGACCCATTTCATATCGGCCAGCTTGCCGGCCGGCAGTTACCTATGATGTCTGTCGTTATTCCGTTTTATCTGATATTCATCATGGACGGGATGCGCGGTATTCGTCAGACATGGCCTGCTTTACTGGTTTCCGGTGTTTCTTTTGCCGCTACCCAGTTCATCACAGCCAATTTTGTCGGGCCTGAATTGCCGGATGTTACATCTGCCCTGGTTAGTATGGTGTGTCTGGCACTGTTTCTTCGGGTCTGGCAGCCGAAACAGATATTTACGTTCAGCGGCATGCAGCAGCCTGAAAAACAACGCAGTACTTCAGAATACTGCGCCAAACAAATTGCCCTGGCCTGGTCGCCTTTCATTATTCTGACTGTTTGTGTTGCGGTCTGGACAATCAAACCGCTGCAAGAATGGTTTAACTCATTCAGCCTGATTAAAATTCAATGGCCGTGGCTTGATAATCTGGTGATTAAAACCGCACCTATCGTAACGGAAAACACCCCTATCGCAGCCGAATTTAAACTTAATCTGTTAGGAGCAGTAGGCACATCCATATTACTGGCTGCCATTATTTCCATATTGCTATTAAAAATAAAACCACGTCTGGCTGTCGACACATTCAAACATACTCTGTACGACTTACGCTATCCGGTACTGTCTATCGGATTGGTACTGGCTTTTGCATACGTGGTTAATTATTCCGGTCTTTCCTCCACACTGGCTCTGGCGCTGGCTGATACCGGTAAAGCATTTCCGTTTTTCTCACCATTCCTTGGCTGGGTAGGCGTTTTCCTCACCGGTTCAGACACATCTGCCAATGCTCTGTTTGGCGCCCTGCAGGCTAATACTGCTATGCAGGTAGGTATGGATCCGGTACTGGCTGTAGCCGTTAACTCAGTTGGTGGTGTAACCGGTAAAATGATTTCACCGCAGTCTATTGCCATTGCCTGCGCTGCTGTGGGTCTGGCTGGTAAAGAATCAGATCTGTTCCGCTTTACCGTACGTCATAGCCTGCTTTTCTGTGTAATCGCCGGCTTATTTACCGTCGTACAAACTTATCTGTTACCGTGGACACTCATCCTGTTCTGATTTATTTCTAAACCAAAAGCCCGCTCTCCTGAGCGGGCTTTTGGTTTCCGGTAACAGCAATAACCAGGATACTAACCACCGGTTTTGGCCATAATGCGCACAATTTTATCCGGTTTTTCATTGAATTCATGTTTTTCCGGTTTCAAATCCACTGCCTGCTGAATTGCCTGCTCCAGCAGAACATCAGAACAATTTGCCATTAATAAAGGTTTTAATGCCATACTCTGCTCCTGCCCCAGACACAAATACAATGTCCCATCAACAGACATACGTACCCGGTTACAGGTGGCACAGAAATGCTGGGAACGTGGTGTAATCAGTCCTAAAGTAAAACGGCCATCCGCACTTTCCCAGTATTTAGCCGGCCCGCCGCCATAGACACGTTTACTTTCATGCAACTGATATTTCGGGCGCAGATTTTCAATCAGTTCCAGTAAATTAAAATAATCCAGTCCGCGGGCGCTTACACCCATCGGCATTACTTCAATCAGGCGCAGAATAAAGCCATTGGTAATACAGAACGCCACCATATCCTCTATATCACCGGTATTAACCCCCGGCAGCGGCACCATATTAATTTTAATCTGCTCAAAGCCTGCATCGCGTGCCGTCTGAAGACTATTTATTACCTTATCAAAGCTATCCTTACCGGAAATCTCCTGTACACATTCACGCCGCAGTGAATCCAGACTCACATTCAGCCGGTTTAGTCCCGCTTTGCGTAAATCATATGCAAACCTGTCCAGTTGCGTGCCATTGGTGGTTAACGACAAATCTGAAACCCCGGGCAATGCCGCCAGCCGTGCTACCAGATCGGGCAGATTTTTGCGCAGTAACGGTTCGCCGCCGGTTAAACGGAAACGTGACACGCCCATACGGGCAAATGCGCCGGCAACACGCTCAATCTCAGCAAACGACAGCCAGTTGACCGGTTTTTCAAACTCTGTAAATCCCTGCGGAATACAATAAGTACAGCGCAAATCACATTTATCCGTTACCGAAATTCGTAAATAATCAATACGTCTGTTGAAGCGGTCAATCAGCATGAGATAGGTAAAAGCCTGTTATCAGAAAAAATTTCAGAATAAGGCAAATGATTGGAATAATTAAGAAAAGAACGGCATTTTATCCTAAATTATTACTTAAATCCAATAGCATTAGCAGCAGCTATCTGCCATAAAAAGAAAAAACACGGCATAATAAACGATTATTGGTTTAACTATGTCTTTATCATGATTACGGTTATTTATCTGGCACGCTTTGCCGAAGAACTGGGCATGGCACAGGAAGAGCTTGCATGCAGTTTTGATGACAGCAATACCCTGCTCGCCTATCTGCGGCAGCGCGGAATACCGTTCTCCGAGGTACTGGCCGAGGGAAAAGTATATAAAATTGCTGTAAATAATATTATTCAGCATGGCAACACAGCCATTAGAGACGGAGACAGCATCGCACTGCTACCACCAGTAACCGGAGGTTAAAATGCAGACACGCATACAAATACAGACAGAAGACTTCAACCTCAGTCATGAGCTGGCACTGGCTGAAAAAAATGCGCCGGATTGCGGAGCTGTAGTCAGTTTTATTGGTAAAGTGCGCGGCAACGATAACCCGCAGCAACCACTGAGTCATCTGTATCTCACTCATATGCCGGAAGTAACCGAGCAGGAAATCAGCAAAATCATCACCCGTGCCGGCGAACGCTGGTCTTTACCCTACGCCTGCGTCATTCATCGTGTGGGTGAATTACCAGTAGGCGCACAAATAGTACTGGTACTTACTGCCAGCGGCCATCGCGAACATGCTTATCAGGCCAATCATTTTATTATGGACTACCTCAAAACCGAAGCACCATTCTGGAAAAAAGAATGTTTTGCCAATGGTCAGCAGCACTGGGTAGAAATGAAACATACAGACCAGCTACGCACACAGTCATGGGAATAAATGCAAATCTCGGGCTGATTATTCTGGCCGGCGGACTCGGTACCCGTGTAGGTGGTGCCAATAAAGCCCTACTCACACTAAATGGTCAGCCATTGCTGGAACATATTCTGCATCAGCTTGGTCACTGCAGCGAGCACATTATTATCAGTGCCAACCGGGATATTGCCCGAATAGAAAAATACGGCTATCCCGTATATTCTGATCTACCGGCCTATAGCGGGATGGGACCACTTGCCGGTATCATCAGTGCTGCACAACATTTACCGGAAGCTATTGAATATCTGCAAATAGTACCGTGTGACCTGCCATTACTCAACACCGATATCATTGCCGGTTTGTATCAGAAACTATCCGGCCAGCCTGAACTTGATATTGTTTGCGCCGCAGATTCTTTCACTCTGCACCCTGTCGTTTGTCAGATGCGGCGGCGTCACTTAAAACATATCCGGCAACAGCTTAACAGCACTGGCAAACACAGTATCCGCTCCGTCATTCTGCCATACCGGCATGCTATCGTTACCTTTGCCGACAATATTCCGTTTACCAACTATAACAGCAGCGCAATGTTTACCAGCATGCGCAGCGGAGAAACAACCTTATGATGGATTTTTACCAAGGGCAGGAAGCCCTGTTGCAACAGGCAAGCCGCATAGTCGATACTGAAACCGTACCGCTTAATCAGGCTGCCGGGCGTATTCTCGCCCAAAGCATTATAGCTACTACAGACTCTCCCGCATTCGACAACAGCGCTATGGACGGCTATGCGATATGCGGACTCGATTGCTCTGAATGGCAACTAACCGATACAGCCGCAGCAGGAGATACACGACAGCTAACCCTGCAACACGGTCAGGCTATGCGTATCTACACTGGTGCCGGAATTCCGGTAAATACTGATGCAGTAATTATGCAGGAGAACACCTGCGTTGAAGGACTCACCCTCAGCTGCACCAGCACACCCGTTGCCAATGAAAACATTCGCCGTCAGGGCGAAGAGCTGAAACAAGGGGCAACTTTACTGGAAAAAGGTGCATTACTTAATGCTCAGGCAATCGGACTGGCCGCCTCACAGGGATTCAGTGAACTACAGGTTTACCAAAAACTGCGTGTAAGCGTATTTACCACCGGTGATGAACTGGTAAGCGGCAATAGCCAGTTACAGCAACATCAGATATATGATAGTAATCGCCCCATGTTGCTGGCCTGTCTTCAAACTTACACATTTATTGAAATCATTGACGGCGGTATTCTGCCGGATAATCTCGATATCATCACCGAAACCCTTTCCAAAGCCGCCACCAGCAGCCACAGCATTATTATTTCCGGTGGTGCTTCTGTAGGTGATCGTGATCTGGTTAAACCGGCACTGCAACAATTAGGCAGTATAGAACACTGGAAACTGGCGATAAAACCGGGTAAACCCTTTGGCTGGGGCTGTATCGGTGAATGCCGCGTCATGCTTCTGCCCGGCAATCCGGTAGCCAGCTTTGTTACCTTCAAACTGCTTGGACTACCGGCACTGCAAACAGCCGCCGGGCGTCATATTCTGCAAGCACTACCCGAATGCTATCAGGCCAAAGCTGCTTTCAGCATAAACCCGAACCGGCAAAAACGACGCGAATTCCTGCGCGGAACCTTGCGCTTTACCAATAATGGTCCGGAGGTTATTCCATTAAATAAACAGGGTTCACATATGCTTTCCGGTTGCGTGAATGCACAGGTATTAATCGATATTCCCGCACAAACTGATATTCAGCAGGGACAGTGGCTGACAGTTTATCCGATATAAAAAATAAATTATTCAGCAAAAATAAGGCCGGAAAGAGCAAGAGAGCTTTTTCCGGCTTTCATATAATCAGGATTTTTCTGATTTTATTATCTGATTAGCCAAATAATCTGATAACCTGAGCAGAATTTCAATTTGCTAATGGCCGACTATATTTGGTTTAAATTACTGCTCAATTTGTTTTATAAATATATTGCGCATCGTGATCAGGTGCTGCTGATAATCAGATTAATCGTATGCAGTAAATCTGCCTTAATTGTATCCAACTCAATGCCTGAGCGTTTTTTCCCCGCAACCACCCATATACCTTCGAGCAAGCTAACAATGATTAATGCACGCCGCTGTATTTCATCATTATTGAGTAAAGTATTCTGTGATTGGACGAAACAAGCTATTTTTTTTAAATATTCCTGATAAAACAAATCAATAGCATGATGAGCTTCTGTGGTTCGTTCAGATAGTGCCCAGATTTCCCACATTAACTGACAATTGTAAACATCATCAAGTTCTGAGCAAATGATATCTATCAGTACACTCATCGTTTCAGCATCACTTTTTAGCGCAAGATTTATTTTCCGCTCAACCAGTAGCAGCATATTTTCAACCAGCGCGCTAAAGAGTTTTTCCAGCGTAGGGAAATAATATTGCAGATTACTTAGCCGTATTCCCATTTCATCTGCCACTATCCGCATACTGAAATTCACCCCGCCCCGTGTCGCCAGCAACCGCGCGGCAGTAGTCAGTATTTGTTCTTTTTTTGGAGATAATTTAGCCATCAATATTCTCTGTCAAAGAAAGTTTTTATAAGCTAATTAACAATTTTTCCGAAATTAATTTAGATTTCAATGTAATAAGTTTACTAAAATTCGATAGAAACAGTTATGTTATTAGAATAAATAAAACGATAAATTCAAAATTCACTCATGGATTGACTATTAAAGGATTCAATGTAACCATACCGACATCCATCATTACATTGTTACTAGAATCCAATTCTAGTTGAATAAATTAACTTTAAACATCCTTGCTACACATAGAAATCAAAAGCGGAACCGCAATTAAACAAAGAAATAATAAAAATAGCATTTGATATTCAGAAACATCTAATACCAAACTTCCCAGGTAAGTACCAATCCCCCCTCCGCCAAAAATGGCGACACCAATTATACCTGATGATAGACCTTTATCATTTAACGCAAGCTCAAGCGCTCTACTCGCAAGAATTGATTGAACTAAAATATATCCCATTCCAAGAAACATTGTTGCGAAATAAGTCAGAAGTATGTTATGGCACATGAGCATAAGTAACAAGATTACCGAACAAAAAAACCCTGATATTAATACTTTCCTATTTGCAATATTTTTCAAAAAAAATCTATTAAGAAACCCCGTCATAAAGCAAATAATACCAAATAACATAAGACCAATACCGACATATCTATAATCAACACTAAGAGAAGTTGAAAAATAAGCACCAATATAAGAATATGTCCCAAGCACAATAAAACCATTACAGAATGCAAGAAAGTAAATTTTACGTAATGTATTCTGTGCTAGTAATGAACAAATAGCTTTGATAAATGCCGATTTTTTTGTATTTATATAGCCACTTGAAGGTAAGCAAAAGATGGAAAAAAATGACAATAAGGATAATATTGAAAATAATATAAATATATTTCTCCAATTGCTTATTTCAATTAACCACCCACCAACTGCTGAACTTAATCCCTGGCCTAAAAATATTAAACCAAGAAAAATTCCAACAAATTTAGTTAAAATTTCTTTTTCGTATAACTCTCCTAAAATCCCTAATGAAACTGCAATAATCCCTGCTGCAAATAACCCTGTGATAAATCGACATACAGTAAGTAGAGCAATATTGGGCGCTATCGAACACAATAGAGTGGAGATTGATAAGCAAAGCATGAGTAGTAATAGTATTTTTTTTCTACCATACCGATCGCTATAATAACCATAGACAGGTTGAAGTACCCCATATGGAATTAAATAGGCAGTTAAAACTATACTTACTTGAGAAATTGAAATACCGAAATCTTCAGATATGTCAGGTAAAAGAAGTGAAGCAACCCAATTATCTGCGGCGGAGATAAAACCAGCAAATCCGACTAAAACAAGAACAAAATAATTTTTCATGAATTTATAATCGAATCCCGTTTATTTGATAATTTCATATTTAAAATAATTAGTAAACTAAATATTAATATGTCTGGCCGTCAGAGGCCAGTGGTTCGACCATGCGCAAGCGCCGCCAGCGGGTGCGCGAGGCGTTGCCGGAGCTGGTCGCGCTGGGCTGGACGGTAACCGAGTTCGCGGCGGGCAAGTACGACATCACCCGGCCCAAGGCGGCAGGCTGACCCCCCCCACTCTATTGTAAACAAGACATTTTTATCTTTTATATTCAATGGCTTATTTTCCTGCTAATTGGTAATACCATGAAAAATACCATGCTCAGAAAAGGCTTAACAATATTTTGAAAAATTGCCTACTGAGCGCTGCCGCACAGCTCCATAGGCCGCTTTCCTGGCTTTGCTTCCAGATGTATGCTATTCTGCTCCTGCAGCTAATGGATCACCGCAAACAGGTTACTCGCCTGGGGATTCCCTTTCGACCCGAGCATCCGTATGAGACTCATGCTCGATTATTATTATTATAGAAGCCCCCATGAATAAATCGCTCATCATTTTCGGCATCGTCAACATAACCTCGGACAGTTTCTCCGATGGAGGCCGGTATCTGGCGCCAGACGCAGCCATTGCGCAGGCGCGTAAGCTGATGGCCGAGGGGGCAGATGTGATCGACCTCGGTCCGGCATCCAGCAATCCCGACGCCGCGCCTGTTTCGTCCGACACAGAAATCGCGCGTATCGCGCCGGTGCTGGACGCGCTCAAGGCAGATGGCATTCCCGTCTCGCTCGACAGTTATCAACCCGCGACGCAAGCCTATGCCTTGTCGCGTGGTGTGGCCTATCTCAATGATATTCGCGGTTTTCCAGACGCTGCGTTCTATCCGCAATTGGCGAAATCATCTGCCAAACTCGTCGTTATGCATTCGGTGCAAGACGGGCAGGCAGATCGGCGCGAGGCACCCGCTGGCGACATCATGGATCACATTGCGGCGTTCTTTGACGCGCGCATCGCGGCGCTGACGGGTGCCGGTATCAAACGCAACCGCCTTGTCCTTGATCCCGGCATGGGGTTTTTTCTGGGGGCTGCTCCCGAAACCTCGCTCTCGGTGCTGGCGCGGTTCGATGAATTGCGGCTGCGCTTCGATTTGCCGGTGCTTCTGTCTGTTTCGCGCAAATCCTTTCTGCGCGCGCTCACAGGCCGTGGTCCGGGGGATGTCGGGGCCGCGACACTCGCTGCAGAGCTTGCCGCCGCCGCAGGTGGAGCTGACTTCATCCGCACACACGAGCCGCGCCCCTTGCGCGACGGGCTGGCGGTATTGGCGGCGCTGAAAGAAACCGCAAGAATTCGTTAACTGCACATTCGGGATATTTCTCTATATTCGCGCTTCATCAGAAAACTGAAGGAACCTCCATTGAATCGAACTAATATTTTTTTTGGTGAATCGCATTCTGACTGGTTGCCTGTCAGAGGCGGAGAATCTGGTGATTTTGTTTTTCGACGTGGTGACGGGCATGCCTTCGCGAAAATCGCACCTGCTTCCCGCCGCGGTGAGCTCGCTGGAGAGCGTGACCGCCTCATTTGGCTCAAAGGTCGAGGTGTGGCTTGCCCCGAGGTCATCAACTGGCAGGAGGAACAGGAGGGTGCATGCTTGGTGATAACGGCAATTCCGGGAGTACCGGCGGCTGATCTGTCTGGAGCGGATTTGCTCAAAGCGTGGCCGTCAATGGGGCAGCAACTTGGCGCTGTTCACAGCCTATCGGTTGATCAATGTCCGTTTGAGCGCAGGCTGTCGCGAATGTTCGGACGCGCCGTTGATGTGGTGTCCCGCAATGCCGTCAATCCCGACTTCTTACCGGACGAGGACAAGAGTACGCCGCAGCTCGATCTTTTGGCTCGTGTCGAACGAGAGCTACCGGTGCGGCTCGACCAAGAGCGCACCGATATGGTTGTTTGCCATGGTGATCCCTGCATGCCGAACTTCATGGTGGACCCTAAAACTCTTCAATGCACGGGTCTGATCGACCTTGGGCGGCTCGGAACAGCAGATCGCTATGCCGATTTGGCACTCATGATTGCTAACGCCGAAGAGAACTGGGCAGCGCCAGATGAAGCAGAGCGCGCCTTCGCTGTCCTATTCAATGTATTGGGGATCGAAGCCCCCGACCGCGAACGCCTTGCCTTCTATCTGCGATTGGACCCTCTGACTTGGGGTTGATGTTCATGCCGCCTGTTTTTCCTGCTCATTGGCACGTTTCGCAACCTGTTCTCATTGCGGACACCTTTTCCAGCCTCGTTTGGAAAGTTTCATTGCCAGACGGGACTCCTGCAATCGTCAAGGGATTGAAACCTATAGAAGACATTGCTGATGAACTGCGCGGGGCCGACTATCTGGTATGGCGCAATGGGAGGGGAGCAGTCCGGTTGCTCGGTCGTGAGAACAATCTGATGTTGCTCGAATATGCCGGGGAGCGAATGCTCTCTCACATCGTTGCCGAGCACGGCGACTACCAGGCGACCGAAATTGCAGCGGAACTAATGGCGAAGCTGTATGCCGCATCTGAGGAACCCCTGCCTTCTGCCCTTCTCCCGATCCGGGATCGCTTTGCAGCTTTGTTTCAGCGGGCGCGCGATGATCAAAACGCAGGTTGTCAAACTGACTACGTCCACGCGGCGATTATAGCCGATCAAATGATGAGCAATGCCTCGGAACTGCGTGGGCTACATGGCGATCTGCATCATGAAAACATCATGTTCTCCAGTCGCGGCTGGCTGGTGATAGATCCCGTCGGTCTGGTCGGTGAAGTGGGCTTTGGCGCCGCCAATATGTTCTACGATCCGGCTGACAGAGACGACCTTTGTCTCGATCCTAGACGCATTGCACAGATGGCGGACGCATTCTCTCGTGCGCTGGACGTCGATCCGCGTCGCCTGCTCGACCAGGCGTACGCTTATGGGTGCCTTTCCGCAGCTTGGAACGCGGATGGAGAAGAGGAGCAACGCGATCTAGCTATCGCGGCCGCGATCAAGCAGGTGCGACAGACGTCATACTAGATATCAAGCGACTTCTCCTATCCCCTGGGAACACATCAATCTCACCGGAGAATATCGCTGGCCAAAGCCTTAGCGTAGGATTCCGCCCCTTCCCGCAAACGACCCCAAACAGGAAACGCAGCTGAAACGGGAAGCTCAACACCCACTGACGCATGGGTTGTTCAGGCAGTACTTCATCAACCAGCAAGGCGGCACTTTCGGCCATCCGCCGCGCCCCACAGCTCGGGCAGAAACCGCGACGCTTACAGCTGAAAGCGACCAGGTGCTCGGCGTGGCAAGACTCGCAGCGAACCCGTAGAAAGCCATGCTCCAGCCGCCCGCATTGGAGAAATTCTTCAAATTCCCGTTGCACATAGCCCGGCAATTCCTTTCCCTGCTCTGCCATAAGCGCAGCGAATGCCGGGTAATACTCGTCAACGATCTGATAGAGAAGGGTTTGCTCGGGTCGGTGGCTCTGGTAACGACCAGTATCCCGATCCCGGCTGGCCGTCCTGGCCGCCACATGAGGCATGTTCCGCGTCCTTGCAATACTGTGTTTACATTACGTATATTAACAACAAATCTTTCAACGATCCCCTTGTCAGTCATTTATAATCAACTTTATAGAATCAACATATTTAAAGCTCTAATCAAACTTTCTGAAAATGTGTGTACACTATTAGCATTACAAAGGTCATGTTGATATAAAATATCAATATAAACATTTGAATTGAACGGCTCAATATTAACTCTAACACCATGTACATTACCAGGATTACTACTTGAACCAAGCCATAAGTTGGTATTTTCGAGATTTAAAAAAATCATTCGTGGAGGAACCTAAACTAATATGATTATTCATAATCATATTAGGATAAATAATTTCAAAATCATCCGGTAAATTCATTTCTAAAAGATGTGGTAATGATTTGACAAAAAGTGAGTTAAGTTTATCTTTTTTAATATCTGAAATACATTATGATTTTTATAAATAGGTCAATTGACCAAAAATAAATTATTTAGTATATTATTTTAGGTCAATCAACCTAAAATAGAAAGTCTGCATGAACAATCAGCTGTCAGTATTATTAATCGGTGGCTATGGTGTAGTAGGCAAACAAGTAGCGGCACTGTTAAATCTATATTATCCGGATGTACATATTATTATTGGCGGGCGCAATATACATACTTCAACTGCATTTGCCAGTACCTTATCCAGAGCATCTGCAATACAATTCGATATTAATGCACCACAGCTTCCAGACAATATCCGACCCCAATTAATCGTAACCCTGGCCAATGATCCCGATAACCGCGTACTGCATTTTGCCATCAAAAATCAGATTGCCTATCTTGATATTACTCGCTGGACGGATAAATTAAAAACAGCGATTACCTATACCCATACATTCGACCAGTTGCATGCTCCCATAGTATTTTCTTCCACATGGATGGCTGGCGTAGCTGCCAGCCTGATAATCCGGCACACACTTAAATTCAAGCAGATAAACAGCATAGATATTAATATTCTCTATTCTATGCAAGATAACGCAGGAATCAATTCTGTAGATTATATGGACAGAATGCTGATTCCTTTTGAAGTCGTCGCCAAGAGACACACTCAAAGCTGTATGCCATTTTCAGACAGCAGACTGGTCAGCTTTACAGAAAAAAAACGTTTTCGGGTTTATCGCTTTGATACACCTGATCAGTTAACCTTGCCAATGTTAACCCAAGCCAGATCAGTATCCACACGAATTGGTTTTAACAGCAATATAACCAACCGCCTTTTCTATGTATTAATTCATAGTGGCTTCTGGCGTTTAATCTCAACGCAACGTTTTAAAACATTTCGCCAGAAACTGCTATACAATCCGGGTAAAGGTGATGAGCACCGTATTTTAATCAATATCACAGGTACAGATTCGACCAACCGGCCAACTCAATCCGTCTTATCCATTACAGATCCTAAAGGTCAGTCCCATCTCACCGCTATTGGTGCATTTAATCAGATACATTCGATATTCACTCAGCAATTATCTAATCGGGTTTACTTCGGCGAAACACTGCCGGATATGAATATTGCAACTAATATACTTAAAAAAGAAGGCGTGAAAATCGATTTCGACTAATATCTATCTGAAGTTTATCGAAGTCTTCAGACAATAAATTCTGAAATATTTTTATTAAACAAAAGATTATGATTCATTAATCAGTACATGAAAAGATTAATAAATCATTTCAACTAAGATTTTTTTAACAGCTGATTCAGCGGATATTACGAGCTTATCATAAGCTGATATACACTGGATTACCTTATCTTCTGACCAATTTTCTGCGCCAAAAAAGTATCACACAGTTTTTTCAATTTACTGATAACAACATGATAGGTTTATTATTATTTTTCCTTTTCTTTAAAGAGTGCCAGCCAATAGACAGGCCAATGCGTTTTATTAAAAAGATTATTAACTAAATAAGCAATTGCTACCAATATTACTGACCCGGACAGCACTGGAAATAATAGAAAAGTAAAATCATAATCTATTTTATCTGCTGTTAATAAAATGACTAATGGATTAGCACCGGCTGGTGGATGCACTGCCCGAAAATATTGCATAGCGATAATTGCTATGCCTACAGCCAAAGCAATAATAATAACATCATGACCGAATAGCTTTAAAAACAGTAACCCGCAAAAAGCTGAAATTAAATGTCCCAGAATAACATTTCTTGGCTGCGCAAGTGGTGACTGAGATACAGCAAACAAGATCACACAACTTGCTCCAAATGGCGCCATTATTAAAGTATAGCCGGTTACCCGACTAAACCAGATCAGAAAAAATATAGCTACGAAACCACCGGTCAGACTTTGCAATAATTCACTATTTGTAGGCTTTGGTGGCAGTTTCTCCTTGCCGAAAAAAAATGGTTTCATTATTCTTTATATCCTATAAGATTAGCTTGAGTGTTAGCAATTAGTGCCAGCACAAAAGTGAACAAATCTGTTCACTTTTATAATAGTACAGATCTGTCCACTTATCAAACACTTTGGATAATAAATGAAAAAAACATACAGATTAATTGCTGATACAGCAGAACAACTCTTTTATCAAAAAGGTTTTGGCAACGTAGGAGTTGATGAAATAAGAGACCAGTCAGGTTGCTCTAAAACAACGCTATATAAACATTTTGGCAACAAAGACAATTTAATCTTTGAAGTTTTAAAACTAAGAGACTTGCGATTTAAACAAGAACTTACCGAAGCAATAGCTGATCTTGACCAGCAACAGTCTATTATTCAGATACTTAAATGGCATTTAGACTGGTATAATCAAGACAATTTTAATGGCTGCTTATTTGTCAGAGCAAGAGAAGAAATCCATAACGACAATGCAATAAAAGAGCTGGTTATGGAGCATAAAGAATTTATTCGAAATTTAATCCGCGATAAACTCCGGCAAAACCCACAAAATGAGGCAATAACCAATCAATTAATGGTTATATTAGAAGGTCTGAGTAATATCAGTCTTATTTATAAAGATAATAAATTACTTTACGATGAAATAATAAAAAATAGTTTTAATTGGGTATCAGAAATACTTCTTTAATTATTTATCAAGCCTGTTTTTTAAAAAAATTTTATTCCAATAGCTGATTAGAGTAAGAATAATTCCCCCTATAATAATAAAAAAACCTTCAAAAAAGCCATAAGGGCTGGGAATCTCATGAAGAACTTTTGCATATGTCGCGGGTAAATTTATATTTGGATTAGCCGGGTCAAAAATGATTTCTTCTGAAAAAAATTCAGCTGAGTTCAGGCCTCCTGCAGGAAAATAGCGCAGTCCGGTTTTGGTAAAACCAAAACCTTCACTAAAAACACGCAAATCATCATTAATATAGGTTTTATCTGCTATCCGGAAATAATAGCGAAAATGATAAATTGGTGTACTGATGGATTTAGCGGATATATTTTCCGGATGGTTATATATCATTCTCCCCTGTGTAGTACATTGGTTTGGTGCACAATTCAATGATAAAAGATATTTAGCTTTATTTTGCAAAGGAAGATAATAGTGCTGGTGATTGCTTTTACTTTCAGCTAAACAGATTATCCCCAATACGATAATTAAAGGACCAATTACTCTGGAAAAAAACTTCTCCGCTTTTTTCATCTTTATTATCCATCTGTAAGATCAGATTTTCTTATTTAAGCTGTTTGACTCCCTATCATTTATTCAAGCCAAACAGCTTTAGCTTAATTTAATGTCTGGGTATTTTTCCCATCAGTAAAAACGGATTAGCTCCGCCACGCTGCCATCCCTCTTCATTCAACAGTATATCCAGAGCTAAAGAGGCCAAATCATCAGCAATCGGATCAGCATATTGTTGCTTGGCCAGGCGATAACGTTTGCGGTAAGCATGGCAGCTGGGACAGCATTCCGCCTCTGCACCAGCCAATACACCTTCTTTCACCTGTTCAATCCGGTGTACGCCCAGATCACGGCTATTATCACAAAAACTACAGCGTGCCCGTACACTGTGCCAGCGACTATTGCATACACCACAACACAAATAGCGCAACCCTTCAAGTTCACCCTGTCCGACTATTACTGAACCCACAGCATCAGTACCACAGCAGGGGCAAAAACCCGGTTCAGACAGAGGTTTTACCGTTGTAGCAGCCAGATTTAACGCTGCATGAGTATAAACAATCTGCACCACTGCATTTACCCAGACCTGATAATCCTGCTGAGCTATTCCGAGCTGCTGATTAAATGCATGCTGGCATAACTGGTTGCGGCTTTCACTGTCGAGCTGCAATAACTCTTTCCATACCTGCTGAGCAGTTGGTGACAAATCTGCTTGCAATAAAGCATGTAAATCGGTAAACAGACGCTCTATCAGGCCTCTATTGGCACTCAGTAATGCCAGAGTAAGCGGAACTTCATCTTTATCAGTCTCAGGAATTACCCAGGCTTCCTGTGCATATTGCTCCAGTAAATTTTGCTGAGCATTATTGATAACAGCCAGTAGCTGTAAGTATGATTGCCAGTCACTATTATCTTCTACAGCCAATTCATTCAGCCGTAATGCGCGCCGGCTGAAAATATCAACAGGAGGCTGCTGCCAGAACGGGATATGAAAAAATTCCTGTGCTTGTATGGTTTCTGGTGTTGCTTGTGTTTTCATGTATCAACGCGGTTATATAACGATATTACTTGTTCAGGTAATAGTACCGTTATCATTATCAACAAATTAAATAACCAAGTTTAACCAAAAATAGGTATTCTGTCTGGATTTACTGTCTATGATTTTCTATATGCCATCAATAGAGAAAGATAATGTCTCTTATCAATTTGTTTTTCAAAATGTGATAAATCGGATAACAAAAAAGGTTCAGAAATTTCTGAACCTTTTTATTACTGAAAACTAATTATTTAATACCAAGTGATTTCTCATATTCCCGCGCTTTTTCATCATCAAAATCATGTTCCCAGCGCGAAATAACCAATGAAGCCAGAGCATTACCGATTACATTAACTACAGTACGTCCCATATCCAGAATACGGTCGATACCCAGAATAAAGCCCAGACCTTCTAACGGAATGGATGTTGTAGCCAGCGTGGCAGACAGTACCAGAAACGATACACCCGGTACACCGGCAATACCTTTAGAAGCTACCATCAGCGTAATCACAATCATTACCTGATCACTAACCGACAGAGAAATACCGTATAACTGCGCCAGAAAGATAACTGCAATACTCTGATACAGCGTAGAACCATCCAGATTAAATGAATATCCGGTAGGAATCACAAAGCTGGTAATAGATTTCGGCGCGCCATATGCTTCCATTTTCTCAATCATTTTTGGCAGCGCAGTTTCTGAGCTGGAGGTTGAGAAAGCCACTATCAGCTCATCTTTCAGAATTTTGATAATAGTGAAAATGTTAAAGCGGCAGAAATAGGCCACGCCACCCAGAATCACCAGAGTAAATACTATCATCGCCAGATAAACTATTAAAATCAGTTTCATCAGCGGAATCAGCGAACCGAAACCGAATTTACTGATGGTAACAGTCATCAGACCAAATACCCCGATAGGTGCGTAACGCATAATCATATTGGTGATTTTGAACATTACGTCTGAAATCACTTTCAGAAAATCTGAAAAGAACAGGCGCTGATTATCAGGTAGCTTAGTTAAGCCCAGACCAAAAAACACACAGAAAAAGATTACCGGCAGAATTTCACCGCTGCTAAGCGAATCAAATATATTATGCGGAATCATGTCCAGAATCATTATAACCAGACCATGAGGCTTCTCGGCCAGTGCTTCACTTTTTTGTACGTACTGACTGACATTGCTGTGGTGCAGATTGGAAATATCAATGCCGCTACCCGGGTGAAACAGATTACCGAAAAGTAAACCCACACCAATGGCGATAGTAGTGATAATTTCAAAATACAGAATGGTTTTACCGCCCAGTCGACCCAGACTTTTGGAGTTACCCAGTCCGGCAATACCCAATGTCAGCGTACTGAGAATGATGGGCAGCACAATCATTTTAATCAGGCGGATAAAAATATCCCCCATCGGTTGTAATACATTGATTACCCACGACTGATAGGTTTTGTAGTAGGGATGAGAAGGATCTGAAAAAGTATGCAGATATAATCCCAGTGCTACCCCCATAATCAGTGCGATTAAAATTTGCCAGGCCAAATTACGGCTATATCGTTTGATAATCGATAACATAGTCGTCCTTACTGTAAGTGGTAATATAGTTCTTATTCAATCTAAAAAGCGAAACAAAAACAATAGAGTATATTCTATTATTTTTTGTTTTAAACATGCGTTAAGGATGAAAAAATTGAGGATGGGTATAAATTACTTGGCGATTATGACGCGCAAAACCCACCAGCGTGATATTAGCCTTGTGAGCCAAATCAATGGCATAGGTGGTGGGCGCAGATACGGCCACGATACACCCGATACCGGTTATTGCTGATTTCATTACCATTTCAAAACTAGCGCGACTGGACAATACCACAAAACCATGCTTCCAATCCACTTTTGCATGTAATCCCCAGCCAATAAGCTTGTCTAAAGCATTGTGCCGGCCGATATCTTCACGGACGGTTACAATCTTACCTGCCTTGTCAGCCCACGCCACGCCGTGAACTGAACCAGTTTGCGCCCGCAGTTGCTGATGATGGTTAAAATCGGTCAAAGCACGCCCGATTATGCTAAATTCTACATGCCAATCGCGTAAAACCGGTTCTATTTCTGGCTGAACAGCTGCCAGACTGTCAATACCGCACAGTCCGCAACCAGTGCGTCCGCTCATCTGGCGACGGCGACTTTTCAAACGTGCAAATGCTGCGCTGGCCAGCTCAATCTCAGCCACAATTCCATGCAGATGTTCAGTAATTTCAATCGCATAAATTTGCTCTGCATTTTCAATGATGCCTTCACTCAGGCTGAAACCCAATGCCAGTTCGGCAATATTAGCGGGCGTAGCCATTAATACGACATGGGAGATACCGTTATAAACAAGTGCTACTGGGATTTCGGCACTGATATTATCACTGGTACTACTGCATTCTCCAGCCTGTGCCACCCAGACAGTGCGATTTTGGGCGGGGGTGTAATTCATGAGGTTTCTGTATTTATGAACCGGTAACAGCCGGAAAAGACTTGTACCGACATATTAACCGAATCATGCAAGAAGATAAAATTTTACTGTCTGTATGACAATACGCCATACAGACAGCACTACAGATGATGATTATTTAAATTATTCAGTTGTCTGTGAAGTGGAATTTTGCTGCGCTTTGGCTTCTTTTTTTGCCATCATTTCGCGGTACCAGCGTGGATGGTGCTTTTTCGCCCATTCCTGACTAACCACTCCTTCCACCATCGCCGGAATTGTGCCTTTAATCCACAATGCGGCATATACATGAATAATAATACCGACAATCAGCAGAATAGCAGAGGCAGAATGCACTAGCAAAGCGATACGTACCACCCAAATTGGAAAATATCCGGAAAAAAACTGCCGCCAGGCAATCAGCCCGCTGATAAGCAGCAGTGCCATACTGATGGACATCAGCCAGAACATACATTTTTGTCCAGCATTATATTTGCCAGTATCACCAATTTCTCTTCCCAGCAGAATATGCTTAATTCCCAGTAACCATTTAATATCATCCCGCTCAAAAAAATTATATTTTACATAGCGGAAAAACTGGATAAAAAAGCCCAGAAACATCACCACTCCGATGAACGGATGCAGGATGCGTGCCAATTGCGGAGAACCGAAAACTTCAGTGAGCCAGAAAAAAGACGGATAGAAAAAACCCAGACCGGAAACAGCCAGCAGCACAAAGCAGCCGGCTACTACCCAGTGATTAAACCGCTCGGATTTTTTATATCGCTGAATTAATAATCTTTTCATTATGCGTCCCCTTTATCTTTGAGGATTTCGCCTTCACGATTCAGAACCTGTTCTTTATCATCGTCAGGGCGATTCGGACCAATGGTAATGTAGTGCAGCCAGCCGGCAAAAGCAGCGGTAGCAATACCGAATGCTGCTATCGGTTTGAGCATACTCTTCCATAATTTAACGGTGGTACTGATACGCGGATTGTCCGGCAGACCATGGTACAGGCTGGGTTTATCCGCATGATGCAGTACATACATAACATGGGTACCGCCCACACCCTGTGGATCGTAGAGCCCTGCCTGCTCAAAACCGCGCTGTTTTAAGTCTTTTATACGCTCCCCGGCCAAAGACTTCATGTCTTCTTTGCTGCCGAAATGAATAGCGCCGGTAGGACAAGTTTTCACACAGGCCGGTTCCTGCCCAACGGCCACACGGTCTGAACACAGGGTACATTTGTAAGCGCGGTTATCTTTTTTCGAAATACGCGGAATATTAAACGGGCAGCCGGAAATACAGTAACCGCAACCAATACAGTTTTCCTGATGGAAATCGACGATACCATTTTCATACTGAATGATTGCACCCGGTGACGGGCAGGCTTTCAGACAGCCCGGGTCAGAACAGTGCATACAACCGTCCTTACGAATCAGCCACTCCAGCTTGCCGTATTGCTCGGTTTCAGAAAACCGCATTACCGTCCAGCTATCCGCACTCAGGTCAATCGGGTTATCGTATACACCATGATTGGTGCCAACTTCATCACGAATGTCATTCCATTCCGAACACGCAGCCTGACAGGCTTTGCAGCCTATACAGGTCGAAACATCAATCAGTTTGGCAATTTCAATGGGTTTTCTTGCCTGTGGTAGCGGCGTGAGCTGATTAGTAGCCGAACGACGTTTTATATCCAAAGATTGTAAAGCCATGACTTATTCCCCTCACGCTTTTTCGATATTGCATAAAAAGGTTTTGTATTCTGGTGTCTGTGTATTGCAGTCACCAACAAATGGTGTGAGTGTGTTAATGAGAAACTGTTTTTTCTCACCAACATTCACCCAGCCACCATGCAGGGGAATACCTATCTGATGGACGGTCTGCCCATTAATTTCCAACGGACGCAGGCGTTTGGTTACCACGGCTTTGGCCTCTACCCAGCCGCGCTTAGTACTGATTTTAACTGTATCGCCTTTAGCAATATTCTTTTGTGCTGCCAGCTCTTCGCTGATTTCAACAAACTGTTCGGGCTGAGCAATCATCAGCAATTTCACGGATTTCGTCCAGAACTGAAAATGCTCTGTCAGACGATATGTAGTGCCGACACAAGGAAACTCATCTTTATTGCCGATACGACCTTTAACGCTGTCAAATAAGCGCACTGCGGGTGTATTCAGTACTTTAGGATAAAGCAGGTTTTTGCCAACCGGTGATTCAGTAGGCTCATAGAATGTTGGAAACGGGCCATCTACCAGTTTTTTGGTACAGAACAGGCGACCAACACCCTCCTCATTCATGATAAACGGATTCATATTAGTGTCAGGTGCCTGATCTGCCTTGTAGTCAGCCACATCCGCCCCAATCCATTTGCTGCCGTCCCAGTGAATTAATATTCTGTCAGGATCCCAGGCTTTGCCGGACGGATCGCAGGAAGCGCGGTTATACAGAATACGGCGGTTTGCCGGCCAGGCCCACGCCCAGCCCGGGGTATTACCCAGTCCGGCATTGCTGTTATCACGCCGTGCCATCTGGTTGCCGTTTTTAGTCCAGGAACCGGCAAAAATCCAGCAGGCGCAGGCTGTTGTGCCGTCATCGCGTAACTGAGCAAAGCTATCCAGCTGCCCGCCTTTAGGCACGATAATATTACCCTTCTCGTCCTTAATATCCGTCAGTGCCCAGCCATTGGATTCCTGTGCCATTTCTTCCGGTGTCGGTGAATGCGGTACTTTATACGGCCAGCTCAGATTCAGAATCGGTTCAGGTACTTTACCGCCCTCTTTCTCATACAGAGCTTTAATACGTAAATGCAAATCAGCCAGAATCTCAAGATCGGCTCTGGCTTCTTCCGGAGCTTCGGCTCCGGCATAATGCCATTGCAGCCAGCGTGAAGAATTGACAATCGAACCATTTTCTTCTGCAAAACAAGGGACAGGAAGGCGGAACACTGTCGTCATGATAGAGCGGGAATCTACGTCATGCGCATCACCATGATTTTCCCAGAAGGTAGCCGTTTCGGTATTAAGCGGATCCATTACTACCATCCACTTGAGGCGGGAAAATGCTTCGATGATACGGTTAGAATCCGGAAAGGAACCCATGGCATTGAAACCCTGTACCAGCAAACCGTGCATCTGGCCCTGATACATCATTTCGGTCATTTGCAGCACATCATACATTTTGTCCCACTTCGGCAGCCAGTCATAGCCCCAGTCATTTTCTTTGGTAGCCTTATCACCAAAGAACCATTTGAGCAGGCTTACCATAAATTTGGGCGTATTGCTCCAGTAATTAAGCTGTCCCGGACGCATGGCCGCAGGTGTCTGAACTTTCAGATAATCAGCAAAAGTCGGATTTTTCTTTTCGTTAGGCAGGCTCAGATAGCCAGGAAGACTGGTAGACAGCAAACCAAGATCAGACAAGCCCTGAATATTGGAATGGCCGCGTAAAGCATTCACACCCCCACCGGGCATACCGATATTACCCAGAATCAGCTGAATCATGGCCATGGTACGGATATTCTGCGAACCATAAGTATGCTGAGTCCAGCCCAGTGCATACAGAATTGTACCGGCTTTGTTTTTTGCCGAGGTTGCCCCCAGAGCTTCACACACCAGCAGAAAATCTTTAATCGGTGTACCGGTAATTTTGTGCATCATTTCCGGGGTGTACTGGGCATAATGCTTTTTCATTATCTGCCAGACGCAACGCGGATTTTCCAGAGTCGGGTCTGCTTTGGCATAGCCGTTTTCATCCAGCTCGTATGTCCAGCTGGCATTATTATAGACAGCCCCGCCTTTGGCACCTTTCGGAGCTGCTTCCGGTGCCGCGCTGCCGTCTTCAGTCGTGTAATCGGCATGTCCGGAAAACAGACCTTCATGAAAACCATAGCCATCAGCTAGAATAAAGGCAGCATTGGTATAGTTTTTAACATAATCCCATTGCACTTTATCATTTTTAATCAACCAGTTGATTACCGCTCCGAGGAAAGCTATGTCGGTACCGGAACGAATCGGCAAATAATGATCGGCTACAGAGGCAGTACGGTTAAAACGCGGGTCGCAAACAATCAGTTTGGTGCCTTTTTGTTTTTTGGCTTCAATAACCCATTTAAAACCTACCGGATGTGCTTCAGCGGCATTACCACCCATAACCAGAATAAAATCGGCGTTCTGGATATCAGTCCAGGTATTGGTCATGGCTCCACGACCAAACGTAGCAGCCAGTGCTGATACTGTCGGACCATGACAAACCCGTGCCTGTGAATCAGCACCAACCAACCCAAGCGAACGCATGAATTTCTGAGTCAGAATACCGGTTTCATTGGAGCTGGCAGAAGCGCACAGCATACCCACACTTTCCAGCCGGTTAACCGTAACACCATCAGCATTTTTTTCAATAATATTGGCATCACGTTCTTCTTTAATCAGGCGGGCAATACGATCCAGTGCCTCATCCCAGCTGATGTCTTTCCACTCTGTGCTTCCGGCTTCACGAACCTGCGGATGCAATACACGGTTCGGGCTGTTAACAAAGTCAATCAGTGAGGCGCCTTTAGGACATAAGCTGCCGCGACTGACCGGATGATCGGGATCACCTTCTATGTGAAAAATTTTCTTTTTGGCGTTTTTGGCACCGTCACCCAGACTATACAACAACGTACCACAACCAACTGAGCAATATGTGCAGTTATTACGTGTTTCTGTAGCCCTCAACAGCTTGTACTGGCGGACTTCAGCAAAGGCTGTGGCAGGAGCCATGCCCATCACTGCCAGTCCTGTCGCGCCGGCACCTGCTGCGGTAACCTTGAAAAACTGGCGTCTTGTCAGGTTCATGTGTGTATGTTCCTAATAAAATTTTTATTATTTATTTGCAGGAAATCCATCCCCGCACTGCTTACTAATTATGCTAGAAAATTAATTTATACTAACATTTAATCCTATTATAATACCTTATTTAAACTATTATAAAATTTTATCAGTATTTTCTACTTTAAATAAATAATTACAATTTCATTTAAATTCCGAATTTAATTAGTATAAAGGTTAAAATACAAGTTATTACATTAGCAATAAATAGAAATAATTTATTCAATAAATTATTTCTATTAGTCATGAATATTTTGCATACAAATTGATTTATAAATTATTTATTTGCTATGACATATATGTTGTATCGAACATCTCTATGACTATCTATCGCTATATACATAGGTATATTTAGCAATAATTTTCCTTTATAATCGGCATTGCCCGACCCAGCGCCAGATAATAATTTATTTCAAATAAGGATAAAATATGCGCTTTAACCACATTCGTCTGACTACTATTGTTACTGCAATCAGCCTGAGTGTAATGAGCACTGCTTCACTTGCCGCCAATATCACAGTTTCAGCGGCTGCCAGTCTGACCAATGCATTTAATGACATTGCCAAAGCATATCAGCAGCAATATCCTCAGGATAAAGTACTGCTTAATTTCGGAGCTTCAGGCTCTCTGCTTCAGCAGATGCAAAACGGTGCGCCTGTAGATGTATTTGCTTCTGCTGATCAGCAAACTATGGATCAGGCTCAGACTAAGAATCTTGTGCGGGCACAGGACAGAATTAATTTTGTAAATAACAGTCTGGTACTGATTATTCCGAAAAAAAGCAATCTGAATGTACGCGGACTGAAAGATCTGCAGCAACCAGGTATCAAACATATTGCACTGGGCAACCCCGCTTTTACACCGGCCGGACGTTATGCTCAGGCAGCAATGGAGCAGGCAAAAGTATGGAGTACGGTAAAGCCTAAAATTGTGAATGTGAATAATGTCCGTCAGGCTCTGGATTACGTAGCTAATCAGTCAGCAGAAGCCGGTTTCGTATTTGGCACAGATGCGGCCATTATGCCGGATAAAGTTAGTGTAGCTGCAACCATCCCGACCAGTAAGCCAATCAGCTATCCGATTGCTAAGACGGTAGCCAGTAAAGAACCAGTGGCTGCCAGCCGCTTTATTAATTTTATCCAGTCGCCAAAAGGTCAGAAGATTCTTAAGCGTTACGGTTTTCAAAGCGCACACTGAGTATGTTTCCACCGGCAGTTATCCTCCCGCGAATCTGTCTGAATTTTTATTTTAAGGAGTAGATAATGGCTGCGGCCTGGATTGCTCTTGCCCTGTCACTTAAAATCGCCCTGTGGGCAACTGCTATCAATCTGGTTCTGGGGGTCGGTATAGGTTATGTACTTGCCCGTAAAACTGTCTGGGGAAAGGAACTGATTGATACCATTCTCACTTTGCCAATGGTAATGCCGCCAACGGTACTGGGATATTACTTACTGGTACTGATTGGAAAAAATGGCTTTATTGGTCAATGGCTGGAACATTATCTGGGTATTAATCTGATTTTCACCTGGCAGGGTGCTGTTGTAGCAGCAACAATCGTATCGTTTCCTCTGGTATTTAAACCGGCACGTGCTGCATTTGAAAGCCTGGATTCCCAGCTGGAGCAGGCAGCGCGTGTTCTGGGTATCAGTAATGCCGGAGTATTTCTGCGCATTACTATGCCGCTGGCCTGGAGAGGTATTCTGGCCGGCGTATTACTGGCATTTGCACGCAGTATGGGTGAATTCGGTGCTACGCTGATGGTGGCAGGCAGCATTCCGGGGCAGACACAAACCCTGTCGATTGCCGTATATGAAGCAGTACAGGCCGGAGATGACTATCTGGCCAATACTCTGGTCTTGATTATATCTGTGGTCTGTATTCTGATATTACTAATTACCGGCAAACTTTTATCCGGCAAAGTACCTATGACCAATCTTAAATAATCCGATACCTGAATTAAACAATATTGTTTTCCGGTATTGCTTTGTCTGTTTTTAATCCGGCCAATGGTTTTTATGTTAGATTTTAATTTTCAGAAAACCCTTCAGCGTAATGACAGAAGTCATTTTACTCTGGATATCCGCCTGTGCTGTCAGTCACAGCGTACAGTTATTATGGGAGCCTCAGGCAGTGGTAAAAGTCTGATGCTAAAGGCTGTTGCCGGTCTGCTGACTCCTGAACAGGGGCATATTAATGTGAATGGTGTTACTCTGTTTCAGGCACAGCAGCATATTAATCTTAGCCCGCAACAACGTAAACTGGCCTTTGTATTTCAGGATTATGCCCTCTTTCCTCATTTAAATGTCCGGCAGAATATTGCCTGCGGTATTTGTCATGGTTTATTCAATCCGAAAAAACGCAGCCGGTATACAGAAGTTGAACACTGGCTGACTGCTATGCAGCTCAATTCGGTAGCAGAACAATATCCGGCTCATCTGTCCGGCGGGCAGCGCCAGCGTGTGGCTCTGGCTCGTGCTTTGATTGCTCAGCCGCGGGCTATTCTGCTGGATGAACCATTTTCTGCACTGGATACTCAGCTACGGGCTCAAATGCGTTCTGAGTTATCTGCCTGGCAGCAGAAATTAAACTTACCCATGCTACTGATAACTCACGATCCGGAAGATGCAGCTGCTTTTGACGCTCAAATCTGGCATATGGATAATGGATGTCTGTACTCAGCTCCCCGTAACAATCGCAATGAATGAATTTAATCTTAACAGTGAACTGATTCCCACTATTAACGGCCAGCGAATTGGCAACAGCAAACGGATTACATTACTGGAAAATATCCGGCGTTTCGGCTCCATTACTCAGGCGGCTAAAGCGGTACCTATGAGTTATAAAGCAGCATGGGATGCCATAGATGCAATGAATAATCTGGCGCCTGAACCTTTAGTCTTGCGGCAAACCGGTGGTCAGGGCGGCGGGAACAGTGTATTAACAGCTTTTGGTGAAGCTTTTTTAAATTATTATCACACTATGCAGCAACGTCATCAGCAACTCATCCGGCAACTGGAAGCTAACGCTGACAATAGTCATCATAGTTTATGGCAAAAAATGAATCTGGATTTAAGTGCTGATAACCAACTCGCCGGAAGAATCAGCCAAATCATTGAAGGAGCTGTAAATAATGAGGTTCATCTGCAACTGAGCAACGGACAGGAACTGGTAGCCATTCTTACCAGACACAGTTGTGAACAGATGGAACTGGCTGTCGGCGTTGATGCACTGGCTCTCATTCAGGCATCAGCCATTATGCTTGCGCGTCCCGATCCGAATTTACAAATATCCGCTCGTAACCAGCTAACAGGCCAAATACGCCAAATAGATACTGGTGCTGTAAACAGTGTGATTACTGTGGATTTAGGCGCAGCTGTCAGCCTGACCGCCAGTATTACCTGTCATAGTGCACAAACTATGCAATTGAAAAATGAAGATAAAATCATGCTGTTAATCAAGGCTCCGAACATTATTATCGGACGTTTGCGCTGAATGTGCATTCATCAGACAAACTGAAGCCAGAATAACCCCGTCATGCAATATCAGATTATTCCGGCTTATGCTTACGTGCGATAGTCAAACTACCTGCGGCCATGCACATTCCCTCTTTGTCAATCTGTCCTTTTAAGCCGCAGATATATTATAGACCTTATATATTTGTATTTTAATATTATTAAATAAATTTAATTCAAAAAAACTATTTATGGCGTTTTATCACGAAATATTAATAATTAATTCCACATCTTTTGTAATTATGGGCTAATTTACTGAAAATACTGCACACTGATAACTTAATTGAATATTAAGCCGTTACAGTATCTTGAAAATTTACTTATATAAATACTTAGCTTTTCAAAACTAGCGCAGAATAACTTCATCAGCCAGTTCATTAGTACCGGCATGTGTACGCGGAAAATGCTGCACAAGTAATTCCGTCAGCTCATCCAGTCCGGCAGTTAAACCATCCATATATCGTTGATGCTGAAATGCCTGAGTAATGCGATTACATATCTGCTGCCAATGCACCATACTCACACAGGTATTAATACCCCGGTCTGCAATAATTTCTACTGCGCGATCAGCAAAAAGTACATAAACTAAAATACCACTTTTTTCAGCAGTATCCCATATACCCAGATTTCCGAACCAATATTGTGCACGCTGGCGTGCCGTAGTGTGATGACACAAATTCGCTGTATCAAGGCTGGATTCAATCACAAACCGTAGCTGTCCGGTATGACGTTGCTCAGATAATGTAATTTGTTCAGTTAGCTGTTGCAATGCAAGAGCAGGAAAATATTTACTTACCCGCTGGCGCGGATTTATCCAGTGGCGCCAGATACGTGGTAATAATTGCATATTGAGTTTATTTAAGCTCGTATATTCTGCTTTTTCCTGTATATCTGATTTCATAGTTAGCACCGCAGATTTATTAAAAAGTATATATTGAGTTACTTAATTAATTCCAGAATAATCAGTATTCTACTTACACTACCATAAATTTTCTTAATAAGAAAATGCTGCTGTTACCAGGCTGATAACAAAAACAATATATATCATATAAAAACAGAAAACCGGAAAGTCAGATGTAACGAATATTATTGCTGGCGACATTAGTTAGCATATATTTTGATGATAACGATACTAATTGATCTAGCAGGGAAAATTAGCCTGTAAAGTAAAAATCCAGATATTGCCAGAGAGCAAAAATGATTTCTAACATAAAAACCAACCTATTATCAGAGCTGGCTCTGACAAATTCTCTGATTGGAAAATCACAAAATTCTAAGGGTTATATATTTTGAAATAAATATAGATTCTATAATCCCTTATTTATTATCTAAACAAATCCGCGTAACTGTTTCACATAAGCATAGGCTGCCTGTATACGCTGAGCATGTTCAGTTGCCTGCTGCATCTTAGTTTCCGACAGATTTTGCTTAATGAGTTTATCCGGATGATATTTATTCATCAGGCGGCGATATGCCTGTTTAATTTCCTGCGGGCTCGCTTTTGCTGATATACCCAGTACAAGATAAGGATCAGAACCAAACGGTTCTTCAGGCTGTTGTTGCTGTTGCTGATATTGCTGCTGATATTGCTGCTGATATTGCTGCTGATATTGCTTCTGCTGTTGCTGATATTGTTGTCGGCGTTGCTCTGAACGCGCACGCTGACGCTGCTGTTTCCATTGCTCGTTGGTCTGCCAGTAATGCCGGTATTCATTTTCCTGATGAATAGTCTGGCTGGCAAAAATAAGCATTTGTGCATAAGGAATATGAAATTCATCCGCTATGATATTCAGAATGCGCCGTTCATTATTATGCAGCCGTCCGTCAATCAGCGCTAATTCAAGCATATTTTTACAAAACAGCATTAAACCGCGCTTGTCATCACTATAAGCCCGGTATAGTTGTTTAAGTCTGATTCTGAGCGGATAATTTTTTGTCTGCCCCATATTAAAAGCATAACGCGACAAAACTTCAGTTTCTGCATCCAGCTGCATTTTTTTTATCATGTCATAGACACGCGACCGATCTTCATCAGAAACATGTCCTTTAGCTGCACAAATCTGACCGGCCACTTCAAACATAACAACTACATAAAGATTATTGTCGGCAGCGATAGATGCTTCAGTACCATCATCTACAATCTGCACAGCCCGAAGATAAAACATAATCAGTATGATTAGTACAATATCAATCAGCACTCCGAACACGCTATAACGCATGACTAAAAAGTACATCAGCAGAAAAAAGATACCATAACCGACTTTAGACATGTATGCCCACCAGAAACGAAATGCTAAATAATCATAATCATACAAATAAATAACTATACATTATTTTACGTAAAATTTACAAATTGTCAGTATTTAACGGGGAATTCAATGATGACTGCCAGTATTACCAGCTACCGGAGGCTCCGCCACCACCATAGCCGCCGCCTCCTCCGCTAAACCCTCCGCCTCCTGAACCACCGCCAAAACCGCCCCTACCTCCGCCAGAGCCGCCAATAAAAATATTACCGGCAAAAATGAGCGCTATTATGAATGCCAGAATTGCACCAATAATCGCTGCAAACAGGCTCCAGCCCGAATACCAGCCAAAACTTAATACCAGAAATCCGACAATTGCACTGCCCAGCGTATTACCAAATATATTTTTCAAAAATGAACCGGCTATAAATATCAGTAACAGAATTCCAAAAATTGTTGAGCCTGAATCATCAGATTCCTGATGTGCAGATTGTTGTGCCGGTAATTTTTCACCGTTAATCAGCTTCTCCAGCTGATTTACAGCCTCACGTACACCTACGTCTGCATTATTTGCCCGTAACTGCGGACGAAGCACATCATCCAGAATTCTTTTAGCATAAACATCAGGAATAGCCCCTTCCAGTCCGCGACCGGGTGCCAGAAACGTTTTATGTTCATCGCGCACCAGCAACAACAGTACACCGTCATCAATTCCTTTACGCCCCGGTTTCCAGCTATCCATAACACGCGTAGCATAGTCAAAAGGTGTTTCCGGTGAGATAGCCGGAACTGTCAATACTATAATCTGGCTGCCATGCTGCCGGCTGAACGCCAGTAACTGCTGGTTTAATTCTGCACGGGTAGCAGGCTGTAACATATTGGCTGTATCCATTACCGGATCAGTCAGCGCTGGTACAGGAACCAAACCATTGGCAGCGAGCAAATGCATTGCAAAAAAACAGCCCAGAAAAAGACCGAGTAGCCTGTGGACAGATAAGCGTATTATGTTCATCTTTGCAACCTTAGTGCCATAAAAGCAAATTTGCTTGTATTTTAGTTCATACTAACCTTTTGATTGTCAGGATAAAAGACCACTATTATCTGACTCCATACTTTCAGACAAACAGATTCTGTTATTACAACAGAATACAAGTATTCAGTCCGATACAGCAAATTTCCACAGTTAGTATTGCAAGTTTTTATCGAACTGCTGGTATGTTTAACAATTACTCCTGTCTGTTCGGAAAATAGCCGCAACCATATAAATTTTTAATTTCCATTTTGTCAGATTCTGCAAAAAAACAATTAGCACAATAGTAGCAGCTGCTTACTATACTGATATGCAAACAGCCAGTTCTGACAAACTGGCTGTTTAATTAATCACATAAAATAACAACAGAAAACGAATTAAAATTCTACCTGCGGTGCCTGTTTTACCGCCGCTTCATTTTCCGGTACAAAATTCGGGCGAACATGCATTCCGAAAATTTTGGCTGTGATATTGTTCGGGAAAGAACGCAAAGTAGTGTTGTAAACCTGTACTGTCTGAATATAGCGGTTGCGTGCCAGAGCAATACGGTTTTCTGTGCCTTCAAGCTGCGCTTGTAAATCCCGGAAACTCTGATCAGCTTTCAGATCAGGATAATTTTCTGTTACTACCAGCAAGCGGCTCAGAGCACTGCTCAGATTTCCCTGTGCCTGTGAAAACTGTTCCATTTTTGCCGGATTATCAGCATCACTGCTGGTCATATTCAGACTGCCTACACGTGAACGGGCATTAGTAACGTCGGTTAAAACTTGTTGTTCATGTTTGGCATAGCCTTTAACTGTATTCACAAGATTGGGTACCAGATCAGCACGACGCTGATACTGATTCAGCACTTCCGACCAGGCAGCATTTGCAGCCTCATCCTGTGACTGCATTGTATTATAGCCACACCCGCTGAGGCTTAAAACCAGAATAAATGCGCCTATCCAACCCATTAACCGTTTATACATTATAAACTCCCGTATGTATTATTGTGCCAGTTTAACATGCTCTTGTTACTTTTTACGTCATAACTAGCGCAATCTTATATACCTTAAGCTATAATTAATGCAAAATAATAAAAATCATTTTAACCAACTGTAAAGGATGTTATATGTTTCCTGAATATCGCGACCTGATTACCAAATTAAAGGCGGAAAATACCCATTTTGCTAATATATTCGAAGAACACAACCGACTGGACGATAAAATTACAGGTCTGACTAATAACCCGGTAACCAGTGGTCTGGATAATCTGGACGAACTGAAACGGGAAAAATTGCGCCTGAAAGATGAAATTTACGCCATGCTGCGGGAAGCTGACGGTAAAGCCTGATAGTGGTTGAGTTAAGTCAGTAAAAAACCCTGCTAAGCGCAGGGTTTTTTACTGACTTAACTCATATTGTTACCTGATAGCATTAAATCGTTCTTGTATCGCAGCAGGAAAAGAAATTGCTTTATTGCTTTGCTGATCGAAAGCCATAAACGTCACCACAGCCTGCACAACTGTCTGTCCTGTATTTTTAAGAGTAATCGTTTGATTAACTTCTACTTTGCGCGGTTGTATTTTGCTCAAAGCAGTAGATATCAGCAAATCATCTCCGAAACCGGCACTGCGCCGGTAACTGATATTGATATTTATCACAGCCATTCCACAACCGGCTTCAGTAAACATTGGCGTTAAGCCGGCTTCATCAAAATAATGCCAGCGTGCCTCTTCCAGAAATTCCAGATAGCGTGCATTATTAACATGGCGGTATACATCTATGTGAAAGCCGCGCACCCGAATTTCGGTTTGATGTGCTTGTACTGATAGCCAGTCTGTAATTTGAGTTGAATCTTGCATATTTAATTATTTACCACACTCCAGCTAATGGTCTGATTAGCACGCAACGGAATCAGTCGTTCATGATTACCATACGGATAGTATGGTGGCACTGTGCGATTTATTTTTTCCAGTGTAATGGTTTCCTTATTGATTTCCAGACCATAAAACCGCGGACCGTTTTCTGCTGCAAAAGCCTGTAATTTATCCAGTGCTCCCGCCTGCTCAAAAGCTTCCGCATATAACTCAATAGCAGCAAAGGCACTGAATATACCCGCACATCCGCAAGCACATTCTTTACTGTGCTGAGCATGCGGCGCACTATCGGTACCGAGAAAAAATTTATGTGACTGTGTACCGCTTACAGCCTGTAACAGTGCCTGACGATGGGTTTCGCGCTTTAGTACCGGCAAACAGTAATGATGAGGCTGGATTCCCCCTACCAGTAAAGCATTGCGATTGTAGAGCAAGTGCTGGGGTGTTACCGTAGCAGCCACATTTTCACCAGCCTGAATCACCAGCTCAGCAGCTTGTGCAGTGGTGATATGCTCAAATACTAATTTCAGTTCAGGCAGACGTTGTAATAGCGGCTGTAAAAGTTCATCAATAAATACTGCTTCACGGTCAAAAATATCAATTTCACTTTTGGTTACTTCACCATGCACCAGTAGTGGCATGCCTGTTTCAGCCATGGTTTCCAATACTGGCAATAAAGCCCACAAATCACTGACACCAGCCGCAGAGTTAGTTGTGGCACCGGCAGGATAAAGCTTACACGCAATAATACCTGCCTCTTTGGCTTCGCGTATCAGTGCCGGAGTAGTCTGGTCAGTCAGATATAAAGTCATCAATGGCTGAAAATGACTGCCCGCAGGTACTGCAGCAAGTATACGTTCACGATAAGCCAGTGCTGCTGCAACTGAGGTTACCGGTGGTTTCAGATTTGGCATAATCAGGGCTCGCCCCATTTGCCGTGCACTGAAAGGTAATACTGCCTTTAATGCTGCACCATCACGCACATGAAGATGCCAGTCATCCGGACGGGTTATAGTGAGAGTCTGCATCTGTATCCGTTCTATCAGCGTGTGTTACACAGCTAAAAATAATAGGTTAATGTACTATTCTGTCGCAGCTTCTACAACCTGAACCTGAATAAAGTTAACAAAATATTGTAATTAATTGTAATAAATTACCGTCTGAAAAACTTAGCGGTGTTTTACCCACATCATTATTACATCATCATTTCTGATTTGCTGATGCAATAATTCATGTCCTGTCTGCCGGCAAAAAGCTGCAAAATCATCAGGAGCAGTTTTATCTGTTGCCAGTACTAGCAATACTTCTCCGCTATCCATTACTGCCAGCGCTTTTTTTGCACGTAAAATCGGCATCGGGCAATTTAAATCGATAACATCTAGTGTTCTATCACTGTGTGGTTCACTCATCAGCAACTCATCATAGAATATTGAAAGTTATTATTATACATCGCGCATGAAACAGACTGAACGTATGCACCTTGCTCAGGCTAAAGCAGCCCGTTCCAGTCTATATCAGTTATATTATAAAAATGCACGCTGACAGGAAAATTATCAGAATATGTTTTGTTATTAAAACTGTTGTAATCAAGAACAGCATGCATAAAACATAAGCAGATAAACGTTATTTTATAATTATTTACTTAAATAAATATCATTTCCGGCTTTTGCAGTAATGACATATATACATTGAAAAATCAGAAAGCTTGCAGATAAATTCGTAATAGCAGAATTATCTTTGCGCCAGCTCCAGCATTTCCCTGGCATGATTACGTGTGGTATCGGTAATGGTTTCGCCGCCAAGCATTCGTGCAATCTCATTCACCCGATCAGTCGCAGCCAGTACATTTATTTCACTTACAGTCTGCCCTTTGCTGTTATGTTTTCGCACCTGCCAGTGCTGCTGACCACAAGCTGCGACCTGCGGCAGATGAGTAACAGCCAGCACCTGACGATTTTTCCCCAGACTACGCAGTGCGTGACCAACAACATCAGCTACAGCTCCGCCAATACCGGTATCCACCTCATCGAAAATCAATGTAGGTACCGCATTATACTGACTGGTAACCATTTGCAGAGCCAGACTGATACGTGCCAACTCACCACCGGAAGCGACTTTGCTCATTGCTCTTAAAGGCGTGCCCTGATTGGCAGCTACCTGATACTGTACCTGCTCCAGACCATGCACAGATGGTGAGGCACTTAACAATTCAATATGAAAGCGTGCGCCTTGCATTGATAAATTTTGCATGTGAGCCGTGGTTTGTTTCGCCAGCTTTTTCGCTGCCTGATGGCGTTTCACTGATAATTGCTGTGCTGCATGCATATATTCATTTTCGCGTTCTACTACCCGCGCCTGTAACGCTTCAATATCCGCAGCCGCCTCCAGTTCATTAAGAGCTGATTCAACTTTTTCTAGCTCTTCAGGCAATTGTGGTGGCTCGATCCGATATTTACGCGCAACACTCATTAACTCCTGCATGCGCTGTCCCTGCTGTGCTAATAAATTTTCATCAGTCTCTACACTGGCAGTGGCTTCACGCAAATACGCACTGACTTCACTCAATTCTGCTTCTACTGATTCCAGTAATGCCACACTGTCTGCAAAAGCAGGAGCTGCTTTAATCAGTGCAGCCAGTTGCTGCCGGCAATGATACAAACGGCTTTGCAAACCCTCATCACCATTGAGAACTTCTTCTACATTTTCCGCCGTTTGCAGTATTTCCGCCGCATGTACTAATGAATCATGACTCTGACTGAGATTTTCCCACTCATGCTCTTGAAGATTCAGGGCATTTAGCTCATCAAAGCGCCATTGCAAGCGCTCACGCTCAATATTCAGACTATCAGCCTGTGTTTGCGCTTTTTCCAGCTCTTTTTTGGCTTCATGCCAGCGCTGATAGGCTTCACGTACCAGAGCAACTTCTGTATCAGCACCCGCAAATGCATCCAGTAATATACGTTGCGCGGATTCACTATTTAAAGAGTGGTGTGCATTCTGACCATGTATATCAATTAATAATTCACCTATCTGCCGCAACTGACTCAGAGTAACCGCCTGATTATTAATAAAACTGCGACTTTTTCCTTTTATATCAATCGTACGGCGGATACTTAATTGCGTTTCGTTTTCATCCAGTAATCCCTGTTCCTGTAGTAAGGTGCGGGCATGCGTTACATCACTGACATCAAACAGTGCTGATAACTGGGCTTCTCTGGCACCATGTCTTATCTGACCATAATCAGCTTTATCACCTAACAACAGACCCAATGCATCCAGCGTGATTGATTTACCCGCCCCGGTTTCACCTGTCAGAACGGTAAAGCCGCTTTGAAAACTCAGATTCAGCTCATCAACAATGACAAAGTCACGCAAAGACAGCGCCAGAAGCATAAACAACCTTTCTTAGAGAAAGTATTAATGATTTATGCCGGATTTTAGTATTTTTTAGGAAAATAAGAAACCATTTTTTAGAAAAATCTAAAATAATCGATAATAAATTTCGGTTTTATTAATTTTTATTGTATTTTTTCCACCAATAGCAACATACACATTATTTTTTCAGAGATGATGTCAGGCTACAAAAATTACTTAAAATCTGATTAACGGCTTAAAGCTTGTTTATACAACACACAGCTATACCAGCTGGTCACCCCAATGCAGTTTCTGGCGCAGAGTTTTGTAATATTGATAATTAACCGGATGTAAAATCCTCAGAGAATTGCGATAGCGGCAAATACGGATTTTATCCATACTATGTAAATCAAAAAACGCCTGTCCGTCAAAATGAGCCCGGGCATCGCTGCCTTTAGTAATCAGCACTTCTATTTCACTGGTATCACTAACAGCGATCGGCCGGTTGGACATGGATTGCGGGCAAATAGGCACCAAACTGAATGCACGCAGAGTTGGCTGTAAAATAGGACCACCGGCAGCCAGAGCATATGCCGTCGAACCAGTAGGTGTAGACACAATCAAACCGTCTGAACGCTGGGTATAAACAAACTCTTTATTGATGAATACCTCAAATTCAATCATCTGCCCCAGTGCACCACGGCTGAGTACAACGTCGTTTAGTGCCAGTGAATGATAAACTTCTTCGCCTGCACGTACCACAGTCGCTTCCAGCAAAATACGTTCTTCGGGCAGATATTTGCCAGTCAGCATGCCGGTTAATTCTGTTACCATCTGAGCACGCGGTACTTGTGTCAGAAAACCAAGATGTCCCTGATGAATACCAATCAGTGGTACCCGGTAAGGTGCCAGTTTACGGGCAACAGACAATAAAGTACCGTCACCACCCAGTACCATAACAAGATCACAGCGCCGCCCCATTTCACATTTATTAATAATATTACAGCGTTGCAGCAATACCGGATTAATCTGGTTATCCGCTTGCGCCTCACTATCCAGATACACCGAAATTTCTTCTTCACATAAAAAAGTAATGAGTTCGTCCAGTACTTCACTCATCATTGGTGTTTGCGGCCGTGTCACAATTCCGATATGGTTAAACTGGCTATTCATGTAAACATTTATTCCTGACTAAGTTACTCTCTCTAAATAACTACCATAACTTTATTTGGCTATTATAAAGGTTAGTGTAACAATAAACTTATATTATGTGCATTTTCATGCCGAATGCAAATATTATGCAAATGCACTGATAGCAAATTTGAAAAGGTATAAATATAAGATATTACTTTCATAGTTGCTGATATCCGCAGCATTTATTCTTTTAGCTGGCTGAAATGTCTGCTACTGAGGTATCTGATTATTCCGAATCATAAAATTAAATCTTAACTTAAAACAAAATATTAATTACTAGCAGAATACTTCTTGCACAACAGTTATATTAATTTGCCGGTACAGATCAATTTTAAAGTCGTTTAGCTGACATCTGATTAGAAATACACCCGTATTATGCAAGTAAATATCATTGCTTTCATACAATAGCTGTTTTCTTCTCAATTCAGCTAATTAGCAATTAAAATTACTCGCTAATTTTTTTGTTACTTTATTGCTTCAAATATCTCTGCAAAAAAAAATTTTAAAATATCTAATGTTCAAAAAATAATCTTCATATTTATGCTTTGATTTTCTTTAACTGCTTTAACAGATTACATAACATTATGCTGCTTATCCCGATTTATACTCTTATCTAACTATCTATCGCTCAATTGAGCGTAAATCGCTACAATAACTGTTTAAACTACGGTAGCCACTATGTCTGCATCTCTGCCAAAAGTTTTTGCTCTGCTTGGTCCTACAGCGTCAGGCAAGACCAGTCTGGCTCTGAGTCTGGCTGAGCAGTTTCCGATTGAAATTATCAGTCTGGATTCCGCCCTGATTTATCGTGATATGAATATCGGTACGGCTAAACCCAGTGCAGAAGAGTTAGAAGCAGTGCCCCATCATCTGATTGATATCATTTCACCGCTTGAAAGCTACAGTGCTGCCCAGTTTGTCAGTGATTGTGTGGATTTAGTCGAGGAAATTCATAGACGCGGTCACCTGCCTTTGCTCGTGGGCGGTACCATGATGTATTACCATGCCCTGACACAAGGACTGAACAGCCTGCCGGAGGCCAATCCGCAAATCCGTGCCGAACTGGATAAACTTAAACAACAGCACGGTACAGACTTTCTGTATGCACAATTACAGCGGGTGGATCCCATTACTGCTGCCCGCTTGCCTGCCGGTGATAGCCAGCGTATTGAACGGGCACTGGAAATCTATCACATCACTGGTGTTCCCATGAGCAGCCATCTGGCTAAACAGGAAAACCGGCAGAGCCCTTTAAATGTATGTACACTGGCACTTTTACCAGCCGACCGTGCCCGTCTGCATACACAGATTGCCACCCGCTTTCATTCGATGCTGGCACAGGGTTTTGTGGAAGAAGTGGAAGCACTTCGGCTGCAATACCCGGAATTGCATCCTGATTTGCCTTCAATTCGCTGTGTAGGCTATCGGCAGGCTTTTGATTATCTTAATGGCACAACTAACTACAGTACATTTGTTGAACGCGGGATTACTGCCACCCGGCAACTGGCAAAACGTCAGCTTACATGGTTGCGTAAACTGAATCCCGAACATGTATGCGATCCGTTTAATCCTGCAGGGCTGCAAGAACATGCGCAGCAATTAATACAGCGGTTTTTTGCTTAAACTGATTTAATTTAGAAAAATATCCGGCAACGAAACCTTAGGCAATACTATTAAAATATTGTGTAAACATTGTCTAATCTGATAGTCTGTTTATTTTGCAACTTAATGTATTAATTCAAATTCTTAATTATTAATTTGTAATTATTTATCTGTATATGCTGTTCTGCACTTTTTCAGTACAAAGACAGAACAGCAAAACAAAATTATTTACAGTAAAATGCAGTCCGTTGTTAGAGTCATTATGTCATAGCATTCGTACTGAATTGAATATACGGCAAAGACAAACACTTATCTTCTACGCCTCACTCTGACCAGGCAAGGGTCAGGCATTTTTGATTTAATAAGGAGAAAACACGATGTCCGTACAGGATCGCATTCGTTATACCTCACTTCATTCCCGCCTTATGTCTGCTGAGCAAGCTGCTACCCTGATAGATAATAATGCCAATGTCGGCATGAGCGGATTTACCGGCGCCAGCTATCCTAAAGTTTTGCCGAAAGCTATTGCTGACTTTGCCCGTGCTGAACATGCTGCCGGTCGGCCATATAAAATTAATGTATGGACTGGTGCTTCCACTGCGCCGGAATGTGATGGCGCACTAGCTGAGGCACATGCAATAAATCAGCGTTTACCATTTAATACTGATCGCCATATGCGTCAGGAAATCAACAATGGCGATGTCAATTTTATTGACATGCATTTATCGCATGTTGCCCAGCAGGCATGGTTTGGTTTTCTGGGTCACATGCATGTAGCCATTATCGAAGTACTGGGCATTACTGAAGACGGACATCTGATTCCGTCTACCGCAATCGGTAATAATCAGACATGGCTGGATATGGCGGACAAGGTTATTCTGGAAATCAATACCGGTTTGCCGATACAAATGGAAGGCATGCATGATATTCCTATGGATAATGCTATTCCGCCCCACCGCAAACCAATTAACATGACTCGCGCTGATGATCGCATCGGTGAAAAATACCTGAAAGTTGATTTAAACAAAATAGTCGCTATTGTTGAATCCAATGCTCCGGATCGCGACAATGTTTTCAGCGAACCTGATGACAAATCCAAACAGATTGCCGCTTATATTGTTGATTTCCTGTCTCACGAAATCAAAATGGGGCGTCTGCCTAAAGAAATGCTGCCAATTCAGTCTGGCGTTGGTAACGTGGCAAATGCCGTACTGGCAGGTCTGTTAACCGGTCCGTTTGAAAATCTGTATGGATATACCGAAGTATTGCAGGACGGTATGCTGGATCTGATACGTGCCGGTAAAATGGCTACTGCATCTGCTACCGCTATTTCCCTGTCTGCTAAGGCATTCCAGGATTTTGCAGACAATATTGATTTTTACCGTGAACGCATTATTCTGCGCCCGCAGGAAATCTCCAATCACCCGGAACTGGTGCGCCGTTTAGGTATTATTGGGATGAATTCAATGATTGAAGCCGATATTTACGGCAACATCAATTCTACCCATGTAATGGGTACCAGCATGATGAATGGTATCGGCGGCTCAGGTGACTTTGCACGCAATAGCTTCCTGAATTTCTTTGTTACCCCGTCTACTGCTAAAGATGACAAGATTTCCTGCATCGTGCCGATGGTTTCGCATGTTGACCATACCGAACACGATACACAGATTATTGTTACTGAGCAGGGTCTGGCTGATTTGCGCGGTCTGGCTCCGCGGCAGAGAGCAAAAGTGATGATTGAAAAATGTGCTCATCCGGATTATCGCGATCAGTTGCAGGATTACTACGACCGTGCTTTGCAAACGGCAAAAGGTATTCATACACCTCATATTCTTACTGAAGCTTTAAGCTGGCATGAACAATTCCTGAAAACCGGTTCTATGAAAATGTAATTGATTCCGGATAATGTCAGACAGCCCTGTTTCTAACAGGGCTGTTTTTTATCAGACTGCATCACTTCTCGACCAGATAATTTATTTTTGATTCAGCATCCGCAATTGATTTACTGAATCCTATAAACAGGTTATTACCATTACCAGGCGGAAATCCAGTATTACATCGTCTGAATGAGTATTTATGAATATACTTCATCATCACACATTATCAAATTCAGCCACATACACAATACTATCAGTTAAAATAACCACCACTCATTCTCTGCTGCATTCAGCAAATTCTTTATTTCTTCATCCTCAAAAGGAACAACCACCATGTTTTCCAAAGCGTTAACCATCGAAAAATTTGATCCGGAACTGGCCGGTGCCATTGCCCGTGAAGATCAGCGCCAGCAAGATCACGTAGAACTAATTGCATCAGAAAACTACGTAAGCTGCGCCGTAATGGAGGCTCAGGGCAGCCAGCTAACCAATAAATATGCCGAAGGCTATCCGGGTAAACGTTATTATGGTGGCTGCGAATATGTTGATGAAGTAGAACAGCTGGCTATCGACCGCCTGAAAGAATTATTTGGCGCCAGTTATGTCAATGTACAGCCTCATTCCGGTTCTCAGGCCAATCAGGCCGTTTACGCCAGCGTATTACAACCAGGCGACACTATTCTGGGCATGTCTCTGGCGCATGGGGGCCATCTGACTCACGGAGCCAGTGTCAACATTTCCGGTCGCCTGTATAACGCCATTACCTATGGTTTGGATGAAAATGAAATCCTCGACTACAAACAGGTGGAACAGCTGGCACTGGAGCATAAGCCGAAAATGATCGTGGCCGGTGCTTCTGCTTATGCTCTGGAAATAGATTGGGCACGTTTCCGTGAGATTGCAGATAAAGTAGGTGCTTATCTGTTTGTAGACATAGCACATTACGCCGGTCTGGTCGCTGGCGGAGAGTATCCGAATCCGGTGCCTTTTGCTGATTTTGTGACCACTACTACCCATAAAACTCTGCGCGGACCGCGCGGCGGTGTAATTATGTGCCGCAGCGATGAACATGCAAAAGCACTGAATTCAGCTATTTTCCCCTGCCTGCAAGGTGGTCCGTTAATGCATGTGATTGCAGCCAAAGCAGTAGCCTTCAAAGAAGCCTTACAGCCGGAATTCAAACAATATGCCCGTCAGATTAAAGCCAATGCCAAAGTACTGGCAGAAACCTTGATTGAACGTGGTTTGCGTATTGTTTCAGGCCGTACTGAAAGCCATGTATTTCTGGTAGACCTGCAACCAAAAAAACTTACCGGTAAAACGGCAGAAGCGGTGCTGGGCAAAGCACATATTACCGTTAATAAAAATGCCATCCCTAATGATCCGGAAAAACCATTTGTCACTTCCGGTATCCGTTTAGGCACGGCAGCCATTACTACTCGCGGCTTTACTGAAACAGATACGCGTGAACTTGGTCATCTGATTGCTGATGTTCTGGATAATGCAGACAATGAAAAAGTTATTTCAGAAGTCTCAGAAAAAATACAGAAAATTTGCAATCATTTACCTGTATATGGTAAATAAACCACAATATTATAGTATTAATATAATTTCCAATCATTCCTGTTGATTGACTATAAAATAGTACTTATACTCAAAGCAGACTTTTTCATCATTGAATAAATGATGTTTTAGTCTGTTTTTTATTGACATTAAACATCGCCATTGAGTTTCTCAATAAGAAATTCATCTTTAACTAATCAGGTATTATCAAAATACTAATAAAGTATTAATATAACCATATTGCAAAAGCAAAAATAACAATTTGGCGTTTAAATTTAAAATATTTTGATAATTCATTTTGAAAGGAAACAAAAATGAAAAAATTAGTTTCTTCCGCTTTACTGGCTGCTTCTTTAGCTATGACTGCAGGTTTCGCTATGGCTAATAGTAACAACGATGATACTGATGTTCGTCATTTCAGCGAATCTACTGCTCAAAATGGTCAGAACACTCATGTTTCTGACTCTACACCAGAAAATACTCCTTTCCGTACTGTTAATACCTATGCTGGTAACCACTAACAGTCTGGCAATAAAAAAAGCATAACTTATTGTTATGCTTTTTTTTTTACTTATCTATTTTCATGCAAAATACTATTCTCTCAGAGAGTAAACTAAGAATTATCCTGCACTTTTTTTTCACACTGCTTAAATCTTCCGTCAGTTGTTCTTGTGTTTATCTTTAAAATATAACTTACTGATTACATATATTTATTTAAAAAATCATAATTAATATTGATTTTACTTAATAACTCAACTTTTATTATAGCCACAGGATTAAGATAAAGCTTCCTTATTCTCAGGAGTACAACATCATGGGGTTACTCTGGACAATTATAGTTGGCTTTATCATTGGTTTAATTGCCAAACTAATCTATCCGGGCAAACAGCAACTTGGCATAGTGATCACCACTTTACTCGGTATCGGCGGCTCATTACTGGCCGGATATGTTGGTCAGGCATTTGGCTGGTACCATGCAGGTGAAAAAGCCGGTTTAATAGCTTCGATTATTTTTGCCTGCATTATTCTGTTTATTTACGGCAAAATTAAAAACAGACAGATATAACGAAACGGTGATGGATATTCAATCCATCACCGTTTTTTTGCTCAAATAAATGTATTATTTATTGATTTGCACTTTACCCAAACCTTTATCACGTAACTGAGCAATAGTTGCATCAATACCCTGTTTCTGAATCAATTGATCAAACTGACTGCGGTATACCGTTACCAGACTGGTACCGTTAACCCGGAAATTATAAATTTTAAAGACACCATTAGCATAATACATCTGATAACCCACGGTGTAGTGCTTATTACCGGCACTAACAATTTCGGTAAATGTTTCCAGCCGGTTATTACCCTGATTCACTACCTTAGGTATAACCTTCACAGATGCATTACTGGCACCCATTAATGCTGAATGTGCATAAATGCGCACAATCATATTTTTAAAGGCCGCACTGAAATCCTGTCTTTGCTGTGCAGTAAACTGTCGCCATTGCATACCTACGGCCAAAGCTGAAATACGCTCATAATCCAGATACTGATCTGCATAACGTTCTATCTGACTAATACGCTGTTGTTCATTCAGGCTTTTGTCACGAGCCACTGATAACACCATATCCACATTTTGCTGTAACTGTTGTTGCGCTAGCTGTTCCTGCGTTGCAGCGAACGAACATACTGCAACCATCAGCATCCAGCCTGCCAAACAAGCTTTTACATACCTCTGCATTGTATTCTCCTATGAATAAGCAAAAAAAACGGCTTATGTTTGTTATCATCCATAAACCGCTTGCTGTTTTTCATTTACTAAAGTCTTATCCTAATTTGGAAGCTAACCAGTCAGTTACACTGGCGAGCGCCGGTTCTAATGCAGCTATATCCTGCCCGCCGGCTTGTGCCAGTTCGGGACGACCGCCACCCTTACCACCAACCTGACCGGCAACATAATTAACCAGCTCACCAGCCTTGATTGTTTTAGTTAATGCTTTTGATACTCCTGCTATGATGGCAATTTTACCATCATTTACTGCTGCCAGCAGAACGATAATATTATCACCCTGTGCAATTAAATCAGCAGCAATATCTCTCAGAGCACTGCTTTCTGCCTCAATTTGTCCCAGCACCAGACGAGCTGTACCAATAGTTCTGGCCTGAGCCAGCAAAGCGGTACCTGCCTGTCTGGCCAGTTCACTTCTGGCTTCAGTTAATGCCTTTTCCAACTGTTTGGTCTGAGTATGTATTGCCTGAAGTTTAGGCAGCAAATCTTCAGCAGTCTGTGCTTTTACTTCGGCAACCGCCGCCTTAAGCAACTCTTCATGCTGCTGAACAAATTGTAAAGCATTCAATCCGGTCACAGCTTCAATACGCCGTACTCCGGCAGCAATACCACTTTCAGAAATAATTTTGAAAAGACCAATATCTCCAGTCCGTGCAACATGGGTACCGCCGCATAATTCGGTAGAAAATTCGCCCATGCTCAGTACACGTACCTCGTCACCGTATTTTTCTCCGAACAGCGCCATTGCACCGGCAGCGATGGCTTCATCAAAGCTCATATTCTGTGCACATACAGGAACATTGGCCACAATCGCCTGATTTACCCGACGTTCAACTTCGGTCAGTTGTGCAGCGGTAACCGGCTGTGGATGTGAAAAGTCAAAGCGGGTACGCTCAGCATTAACCAGAGAACCTTTCTGCTCAACATGTGTACCCAATACCTCACGCAAGGCGCGATGCATCAGATGAGTGGCACTGTGATTACGCATACTGGCTTCGCGCAGTACACTGTCTACCTGAGCAGTAACAGCATCACCCACTTTCAGACTGCCGGATAGCATTTCGCCAAACTGACCAAATACTTTAGCTTTGATTTTTTGCGTATCTTCTACCTGAAAGCGGTTTTCACCGGCAAAAATATAACCAGTATCACCAGTCTGACCACCAGATTCTGCATAAAACGGTGTGAAGTCAATCACGACCACACCTGATTCACCGGCATTTAACTGCTCAACAGCTTCACCATCCTGATACAAAGCCAGAACTTTGCTTTCATTCTGGCGTTGCTGATAGCCGGTAAATTCTGTATCAGCACCTTCATAGGTAAGCTGAGTATTGGCTTTAAAATTCTGCGCAGCACGGGCACGGGCACGCTGAGCAGCCATTTCACGCTCAAACCCTTCTTCATCCAGACTGATATTACGCTCACGCGCAATATCAGCGGTTAAATCATATGGAAAGCCATAAGTATCATATAGTTTGAAAATTACTTCACCAGCCAGTGTCTGGCCGCCATCCTGCAAGGCACTTTCAAGCAGAATCATTCCAGTTTCCAGTGTTTGCGCAAAACGGCTTTCTTCCTGTTTCAGTACATCACTGATTTGTGTCTGTTTTTCAACCAGCTCAGGATAGGCAGAGCCCATTTCCTGCACCAGATCCGTTACCAGCAAATGGAAAAATGCCTGTTTACAACCCAGTTTATAACCATGGCGTACAGCCCGGCGGATAATACGCCGCAATACATAGCCACGCCCCTCATTGCTGGGTAATACACCATCAGCAATTAAAAACGCACAAGAGCGGATATGGTCGGCAATGACTTTCAGACTCGGTACATCCTGACTATAGGGAATGCCTACAACACGGGCTACAGCATGCAGCAAATTGACAAACAGATCGATTTCATAATTACTGTGTACATGCTGCAATACCGCCGACACCCGCTCCAGTCCCATTCCTGTATCAACTGACGGCTTAGGAAGCGGATTCATAGTACCGTTTTCATCCCGGTTATACTGCATGAATACACAGTTCCAGATTTCTATAAAACGATCACCATCTTCTTCGGCACTGCCCGGAGGTCCACCCCAGATATGTTCGCCATGATCATAAAAAATTTCCGAACAAGGACCGCACGGACCAGTATCGCCCATTTGCCAGAAATTATCAGAAGCATAACGTGCGCCTTTATTGTCACCTATACGGATAATTTTTTCCGGTGGCAGACCAATCTCATTTAACCAGATATCATAAGCTTCATCATCATCTGCATATACAGTTGCCAGCAGTTTTTCCGGTGGCAGGTTCAGCCAGTCCTTACTGGTGAGAAATTCCCAGGCAAAATGCAAGGCATCACGCTTAAAATAATCGCCAAAGCTGAAATTGCCCAGCATTTCGAAAAATGTATGATGGCGCGCGGTATAACCAACGTTTTCCAGATCATTGTGTTTACCACCGGCACGCACACATTTTTGTGCAGTTGTCGCACGGCTGTACGGGCGCTTGTCAAAACCCAGAAACACATCTTTAAACTGATTCATACCCGCATTGGTAAACAACAGGGTTTTATCATCCTGCGGAGGTACAAGTGAAGATGAAGGTACAACCTGATGACCCTTACTTGCAAAAAATTGAAGAAATTTAGAACGTAATTCTGCTGTTTTCATGGTAGTTTCAATAAGACGGGTGATTAATCGTATTCAGGCAGTCTGTATAAAACACAGACTGCCTGAACATAGATATAAAAACAGGACACTGGTTAGTCCACCTCAACCATCACCCTTGTTAAAATCATCCGCTTATCTTACCGCAGTTTTACGCATAAGCCTACCTGAACAGACGAAAATCCATGCCAAAATGACAATTCCGACAACACTAATGCCTTATGCGGTATAGTTACCCCCATACGAACAGATTGAAGTTACAAAGGTGGTTAACACATAACCATGCCAGCCAGCCTTGGCACATCTTTGAAAAGGACGGACATGAAAAACACAGCCTGTCTGGGTTTATCCGGTTTGATTTTATGTATTCTGACTGCATGCAGCGGTTCACACGACAATGCCGGTCCTCAACCGGCTTCTGCTGTAGCGGCCAGCAAACCTGGTAGTTTGAGCGACACCAAGACACTTAAAATATTTAACTGGTCAGACTATGTTGACCCGAAAACTATTGGTGAATTTGAAAAAAAATATGGCATTAAAGTTACTTACAATTTTTATGACAGTGACGAAACACTGGAAAGCAAAATTCTGACCGGGCAGTCCGGCTATGATATTGTCGGGCCGTCCAACTCATTTGTCGGACGCCAGATTAAAGCCGGAGCATACCAGCCACTAGACAAAAATCAGTTGCCTAACTGGAAATACATTAACCCGAAATTACTGGATTTATTAAAAGACGTAGATCCGGATAATCAGTATGCGGTACCCAACTACTGGGGTATGAATACCATTGCAATCAATATTGAAAAAGTGAATGCCGCACTCGGTGCTACACCAATGCCGGAAAATAGCTGGGATTTGGTTTTTAATCCTGAGTATACCGACAAACTGAAAAACTGTGGCATCAGTTACATGGATAGTCCGGTAGAGATGATTCCGCTGGCGTTGCATTATGCCGGCAAAGATCCGAACAGCCAGAGCAAAGATGATATAGATATTGCTGCTAATATTATCAAAGCAAACCGCAGCAATGTATTGCGCTATTCGTCTTCTGGTTACATCGACGATCTGGCACGCGGCGATGTTTGTGTAGCAATCGGTTTTGGCGGTGATTTGAACATTGCCAAACGACGCCGGCTGGATGCAACCGGTAAAAAAGATATCGTAGTACTGGTTCCGACTCAGGGAGTTTCTCTCTGGATAGATACATTAACTATTCCGAAAGATGCAACCAACCTCAAAAATGCCTATCGCTACCTGAACTGGATACTGGAACCGCAAATAGCAGCCAGAAACGCCAATTATGTTAGTTACGCACCTTCAAGCATGCCGGCAAAAGAACTGATAAAAAAAGAATATCGCGAAGATAACAGTATTTTTCCGTCAGATGAGGTTCTGGCTAACAGTTATCTGGTATTACCGGCAAAATCGGACACCCTGAAATACGAATTGCGATTATGGCAAAATCTTAAAGCAGGAAAATAAATTTCCGGCTAAACCCCATGTTTGCAAAAGCCCCTCCTTTGAGAGGGGCTTGATACATTCTACTTTATGCAAATCAAAAACTGATGCCATTTAGCGGCACAGCTCAGGAAATTTTTTCCACGCTTCCGACAAAGTCATACCATTAGAATATAGATTAACTATACTTTGCGACATACCTGCTTTAACTACGTCTATCTGTAAACCTTCTGTCTGTGTGAAAGGATTTACCAGTGCCAGTGTCTGAGTGCCATTAGGATAGGAGCTGATTTTGTAAAATTCCTGCGGCAGTTTAAACCGTGACTGAAATTTTTCATGCAGACACTTACTCACTTCTGTCACCGGTCGTTCAATACGCAGGCTGACTTCAGGTGGTGCGGAACGTTCAGGTTTCATTACAGGTAAGTTTTTTGACGATACCGCACAGCGGACATTATTGGTACCATAAGGCTGATTAGATTGCAATAAAGCCATTGCCATCGCTCTCGAATCACATTCACGTTCTTCAGCAACAGGAGGCGTAACCTGAGCACAGCCGGCCAGAATACTGACACAAAAACAGGGCCACCATAAAATTTTTTTCCACAACATGTTTATCATTCCATGATCAGTATTAATATTTGTATTTAGTTATTCAGAAATTTAAGTTTTTTGCCAGCATGCCATTACCGGCGGAGCTTGATTAATTAATCACAATTACAGAAAATAAAACTTCAACTGGCTAATAATGGTTTTCATCTGAATATAGCTGTCATATGCCAAATGTTATATTGAAAACAAAATAGCTATAATAACAGGCATATTTGAATATACACTAGTTTTATTATGATTTTTCCCTCTGCTCATTCTGTTAAAACCGTTACGCTGGCTCTTACCGGAGCATCGGGTATGCCTTATGCCAAACGTCTGCTGGGCTGCCTGTTACAGGCTGATATAAGGGTCTGGTTACTGTATTCACAGGCTGCCCAGATAGTCGCACAACAGGAAATCAACTGGCATTTACCTGCAAATGCTAAACAGTGTAATGCCGCATTGTGTGCAGAATACGGCGTAGACTTATCCATGCTTACTGTATTTGGCCGCGATGAATGGTTTGCACCTCCGGCCTCCGGTTCCAATCCTGCTGATGCAATGATTATCTGTCCGGCCAGCATGGGTTGTGTTGCCGCCATTGCAGCCGGTACTTCCGACCATTTACTTGAACGGGCAGCTGATGTATCGATTAAAGAAAATCGTCCGCTAATCATCGTACCGCGGGAAACGCCTCTATCAGCCATTCATTTGGAAAATCTGCTTAAACTGTCACGTTTGGGTGTATGCATTCTACCCCCTGTATCCGGTTTTTATCAGCACCCGCAAACTATTCAGGATATGGTGGATTTTGTAGTAGGACGTATTTTAGACCAATTGCATATACCTCATCAGTTAATTACACGCTGGGGTGAAAAAAATAATTCTTGACACATGTTTCAATAAGGTTTAAGGTTAAATGATGAAAAACGCAACCACTTTATCTTTTGCTTATTATTGGTACCACACCTCGGTGCGGTGCTTTTTTGCGTTTATATAATACATAATAAGCAAAATAAAAAAGTGAACCGCCCGGCCAAACCGAGGCGGTTTTTTGTTGCTACAAACGCCTCATACAGAAAGGCATTACAAATGAATCGACAACTACTGGAGAATAAAATGTTCGCATTACCGCTAAATCAGTTACGGCAATCAGAATCACCTGTGGCTCAGCTTCAACGGTGGTACATGATTGTTGACGGCAATCAGCACCGCTCTGACCTATGTCAGCTACAGCCACAATTCCAGACTGCATTTATGCTTAGTGAAGCTTTGATTCCTCAGCTGCGCATGATAGCAATGTTAATTGCTGCACAGCGTCTGGGCTTTGAACAACTTACTCCTGATATTATCAGTGATGAGGCAGATTGGTTTGCCGCACGTATTCTGGTCATGGGTGTAAGAATTTTTCATCTGGATATTACCCTGATACCCATGCTAAAAACAGCAAACAGCCGTGCACGCAGCTTCGCCCAAAAGCATAATCTGCCGTTTACTCCCGCACAAATGCGCATGAGCCTGCATGCCGGACGGCCGGAACAAATGCTGATTATTGAAACTGAAACTCAGTGCGAAGAAGATCTGGGGCTGGTAGAAAATAGTTTATATTTTGCTCACAATCTGTGTCTGAAAGAACATACCATTATGGCCGCATGTCTTACTCAATAAGTTTACGCAGATATCAGATTAAATCAGTCTGCGTAATTTATGGCTTACTTTATAACGTGCGTAAACTGTTATCTGTTGTAAAAACGGTTCCAGCTGCTTGGCAGTAAAATTTGCATGAATATAATAGCAACCATCACCCGTAATTTTATACAGAGCCTGTACCTCAGCAAAGGTACTCACCAAATGCTCGAATTCAGCAAACCGGCTGTTATTCATATAAATAAAAATAAATTGTTCCGATATCAAGTGTTCAGTCAGTGTAAAACGTTCTATCACGCCGGTCTCAAGCAGGTTCTGTACCCTTAGCCCCACTGCCTGTCCGCTAAGAAATACTTTCTCACCAATCTCTTTCCACGACAAACGACTATTATTTTTTAATAAATCCAGAATTGCTCTGTCTTTTTTATCCATAGTTTCATCCTGAAAATAAATAGAGTATATCTTTTTCATCAGCCTATTCTGTCGAAAACAGATAAGGCGCATAATTAAATTATTAAAACCAACAGGATATAACTAATGAAACAAGCACTCATTATAATTGATGTACAAAATGATTATTTTTCAGAAGGTAAAATGGAACTGTACCAGCCACAACTGGCACTGGAAAAAATATTGAAGGTTCGTGAGTATTTCCGCAATCAGCAGCTGCCCGTGTATTACATCCAGCATATTAATAATAAACCGGGAGCTACTTTTTTTCAGCCTGACAGCCATGGTGTAAAATTACATCATCAATTACTGCCGATTGCAGACACGAATGAATTTTTAATTCATAAAAGCTATCCCAATAGCTTCTTACAAACAACCCTGCATGAACACCTTCAACAACAGAATATAGAGCAGTTGGTTATCTGTGGCATGATGACACACATGTGTGTTGACTCTACCACTCGTCAGGCAGTTGAATTTGGTTATCAGCCAATTGTTATTGCAGATGCATGCGCAACAATGAATCTGGAGTTCAATAGCAACATCATTAGTGCAACGAATGTGCAAAACAGTTTTTTAGCCGCATTGAACTATCTTGCTACTGTACGATCTGCTGAACAGTTCCTCAGTTAATACCTCTAACAGTATACAATTTTACTTGAATCACAATTCAGTCAGCAGTTTACATAAATTTTTAGAAATACGCCTGTTAACCTTATCCGCTTACAGAATAACGAGACGTATTTCTGATGCTGAATTTAACTTATTGACAAATTTAACGATTTTATCCTGCAATCATTATTAATTTTTTCAATCGGGTTTAGTCTGTCTCTATCTATATATATAAGTTAATTTATTTATGCATAAAAACAGCACTTACTTTCTGAATTTATTTATCCAGTGAATAAGTGCTATTTTATGTGTAAACAGAATTAATTAACTCTGATACTCACATTGGCAGAAAACGGCTGGGATCCTGTGGCTGGCCATTTTCACGCAATTCAAAATGCAGCTGAGTGCGTTTAGCATCAGTATTACCCATAGTAGCAATCTGCTGGCCACGTTTGACCTGCTGACCTTCTTTTACCAGAATATTCTGGTTGTTACCATAGGCAGTCAGATATGTCTGATTATGCTGTACGATAATCAGATTACCATAGCCACGCAAACCATTACCGGCATACACTACTTTACCAGAAGCAGCTGCCAGAATAGGCTGCCCGGCATTACCACCATAATCTATACCTTTACTGCTGCCGCCATAACTCTGCAGAATATTACCGGCGGTCGGACGCTGCCATTCAATTCCGCTTACATTGCGGACGCCTCCAACACTCACTGTTTTACTGGTTGATACAGTACTTGTACTGGTTGGTGTAGTTGTTGTGGTAGTACTGGTAGTAGTAGTGACATTTGCTGTTTGTACAGGAGCAGTCACAGTAGTAGTTGTGTTTGTGCTACCAGCCGGCGCCACATAGCCGGCTGGCTTTACGCGCAGAACCTGCCCTACCTTAATATTATTCTCTATTATATTATTCCATGAACGTAGATTATCCTGAGTAATCTGATAACGTTTGGAAATGTTATATACCGTATCTCCGCGCTGTACCGTATGCGTTGCTGCATTAATATCAACCGGAGAGTAATTGCCCACATAACCAGTAGAAGTACCTGCAGCGGCAGGTGTATAAGCCGGAGCTGTATTTGCCGGTGGCGTATAAGGAGCAGCACCATATGGATTGTCGGCAGTGGTAGCAGCAGTACCTGTAGTTACATCACTGCTACCCGTTTCTGTCGGTGCTGCCGGCTGTTTGAAAAGAGTACAGGCACTTAATGCCAGTACCAGCAAGCACCAGCCGGAACGATTCACACTTTTTTTCAACATAACGGTTTACCTTAAATCATTGCAATATTCAGGGGGTGCCAGCGCAACAGCGGCGGCAATAGCCAATTCAGACAGTATCATAAACAATGACCAGCATTGTGTAAAATAGCATCGGGCATAAATTATTTTAACATGTCCTAATGATTGTGTTTATTCTGATAACTTTTTAGCATTAATTGCCCAATCATATAAAGCTTTTCGGTTTTCACCACTAATCTGCGCAGCCAGTACGGCAGCCTGCTTGGTTGGCAGTTCCTGCACTAAAATCTGCATAATATTAATAGCTTCAGCAGACAGCTCGGTATTTTTTTCTACTGATGCCGGATGAAGTATCAGTACCATCTCACCACGTTTCTGATTAGCATCTGCCTGCACAATCGACTGAATTTCAGAAACTGTGTCGCATAGATAGGTTTCATGAGTTTTACTGATTTCACGTGCCAGCATCAGAGTACGTTGCGGATAAAGTAAAACCATTTGTGCCAGTGTATCTGTAATTCTGTGGGGCGTTTCAAACATAACCACCGGATAAGATACTTCTTTCCATAACTGTAGCTTTTGATGACGTTCACCACTTTTTGCCGGTAAAAATCCCGCAAAATAAAAATCTGACTGAGTAACTCCCGCAACACTCAAAGCTGTCATTACTGCACTCGGGCCTGCTACCGGTAATACCTGATAACCGGCCGCACGTACCCGTGTTACCAGCCGTGCACCAGGATCACACACTGCCGGCGTACCGGCATCAGAAACCTGCGCCACTACCTGACCGGCAGCCAGAGCAGCAATAACGCGCTCTGCCATACTTTGTTCGTTCTGTTCACGCACACTGATCAATCGTGCAGAAACACCGTATGCACGCAGTAATTGCTGTGTTACGCGTGTATCTTCTGCACAAATTAAATCTGCCCGAGATAATACTGCCAATGCATGAAAACTCAGATCTGCCAGATTACCAATCGGAGTAGCCACTACATAAAGGGTTTGCGGTACAATGCTGGCAACAGCTTTCTGGTAATGGGCTTGCATTTATAAATCCGTAATCTGATTAAACTTTAGCATCAGGCATTAAACTGAAAACTCCGTACATAAGCCTGAAACTGTTACTATACCACGTAGTGATAATGTTTCAGAGTTTACGGTTAACAATTGCACGGGTTATAAACCGTATAATAGTGCCGTTTCAGAAGTCACGCAGCCTGAAACCTGCACAGAGGTATTTACGCGTAACACATTGTGAATACCAAGCATATTTCATGCTCCCGCCTTAATTAACAAATTAATTTATATGACAGAATCCATCTCCGTCCATCAACATTTTGCCGATAGTGCCCAGCTTCTGAACGAGTGTGCAGACTTACTGGCTGAACCAATTGCCGAAGTTGCTCAGGGAATACTGATGGCCTTGATGAGTGATGGCAAGCTGCTTATTGCCGGTAATGGTGCATATGCATCACTGGCAAACACGCTCGCCGCCTATATGGTGACCCGATTACAACAGGAACGCATGGCACTGGCCGCCTTATCATTGTGCAATAATCCTTCTGTACTCAGCATATTAACCGACAGCGGTCCTAACGATATGTTTGCCAAGCAAATTCACGCACTTGGCAAACAGCATGATATGCTCTGTGTACTATCGGCAGATGGTCAGAATATCAATCTGGTTAGTGCGATTAAAACCGCGCATGAACGTGATATGCGAGTGCTGGCGATTACCGGCGGAAGCGGTGGTGAAGTTGCCGGATTATTGCGCGATGACGATCTCTGGCTTAATGTACCCGGCGACCATCCGTTACGTGTACTTGAGGCACATCAGGTAACTATTCATGCTTTGTGCGCACAGATTGACCAATTATTGCTAGGTGGTATATAACCTGCAACAACCAATTTACAGGTGTATTTCATGAAAAAATATCTTTCTGCTCTGGCATTGGGACTTTGCCTGACCACTACCCTGACCGGCTGTCCGGCTGTTCTGGTAGGTGGTGCCACTGTTGGTACGCTTTCAGTTATCGACCGGCGTACTACTGGCGCACAGGCAGATGACAAAATAATGGAAGTTCGGATTCATGATGGTGCTATCTCATACCTGAATAGTCAGGCACAGGAAAGTAAATTCCAGCCTACACTGTCCGTTATCAGCTACAACCGGCAGATATTACTGCTTGGCTTAGTAGCCAGTGAAAATGATAAAAATCTGGTAGAGCGCGTTGCCCGTGCCCAGCCTGCGGCACAAAAAATCTATAACTACATTGATATCGCCACTCAGAATCGTAAATTAAGTCATGTTACAGATGATACCTGGGTTACCTCAAAAATACGTTCCAATCTGCTAAATACCAAAGGCGTATCGGCAAATCACGTCAAAGTAGTTACTTATAATGGCGTCACTTATGTAATGGGTATTCTGACACCAGATGAACAACAGGCCGCTACAACGGCCATCAGTACAACGTCTGGTGTTCAGAAAGTTATTACTTTGTATCAAACCTTTGAAAATACTCCGAAGAGTACACCGGCCAATCCCTGATAACCGACATTCTGCTGCGATACAACCATATAGACCAAGCTTATCGAAGCAGTAAATTGCCAGTATCTGATTAGCGTAAACAAAATTTTGCGTATAATAACGATATTATACGCAACGATATCCCTGAAGGATTACCTGTCATGAGCACTAAACCCACCGCACCGGAAACAAAAAACAAAAAAAAAGCGGTTAAAACTGGTCTGAGTACATTCACCAAAATTCTACTGACTTTATTTCTGATTCTGGCCATATTTGTTGTCTGGTTCGTTTTTCACGCATGGCAAGTTCTGAATTCCACCTCTGAAACCACAGAATTCGCCTCGCAGGCAAGCTTTGAAGTACTGACCCCGACCGGTGCACCGGTAACAGGCAGTAATGTTCCAACACCAGTATTTTCACCCAATCCTGCTATAGCTGCTTCGGAGAGTACAGAACCTGATACTGCTTCCGAACCTGCTCTACCTGCTACTACCGGCAGAGCTAATACCAGAGACAGAGCCAATCCGGAAAATACACAAGAAATTCGGCCTATTACGCCCATAAACGTACCCGCTGCCACTAATAGAGAAAATAACTCTGACACTCCTGTTAATACAGCTCCGACAACAAAACCAAAACCCGCAGCAAACGGAAATAACGGCAAACCGCTGGATAATCTGTTTTAAACCAATATTCACAGCAATAATAACGCCCATCCTGCTGATGGGCTTTATTTATGGCCAACTGTCAACCCTGACAAAATTTCATAGTTGTATTTAATCATTTTAAAGGCAGCAGAAAACCATAGCTATGTACACAATAAATTAGCATACATAACCAAATATTCAGAACTCCGGCAGATAAAGTTCGATGAGTGCTTAAGCAGTACACACTATCAATGCATTATTGATAGGGGTTCTCCACTGCGTTCATCAGTTCGCTCAGATAAGCGCGTAACTGCTTTTCCTGACATCCCATCAGTAGTCCGTCTTCAAAAGCTTCCTGTGCCAGCTCATAGATCTCCTGCATATTTTGCTGCATCACCTTAATTTTTTCAGTACAAGAGACCACATTGCCCTCATCATCTACCCACTTCGGCATCGGTGGTAAAGGTTTCATCAGTGTTTCACCCTGCGCGCAGTCACAAAAGCACGAGACCAGTAGCCCTGTTCAATACTGGTAATTTCAATATTCTTACCCGTACGCGGCGCATGGATCATCCGGCCATTACCGATATACATACCCACATGGGAAATTCCACCACCACCCGGACTAAAAAATACCAGATCCCCCGGCTGCAAACTGGTTCGGCTGACTGCTTCACCTACCGTAGCCATCTGCCGTGAACTGCGCGGCAAAGTAACACCCATACTGCGCCGAAAGATATATTGCATAAAACCACTGCAATCCAGTCCGCTTGTGGGGGAATTTCCGCCAAAATGATAGGCAACACCAAGCAGTCCCATTGCGTTCATAATCAGGTCACTGGCGTCATCACCTGTACGCACAGCCGGTGTAGCAGTCCTGTCACGAATCAAACGCTCCAGCGCTGCATTATCCAGACCTTCATCCGGTGCCGCCATTACCGGCGAAATCAGAATGAAATTGGCACACAAGCATACCGTTGCCGTCTTCATTAATGTTTTTATCCACTTCATGCCAACATTATTCCATCAGTTCATCAAACAATTCTGCTATCCTGTAAATAGCAATTGTTCGGGACATCATCATATGTATTCACCCAGCTCATCCCATATCAGCGATTGGGCGCGTATGCGCGAAATTATCACCATTCTGGCCAAACACGGTCTGGGTGAATTTCTTGTTCGTATCAAATTACCAAGACGCTGGTACAAACACTCCGACCCTTCAGGCCAGAATCACCAGCACTACCTGAGCACACCAAAACGAGTGCGACTCGCCTTTGAAGAGCTCGGACCAACATTCATCAAACTCGGACAAATATTGGCTACCCGTACCGATGTCTTCGGAGAAGAATGGACAGAGGAATTTGCCCATCTGCAAAACAACACACATCCTCTTCCGAGTCCAGACATCAGAAATATTATTCAGGCTCAGCTTAACCAGCCACTGGAAAGCATTTTCAGTAATATAGAAGCTCTGCCTGTCGGCAGCGCATCCATAGCACAGGTTCACCGCGCCACACTTATCAGCGGAGAACAGGTCGCCATTAAAGTTAAACGCCCGGGTATTGAGTCAACCGTAGCTGCTGATCTGCGTATTCTTAACCACATAGCACAACTGCTTGAATCGGAAATACCCGAGTCCAGACGTTACTATCCGGTACAAATGGTGCAATATTTTGCCCGTTCACTCGAAAAAGAAACAGATTTGTCTGCCGAACGTCGCAATATGCAACATTTTTCCCGTCTTTACAACCATCAGCAGCAAATCCATATACCACAAACTTATGCGGCATATTCTAACCGGCAAATATTAGTACAAGAATATATTGACGATACTTTACTTAAAAATCTTGATTTCACCGGCTGGGACAAGCAGCAGCGAAAAAAACTTGCAGCCACACTGGTCGATACCATTCTTGATATGATATTACAGCATGGTTTATTTCACGCAGACCCGCATCCGGGTAATATTTTAGTACGAAATGATGGACGAATCACCTTAATTGATTTCGGGCTTGTCGGCCGGTTAAGCCAGCAGCGCCATCAGGAAATCATCACTCTGATTCATGCACTGCTGGAACACGACCAGTTTGCACTGCAATATGTTCTGTCCAACTGGGCGCAGGGAGAAATTATTAACGAAGACCAGCTTGGAACAGATGTCTTGGAAATGCTGAATAATTATGAGCAGCTTAATAGTAAAGAACTGCGTATCAGTCAGATAATTAACGATATTACCCATATTATTCGTGAACATGGTCTCACCCTGCCTGCGGATCTGATTATCCTGTTCAAATGCCTGATTACCCTTGATGGCGTTATAAAAAAAATAGACGGCGACTTTGAACTATTAAATCATGCACGAAACACCATCAAAAACGTACTGCGCAATCGCTTTAACATCCAGTCAATCTGGCGCCACAATAAAATACAGTTACATCTTTTAGCTCAGTTAATAGATACACTACCCCAAAATCTATTACGTCTAAGTAAACGCATCCGGCACGGACAGCTCCCTGTTAACCTGAACATTCAGCACATCGATAAATTTAACAACCAGCTGGATAAAGTTGTTAATCGCCTGACAATGGGAATTGTTACAGCGGCACTTATCATTGGCTCATCTATTGTTATGAGTATTAATTCCGGTCCGAAAATATTCGGCCTGTCGTTTTTCGGACTGATTGGCTATTTACTGGCATTCAGCAACAGCCTCTGGGTAATCTGGTCAATCTGGCGCTCAGGACGACACTGAATCAATCCCGCAGTTACTCACAGTTACCCTTGTAAGAAAACAGCTGATTCCATTAAAATATATACTTGAAGTAATAGAAATCCCTTCACACAGCAAATGTGTTATTGAAAACTGAATAACCACGTGGTTCGCAATCCATCCCACGAAAAAAAACTAGGAGCCCTGCTACACATGTATCAACTGTATTCTGCAATATCATCTTCTCTTAATGACAAATCTTTCTTCTTTGGCTTTTAGACAGAAAATATGTTTAAAATCGCCAAAGAATTCCAGTTTGATGCCTGCCATATGCTGGACGGGCATCAGGGCAAATGTCATAACCTGCACGGACACACCTATCGCCTGATTGTCGAAGTAAGCGACCAGCTACATCAGCAAGGATCCAGCAAAGAAATGGTTATGGACTTTTCCGACATCAAAAAAATCATTAACCAGCATATTATCAGCCAGCTGGATCATGCCTATCTGTATGATGAAACGAATAGAAACGAATGTAAAATCGCAGCCCTCCTTCGCCAAATGGAGCGAAAAGTATTTGCCTTTCCCTGTCGCACTACTGCTGAAAGCATGAGCCGGTTTATCTTCAACAAGCTTACGGCTCATCTGCCAGTATCCAAAATTACCCTATGGGAAACCCCTACTTCCTATTGCGAATATCAGAATACCAGCTCATGATCCAGTTTAATATTGTCGAAATCTTCGAATCCCTGCAGGGCGAAGGCTACAATACCGGTATGCCTGCTGTTTTCATCCGTCTGGCAGCCTGTAACCTCAAATGTCCATGGTGCGATACTGACTTCATGAGTTACCAAAGTATGAGTCTGGAGCACATCCTCAATACCGTCAGTCAGTTTCAGAGTAAAAACATAATCATTACCGGCGGCGAACCTACTATCAATAAAAAACTGCCCTTACTTTTACGCGCACTTAAACAGGAAAATTATTATCTTGCCATCGAAAGCAATGGTTTGGGCACAGTAGACCCGCTTATCGACTATATAGCCCTGAGCCCGAAATTTTATTATCGTCACCAATATCCGTTTCCACTACAGCGTCAGGCTGACGAAGTACGCATCGTAGTTGAAAACCATCCGGATTTTCTTACCTTCTGCCAGAACATAGAACAACAGATTCAGGCCAGACACTATTTTCTTTCGCCCTGCGAACAAAACAACCAGTTCAATATGCTTACTACATTACAATATCTCGGCAGACTGAATCAAAACCGCCATAATAATAAATGGTTGCTAAGCATTCAGACACACAAACTGGCCAATATAGAATAATATTTCTGCTCATCTATGTATTCTGCCGGCGATTCAAAATCCTTGAAAAAATCCAAATCAGCCTAATATTGTCAAAAATATATTTAAAAATAAAAATCAACATTTTTATTGTAACAATTCATCATTATTGTGCATATTTTGCCAACAATTGTTACAATATAATCAACCAGAGAAATTATTTACTGACAAAATCACGGAGAATATTATTCATGAAATCTCGTAACACTTACGATTTTACCCAGCTGGGTCAGGCAGAAGACAACCAGCAAACCGTTGTTCTGCGCAAAGCCTACAGCCTGCTCGGACTATCTTTCCTGCCCTGTGCCGCAGGTGCTTACGCAGGTAATTATATAAATTTCTATGCTCTGTTTAGCAATTCATGGCTATCAGTTGTAGCGTTTTTTATTCTCGCTTACGGGCTGATGTTTGCAATTGAAAAAAACCGTTATAACAATCTGGGTATAGCCTTGTTAATGGTTTTTACTTTTGTTATCGGATTTTTCATCTCTCCGCTTTTACAACTTGCTGTGGCTTCTGCTGTCGGATCACAAATTGTAGGTATGGCAGCATTAATGACAGCGGCCGTATTTTTTACCATGGCAACAATTGCTCATCGTTCCAAATCTGAAATGAAAGGTATTGGTCAGTTTCTGGTTGTTGGAGCAGTTGTTTTAATTATCGGTATGATTCTGAATATGTTTATGCATTTACCGGTTTTGTCACTCACTATTGCAGCCGGTTTTGTCATTTTCAGTTCACTGATGATTATGTGGCAAATCCGTACAGTTATTGCCGGTGGTGAAGACAGTGCAACCAGTGCAGCACTCACTCTGTTTGTCTCTTTGTACAATATCTTTACCAGTCTGATACAAATTCTGCTGGCTATAATGGATAACCGCTAAAATACATACCAACTACAAAACTGCCTGAACATCTGTTAAGTTCAGGCAGTTTTTATTTCTGCAAAATCATGTACACCCACCCAATCCATAGCCATATTATTTACCTGCAACCCCGTTTAACATATTATTCTCTTATATAATGCCTTTTATATAACAAACCAACATGAACGAAACCATTCACTGGACAGAAAACGCACAAAACATGCAGGCAGACTGGGGAGGCGACAGCCGCCATCCCGCTCCGAAACACATTCAGGCTATCACTCAGATCAGCGCTGAACAGGCGATTCAACTCATGCGTCAGCATACTGCATTGCTCTGGCGCGGTGATTATCATCAAGGTAAACAACTACTGGCTGCGATTAAAAAACGTGTTCGCAGTAAAGCCCGTATTCATACTGATTTTCATAAACATCGTTTGCAACAGGCTCAGCACAGCCGCCTGTTCCAGCTTCTATTAGTAGAGATTCAACCTCAGAGCATACTTAACAATAGTCGCGCACCAGACATTGCAGCTGCTCTGAACGACGTATTCGGCAAACCCAATCAGAACGCCCTACTTCTGCCATTGCATCTGTTATTAGGCTATATTGGCGCTTACGAGTGGCATAAAACCGGTGTTTCCGTTCCTGCATTGCAAGGACAAAAAATCCATGTTCCTTACGGTGTATTTTCGCCCGTACGCGGTGAATATCTTGAACTGGTTACCCATGCAGCACTTCCCTCTGCCTGTCTGACAGCATGGGACATCGGAACCGGCAGTGGCGTACTGGCGGCTATACTCGCACAGCGTGGAATACCTGAAATCATTGCAACAGATAATAACCCGCGCGCCATTGCATGCGCACAAGCAAATATAGAGCGTCTCGGTTTAAATAAACAAATTCATATTCAGCATACCAGCCTGTTTCCAGAGGACAAGGCCGATCTCATTGTCTGTAATCCTCCATGGTTACCCGCTAAGCCAAGCAGCGATATAGAAACAGCACTCTATGACCCCAACCATCAAATGTTGAAAACATTTCTGGAAAATGTCAGAAACCACCTCTCAGCAAACGGGCAGGTATGGCTGATTATGTCCGATATAGCTGAACATCTTGGCTTACGCCCCTCAGAAGCCTTACATCAATGGATAGAAGCAGCAGGGTTAAAAATTATTCATAAAATCGATACTCAACCCACGCATCAAAAAGCCCGGGAACAACATCATCCACTTTCCTATGCCCGTAATCGTGAAATCACTTCTTTGTGGCAATTGGGCATTCAATAAAACAGGTGTTTGCATAGTAATGCAAACACCTGTTTTATTCCTCATCAGTACATACAGACAAAAAATCTATTCACAGACATAAGCTATAATTTAGTAAACTTAATATCACCGGAAACCACTTTCACCGTCCAGCTCACCCTTAACACAAAAATTATTGATTTATTTAGAATTACAAGTCATAAATATCTTTTTCAGATATATCATCATTGCCTGACGCCAAATTGAAATTAATTTCAGTTCGTAAGAAATTCAGTTGAAAAGCATATATTTTAATTACTAATCCAGACACATATTGCAAAAACCTTCTGCTTTAATCAATATCTGCTTCATCATTTTTATTACTCAAAATACCATCTGTACTCTTTACCCGCAGATACAGTAAACCTTTTACTTAAACTATCTCAATACAATTCCAGATAATTACAGATATACTTAATATTGAGTGTAAATATACAACTGAATTCAAAGCTGAAATATATATCAATAAAACATATAAAATTTTGTATTAATTACTTATTACATTTCTATTACTTCCTGCTATTTATCTTTGAATAAAACATTGATTGCAGTAAGATATATTTTTCATTCCAAGTATATGAACAAAACCATTTCTTCATTGTATGATTTATCTTATTAAGAGATCATCAATTTAAATACACCACATCATTATGCATTACTTAATTGTTATTTGTTTGCTCACAGCATCCAATCTGGTCATGACTACAGCATGGTACTGGCATATTAAACCCAATAATTATCAATTTCCGCTTTGGCAGATTATTTTGATTAGCTGGGGAATTGCTCTATTTGAATATTGTCTTGCAGTGCCGGCCAATCATCTGGGGGCACATTGGGGGATAAAACCGTTTCAACTGAAGATTATTCAGGAAGTAGTGACACTGGTCGTATTTACCCTGTTTGCGATTCTTTATTTAAAAGATGAATTCAGACTTAACTATTTAATCAGCTTCGGCTTTATTCTTGGTGCAGTATATTTTGCTTTTAAACGCTAATCTGTAAAACCGCCGCCTGAACATCCAAATTTTTAAGGACGCAATCGCGTCCTTTTTCAAACACAGACTTATATCAAGCTTTAGGTAGAGTTACGCCCGTCTGCCCCATATATTTACCGGCACGATCCTTATAAGAAGTAGCGCACTCTTCATCACTTTCAAAAAACAATACCTGTGCCACCCCTTCATTAGCATAAATCTTTGCCGGTAATGGCGTGGTATTGGAAAATTCCAGAGTTACATAGCCTTCCCATTCAGGTTCAAATGGCGTGACATTAACGATAATACCGCAACGTGCATAAGTGGATTTACCCAGACAAACAGTCAGAACATTGCGCGGGATACGGAAATACTCCACAGTACGTGCCAAAGCAAACGAGTTAGGCGGAATGATGCAAAAGTCGTCTTCAACAGTTACAAAATTACGCGTATCAAAATTTTTCGGGTCTACAATAGTACTGTTGATATTAGTAAAAATCTTGAATTCGCGTGCACAGCGAATATCGTAACCATAGCTGGAAGTACCATAGGAAATGATTTTTTCACCGTTTAACTGCTTAATCTGATTAGGTTCAAACGGTTCAATCATGCCGTGCTCTTCACTCATACGGCGTATCCATTTGTCTGACTTAATACTCATGACAGTATCCTTAATAAATTTAGCGCATTATACCGAAGCCAATGCCACTGTTGCAGGCAAATTGCGACTATTTACGCCGTTTAAAGCCATTATTCCGGTAACCAGCCGCCCAGATGATGCACCAGCTCAGCAAGCAGATCGCCTAAGGCTTCTGACATCAGTATTTGTGATGCGAAGGTTATACTTTGCATATCGTCTCCCTGCCCTGCAGCTTCCTCCTGAATCACATCCAGAAACTGAATACGTTTAAGAGTAAAATCCTGCGTCAGCACAAAACGTACTCTGTCCTGCCAGCATAACCCCAACTGAGTAACAACCTTACCATTTTTGACCAGATTAACCACTTCCTCTGCGGTTAAATCCTGATGGCTGATACGAACTACTGGTGCAGCATCACCCAGTCCTTTGAGTTCACAATCACAGTCCAGCTCAAAATGACCGGCAGCATCTCCTCTTAACAGCCATTCCGTCATCAGACTGCCTGGCGACTGCTGAGTGCGTGGCAGCTTCGCTTCCAGCCCGCCCAGTGCCTCACGTAATTTCGTAAGCAGCATTTCAGCACGATTGGCATTGGCCTGATTAATCATTAATAAGCCGCGCTGAGTATCAATAATGGCTTCTGTTTTACCACTTTTAGTAAAAGCACGCGGTAACAAATCATCGGTGATGGTTTCTTTCAGTTCCATCTTCTCCTTACGCCCGACATTCCGCCCCTCAGCTTCTCGTATTTCATTAATTTTTTCGTCAAGAATATCGCGCACCACGGCTGCGGGTAATACTTTTTCTTCTTTTTTTAGCGCAATGCGCCACGTATTCTGTGCCGGAAATACCATCTCAGGGCTAAACGATACAGGACTGGCAAAACCAATACTGTCCCAATCCAATCCCATACACGGCTTAAACTGAGCTTCGGTCAGCTTATCAACCAAAGTTTCTAAATTCGGCAGATTGTCTTTATTGAGCGGATAAATACTTAATTGCTTAAACCACATGCGTAATTTCTTTCACAGCCAACTAGGAAATGAGTGATTATACGGCAGCTTGAACCTAAGTGCGTTATCTATACAACTTAATAAAAATAATAATTGCTCAAATAAATAACCAAGTTAATTTCTTCAAAAATATTAATATAGTATAAGAATTGACCTAGTTAATCATCTCAATAGCTTTATACACATCAAATTTATTGTACATAAAACAACACAAACTAATAAATTATTCCATTTCAAATTAAAAAAAGCCAAATAACTTGGCTTAAATATATATATGGTCGTAATATCTAAAAATATATTTACATAAAATGTGTATTAGGCAGTCAGCTTTTGTTTGTTAACTATTTCTATATGTTTTTAACATTGAATTAAAGTGGAATGGCATTTTATAAAATGGTGATTTTTACTTGTATAGCAATTTTTTTTTCATTAATAATCATCTTTTCCAATAAAAAGCAAAAACCACCAGCTCCAACATCACGCAATCGTATTCAGAAAAGCTCGGCTTCGCAAATAGCCAAACCTCATCAAGATAATATTTTGTCTGTAGAAACAGAATCTGAAAAATCAGAATATGATAGCAACACGCAACAACCCTATTCTCAAAATAATATCAATTCAGTTATTATCGAGTTATCGACTCAATATAACAATGATAAACAATCAGTTAATAAAAATGAAGATGATGAACTGGTAACTTTTACAATTACCTCCGATAATTATTCAAAAAAATCAGAAATTCAGGATATCGAAGACGGACGCTGGCTCCCGCAGGATAGTTCAATTACCATTCAAAACCGGGAATTGAACAAAGGATTTATTTTCTACGGCAGTAAATTAATGGGATTAAACGGATACAGTAGTGAAGATAGTTTGATTGATCCTGCTTTACCTGTGTCTAAACCAGTTGAAATTGAAAATGAGACTGAATTCTATACTGATGCTACATTATGCTATTGGCCAAGCTATTCAGAACTTTCTCCTCAATGTCGCGGGATATATTTAAATTGGCTGGCATCTGATCGTTCTCATCCCAATATGCCTATAGGCTATGTTTTCCTATATTTTTATGGTTTGGAACGTCGCATCATTGCCAACAAAAACTCCATTCATTTAATTGATACAAAAGAATATTTTGAAATATTTTATGAAATAATACGTTTACGGAAAATTTATGACAGTAATTATTCTTTCAATAATTATTCGGGCAATTTACTGGCATTAATGATCTATTTACGTCCAGCTATTACCAAACAGCTGAAAAATGAATTATTTCAATTTTCAAATGAATTATTTTTTAAACTGATACTGGCTGTAACAGTAAAAAATGAAAAACCTGTAAAGGCAAGCTTAGCGTTAGACTGGTTAGATTACACTCCTGAATATTATTTCAGAACAGCTGCACGACGCTGTAAAGAGGAGTTTCGACAGCTTTTCTTTCTGAAATTTAATGAACATTTTCCTGAGGGTATCCTGATTAAACCTAATAAGACAAGATTAAAAATCGACTATCAGGCTGCAAATCGCTCCATTGGTTTTTGCCAATGGGATAATCCCAATTTACCAGACCCAAGTATATTAACAAAACCTTTAAAAAGCTTGATTGCAATAGCGGAACTATGTACAAATTTACTGGGTGAATACAGCCGCTACTTAGCAAGAGAAAATTCTTCCCGTAATGATATTACTGCCCTAACTTTGTTGCCGGCAGAACTGTTTAATATAAACAATTCTCCTGTAATTAAACAGTTCAGAGCATGGGTCAATCATGTCTTGCTGGAGCAGAACGGTTTGGCTTCGGTAAAGGAATTTTGGAAAAATATCAATACTGAATTACCAAAAGCAATTAATAAAAAAGAAAATGAGCTGATGCAGCGGATGGCAAACAAATTTGGTTTAACTATAATACCTGATAGCCGCATACAAACAATTAAAATCAGTCCTGAAGATAAAATTGTACTACATGATTCTCCGAATTTAGTGAATTTTCAGCCTAGTGCAGAATTTCGATATACTGAGCTATTAATAAGACTGGGCGTAATCGTAGCAAATATTGATGGTTTCATTCATGAGAAAGAAAAAGAATTACTAAAACGTTTTATAGAATCTAATCAAAATTTACAAGATACAGAAAAACAGTATTTACAACTATTTCTAATATCGTGCTTGAATAATACTCATGGCATGCAAGGTTTAAGAGATAAAATAGCAAAACTTGATTCCAACCAAAGAAAAATTATTAGTCATCTGCTCATTTCCATCGCTCTGGCCGATGGTGATGCAGCACCCGCTGAAATCAAACAGATTGAAAAATTATACTCTGCTTTAGGGTTAGACAAATTTACCGTAGTCAATGACATTCACGCACTATCAGCATCCTCCAACAAAACTCGGCAAAAACAACCATTAGCAGCATCAGAAAATAATGAAACTGATACAGATAAAAAAAGCAATATTATCCTTGACTCGGCTATTCTTAAACTGCATGAAAGCGAAACCAGTGATGTGCAATCGTTACTAAGCTCTATATTTACTGATATTGAAGAAGAACCGATAGTACCTCAGCCTGAATTGCCGGATAACCAGAATCTTGATAGCACTCATCAACAGTTCTTAAACATTTTGATTACAAGAGAACATTGGAAGCGTGATGAATATATTGAATTATGCAAAAAATTTAATTTATTGCCCGACGGTGCAATTGAAACCATAAACGAATGGGCCTATGAATGTGTAGATGCACCACTTATAGAAGAAAATAATGATATTTATATAGATTTTGAAATATTAACTGAATTACAAGGATAAAATGATGACAGAAAAAAAAATCAGAGCAAAAGAAAGAGATGCAATTATTCAATCCCTGAAAGCAGGTGTTACTCCGAAAATCGGTATTCAGTATATACAGGTGGGAAGAGTTAATGAATTAAAAGCCATGATACAAGATATCCAGCGTATAGAAGATGGAGGAGCTGCTTTCAGGCTGATTATTGGTGACTATGGTTCAGGCAAAACTTTTTTTATGAGTGTAGTAAGAGCAATTGCACTGGAACGGAAATTTGTAACATTACATGCAGATTTATCTCCAGACAGACGCCTGCATGCTACTGGTGGTCAGGCCAAAAATCTCTACTCAGAATTAATGAAAAATATGTCTACACGTAATAAACCTGATGGAAACGCCCTGACCAGTGTTGTAGAAAAATTCATTACCCAAGTTCAGAAAGAAGCAGAAAGCAACGACTACAGTGTAGAGAAAGTTATTCATAAAAGACTCACAGCCATATCTGAAATGGTTGGAGGTTATGATTTTGCCAAAGTTATTGAAATATATTGGAAAGCAAGCGAAGAGGATAATGAGCATTTAAAAGCTTGTGCAATTAAATGGTTAAGAGCAGAATACAGCACCAAAACCGATGCCCGCAATGATTTAGGGGTGAGAACCATTATTTCCGACGCTTTTTTTTACGATGCTTTAAAAATAATGAGTCTATTTGTACGACAGGCTGGTTATAGCGGATTATTGGTTAATCTGGACGAAATGGTAAATTTATATAAGCTAAGCAATACACAGGCCAGAAAGTCTAATTATGAGCAAATACTACGCATATTAAATGATTGCTTACAGGGAAATGCTGAATATATTGGCTTCTTATTAGGAGGAACACCTGAATTTCTGCTTGATCCTTACAAAGGCTTATATAGTTATGAAGCATTGCAAACAAGACTTGCAGAAAATAATTTTGCTAAACAAGCTGACGTAATCGATTACTCATCCCCAGCATTACATTTAGCCTGTCTTTCCCCTGAAGAATTATATATTTTACTAAAAAATCTTCGGCATATTTATGCCTCAGGAGACAGTACTAAATACCTTGTCCCAGATGATTCTTTAACGGCATTTCTGATTCATTGTAACCAAACCATCGGAGAAGCCTATTTCAAAACACCACGTAACACTATTAAGGCATTTTTGGATATGCTTACCGTTATAGAACAACATCCAGAGATTTCATGGCAGCAACTGCTTGAATCACTCAAAATAGAAGAAGAAAAAAACTCTGATATGGAAATAGAAATTGAAAATGATGATAATCTGACAGATTTCAGACTGTAATGCAAAGCTATCATTTACTAAACCAAAAAGTAAAGAAGTGGATTTACCAGCAAGGTTGGAATAGCCTGCGAGAAATTCAGCAACTTGCTATTGCTCCGATACTTGCTGGAAAAACCGATGTACTAATTAGTGCCTCAACAGCTGCAGGCAAAACAGAAGCTGCATTTTTGCCTGCCTGTAGTAAATGCATGGAAATACAAAATGGAGTAAGTATCTTATATATCAGTCCATTAAAGGCATTGATTAATGACCAGTATCGTCGCCTTTATAGTCTGACGAAAGTGCTGTCGATGCAACTTACCCCATGGCACGGAGATATTCCTGCAAACCAGAAAACTAAATTTAAAAAATCTCCCTCTGGTATTCTGCTAATTACACCAGAATCGTTAGAATCAATGCTTCTCAATGATTCTGGCTGGTTCCGAAAAGCTTTTCAGTCATTGCAATATATCATTATTGATGAATTTCATGCTTTTATCGGTCAAGAAAGAGGCATACAATTATTATCACTGCTAACTCGTACTGAACACCTTATAGGCAAGCTAAAAACACCAGTTCCACGCATTGCCTTAAGTGCTACATTAGGCGATTTAAACAGTGTTCCTCTGTCGCTACGACCAAATCAAAGACTCCATTGCCAGATAATTCGCGAAACCCATGCTCATTCTTCACTTAAATTACAAGTACGTGGCTATATTGATCAATCTGAACGGGATGAGATAGAAAATCGTTTTTCTAAAACTACTAATGCTGTTACAGATCAAATTTGTCAGGACATATTTCGCTTTTGCCGCGGTAGTAACAATCTTGTTTTTGTTAACAGCCGACCAAAGTGTGAAAAAATTGCTGTTTGCCTGAGTGATATGTGTGAGCAAAAAAATCTGCCGAATGAGTTTTTCCCGCATCATGGCTCTTTAGCAAAATCATTTCGGGAATCCTTAGAACAACGTTTACAGAAAAGTTCACTTCCGACTACTGCAATTTGTACCATGACTCTTGAATTAGGAATTGATATTGGTAAAGTTAATTCGGTTATACAAGTAGGTAGCCCGCATTCAGTTTCTAGTTTGCGACAGCGGGTAGGACGAAGTGGCAGACGTGGCAATTCATCAATATTACGGATGTTAATAGCTGAAACAAAAAAAACAGAAACATCTAATTTTATCGATTTATTACATCTGGACTTAATTCAAGCTTTAGCGATGGTACGTCTGTTAATCAGCAGTAACTGGTTTGAACCAGTCGATAACGGCCTGCTTCATTTCTCAACACTTTTGCATCAAATTTTGTCTGTACTAGCTCAATGGGGTGGTATCCGGATAGAACAGCTTTACCAATTATTATGCAAGGAAGGACCTTTTCAAAACGTTACCACATCTCAGTTTAAAAGTTTGCTCAGACATATGGGTTCAGAGCAATTAATTGGCCAGACACACAACGATATTCTGATTTTAGGCGTAAATGGTGAAAAACTTGTTAACCATTATACTTTTTATAGTGTCTTCCAAACTCCACTTGAGTATCGGGTAATAACCAAAAATAAAACGCTAGGATCTATACCTGTCACGAATATACTCATAAAAGGGCAAAATATCATTTTTGCTGGCCAGCGCTGGCAAATAATCAGCATTGATATTACAGATAAAATCATTTTAGTTGATAAAACAAAAGGAGGAGTTCCTCCGACATTTCAAAATAATAGTTTAAATATTCATGAAACTATCCGTAAGGAAATGTATCAAATATTATGTGATGAAGATTTCAGGATATCAGCAGCAAACGGGAAAGCAGATTTTACCGATAATAATGCTAAAAACCTGTTTATTGAAAGCTGTCGTTTTTTTAAGTATTTTAAACTTTCTACAGAAAGATTAATCCAGTACGATAACACAGTATATATATTAACGTGGGAAGGAGACAAAGTTATTAATACCCTCTTTGCCCTTTTACACCGGAAAGATCTGACCCTAGCGATAAATAATGGAATAATCTTAGTATATGATGAATCAATTGAAGATGTGGAAAAAATATTAAAACAACTTGCAGAAGAAGATTTTGGTGAAGATTGGGCACTTGCACAACTTGTTCCAGAACAAAAACAGGAAAAATTTGACTCTTATCTTCCTGAACATTTGTTATTAATGAAATATGCCCGTCAGGCTTTTGATCTACAAGCAACAAAAAAATGGTTACAGCAATTTGCTCATACAAAATCAGAAATTACTAAAACATAATATTCATATAATAATTATTTTCAAATCAATAATTAAAGTTATTTTTCCGGCACGATGCGAATAAATCCAGCTGAGTTTGGTATTCACTGGTTTTCACATCCATTAGTCCCAATACTGAATGAAAAATATTATCATGTGAAAATTCTTGCTGATGCGCATGCCGGCGTAAGCAGTTCATATCCAGATTACTGATATCGGCAAAATCATGGTTTGCCCAGAACAGCATAGGTACACGGGTTTGCTCTTCCGGTGCAATAGCATAGGGTGTTGCATGCAGATATATACCGTTTTCACCCAAAGATTCTCCATGATCAGAAAAATACCACATCGCACTGGCCAGACCGGATTCATTTTGTAATAACTTAATTATTTCTGCCAATATATGGTCTGTATACAGCACCGTATTATCGTATGTATTACGCAATTGCTCCCTGGTACACTGCTGAATCTGATTCGTATCACACGTCGGTGTAAAGCGCCGGAATGCCTCAGGATAACGCTGATAATAAGCGGGACCGTGACTACCCATTGTATGCAATACCAGAACAGCATCATCAGGCATATTGGTAATCATATCGTGTAAATTAATTAACAGGCTTTCATCCAGACAACCATCACTATTACATTTCAAATTCGGAGCCCAGTCCCGCACATCCAGATGACGGATACGGTCACATACACCTTTACACCCGCCATCATTATCACGCCAGCTTACTGTAACTCCTGAACGTTGCAAAACATCCAGCAGCCCTTCCTGATGTTTTGCCAGATTAGCCTGATAATGCTGGCGTGGCATATTCGAGAAAAGACAGGGTAAAGACACAGCCGTTGCTGTACCACACGAACTAACCTGAGGGAAATTGACAACCTGATCACCCATAGCAGCAAGCTCTGGCGTAGTCTGACGCGGATAACCATTCAATCCCCAATTCTGAGTGCGCGTGGTTTCACCCATCACCAGTATCAATAACCTTTTATTCCCATGACGCTGATGACTGGCATCCAGCCCTATGCGTTGCAAAGGCTGATGAGCATCATATGAGTTATAAGCTGTTTTTACTGCTGCTCCGACAAAATTAGTGGGCACTATTAAATGATTCACAGTTTTATTATTCCGGAAAAAAGAGATATAACTGCCATACGCAAGCAGAATAAGTGTAAAAACCGTAATCAAAGAAACAATTATGACTACAATTCGTTTGCCGAATTCACGATACCATGGTTGTGTATAGTGAATAGTAACACCCCAGCAATACCACTGCGCCGGTAATAAGCCGGTAATGCCCAGCCACATCCAGAATTGAGGCGTCAGCCAGGCACCGGCTTCACCTATATTAGTTTGCATAATGTTTTGCAGCATATTGGCATCAAAATAAATATGCTGCATCATCACTGCATAGCTTACAGCTGAGCCCAGTAACAGAAGCAATGGCACCATCAACCGATGTAAATATGGCCAGAATAAAAACTGCATACAAAAATTCATTGCTGCCAGCATCACAACAGGTACGGTAAACCAGAAAATAACATTATTTTTCAGGGTTACATGCTGAAACAGATAGCTCCAGAAACCTACATTAAATATCAATAAGATATAAATACTGAGCAATAATATGGCCCGATTGCTGCTTAATACCCATTTCGACTGCATCATCAGCCCCTGTTAACTAAACAGCGGCAAGTGTAAAAAAACAGCCTTAAGTGAAGCTTAAGGTAAACCATGCCAATAAGCGGCATCATTGTGGTACGGTAATTAATATGTCTGCAAAGTACTAATTTGTACTTATCAGGAGCCCGAAATGAGCCAGTCATGGCATGATGAACAACATTTTTCTAACCGTAACAATTGGTTACGCGCAAGCGTTCTTGGCGCTAACGATGGACTGATTTCCACTGCCAGCCTGCTAATGGGGATGGCAGCAGCCGATCCGGATCAGCATACCTTGCTTATATCCGGTATTGCAGCGCTTGTTTCAGGTGCCGCCTCTATGGCTGCGGGAGAATATGTTTCCGTTTCCAGCCAGCGCGATACAGAAGCAGCTGATTTACGCAAAGAACTGGACTCACTTATCCGATATCCAGAAATAGAACTGGAAGAACTGGCTAATATTTATCGTCAGCGTGGTTTAAACAAAACACTTGCACAACAGGTTGCCGAAGCTCTAACCAAACATAATGCTCTTGAAGCCCACGCCCGTGAGGAAATCGGTATCACCGAAGTCAGTAAAGCCAATCCGCTTCAGGCAGCTTTGGCTTCTGCACTGTCTTTTGCTTGCGGTGCCTTGTTACCAGTATTACTATCTCTGTTAAGCTCTACCGTATGGCTGATGAGCATACTGTCTGTTACCACCATAGCCGGTCTTGGTATTCTGGGCTGCCTATCAGCACATCTGGGCGGAGCTCCCAAACGTCCGGCTGTAATCCGAATCGTCATATTAGGTGCACTTGCACTGGCCTTTACCAGCATGATAGGTCGGATTATTGGTATCACTATATGAAAAAATATGCGTATACTGATTCTTGAAGATGACAGAGACATTGCTGACGGCCTTACTGCCGGTCTGAGCCAGCAAGGTATGGCTTGCGATATTTTTGCATCCGGCCGCCTTGGAGAACAGGCATTAAGTGTAGCGCCATACGATGCTGTAATACTTGATTTAAGTCTGGCGGAAAGAGATGGTATGGACGTTTTAAGCCATTGGCGCAGCAAGAATCTCAGCACACCGGTTTTGATTCTCACCGCCCGCGATGCCCTGCCCGACAGACTTGCTGGTCTGAATGCCGGTGCTGATGATTATTTATGTAAACCTTTTGCGCTTGATGAAGTGATTGCACGTTTGCATGCGCTTATTCGTCGCAGTCAGGGCATCAGTCAGACCGAAATTAACTTCGGGCAGCTGAGTCTGAAACTTAACTCCTGTCATGCCTGCCTGTATGGCAAACCACTTAATCTTACCCAGCGTGAATGGCTGTTATTACAGCTACTCGTCACTCATCCGCAACATGTTTTCAGCCGCGCTCAAATCGAAGATAAACTGTATAGCTGGGAACAGGAAGTCGAGAGCAATGCCATAGAAGTACACGTGCATCATTTACGTAAAAAAATCAGCACAACCATTATTCGTACCCGGCGCGGACTGGGCTATCAGCTCGGAGAGGCACCTTGAAGCCAACCACTGCTATTAGTCGGCGCTTAATTATCTATCTTGGTATCACCCTGCCACTTCTATGGATTCTGACAGCCATCATTAGCGCAGTGGCAGTAATGCATGAAATCAATGAAGCCGGTGATACACAGATGAGTCAGCTGGCACAGCGATTATTACATACACCGATCAACCTCAATTCCAGCCAATATCCCGCTTTGCCATCTATCCCAAAATCACAGCGCGGGCTTATTGATGCCAAAGAATCAGGATACGCCATCTGGTATAAAGATAAACGGATTAATGCCGATGAAACAGGCCAGTCTATTCCCTATCAACCGGATTATCAGGGATTTATCAATCAGGGATACTGGTGGCAAAGCCATGCATGGCGTATTTTTTATCTGAATAGTCCTCAGCAGCAACTCAAAGTAGCCGTATCATTCAGTATGCACGAACGTTTGCAAACTGTATTGCGTGCAGTATGGTCTCAACTGGCAGTATCTATACTTGCTCTGCCGCTTTTACTATGGCTGATTGCATGGAGCGTACGCCGTGGTACACAGCCACTTCAGACATTGGCACAAACTCTGTACCATAGAGAACCGCACAGTATTACACCTCTTTCTAATATTGTACCTACCGAAATTCTGCCTATTATCAATGCATTGAATGATTTATTTCAGCGTATAGAACAATCTCGCGCACGTGAACTGCGCTTCACAGCAGATGCAGCACATGAACTGCGCAGCCCATTAGCTGCACTTAAAGTACAAACAGAAGTGCTGGCACTTACCAGCCTGAACGATGCTCAGCAACAGCGTGTACGCAGTATTGAACACAGCATCGACCGCACTACCCGCTTAGTCGATCAGCTTCTTACTCTTTCCCGTCTTGATCCACTTACCGAGTTACCCCATACCGAAGCAGTTAACTGGACAGATATTACCAATGACGCTATAGAGAGTGTCAGCTTGCTGGCACGTGAACGCCAGTGTCGTATCCTGCGGCAATTTAATACTGATGCGGCGGCAGTATTACCTATTTACGGTGACCATACCCTGCTGACTATTCTTATCCGTAATCTGCTTGATAATGCCATTCGCTATAGTCCTGAACACAGTATTATTAATTTAACCCTAAACACAAACTCTATCAGCATAACTAATCCCTGTAATGATATTGCCTCAGAAAACCTGAAACGTCTGCGTGAACGCTTTTTCCGGCCGGCAGGGCAAGAAAGCAGTGGCAGTGGCTTGGGACTGTCTATTGTTGATGGTATTGCTCAGCTGCATTGGCTGCAAATGGAATTAGATATAGTAAAGATTAGAAAGTATAAAAATGAAACTATTAATTTCCAGGTTAAACTGCAACAAAAAGCATCATAATACAATAATATTAACTAAGGATTTGTTTGTAAGACGGTGGGGCTTTTAGCTAATGTTTGCACTATTCTCTCAGCAACAGACTTGTTAATCGGCGCCCAAAATTCATATAAATGAACCAAATCTTATGTTAAGCGATTTTATTCACTCGACCAAAGAAAATATAGGCAATAACAGCAATAACACCAAATACAAGAGATACAAAAAACATTACATGGTAAGCATTGTTTACTGAAATTAATTGAGCTTGCGTCAGGTAGATAAGTATTCCTGATAATACTCCCCCAAATGCGCCGCCAATCTGCTGTACAACACGCGTGACAGCACTCGTGTCCTTAATTTGATTTTTACCACAAAACTCGAATGGAGAAGAGAGAACAGCAATCGTGGCGATGCCTAATCCGGAGCCTCGGACAGTAAAACCGATGATTTCAGGGGCGTTTCCACCAACTTGAATAATTAATATACTTATTGCTGATATTATTAATCCTACACCAATAATTAGAAATGAATTTATCTCACTTAGAGATTTATAAATAAATTTTCTAGCCAACCAGGCACCTACACCCTGCAGGGCAAGCAGCATACCAATATATGTAATAGATACATTATCCTTTATTGCTTGTATTAAAGGAAAAAAAATCATAAAACCAAAAAAGATAAGCGACGTCAGAAACCCCATCATTATTGACATTGAATATTGAGGACTATTAAATGCACTTAAATCGATCAGTTTACTGTCTGACTTGTTATTAGTAATAAGCGAAACCATCATCAAACCAATACCTAAAACCAGCATAATAATATTAGAAATATCAAAAAAATGCCCAGATGCGATATTTTTAATAGAGATAAAAAATAGAATTAAAGCAATTAAAAATGTCATAAATACATAAATATTCATATTGTATTTAGACGTTTTAATATTAGGTATTGTCGTCCTGCCAAAGAAAAAAGCCACAAGCACTAAAGGTATGTTAATAAAAAAAGCTATTCTCCAATTTAACTGTTCTGATATGATTGCTCCAAAAACTGGTCCTAATGCAGGGGCAAAGACTGACGGAATAGCAATCAATGCCATAACTGGCTTTAGTCTTTCCTTACCAAAATAAGTCGCTATTGTGGATTGAGTAATAGGAATTAATATTCCTGCACCAAAACCTTGTAGACATCTAAACAGGATTAAAGAAATCAGATTATATGAAAATCCAACCAATATAGAACCTACAAGAAAAACAAAAATTGAGCATATCCATGCTTTCTTGAGTCCAAATTTTTCATGTATATAAGGAGATAGTAATATACCTGCAGCACAGGCCAGCATATATACAGTAACAGCCCATTGTATATAAGCATAAGAGGCATTAATATCATTCGAAATTGAGGATAAAATAACATTAACAATGCTGCTATCCAGTAATGGCAATATACTAGATAGCGTCATAGCAAACACTAACTTTCTTTCTGCGGCCGTCAGCTCAACTGATTGTGCCATGTCAAACTCTCTCTAGATGATTAATAAATTTGTATAAAAACTATTATTTTGCACATCTACAACTTATCTATTTATTGCTAACTTGTTATCTTCAATACAATTAAGAGGCTTCAGGATAGTCAGTAGAATAGAGTTTTACTAACCAATTTAAGCCACAAAATATCCCATCGGGGCCATATAAATGAATACTCCACTCATTTCTCCACAGATCGCTTCTTCTGATAGCGAACCGATGATCATATCGACAGTCAGCCACTCTTCACAAAGAGTGACACAACGTCATGGTCATTCGAGAGGACAATTACTCGGCACATTACAGGGTTTAATTTCAATTGAAGCAGAAAATTGTCAATGGGTAGTGCCCGCAACTCATGGTGTCTGGATACCTCCGAATGTACAGCATAGTCTTCTTGGATCACATGGACCATTCGAAGGATGGAGCATTTATATACAAAAAAACGCATGTACTAAACTACCTGTCAAACCATGCGTTTTAGAATTATCTGACTTACTGCGTGAAGCAATTACACGAACCATGTCATGGCATAATTCAGAACTGGAACCAGAACAGAAGCGATTAATTGCCGTAATCCTTGACGAGATTAGAACAATGCCTCAAGTTGAGCTAGCACTTCCAATGCCCAAAGATATGCGTCTGTTAAAAATCGCTTTAGCTTTGTGTGATAATCCTGGTGATGATAGGAAAATAAACGACTGGGGCATCTGGGCTGGCATTTCCCGACGCTCATTAACACGTCGGTTTACAAATGAAACCGGGTTTAACTTCACAGAATGGCGTCAGAAACTGCGCATGTTAAAAGCGTTAGAATTGCTTGCTGCCGGAAAACCAGTCACAGAAATATCTTTATATTTAGGTTATGACAATATTAGCGGGTTTATTGCTATTTTCCGACGAAATTTCGGGGTAACGCCGGGAAACTACCAAAAAGCCATGAGAAACCGCTTCTCATATCGAAACTTTACTCACACTACTATCTAAAATAATAATCATATTAATAGTAAATTAAAATAATTTCGATATATTATGTAATATTACTAGATTAGAATAAACTATAACATTGATATTAAATTTAATTAGAATTTCAAATTAAATAATAATAAACAATCAGATAACTGAATAATAGATTGCAATAAAATTAAAATTGCACATTTAAAATATGCAATATTCATTTATTGGTTACTTACCCTTTCAACCTTTATAAAAATACAATTATTAATAAAATTAAGCTGCATCAGAACCGTCATTCTGATGCAGCTTGCAGAGTTTAAATCTGTCAACTTTGTAGCCTGATTGGCCTAATCAGGCTACATTTGTACTTACCTTTTCAGATAAAATTCATTTATTGTTCACGAATTACCCGGTAAGTAGGCTGATTTTCATCGATTTCGATTTTTTTCAGTTTATCACAACTAGGCGTACCAGCGAAGTCTTTAAATGGCGACTCCTGCTCATTTTTACAATTTTGTTTCAGGCGAATTTTATCAAATTGAGAAGGTTTATATGCAAAAGCATTGCTAAATGAAAAAGATAACAGTAATGTTAAAAGAATACATGTTAAATCAGTTTTCATTTTATGAATTCCTTCTCAAAGAGAATAAAATTTAACCTATACAACTTTTATTTACTATTTAAATAATCCCAAATATAAGACAAACTTTCTCTAACTTGAAAGTTATTAGTATCACTTCCTTGATAAATGGCACGATAATTACCATAATCAATTACTTTATTAACCATATCTCTGTTAATAAGTGCTTTACACCCATTAGCTGCAGTAACAGTAAAATAAACCATATTTTCACCTTTGTAAATAAATATATAATAATTGATATGTTGTTTAAACAACAAAAATATTATATCATAAAATATTTATTTATACATAGGTTTAACTAAACTTAACCATTTATCAATTTGTTATGAATATATCATTAATTGATTTTAATTTTTATAAAATTTATTCAAATAAATTTTATTATTTAATTTGTCTTTTTAAAAACAAAGCAAAGTAATATCAAAGTTGACAATATAATAATTCTGATAAAGAGATATTTCTTATAATAATTAAAACTGTTAGAATTACTTTTCATACTTGTGAAAATGATATATGTTTATACAAATTGTAGTATCATATACACTCTAACACATATTAATGCGCCTATCGTCTAGAGGCCGAGGACACTACCCTTTCACGGTAGCAACCGGGGTTCGAATCCCTGTAGGCGTGCCATTCGTTCTTACTATGAACCGCTTTTGCATTCACAATCCGTTCAGGTATATAGTTTATAACTTTTTCATCATCAAATACTTCAATACTCTCTATAAATGATTGTAATAAAATCCTTATTTTTCGTACATTCTTTAGATTTGTTATGATATCCCGCAGAGCTTTAACAGCTGAATCAATTTCAATACCAGATGGCTCCACAAAGACAGGTTCAGCAGATATTTTTTCCTGTTCAATTAATAGAGCTCTTTCTCTTTCATCTTAATTTGATATTTGCTTCATAATTGAACTTACTTCATCTGAACTGTTCTCAATTATATTTATTAACGTATCACGTTTACGCTTTACATCGTTCAGTTTATTCTTAATGAATTCAATTTGTTTTTTTCGTTCAGAAATTTTAAGCATAGATATTGGCCATTCTATTTATATTTTTTAATTATATTTTATATAAATAAAATAATATTAATAATAACTAAAATTTATAATATACTTAATTAAATTGTATTTATTTAATAAATTGATTAATTTTTGGCTATATAACTTACTGTTTGGTTCACGAAGTATTAAGACATTAATTGATTAGAAATATATTGGTTTCCATTATTAACACATTTCAATAATACCTAATATGGATTTATAAGGTATCAATTATGAATAAACAAACACTAAAGGCTAAACCATTAGGTCGTTGTCCGTTTTGTTATAAAAAAATCCGAGCAACAATTTTAGTTAAAAATAAATTTAGAAGAGATATGTGTAAATGTCCAAATTGTGGAAAAATCATTTATGTTTGCAGAAACTTTGTATGTAAAAATTATGCAGCGGGAGGGAAATATTATGATTTTGAGCTTTGTCCTAGGTGTGCAGCGTTTATTTTAATATTCCTTGAGGCAATCGGCTAGTTAAGTTTTTCCCACATTTCTGATCAAGTTCGCTGATCGATATCAGTCTCACAGATCAACATCTGGTCACGCAAACGCTGCAATGTTGTTATATGTAAATTGCCGGCATAAATCAGTTTAATCTTCACAATACCTTGCTGATTTTTTTAGTGTATAACCTTACTAAGCTCACGGTACTTGTAGCTTCTTCGCTCACCTTGCTCGCCCCCTGTCAACGTAGCACTAAGTGCGGAATGCATCCGCTGTGTGCATTAACAATAGAAAATAAAAATTTCCCAGTTTCCAGACTGATATTGTGTGTAAATACCCCATTGTTAGCACACAAACCAAGTAGAAAATCATGCTATTTGTTTCATGTTTCTATATTCAATTGGTGTCATATT
>NZ_JACFSH010000018.1:0-1582 GCF_016100525.1 Snodgrassella sp. W6238H11 | reverse complement strand
TTAATTCTTCCCTGCTTTGATAAAGCTATTCCATGGAAGCAAATAGACTCTTTTGAGATAACTGGCCAAATGTACAAAAAGCTAACTCTTTATCTCAATCCAGCATTCAAACCGGGAGAATTCAAACCATGTAACGCAAAAATAAAATATAACAAACGAAATAATCATATCCAGATAACTGCATATGAAATCAGAGGCAAATTAAAGTTACCGGATTGTGAGTCTTTAATATCAGACTACATAAGAGTTGCTCATGCCCGAATAGAGCTGCAGTTATTTATGCAAAACAAAAAATAATCAGTAGATTATGAGTAAATTCATTATTATTCCTATTATTCTGCTTCTTCAGATGGCCGGCTATATATTTCTGTTTTATGAAAATAAACATGGACATGCTGATTTTCCTATTGAATGGGTCATATTTAACATTTTGGGAATTTTTAACCTGATTGTATTGATACTGTCTTATTTTCTTTTTTTAATTCTGAAAATAAAATTTCTTTTTGGTGGATTCCTGTAACAATAGCTGTAATTACTATTATCAAACTGATTATTCAATATATAAGAATGGCTATGGGTGAATTCTAAATTTATTAGCACAAAACGAGACAGGGAAAAGAGAAAAATTTATCTTTTGCAATAATAGAAAGAGAAGGAGGTAATATAACCGATATAAAATCTTTTATTAATTATTTAACTTTAGTAGCATAATCGCACATAAATTAAATCACATTGCCAGAAATCATTTAAATGCATTAAGCAAGTTTTAATCATCAAATTGATAAGTTAACTGAAACAATTGATTTATTAAAAAATTATTTATTTTATCGAATATATCTGCCATCTAAACATTTTTTTATCATTCATTTAACTGGACAATTTATCAATGGAATCGTTCCAAAGAGTTTATGGCCGATTTAGATGCTTTAAAAATGATTTCTAAATAGCACTTTACTTTAGACGTATCTTTTGCAGAAGCCAATTATTCAGGCATTGGAAAATTATTATTACAAAACAGATATAAATTATCTGACTTAGATTATGTTATATATTATGCAGGAAAGTCAGAAACACTGTCACTTAGCAAACTACTTAAATAATCACCTTCTGTTTACAACCGATACCCGAATTTAGCTCAACGGCTGTCTAGTATTAAATATTACCAGCCTAAATCATTGAATATTTTACTCATTAGCATTACTGCAACCAGGCTTCCGGAAGATCCGTTTAATAAGGAATTAAGCATTCTGTAATCGAATTACCAAAACGATGTACAGGAATTAGTAGAAATTAATCTAGATTATCAAAAAAGCATCATTAATGATCATCAGAAACCCATTATCCTAAAACCGGGCGAAATTATCAGATTACTTATGCGATCCCTGCTGGCTGGTCTGTTTATCTTAATAATATATGCTTGTATTACAACTGATAAAGCGCATGATTCAGAGTGGTTGATAAGTGTCATTATCCTCTCAATGATCAGTGCTTTTTGCCTATTCAGATGCTACAAAATGTATAAAAGCATTGGTTCAGCACTACTTACCATGAAGCCACGCGGATTAATTCTTCCCTGCTTTGA
>NZ_JACFSH010000017.1:0-2129 GCF_016100525.1 Snodgrassella sp. W6238H11 | reverse complement strand
TGTTTGCTGGCAGTTCTGCCGTGCTCGTCGTAGCGGTAGTGGTGTCCTCTGAAATGCAGGAGCTGGTTACAGCGAATCAGGTTGTAGTTGCTGTAGTCTTCTCTGTATTTGCTGTCCAGCAGGTTAGCCGCAGCATCGTATTGCAGGGTTTCCCAGTAGGATTCGTTGCGGCAGCTTTCGATGCGTCCGGTTACGTCGTAGCGGTAATCACTCTGTCCCTGCCGGTTGTGTTTTCTGCCTGCCAGCCGGTCCAGATTGTCGTAGCTGTAGCTGCGGTCCAGTATGATATCCGGCAGGATGCCCGCTCCCGGACGGCTGGTCTGTTTGCCGGTCAGGCGGCCGGTGCGGTCGTATTGAAAACTGGTATTCATTCTGCCCTGGCTGCGCAGGGTTTCCCGGTGCAGGTGGTCGCGCTCGATGTCGCTGATAATCTGGCCGTCCAGGTTAATCTGGTGCAGATGGCCGGAACCATAATACAGTTTGTTGATGGTACGTCCGTCCGGTAGGGTGGTGGCAATGCGGTTGCCCAGTTTGTCATACTGATGCTGCAGAATACCCTGTGCAGTGGTTTCGCTCAGCAGATTGCCCATTATGTCGTAGCTGAAGCTGATCAGTTCCGTTTCGGCTTCCGGCGGTAAACCGGCAGCTTTAAAGCCGACTCTGAGCAGATTGCCGGCTTTGTCATACTGATAGGCGGTGGTGCCGTCCGGGGTGTGTTTGCCGGTTAGGCGGCCAATGGCATCGCGTTTGAAGCGGTGTTCGATCTGATGGGGGCTGCCGGCTGCAAAACGCACGCTGCTGACGTTATCGAGCGGGTCGTAGCTTAGCTGCTGTCTGCGTCCGTCCAGATCGGTCTGTTCGGTCAGGCGGTCGCCGGCATCATACTGAAACCGGTACTGTTCGCCGTTTTCGTTGGTCAGGGCGGTGAGGCGTCCGTAGGCGTCGTAGCTGAAGCCGAGCTGACGGCCGGCAGCATCGATGCGGGTATGTACCAGCCCGCGCTGGTCACGGCGGTAGCGGGTGGTGTGACCGGCCGGATCGGTATAGCTCTGCAGCTGGCCGGCGGCATTGACGCTGTAGTGTTCCTGCCGTCCGTCCGGTAGGGTGGCGCCAATGAGCTGGCCGGCTGCGTTGTACTGGTATTTGCTACTGTTACCGATGGCATTGGTGATGCTGGTGAGGTTACCAGCGGTATTGTAATAGAAATGGGTGATGGAGCCGGAACAGTCTACATGCTGGATAAGCTGGCCGTTTTCGTTCCAGCGCAGGTGTTTGTTGCCGCCGCGTACATCGGTGATGCAGACAACCTGTCCGTGCCGGTCGTACTGGTAGCGGGTATGCTGCTGTAACGGGTCGGTGACGGTGAGCAGGTTACCGCGCTCGTCGTAGTAATAGCGCCAGCTGCTGCCGTCGGGGTCGACGCTGATGGTCGGCAGCGCCCAGTGCGGCAGCCACTGAGTCTGGGTAGTTCTGCCCAGCGGGTCGGTTTCTTCGGTTAACCGGCCCTGTGCATCGTAGCTGTAGCGCCATTGTCCGCCCTGCTGATCGGTTATGCAGGCCAGCCTCTGGTAATCATCCCACTCTAATTCGCAGCTTTGTCCGAGGGCATCGGTGTAGCGGGTAACCTGATAGTATTCGTTGCAGTAATATTTGCTGATGCGGCCGAGGCTGTCCTCTACTGTGGTCAGACGTTTATCTAAATCATAATGGAAGTGATAGTCTTCCAGTCGCTGACCGTCGGCTTCGCTCCAGTGCCGGGTTACTCGCCATGCGGTCTCTGCATCTGCTGTGCTGAAGTAGCTCCACTGATAATAACACTGCAAGCCAGTGGGCAGGCGGTGGTAGATCATGCGCCGGTCGCTGTTGTAGGCAAATTCGCGGGTCTGGCGGTTCTCGGCATCAAAGACCTGTTGCAGGTCACCCTGTTCGGTGTACTGGTAACGGTTCAGTAAGCGGCTGCTGCCGTCGCTCAGCTCTTGGCGGATTTCGGTCACGCGCTGCGGATGGCGTTGATCCTGATAGTGCAGGCTGATGCGGGCGACGTTGTCGTTATCGGCAATTTCGACGATGCGGCTATGGGAATCGCGGTAGATAAGTAACTGGTTGTCGTTACGGTCCTGCAGCATGCT
>NZ_JACFSH010000016.1:0-3279 GCF_016100525.1 Snodgrassella sp. W6238H11 | reverse complement strand
TTCGTGTCGCGTCATCAGCGAAGAAGGCGAACTATACGCCTCCAAAAATCCCCTGTCAACTCCTGCCTGCATTTATTTTTGACTTTCTTCTCATTCAACTGTTTTACTTGCGTTTATTTTTAGTGCCTTTGACTCAGCTTTTGCTGTTTTATTTGACTCCGCTATCTGCCGATAGGGATGTTGACTTGTTTATAGCCTCTATTTCCTTTTACTTGTGACTAGATGACTCTTCTTATATTTGTATTTGGCACTTTTATATGCTCACTTTAAATTATTGTGGACTACTTCGACTCAGGCTTTATTGATTAAACCAAATTTAATTTAGATATATTTAAGGCTATCGTTTCTATAATAGAGCTTCAGTAAACTTTTTTGTTGTTAAAATATATCAATTAAATAATTAACTTAACTTTTATCTTGTACTTTATGAACTCTATAGTATATAGATGTGTCCTATAGCTATTTTTCTAACTTTAGTCTGTTGCTGTTTTTTTATATTTTGATTTTGTCAGAATAGTATTAGCTAAATTTAGAGATACAGATATATATAAAAATAAAGCGGTTTTTCTGTTACCTTTAATTAATAGTTCTAAATTAATTCCGATAATCAGATAATTTTCTATTTTAATTAATCTTATATTTTGTTTTTAAATATTAAGTAGAATCAAGTCATAATTATATTGTTTTGATAATTGTATATAGGTGTATTAAAGCTTTAAATACGATCTGTTTACACTTTAACAAGCTTATAAATTGCTCAATCTGACTGATTAACGCACTCTTATGTTTTAGTGTTAAGTTATATTGCAAATAATAATGGTTTCTATTATCATGCAATGATATGGAAAACCAACGCAAAGTCAATTTTTTAATTGTTATTTTAGTGCTGGGCGTACATGCTATTTTATTTTGGACAATAGCATTTAATGAACAGCAGATTAAAGTTGATAATAATATACAAGCACTGAATTTTGTTGATTTAGGTATAAGCTCGGATATGGCTGGCAAGATTGCTGACGATGTTCCTCAACAACCCGAATCTCAACAGCATGTTGTGCATAAACAGACGGTAAAAACACCGCCTAGAAAAGTGCTACCTGAAAAAACTCTGATAAAACCTGTAGCAACTAGCAAAGTACAAAGTCAATTTAAAGTTACTCCATCCAAAGAGGATGAACCGAAGCTGATACCTGCAGTAGCAAAATCATCGCCAATAGCGCCTGCACCTAGCAACAATGTTCCAGATGCTACTTCTGCAAATACTGGCGGAAAATCAGATTCCAAATCTGCAAATGGTAAAAACAGCAGTGATCAGTCTGCTGGTAGCTTAGTTGTGCCAAAAGAATATCAGGGAGGTTATCTGGCTGCATTAAACCCGGATTATCCGTATGACTCTCGGAGTAATGGGGAAGAAGGTGTGGTGGGTATAAAGGTTTATGTAGGTGCAGACGGAAAAGCACTTAATGTCACTATAAGTAAAAGTAGTGGCTATAGCCGTCTTGACCGGGCTGCTAAGCAGGCAATACTGAGATATCGTTTTAAACCAGCTACGCGCGGTGGTATTCCAATCTCTTATAACTATCAGTTTAATATAAAATTCAAAATATCAGATTGATAAAAAATAACGATAAGTAATGTAATTTTTGTATTTTAAATGATTTAGTTAAATGATTATTAACTTTGAAGGTAATTATTCTTATGGATGGTAATATTGCTTCAATTTATGCTCAAAGCGGTTGGATTTTGCTAACTGTTCTGGCTATTCTTGTCTTGATGAGCATTATAACCTGGATTATTGCGTTGGTTCGATGCTGGAGTTTATGGTGCGCAAGGCGGGATAATCGCATAGCTTTAAATTGCTTTGAGACAGCTGAGAATCTGGTTCAATTGCAACATGAGCTGGCTGAAAACCATTCACCGGTGGCTTTACTGACTCGTGATGCATTACACGCAAGTAAGCTTTATCATGATAAAGCTAATCACTCTTTGGCTGCGGCTATGCCCTTTAACCGCTACCTTACCAGTCAAATTCGTAATAGTATGGAACAGATTATGCGCCACTATGAGAGTGGGCTGACTATATTGGCATCAATAAGTTCAAGTGCTCCATTTATCGGATTATTTGGTACTGTATGGGGTATTTATCATGCTTTAATTAATATTGGCCATAGCGGACAGATGAGTATTGCTGCTGTAGCTGGTCCTATAGGTGAGGCATTAATTTCTACCGCCATAGGTTTATTTGCAGCGATTCCGGCTTTACTGTTTTACAATGGTCTGGTACGCAGCAAGAAAAATTTAAGTCGTGATCTTGATGGTTTTGCTCATGATTTACATGCACAATTATTAAATAATGAGGAATAGTGATGGCATTCGGTCATTTCAGTGATGATGAGGTACATGAATCAGCTGATATTAATGTAACGCCGCTGGTTGATGTAATGCTGGTACTCTTGATTGTCTTTATGATTACGATGCCAGTATTAACTCATTCTATCCCGTTAACTTTACCTACCACTGCTAATCCTACGGAGCAAACAGAACCAAAATCTCCATTACGCTTATCGATTGGTGCTGACGGGCAATATAAATTAGGCGAACAAACACTTTCCCTAACTCAACTAAAAAATGATTTACATCTAAAGGCTCAGGCAGATCCAGAACTAGTACTGGCGATAGCTGCTGATAAACACGTTGCTTATGATCATGTTGCTCAGGTATTAGCCGCTGCTCGGGATGCAGGTTTGGTAAAAGTTGGCTTTGTTACGGAAGATAAATCGTAAATTAAATATCTCAATATAATTCTATTAAATGGACTTTCTGTCGAGGAAAGTCCATTTTTAATAGATTATTGTTATTGCAATATAATTAATTAAATAATACTACAATAAAATTTGACATCATAATTAAATACTTAAATTATTTTTGTCTCCGTTTGCGCGTATTAAATAATTATTCATAATTACTGATATCACTATAGTTGCGTATATTATTTCTAGTGGGATATGAAGTAATATCATATTACTGAGTGGAGACTATTCATATAATCGATAATATAGGCACTAATAAAATATACATGATGTCATTTTTTCCTTAGTCTTTTATCACCGCCCTTTTCTTTTTTTATTTGTTTTTAGAAAAGTGCAGAACTGATGATGTCCAATATTTCAAGAAATATATTGTAACTATCCCCTAATAGTACAGCAAGAAAGTAGAAAATTCTCTATGATATTTTTAAGGAGAATTTCAATATGAAAAAATTTTCAGAGCATCAAATTG
>NZ_JACFSH010000015.1:0-4665 GCF_016100525.1 Snodgrassella sp. W6238H11 | reverse complement strand
AATTTTTTCATATTGAAATTCTCCTTAAAAATATCATAGAGAATTTTCTACTTTCTTGCTGTACTATTTTAGGGGATAGTTACACACCTTAGATCAGCAGGGATGGGTAAATATAGAATACTTAATCAAACAGGCAAACCTGCATGGAGAACAACTCACCAGAGATATTATCGAGGTGGTTGTTAAAACAAGTGATAAAAAACGATTTACCATATCTGAAGATGGCTTAAAAATTCGTGCAGCACAAGGACATTCAACTGATCAGGTCCATATCAGTCATAATGCGCAAAAACCGCCAGAGTTTTTATATCATGGTACAGCCACAAGATTTATGGATTCAATCAAACAGCAAGGATTAATCGCAGGGAGCCGCCATTATGTACATCTGTCAGCTGATGTGAATACTGCGATAAAAGTCGGCACACGTCATGGCAACCCTATTGTACTGCAAATACATGCCTTAATAATGTATCAGGCAGGATATCAATTCTATCTGGCGGAAAACGGAGTATGGCTGGTTCAAACCGTACCAACACAATATTTACAACCATATGAATGAGCAAATAAATTATAAATATTTAAAAACAATATTTTATTAAAAACGAAGAGTTTACAAAATTTGTCTTTTCAATAGAGTTAACTCCTCATCAGATAGTTTATTTACTAACTTATTACTATTGATAATCGACGAAATATACTGAATAACTTCTTTATAGTCATTATAAAATAAGATCGAGAAAAATGATATAATAAAATCAGAATTAATTCTATTTAATTTTTCAATTAGATCTGCAATATAATCCATCAAATCTTGCTTACTAAATAAATGATTTAATAAAGTGTTCATATTATAAGGGTCAACGGAATTTCTGCATAGAATCTCCATTTTTTCCATTACTATATTTTTCAATTTATATTTTTGAGCACTATTAAAATCTCTCATCGATACAAAATAATAAGCAAAATTATCAAAAGTAACTTGGGATATTATTTTATCATCAGAAAACATATAAACTATAAATTTAAAGATTTCTTCTGATGAAACATCCATATGATAATAGTGTCTTGATAAAATATATATAGCTCTTCTTAATTGTTTTTCTGGAAGATTATCTAAATATTGTTTTAAATCATATCCAAAATTATTACTTTTTTTGATTATCTCATCAATTTCAATTTCAATCTCTTCATCAAAGGCACTCATTACTTTATTACTCCTCATAAATTAACAATTACTTTTTTGTATAATCAACATTGTATTATACTTTATTATACAAAAAACATACTTTATTAAAAATAAAGAGTTTACAAAATTTGTCTTTTCAATAGAGTTAACTCCTTATCAGATAATTTATTTACTAAATTATTACTATTGAAAATCGACGAAATATACTGAATAACTTCTTTATCGTCACTATCTAACAGAATAGAAAAAATGATCCAATAAAAGCGGAATTAATTCTATCTAATTTTGCAATTATATCTGCAATATAATTCATTAAATCTTGCTTACTAAATAACTGATTTAATAATCCGTTCATACGATAAAAGTTGTCACAACTTACACATAGAATCTCCATTTTTTCAATTTCAAATTTTGAAGACTATTAAAATCTATCTTTAAAACAACATAGAAAGTAAAATCAAAAAAATTAACCTTGAATATTATTTCATCATCAGAAAACTTATAAACTATAAATTTAAACATTTTTCTGAAGAAATTTCTGCATAAATATAATAGTTTTCTGAGACTATATATTGCTCTCCTGAGTTGTTTTTTGGAAGAATATCTAAATATTGTTTTAAATCAAATTCAAAATTATTACTTTTTTGATTATCTCTTTAACTCTTTTATCAACCTCGCTATCAACAACACTTATTCCCCTTTACTCCAAGTAAAAACATAATGAAATTTATTAACATAATACCAATTTTAATTATTTCCAATATAGACGAATCTTTATAAATTCGATGATTAACAGAATTTCTAATATAATTAATAAACTATTTTTTTCTACTAACTAATTCAAATTCTAAATCCGGCTCAGAATAATAAATTAAACCTATTTGATCCGAATCTACCATCAGCCCGGTCTTAAACAAATCAACCCAATTATCATAATCAAACTCAGGAGTATATTCACTCGAATCAAAACAGCACAGGACAACACCAGTCATTCCTCCGTCAAGAAGAATCTCATCTCCTGCCCTTATTTCACTACCATCTTGATATTTCATCGTAACTCCCTATTTAATAAAAGCATCTACTTTCACCTTACTTTTTTTGATACTACTCCTCTTCTTTCTCTACTTTCAACTTTTATCCTAAAAATTTTTAGTTTCTGTTGTACTATATATAATCTTCATTTCATTAAGGCTATATATATTGTTAGCCTATCTTAATTATTATTAACTATGACTAAATTAAATGACTCTAATTGAATATAAATTTTATTCTATTTATTTGTAATATTTTAATAAATTTATTAACAAAAAACTTCAATTTCGCAATTGAGATATTTAAATAATTAATCATCTGTATCAGATAGACTCAATCTATATTTTTCAGAAATAACAGAAGGATCAAATTTATAACCAGGTTCCCAGGGACTAATTACTAAAAAATATCTATCATAATTCCATAAACACATTCTGCAAACAACAAATATTTCCTTTAACTGATTACATATCTTATTATAATTATTTAAATACGCTTCCTTCAATACTTTTCCAATATCCTTCATTAATAATTGGAGGTCTTCAACTGTTTCATATATTGTTGGTGAGCAGTCATCTACATTACATAATCTGTTGAATTCTTCGAATTTATCTTCTCTGTCTAAGTATTTATCATTATTATTGTGTACAGTGGTATAAAGCTATATTTGGAATTTTGTAATCATCTATTTTTCATATAATGTAACTATACTCATAATTATTCCTTTAAAAATTAACAAAACACCCCAGATTAATCAAATTTTTCCAAATATGTATTAATTAGGTAGGCCCCTTGTTTCATTAATAAAATTGTTGGTAATCTAAAATTACTTATCAAATATTAAAAATATACAAATTAGTATAAATATTATAAAATAATTAACTGTCACTGTACAATAAACTAATTATGAAAACTATAATCAGTTTCTGTAATTAGAAATAATTAGTTTAGATTTTTGAAAGTAAATCAATAATAATTGTTAAGGAGTATTCGATGATAGACGACCAAATAATTGCTCAGAAAATTAGTGATTTGCATTTAAAAACAATAGGAGAATTAAATGAATTATTATTTGAAATACAAGAGAAATGTTCTGAAGAGGAATTTCATGCTTATCGAAGAATTGTAGGGCAACTCATGTATACATTCTGGGAAGCGTTGGATGCTATATATGTTAAGCACCCAAGTATCAAGCCTGAACAATTTGATTAAAAATTTACTGATTACCGTCTATCTGAAATATTGTTTCCGGCGTTATCTGCACCAACAACTCTTCCATAAATAGCTAAGAAAACAATACCCAACTGATTAATTAAATTTACTCTGTACTGGCTCTATCACACTAATAGTTTTTAAATGTAACTGTATATTCGTTAAACAGGTACATCTATACGCTTCATTTCTTGCATTTTCTTTTATCTAAATCATTTTTTAAAATATTTAAAGATCCTAAATAGTATTCCAACAAGTAACCAGGGTATACATCCAAAATCAATAAACAGACCTAAATAAAAATAATGATTATATGGAGCAGGCATACCCATAATACCGCCACATAACAGTAATCCACCAACAAACAGACCATAAGAAGAACTATGTCTTTTTAAAATATCATTGTTGATAAATATCAGCCAGTTCATGCATGAAATATACAGACCAAATATAATAAGACACGTAATATACCAAGTCATAATTTTAAATCCAGAGTTTCTTATCTAAATCCTAATTTCCAGTAACATAATCAAAAAATCTTAATTATATCTGTAATATAAACTTTATTTCCAAAACATAACTATCAATTTCTAATTAACTTAATCATCAAATTTACTGAATCTCTTTTTTTTAAATTTCGTATTTCTTTAATGATAAACACTTTTTTTGTTGATAACATCATTTACTATATACATTTAATTTTCAATAATTTATATTTTGCTTGGTTATCAAATATTACTTTTACATTCTCCTTTTATAATCTGAATAAAGCCTTATAAACAAATAAAAACCGTTTTAATCTACTAATGTTTAAAATTCCATTTTATCAATCGACAATTCATATTTTTCATATTTTTCATATTTGCAACTTTTTCAAGCTTTTCTATCTTTTTCACTATAAATTTACATTATCATCTCCTTAATCACATATTCTACGAACTAAGTATATCCGCTTATTTCAAATACTATATAGTTTATATATATTTTGGTATATCTATTTACCAAAATTCAATATCTATCGTTAATTTACCACCTAAATCAGCTATGAAATCTAACGTATTTTTTTTCAAATATATGTCTGATCGCTTTTCATTCTTATATACATGACCATAAATTGTGAATACAAAATTGTAAATACCCCATTGTTAGTACACAAACCAAGTAGAAAATCATGCTATTTGTTTCATGTTTCTATATTCAATTGGTGTCATATTATTTAATGCTTCATGCGGTCT
>NZ_JACFSH010000014.1:0-8982 GCF_016100525.1 Snodgrassella sp. W6238H11 | reverse complement strand
TTATCTACCGCGATTCCCATAGCCGCATCGTCGAAATTGCCGATAACGACAACGCCGCCCGCATCAGCCTGCACTATCAGGATCAACGCCATCCGCAGCGCGTGACCGAAATCCGCCAAGAGCTGAGCGACGGCAGCCGCCGCTTACTGAACCGATACCAGTACACCGAACAGGGTGACCTGCAACAGGTCTTTGATGCCGAGAACCGCCAGACACGCGAATTTGCCTACAACAGCGACCGGCGCATGACCTACCACCGCCTGCCCACTGGCTTGCAGTGTTATTATCAGTGGAGCCACTTCAGCACAGCAGATGTAGAGACCGCATGGCGAGTAACCCGGCACTGGAGCGAAGCCGACGGTCAGCGACTGGAAGACTATCGTTTCCATTATGATTTAGATAAACGCCTGACCACAGTAGAAGACAGCCTCGGCCGCATCAGCAAATATTACTGCAACGAATACTATCAAGTTACCCGCTACACCGATGCCCTCGGACAAAGCTGTGAATTAGAGTGGGATGATTACCAGAGGCTGGCCTGCATAACTGATCAGCAAGGTGGACAATGGCACTACAGCTACGATGCACAGGGTCGGTTAACCGAAGAAACCGACCCACTGGGCAGAACTACCCAGACCCAGTGGTTGCCGCACTGGGCGTTGCCGACCATCAGCGTCGACCTCGACGGCAGCAGCTGGCGCTATTACTACGACGAGCGCGGCAACCTGCTCACCGTCACCGACCCGTTACAGCAGCATACCCACTACCAGTACGACCGGCACGGCCAGGTTGTCTGCATCACCGATGCACGCGGCGGCAACAAACATCTGCGTTGGAACGAAAATGGCCAGCTGATCCAGCATGTAGACTGTTCCGGCTCCATCACCCATTTCTATTACAATACCGCTGGTAACCTCACTAGTATCACCAATGCCATCGGTAACAGCAGCAAATACCAGTACAATGCAGCCGGCCAGCTCATTGGCGCCACCCTGGCGGACGGCAGGCAGGAACACTACAGCGTCAATGCCGCCGGCCAGCTACAAAGCTATACCGATCCGGCCGGCCACACCACCCGCTACCGCCGTGACCAGCGCGGACTGGTACATACCCGCATCGATGCCGCCGGCCGTCAGCTCGGCTTCAGCTACGACGCCTACGGCCGCCTTACCGCCCTGACCAACGAAAACGGCGAACAGTACCGGTTTCAGTATGATGCCGGCGACCGCCTGACCGAACAGACCGATCTGGACGGACGCAGACAGCAGCTAAGCTACGACCCGCTCGATAACGTCAGCAGCGTGCGCTTTGCAGCTGGCAGCCCGCATCAGCTTGAACACCGCTTCAAACGCGATGCCGTCGGGCGCTTAATTGGCAAATACACCCCCAACGGCACCACTGCCTATCAGTATGATGAAGCCGACAATCTACTCAAAGTCGGCTTTAAAGCCGCCGGTTTACTGCCGGAAGCCGAACCGGAACTGATCAGCTTCAGCTACGACATAATGGGCAACCTGCTGAGCGAAACCACTGCACAGGGTGTTCTGCAGCATCAGTATGACAAACTGGGCAACCGCATCGCCACCACCCTGCCGGACGGACGTACCATCAATAAACTGTATTATGGTTCCGGCCATCTACACCAGATTAACCTGGACGGCCAGATTATCAGCGACATCGAGCGTGACCTGCTGCATCGGGAAACCCTGCGCAGCCAGGGCAGAATGAATACCAGTTTTCAATACGACCGCACCAGCCGCCTGACCGAAAAACAGACCAAACGCCCGGGAGCGGGTATCCTGCCGGATATCATACTGGACCGCAGCTACAGCTACGACAATCTAGACCGGCTGGTAAGCAAAAAACACAACCGGCAGGGACAAAGTGATTACCGCTACGACGTGACCGGACGCATCGAAAGCTGCCGCAACGAGGCGTACTGGGAAACCTTACAATACGATGCTGCGGCCAACCTGCTGGACAGAAGACGTGGTGAAGAAGAAAGCAATCAGAACCTGATCCGTTTTAATCAGCTGCTCAGCTTCCGCGGATTGAAATACAGCTACGACGAACACGGGCGTACCCGCAGCAAACAAACCGCCAGCGGTACCCAGTATTACCATTACGATGCCGAACACCGCCTGACCGAAGTGCGTATCGAACGGCTGAACCATACTGAACGCTACGGCTACGTCTACGATGCCCTCGGCCGGCGGATTGAAAAACACCGACTGGACCGTGACGGCAAACCATGCAACCGCACCACCTTCCTGTGGGACGGGCTGCAAATGATTCAGGAAAGCGGCGCAGACAAACAGCAGAGCCTGTATCTGTATACCGATGAAGGCAGCTATGAACCGCTGGCGCGAATAGACAGAAACGTTAATCAGCAAGAGCATATCTACTACTTCCATACCGACCTGAACGGTATACCGGAGGAGCTGACGGATGAAACTGGAGAAATCGTCTGGGAATGCTCATACCAGCTGTGGGGCAAACCGATACAGGAGATTGCTCATACAGAGATACAACAGAACCTGCGGTATCAGGGACAGTATTTAGACAGAGAAACCGGACTGTACTACAATACCTTCAGGTATTATGATCCGGATACAGGCCGCTTTACCCAGCCGGATCCAATCGGGTTGGCCGGTGGATTTAATCTTTATCAGTATGCGCCTAATGGGTTGACTTGGATTGACCCGTTTGGTTTGATGTGTAGTAATACAAGTTTCAAAGCAGCCTTTAGAGAAGCAAAACGGAGATTAAGAATTCCTCGTAATACAAATACTCCAAAACCAGTAAAGGTTTATGATAATAAGTATGAAAACAGAACGGTTTGGGAGTATAAAGTTGATGGAAATAAGAAATACATTATTTTACACGAGGAAGATAAATTTGGTCGCGGCCCTCATTTTCATACTGCTGATGATTTGCACGGTGATCCTCTCCAACCAAAAGTAAGATATAATCAACATGGTGGACATATTCCTGAAAATATGACAGGAATTACAAACGCTAAAGGCAGAAAATAATGTCATTATCTTTAAAAGAAAAATTGAAATTATCAGTTATTAAAAAAGAAAAAAAAGCAATTCTTCAAAATATCTCAAATAAATTACGGATTGATAATAACAGCAACTCGATAACGTTTGAGTCGCATGATTATAATGTCTTTTTGTCAAAATTTATTGATAATATTGAATATCAGCCAGTAGATTTATCAGTAAATGAAAATTTATTATTTAACCGATTTTGTGATTTTTTGAGTAGTATTGATAATAATGATTTAGTAGTTTTCCAAATTATCACTTGTAATACATATTATTATTTAAAATTGCATATTAATAACATTAAGCAAAATCCAATATTATTTTGGAATATTAAAGTAAAGAATAGTAACAAGACGCTAGAGTGTTTGCTAGTTGCCATAAATAACTCTTTTGGGTTTTCAATTTTACCAACAGAGAATTTTTATGAATTAAGAATATGGAATAGTAATAATTACGCTATAGAAAATCGTAAATATCTAAAGTAATAATGGAAATTATAAAGCTTAAGTAGTAGGTACTATATGGCTTAATTAATTTCTTTATCCTCACCGCCACAGATAGCAATCAACCACGGTTTCGCATAGAAGCAAGCGGCAACCAAGAACAACATATCCGCTACTTCCACACCGACCTGAATGGCTGTCCGGAAGAACTTACCGATGCAAACGGTAAAATACTGTGGGAATGTAGCTTTCAGTTATGGGGAAAGCGGATTCATGAAATCGAACACGAACCCATAGAGCAAAACCTCAGATATCAGGGACAATATTTAGACAGAGAAACTGGCTTACATTACAATACGTTCAGGTATTATGATCCGGATATAGGTAGATTTACCCAGCCAGACCCGATTGGGTTGCTGGGTGGGTTTAATCTGTATCAGTATGCACCTAATGGGTTGACTTGGATTGATCCTTGGGGGTGGAGTTGTGGATCTAGTGCTTATAAAGGCAAGCTTAATTCGGCTGCCTCTAAAATGAAGCCTATTCAAAGAGGAACAAAAGAATGGAAATTGGCAATAAAAAATACACAGGCAGCCTTGTTAGCTGGTGATAAATTTCAGGTAAAAGTTAAATCAAGTACTGATGCTAAAGCTTTTTTAAAAGAAGCTCAAGGAAATATGAACCGTTATAAAGCGCATACTCAAAGTTCTAGACCTGATGGTGTGGCTAAATATCCTAAAGGATACGAACAACACATGAGTCCAGAAAGCGGTTTTGGTGATACTCCGCATATTAAATGGTATAACAATGGAACGGATGGTCATATTTTTTATGATATTCCAAATTAAATTATGAAAAATAATTATTCATTTAAACAATTAATTAATAAAGAAATTATTTCAGACTTTGAGAAAAATGATATTTTTCTGAGTATGCTAAATATTATACAAACAGGAAATTTATTATTATATACAACCTCCTTTTCTGACTTAATTCCTTTTTTCACAAAGGAAAAATATTATATTGCACATAAATTAGTTTCTTATAAAGGAAAAAAAATAATAATAAAAGGAGAAATGTTTAAAGTCTCAAAAAGTGAGCTAATAAATTTTATTCAAAAATCAATAAATATTGGCGATATGCGAGAATTTCTAATTTCGCCGATTTTGAGTAATAATAAAAAGGAAGTTCTATATTTAACAGAAGATTCATATTATTTATATGAGTCTTAGTTTTATTTAACTATGCATATTGGAAGTAAATACATCGCGACAACCTGCACCGCGAAGTATTACGTACTCAGGGATGCCTGAACACCCAGTTCAAATACGACCGCAACAGCCGGCTGCAACACAAACAGATACGGCGCAATCAGAATCCCATCCTGCCTGATATCCTCATCGAACGCAGCTACCAGTACGACAACCTCGACCGATTGGTAAGCAAAAAACACAGCAAACACGGCCAGACCGATTACCGCTATGATCACACCGGCAGAATCGAAGGCTGCCGTAATCAGAGATACTGGGAAACCCTGCAATACGATGCCGCTGCCAACCTGCTGGACAGCAAATACAGAGAAGACTACAGCAATCACAACCTGATTCGCTGTAACCAGCTCCTGCATTTCAGAGGACACCACTACCGCTACGACGAGCACGGCAGAACTGCCAGCAAGCAGACCATCGGCACAACCCAGCACTACCACTACGATGCTGAACACCGCCTGAGCGAAGTACGCATTGAGCAAACAGGCCGCAGCCAGCGTTACGGCTACGTCTACGACGCCCTCGGTCGGCGGATCGAAAAACATCGGCTGGACCGAGATGGCAAACCATGCAACCGCACCACCTTCCTGTGGGACGGACTGCAAATGATTCAGGAAAGCGGCGCAGACAAACGGCAGAGCCTGTATCTGTATACCGATGAAGGCAGCTATGAACCGCTGGCGCGAATAGACAGAAACGGTAATCAGGAACAACACATCTACTACTTCCATACCGATCTGAACGGCTTGCCGGAGGAGCTGACGGATGAAGCCGGTGAAATTGTGTGGGAATGCTCATATCAGCTGTGGGGCAAACCGATACAGGAGATTGCCCATAGAGAGATACAACAGAACCTGAGGTATCAAGGACAGTATTTGGACAGAGAAACCGGCCTGCACTACAATACTTTCAGATACTACGATCCGGATACAGGCCGCTTTACCAAGCCGGATCCAATAGGGTTAAATGGTGGCTTTAATCTTTATCAGTATGCGCCGAATCCCCTCACATGGATCGATCCGCTGGGGTTAACCAAAGACCCTGTTTACGAAAACCCAGGTCATCATGACTCTCGTCCTTTGAAGAATAGGCGAGAACTATTTAATAGCAAAAAAAATGTTATCCCAGAAAATGCTGAGGAGCTTTTTAAATATAGTCTGGTTGATCCTGATAATCCAAAAACTCGATGGACAAAAGTTGGTGAAGGGAAAAGGCTGTTTGGCATAGATTCCAAAGCACTGCGCCAGATAGTTCTGGTTCTTTTCATTGGAATGGTTCTACAAATAGCGTCGATTTTAAAGGCAAACCGAGGGCATTAGATATTAAATTTGTGTCTAAATTTGCCAGGAAAATGAAAGGATGTAAACCATGACTCTGCTAATAGGTGATAAATCTCGTATAGCTGTTGAGTATTCAATACTTAATCGGGAAATGTTTTTTGGTTGTGCGAGATTATGGTTTAATAATTCATTTATTGGAAGTTTTAGTGATCCCATATATCTTGATGGATATTTGCTTGGCGGATGTTATGAAATACTATCTAAACCGGTGCTTAATGATAGATATTCATTTGATAATCCGGTTAAAATATATAAATCAATTGATGATGATTTGTTGCGTGATGATGATAACCATGACTTAGCACTATCTTATCGTGTTAATTTTGGTACGTGGTCAGATTTTTTTGATATTTATTCGTATAAGTTATCAGAAAGCACTGGTGCGATTTTATGGAAATTAATTCATAAATATGATGAATTGAAAGACTTAATAAATTATCCGTCATGTGTATTTTATGAAACTTTTAATTATAGTGAGTTAATTGAAATCATGGATCAACTTAATTCTATAAAAACACAACAGTAAAATAAAAGGGGCCGGGAAAATAATCGGCCCCTTTAGTTCATTTTATTGCTTAAATTCCCTTAACCACCTGTTTAGCCTGATAAAGCTGCTCGCGCAGTTCCTGCACCCGGTTGCTCTTAACCATCAGCACAATACACTCGTCCGAAATCTTTACCGTCACGCCACGCCCGGTCTTGAATCCCGCCTCTGCCAGCCAGTCGCCCTAAGCTACAGATCGGGACTGCGCGAGTATCCGGCGCAGCAAACAGACCGCCGGCGGTACCCAGTATTACCATTACGATGCCGAACACCGTCTGACCGAAGTGCGTATCGAACGGCTGGAGCATACTGAACGCTACGGCTACGATGCACTTGGCCGGCGGATTGAAAAACACCGGCTGGCTCGTGACGGTAAGCCATGCAACCGAACCACCTTCCTGTGGGACAGGATGCAGATGATTCAGGAAAGCAGTGCAGACAAACGGCAGAGCCGTATCTGTATACCGACCTGAACAGCATGCCGATAGAGTGACAGACAGAAAATCCGTATACAGGTGATTCGATCCTGCCTTTATCCACCGATAACAATTGCGTTAAGCAGTTTTCTGCCTATTAAAAGACAAAAGCCAGCTTCATAAATATTCAATTTAGTCTTCGATTTACAATTATGCAACACTATCTCTCATTATTTCGATCAAATTAATTTAACAAAATCAAACTTCTTAAAATATTAAGACATTAATTAAATTGATATTATTTTATTTTAAATAATAGATCAATTCACTACTTAACATAAATAATTAATTATTTATGTTAATTTATATGCATCTAAGTTATTAATTTAATTTAGAATATATTTATATTAATTTACATATTTTGTTTTATTTTAATTTACAAAATAGGAATATCAATATGGGGGAAGCATACTGGGCTGCCCGTGAAGGGGACGTTCTTTTACATACTTCACTACTGGCTGATATTGTAAGTACGGCTGTTGAAATGGCCTGCTATGCAGTCATAGGGGCTGCATGTGTTTTCGTCACAGCAGGAGCAATAGCTTTAGCAGGAGGTGCCACTATCGCAGCGGCAGTGGCAGCTGGTGCAGCTGCGGTAACAGGTAGTGCCGGAGTAGCCGTATGCCTTGCAGGGGAAATTGCCTCTATTGCTGCTTCATATAAGTTAGGAAATCCTATTTCGAAATTTGCAGACTGGGTCGCCAGCTTCTTGCCACCATCTGAAGATGGTAGGATTAAAACTGGCTCCCAAAATACTCACACCAATGACTTACCTTCCGCCCGTGCTGCCGGCATAGTAAGAAAAGCAGAAGAGAATACCGAAGATCTACAACAGCCTGAAGGTTTTATTAAAATAGCCGGCAACATACTGCAAAGCGCAGAGCAGACAGCCAGTGAATTTATCAGACCTACCGTTGCTTCTCCAGATCCAAGTACAACTGAACCCAGAAATAAAGATCAAATTATCTGTGAAAACACTTCAAATCTGTACCTGAGCCTGTTGCCAACAGTGATGATGAAGATGATGAAGTAGAACTCGGTACCGGCACGGCCGAATATCTGGCCGAAGGTTCTAAAAAAGTCTATATCAACAGCCAGCCGGCAGTACGCAGCAATGACCGCAGTACCTGCGAAGCCAAAGTCACCGATGACTGCGAAGGCAGCGTTAAAGTTTCCAATAATGTACGTATCGGTGGTGAATCTGTTGTTGTCCGTGAAATTAAAAGCGGCAAACACCCCATTGCGCAGATAGTCGCTATTGCGACACTAGTGTTAGCCCCTGGAAAATTTTTATCAAAACTAGGCCCATTTTCCAAGTGTGTTATTCGAGCAGCTATTATTGGCTTTGGTGTTTCAAAAGCGTTGGGACCTTCTACAGATAAACCGGTTCATCTGCCAACCGGTGCCAAACTGCTTGATGGTCCCGAAGAGCTCGATTTCTCCCTGTCGGCTCACCTGCCCTTCGAATGGCAGCGTTTCTACAGCAGCGTCGACACCCGCACCCACAACATGTTCGGTGCCGGCTGGAGTGTTGACTATGAAATCGAAATGGAAATCGACCCGCAGCCTGATGGTTCCTGTGCTGCCGTCTATATCAACGAAGAAGGGCGGCGTATCGAAATCGAACCTATCCAGCCAGGTAAAGGCATACGCGGTCTTAACGAGAATTTATCCATCCGCCGCGGTGAACAGGACCGCTGGGTAATTGAAGACGACAACGGCTTCTACCGTCTGTTCGAACCTGATCCCAACAACCCCAAACGTCTGCTGCTTAGCATGCTGCAGGACCGTAACGACAACCAGTTACTTATCTACCGCGATTCCCATAGCCGCATCGTCGAAATTGCCGATAACGACA
>NZ_JACFSH010000013.1:0-10581 GCF_016100525.1 Snodgrassella sp. W6238H11 | reverse complement strand
CAACAGAACCTGAGGTATCAGGGACAGTATTTAGACAGAGAAACCGGACTGCACTACAATACTTTCAGGTACTACGATCCGGATATAGGACGCTTTACCCAGCCTGACCCGATTGGGTTAGCCGGTGGCTTTAATCTTTATCAATATGCGCCTAATCCGCTAATGTGGATTGATCCATGGGGATTGCGCCGTAGTTGTACACCTAAACGTACTAAACATGTACCAAATCGTCATATAAGGCGACATAACAAAATTGGTAAAAGTAAATATAATTCAAAGGAAAAAAATTATTTCCAATCTAAAAGTAAATATAAAAAACCTAATCAATATCGTAAGCTAGAAAATAGAACTATGAAAAATCCAGATAGAGTTATTCAACAACGTGGTGGAAGAATTCGTTATGAAAAGGACTATGATCGTGTAATAGGTACAAGGGGAGAAAAAGGGCATATTGTTATTTATGATCCCAAAAAAGATAAAATAATTACATCTTATCCAACCAATGAATAGGGTTAATATAATGTTAAATTTTTCATATTTATCTGATACTGATGGAAGTAAACCATCGTTACTTTTAAGCGACAAAAGTATTGAATTGTTAAATGATGCACTTTTCTATTTAGAAAAAAAAACTGGAATTTTTATTGATCCTTATGGTACAACAAAAGTTTATCCTGACCATCAAAAAATCCTAATTAATTATTTATCAAATAATAAAGACAATGAAATAAAAAAATTATTAGCTTATTTGAAAGAAGCAGTTTCTCAAGATGAAGTAATACTAGCAGATGGAGATTAAAAATTGAGTATTCAGTTAAAAAATTATAATTATTAAGATATAAATATCAGTACAATACTCACGGACATACCTGCAGCAAACAAACCGTCAGCGGTACCCAGTATTACCATTACGATGCCGAACACCGCCTGACCGAAGTGCGTATCGAACAGCTGAACCATACTGAACGTTATGGCTACGTCTACGATGCATTCGGCCGGCGGATTGAAAAACACCGGCTGGACCAAGACGGCAAGCCATGCAACCGCACCACCTTCCTGTGGGACAGGATGCAGATGATTCAGGAAAGCAGCGCAGACAAACGGCAGAGCCTGTATCTGTATACTGACGAAGGCAGCTATGAACCGCTGGCGCGGATAGACCGGACCGGTAATCAGGAACAACAAATCTACTACTTCCATACCGACCTGAACGGCATGCCGGAGGAACTGACCGATGCAAACGGTAAAATACTGTGGGAATGTAGCTTTCAGTTATGGGGAAAGCGGATTCATGAAATCGAACACGAACCCATAGAGCAAAACCTCAGATATCAGGGACAATATTTAGACAGAGAAACTGGCTTACATTACAATACGTTCAGGTATTATGATCCGGATATAGGTAGATTTACCCAGCCAGACCCGATTGGGTTGCTGGGTGGGTTTAATCTGTATCAGTATGCGCCTAATGGGTTTACTTGGATTGATCCACTTGGTTTGAGCTGTAGTTTTGATAGTAAGTCGAATCGTTGGCGTAATAATGAAACAGGACGTTTTAACAAACGTCCGACTGATCCGTCAGAATTAGTTCATAATGGTCAGATTAAATATAATGACGTTACTAAATGGGCTAACCAAGGTGGTATTTCTAATCAGTGGATGTCTTCATCACAATTCCCATCAGGAGGTTTTAAATATCAAACAAACTCCAATGGAATTACATATTCAGTACATGGACATGGTACAAACCCTAATGCTGTAGCTAGATATCCGAGTTCAAATGCTGCAAAAGACCCCACAGCTTCAATTACGACACGTCCTACTGGTGGGGCTCATTCGGCACAAACCAATACATTATTTAATGGAACAAAAGTGAATAGTAGAGGAAGAGATGATGTGCAAATGAACCAGTCACATATTCCATTAATAAATTCTCCATTTTAATTTTTAGGTAAATAGCAATGATTCGAAAAATATTAAATGACATAAAAAATGGCCCAACCATTTTAACACTATCTCAAATAATAGATATAATAAAGTCTCTTCAATTACTTAAAGTTGAGGAAATATTAAAAAATGACAAAGATTTTTTGGAAATATTAGATTTATTAGTTGAGTCTTATTCTGATTCTGCAATATTTGAAGTTAATAATAATAATAAATTTTTTTTAGAAAAATTTAGTGATTGGCTACTTAAATTAGGAAAAAAATATCCAATTGGTAGAAATAAAGATGATTTAAGCTCATATTCAGATATTTTTTTTAAAAGAAATGTAAAATAAAAGTAGAAGTGATACTAAAAATCTTCTTGATATTTTTAAATTTATTTTTTTACATATTTTCTAGACCGAAGAGGGACAGAAGAATACAACTACAACCTGATTCGCTGTAACCAGCTACTGCATTTCAGAGGGCACCACTACAGCTATGACGAGCACGGCAGAGCCCAAACCAAACAGACCATCGGTGCTACCCAGCACTACCACTACGACGCCGACCACCGCCTGAGCGAAGTACGCATCGAACAAACAGGCCGCAGTCAGCGTTACGGCTACGTCTACGACGCCCTTGGCCGGCGTATCGAAAAACATCAGATAGACCGCGAAGGCCAACCCTACAACCGTACCCGCTTCCTGTGGGACGGCTTAAGAATGATTCAGGAAACCGGCTCGAATCACCCCACCAGCCTGTATATCTATACCGACCAGAACAGCTATGAACCACTGGCACGTATAGTCACAGACGGCAATCAAGAACAACATATCCGCTATTTCCACACCGACCTGAATGGCTGTCCGGAAGAACTTACCGATGCAAACGGTAAAATACTGTGGGAATGTAGCTTTCAGTTATGGGGAAAGCGGATTCATGAAATTGAGCACGAACCCATAGAGCAAAACCTCAGATATCAGGGACAATATTTAGACAGAGAAACTGGCTTACATTACAATACTTTCAGGTACTATGATCCGGATATAGGTAGATTTACTTAGCCAGACCCGATTGGGTTGCTGGGCGGTTTGAATCTGTATCAGTATGCGCCTAATGGGTTAACTTGGATTGATCCACTTGGTTTAATGCTCTTATATAGAGGTATGAATCTTGCAGAATACGATGAATTAATGAAAACTGGAAAGTGGACATCACCTCCAAGCACCTTAGAAGGAAAATGGTTTGCTGAGTCCTATAAAGATGCTGTTACATGGGGTGAAAAAATGGGACATGGTGGTGATTTCCGTGTCGTTCAGGTTAGCGTTCCTGATAATATAGCAGATGCAGCCTATAAAAATCCTCGATTAGATGGTATAGGAAAAGCTAGATTTATTGATAATGTAGTCCTTAATAAGGCTAAAATAAAGCCTAAATGGAGTAAATATATACATCAACCAAAATGTTAACGAGGAGAAACAAAATGGAAAATTGCAGAGTTAATGTCAAAATTTATTGGACCCCTATACAACAAGGTGGAAAAAAAACTCTTCCCCTAAATATAAAATACTATGTTATTACTAAACCAATGGAAGGTAAAAATGGCGATATTTCATCTTGGTCATTAGTATTAAATGTTAAAAGTTACGAGCTAGTAGAATCCACTCAAAGAATAGGTTTAGGAGAAGCCTATTTTTTAATGGAAGATGCACCAAGCTTTTTACTTAAGAAAGGATTTATGATGAATATTTATGAAGGACCTAAACTAGTTGGTACAGTTGAAGTTCTATGACTATTTATACTTATGTGTACTAGCTCAAACTTAATCTGACAAATACTACCTACTCATCGGCATTCGTTCTAACACAATGACTGTCTGATGAGTAAAATAAATTCTCTAGCTGCTTTTCTTTAGCCAGTCCTTTTGTCTCTACCCAAGTTTGCCAAGGTGTCTTACCATAACAGTATTTCCCTGAATGTGCTCTTTCCCGATTGTAAAACTCTAGCCAAAGCTCAATATCTTGTTGTATCTCTTTCAGTTCTGTATATATTTTACGTCTAAACATAACATCATAACATTCGGTCTTCATCGTCTTATGGAACCGCTCACAGATACCATTCTTTTGCGGACTGTAAGCTTTTGTTTTCGTATGCTCTATATCCTCCAAATTCAGATACAGTTCGTATGCATGACGCTCTTTATGACCGTTATACTCACTTCCTCTATCCGTCAGAATTCGTAAAAGCGCTACCTGCTCATTATCAAAAAATGGTATCACTTTATCATTGAGCATATCCGCAGCAACTAAACTGTTTTTCTCCGTATATACTTTAGCAAATGCCAGTCTTGAATAGGTATCAATAAACGTTTGTTGGTATATTTTCCCAATCCCTTTAATATGACCAACATAATATGTATCTTGTGCGCATAAGTAACCAGGATGCTGGGTCTCAATTTCACCTTGTACCTCTCGCGCTGCTTTCGCTTTCTCTAAAGCTTGTAGCTGGCTTTCTGTTAACACAAGCCCTTCCTGAGCTACTTTTGTTTCCAGAGCGATCAGCCTTTTTTTGAAGCTTTCTAAATCGTGGCGTAACCAGATTGAACGTAGCCGCTACCAGAGACCATTATTCCTTGCAGACGTAGCTGATTAGCTACCCGATGTTGCCCATAAGCAGGAAATTCATAAGCCATATTAACGACAGCCTGCTCAATATGAGGCTCTACGCGATTTTTCTCTATAGGTTTTTTGCGACTTATTTCCTGAAGAGCTAATTCTCCACCCTGTTCATAGAGTTTTTTGAAGCGATAATAGCTGTCGCGACTATATCCCAAGACTTTACAGGCTTGCTGAACGTTACCTAACTGTTTAGCGAGTTCTAAAAGTCCTAATTTTGGTTTAATTATTTTTGCAGATTGATTCATTACTGACACTCCATTATTGGTTTAAAATACACTAAATGTCAGATTAAATAAAGACTACTACAAGTGAGAAAAAATATGAAACTGATATCAATTCGAGAAGTGCTCTCTAATCCTGATAAAATCCCTCAAACTTGGTTTTATCTTCCTCCAGATAAAACTACTTGGAACCTCGATACACTAGGTGTTTTTTCATTGGATAGTTGGGATTTTCCTCCAGATTCGGATGAATACCTACCAAAGCAAGTTAAAAATGATAGTTGGATAGAGACTTTAGATGGTGCTAGTATTGAAGATGTTATTGATTATGCTAAACAGCAATTAGATAATGCATCATTAGAAGATTTATTCAAGTCTTTTATGTTTTACTACGAAAATGATGCGTTCATGGATTTTTAATGAAAATTATATTATTAACCTCTTTAAATATGTAAAGCTAAATTTTAGTTATTAATCTATTAATTTAGCGTGTAATTTATTACCTAGGTTAAAGCAATCAAAATTAGTACAATATTTGTTAACTTAAAGAAGACATTGATTCGTTATTAAATGACTGAAAAAATTACAAAAGTATTTTTTCAGTCATTTGATTTTAATTACTAATTAAAGTCTATTCATAAGAGTAAATTGTAGTACAAATCTAGACAGAGTATTCAGTAAAAAAACACAGCAAACACGGCCAGACCGATTACCGCTATGATCACACCGGCAGAATCGAAGGCTGTCGCAATCAGAGATACTGGGAAACCCTGCAATATGATGCCGCTGCCAACCTGCTTGAAAGCAAATACCGAGAAGACTACAGCAATCACAACCTGATTCGCTGTAACCAGCTCCTGCATTTCAGAGGACACCACTACCGCTACGACGAGCACGGCAGAACTCAGACCAAACAGACCATCGGCACAACCCAGCACTACCACTACGATGCTGAACACCGCCTGAGCGAAGTACGCATTGAGCAAACAGGCCGCAGCCGGCGTTACGGCTATGTCTACGACGCCCTTGGCCGGCGTATCGAAAAACATCAGATAGACCGCGAAGGCCAACCCTACAACCGTACCCGCTTCCTGTGGGACGGCTTAAGAATGATTCAGGAAACCGGCTTACATTACAATACTTTCAGGTACTATGATCCGGATATAGAACGCTTTACCCAGCCAGACCCGATTGGGCTGCTGGGTGGGTTTAATCTGTATCAGTATGCGCCTAATGGGTTGACTTGGATTGATCCGTGGGGTTGGAGTTGTACTCCCAATAAAATTAATTTAACGAAAGCTGGTGTCAAACATGTAAAAAATAGACATGTTGGAAATAAAATTGGTTGGGAGCATAAAAGTAAATGGACTTTGAATAATGCTGAAATGAAAAGTACTGTAAGAAATGTTTTTGGGAAACCAGATAGAATAATCAAAGATGGTGACCGATTTATATATGAAAAAACAATGCCTAATAAAATAGTAGGCGTCACTCCCGAAGGTACCAACTTAAATAAAGCTAGAGTTGTAGTGGAGTCTAATGGTGATTTAGTTACTGCCTTTCCACAAGAAGTATTTAAAGATATGAAAGTAACAGATATTTTAATTTTTTCAAAGCAGAGGTAATTATGGGATTGGATATATTAGTAATTTTTGAGAATGGAGATAATAATAATTTTGTTATGAGTGAAGAACTACATTCTGAAATATTTAGCTCATCAACCCGCTGGAGTAGTTTTAAAGAGTTAAAAAAAATAAAAGATTACTATAAAGTAGATATTAATTTTAATTCTAAGTGTTCCAATAGCTTTTTGTCTGAATTGGTTGAAATTAGAGAAAGGATTAAAACTAAGAGGAATGAACTTGATAAATTAATAATTAATCTAGATAAAAGGAAAATAAAGAAATTAAGGATAACTGGAGATTAAAATTCATTAAATGTGTTCAACATTATAAATAATTTTGCAGCATTATGCGATTTATACAGGTGCTGAAAAAGTGTACTTGACCAGAGTATGGAAAACATCAGATAGACCGCGAAGGCCAACCCTACAACCGTACCCGCTTCCTGTGGGACGACTTAAGAATGATTCAGGAAACCGGCTCGAATCACTCCACCAGCCTGTATATCTATACAGATCAGAACAGCTACGAACCACTGGCGCGGATAGACACAGACGGCAACCAAGAACAACACATCTACTACTTCCACACCGACCTGAATGGCTGTCCGGAAGAACTTACCGATGCAAACGGTAAAATACTGTGGGAATGTAGCTTTCAGTTATGGGGAAAGCGGATTCATGAAATCGAACACGAACCCATAGAGCAAAACCTCAGATATCAGGGACAATATTTAGACAGAGAAACTGGCTTACATTACAATACGTTCAGGTATTATGATCCGGATATAGGTAGATTTACCCAGCCAGACCCGATTGGGTTGCTGGGTGGGTTTAATCTGTATCAGTATGCGCCTAATGGGTTGACTTGGGTCGATCCGTGGGGATGGAGTTGTGGTGTTGTAAAACCCCGAAAAGCGTCTCAATTGCCTGTAACAAAACCAGGAACAAAAGCATGGCAAAAAGCAGTAGAAAAATTAAGGATGGCTAGAGGACATGCAACTGATAATGATGGCAATAACATTCACAATATACGTGTTCCAAATCAGCGCGATGCTCGACAGCTAATTGAAGAGGCTTTTGGTAAAGGCTTTCCACATAATAAACCTCAAACCAAAACTGGAAACCGTGGCTATGAATATCATAGACCTCCAGAATCTACAGTCCCATTTGATAATGATCTTCAACACATAAAATGGTATGACTGGCAGACTAAACAAGGGGCAGACGGACATGTATTTTATGATATATGGAATTAATTTATGGACCTATTATTTTCGACATATACTCATTTTTTTGGTACAAACATTGAGTACGATAAAGCAATAGAAATTAGAAAAGTTATTATTCATACTTTCAGAAAACCTTTTATTAAAAAAGATATGAAGACTCATGGTCCTTTATGGAATCAATATATAGCGCCCAAAGGAGCGATTGATATTACTAATCTTGATACAGATAAAAATATACAGGGTTATGTATTAGTCGATGGAAAAGGAAAAAATATGTACTTATTTTTATCTTCTTTGAAAAACTTTTTATCATATCTAGAAAATAGAAATGATGGTTTATTTCCTGCTATCTATTTTGTTAATAAAGATTTTACCTTTTGTCTTGGAGAAAATGGCGAAAGAGGGACAATGCAACCTATTTATGTTTATAAAGGGGTAAAAATCTAATAAAAGCGGTGATTTTATTATTAAATACGATGAAAATGGAATATAAGTTTTATTAATAGATGAGTTAATTGCGGATATGGCTAGAAGAGATTGATGTCTATAACTAGTTATATATCAATTATATGTTTTTTGAATAAAATAAAGAAATTCTTATAGGTAAACAAGATATTTTAGAAATATGCTTTTATTTTTTACTTTAACATCTCAGGGATATTATGATTTTATGAATTATACTATATATTATATTAATAATATATCATATAGTTATAGCTTTATAATGATTCGACTCTTAGAGAGCATAGAAAAATTTAAATTAAATAACAAACCAAACAGACCATCGGCACAACCCAGCACTACCACTACGATGCTGAACACCGCCTGAGCGAAGTACGCATTGAGCAAACGGCCGCAGTCAGCGTTACGGCTACGTCTACGACGCCCTTGGCCGGCGTATCGAAAAACATCAGATAGACCGCGAAGGCCAACCCTACAACCGTACCCGCTTCCTGTGGGACGGGCTGCAGATGATTCAGGAAAGCAGCGCAGACAAACGGCAGAGCCTGTATCTGTATACTGACGAAGACAGCTATGAACCGCTGGCACGGATAGACAGAAACGGTAATCAGGAACAACACATCTACTACTTCCATACCGACCTGAACGGCATGCCGGAGGAACTGACGGATGAAGCCGGTGAAATTGTGTGGGAATGCTCATACCAGCTGTGGGGCAAACCGATACAGGAGATTGCCCATAGAGAGATACAACAGAACCTAAGGTATCAGGGACAGTATTTAGACAGAGAAACCGGACTGCACTACAATACTTTCAGGTACTATGATCCGGATACGGGCCGCTTTACCCAGCCTGACCCGATTGGATTAGCCGGCGGATACAATCTTTATCAATATGCGCCGAATGCGCTGATGTGGATTGATCCATGGGGGTGGAGTTGTGGTATTGCCGATTCTATAAATTGGAAAGGTTTTAATCCAAGAAAAAATCCATCAACAGGTAAAAAAGGATTACAAACACATTTTGAGAAGCATGGACACGAGTTTGGCAATATTACTCAAAATGAATATCTAATAAAAGCTAAAGAATTTGCAGGCAAACCTTTAACTTCGACAATGCAGGAAATACAAGTTGGTAATTATGTAATTAAATATGATAAAAGTACTGGTGAAATGTTTGTAGGTCATATAAAACAAAGAGAGATTCGAACTTATTATATAGATGATAAGCGAAGTATAGATCCATTCCAAGATGCAATTAACTTAGCGCGAGAAAAATAATGTGTATAGAATTTCTTCATAGTGAAGTAGTAAATTTTTTAAATTATAACTCTTTATTTACTTTAAATTTAAAAGATAGAACAATTACATTATATGAAGATGGATTAATCGATGAAGAATCTGCAGAGTTGTCTAAGAAGCAAATATTTAATAAAGAAATTTTGTATTCCTATCAAATCTCTCCTTTAATTAGAAACAAATACTTAGAAAGTAAAATTAAAGAAATTACCGGTAATGATATAAAAATAATTGATCATCCAGATAGTGAAATTACTGGTATTTCTTGTATCTCATGTAGATACATCGTATACGAAAATTTTGATGAATCTATTTTTGAAATATGCCCAGTTTGTTATTGGCAAACAGATACACTGGATGAACATGGATATAGTAGATTAAATAAAGCTTATTTAAGTACTTATAAAAATACTTCTTCGTGTAAAGAAAAAATAAAGCAATTTCAAGATATCTATGTAAGAAAATAATATATTTATATAATTAGTATGATTACAAGTACTAAAATCAGAAAAAAATGCAAAGCAAGCATTATTGGGTAATAAAAAATTGCAAGTAAAAGTTCAATCGAGTACTGATGCTAAAGCCTTCTTAAACGAAGTTCATGGAAATATGAATCGTTATAAAGCACATACACAAAATAGAAGGTCTGATGGGGTAGCTATATATCCTAAAGGATATGAACAGCATATGAGTCAAGAGGATGGTATAGTAATACTCCACACATTAAATGATATAATAGAAGAGAAAATTGGTATACTGAGAAAAAAATCAGAGAGATTTTATAAAAAAATTAGCAAATGTTAATGGAGATATCATGCAACAAGTATATGAACTTATACCTTCATCAAATGAAAATAGTGGTATCAAATTTGGTGGAGGAGCATTTATTGATGGCCAGTGGCCCCAAAATCCATTAGGTGAAAATTTAACATTATTATTCACAATTGATAATGATAAATTATCTGACTCTATTAGTGGAATTGTAAATACCCCATTGTTAGCACACAAACCAAGTAGAAAATCATGCTATTTGTTTCATATTTCTATATTCAATGGGTGTCATATTATTTAATGCTTCATGCGGTCTTTCTGTGTTATATATTTCTAACCATTCTTCCGTTATTTTTCTTGCTTGTTCCA
>NZ_JACFSH010000012.1:0-11149 GCF_016100525.1 Snodgrassella sp. W6238H11 | reverse complement strand
CGCGACCGAAGAGGAAATAGATTTGCTGATTGGGGTCGCTGTAGTCGAACTGAGTGTAATTGCGTGTGCCGTAGGTTTCTATCAGGTAAACTTGTGCATTAGTCTGGGTTTCAGTCATGCTGATGAATGCTTCCAGACTATCATGATAATGAATATCTACATGAGGCCAGTAATCTAGACCAGCACGCTTAAGCATCTTGTCATCGGTAGAGAAACCTAATGGATGGATTAAATGCAGGCTGGTATGTGTGCCGGCACAAGTGCGGGCGATATTGCCGGTATTAGCAGGAATTTGGGGTTGATACAGAGCTATGTGCAGACTCATCTGATTAGTTTTTTATTGATACAAAAAAGATGATTAGTATAATCTATATTAGAAATTTAAGTGACTACTGCTTTGAATGAAAAATATGACAAATCTATTGCTTATTCGCTTAACTGTTTATAGATAGAAAATTTCTATACCATTTTAATTTAACATAAATTAATCTTATTTTTTTATCATTAAATCTACAGATATTTTATTTAAACAATAAAGTAATAATCCAGATTAGCCAGAGCAGAGCACAGCTTATTAAGGAATATTTGAGTTGCTTCAGAGCTCCCTCATATCTTTGTTCCAAAGTAAAATCTTGCAGTTTTTGTTTTTGCCAAATAGAAGCAAGAATAATACCAGCCTGCCGGTTATTTTCCTGAGTGAGTTCAGAGAAATAATGATTATCCAGCCATAGCCGCCAGCATTGATAAATAACTATATCGGCACCAGCTGTGATCAGTGAACGTATTAAGCCGGCAGATGCGCAAAATATTGCCCATAATAAAGGTATTAATGCCATCAATAACAAAAAGCGCCAGCTTGCTAATGTGTGGCTGACTAACACTTTACTAAGTTCATGTTCATTGGATTCTGGGTTATGCTGATGTGCCATTGCTCAAGAAGTTCCATATGTTTGGAGCCTAGTACAATTTGCGGGCGTTGTTGCTGCACAAATGTACAGGCCTGTTCTACAGTTTTAAAATTATCAAAAGCCAGCAGCCATGCTACTACTACAATGGCACTACGTGATAGTCCCAATGAGCAATGGATTAAAACACTATTGTGCTGTGTACGTAATTTTTCTAATTCACTGACAGCTTGTTGCAATTGCAACATACTGGGGCAAACCAGATCCAGCATCGGTATACATGTATACACACGATTATATGTAGATTGGGCGCGTGGAAATTCGAATGTTAAATCCAGAATGGCTTTTTGTTTAACACTGCTGCAAGGATAACTACCCATAAAAATGTGCTCATTGATTGGGCTGATAGCAGGAATTTTACGGGTATACAGCCATCTGGAAATAGTCATCAGACATCGCCAGGGAAATAACAGAATATAAATAGCCGCTGAATATTTGCCATGCTGTGATTTATATATTGTATTAACACCAAAATGATATGAACAACTGACAATAAATAAAGATAATGCCAGCCATAATAACCACGGAGTAGAATAAATTCCAAAACATAAGCACACAAGCGCTGCTGTTGCATAATACTTAGTCAGCTTTTTTGACTGTGTACACGGTATATGAATATGGGTTTTTGGTATTTTTTTAACCGGTATTAGCCAGTCAATAAACATACCAATAGCTACGCCGATCATTACATCAATAAAATGATGCTGCCATGTCGTCAATACAGAAATACCAATTAACAGAAACCAGCAATGAATCAGCCAGCGCAGACGTTTAGGAGCATGTTGTAAAAAGTGTTGCCACAGCAGCCAGCTTAGGATGATATAGATTATTGAAGATTGATTATAAGATAAATTAAACTGCTCCAGCTGATTAAACCACCAGCCGGTAAAACCTTCAACTTTGGGACGGATAAAGCTAAAACGAAGAGGAAATAGTAAAAAACTGATACAGGCTATTGTAGAAGCTAATACTAACCGGCAGGCCTGACGAGTCTGTTCAGATATAGAGCGACACAAAAATAAAGATATGCTATAGAGCAAAGCCAGACTACAGTAAGGAATAATGGTGAGCGGAATAAACGGGATGTATTGTTCCCAGCTATATACCACACTATTAATATCAGCTCGTGTGGCAGTAAACTGATTAACCAGTTCATACGTTACCAAGAAAAACGGCGCCAGAATGATTAACCAGCCTACTGCCAAACAGTTTAATTGACTACGCAACTTCATGATGCACGGCGAATTGCCATGGATACGCTGAAAATCCCCCATTCATCAATAATTTGTGCACATTTATCAAAACCGGCTGCACTTACCAGAGCATCCATTTCACCTTGCGAACGATTACGCATAATCCACGGCTGCCCCTGACGATGGCTGGTTAAAGACCATGCAATGGTTTTCAATTGCGGGTGCCAAGGTTGATTTGTGTAAATCAGGATACCACCGGCAGGGATAGTTGCTGCTAAACCATTTAGTGAATTGCGTAACAGAGAGTTATCCGGAAAAAGTTCATACAGTCCGGAAACAATACCCAGGGTAGGCTGAGGTGTAAGTGCTGCGAGTTGTTCCTGATTGAAGGCATCACCAATTTCAAATCGCGCTTTATTGCTTAAACCATAATCAGCAATCATCTGCTGACCTTTGCTAACATTAAGTTCACTGTAGTCGCGTAATAAAATTTCTTCAACTGCATTGATATTGGATAATGCTTCAATGACATACCTGCCATGACCGGCAGCAATATCAACAACCCGAACCGGAAGATTTTCTTCCTGTAGTTTTGATACAGCTTGTTTAATCATATACTCCAGATTAATTTTGCGTTGCCGGATACCTCGCCAGCCAATGCTATTGAGATAGGCTTTGTCAAATTGTTTTCCCAGCCAGTTTTGACCCTGAGGCTGATTCTGATAAACATAATCCAGTGTACTGCCGGAATCAAAGCCAGTTTCACAGCCCAGTTTAATGCCATTAGAAAGTTTACCAAGGGTTGTCATACCTTTATGTAAGGCACGATAACTAAAGGCACTGAAAGAAAGCGGAACCGGTCCGCCGCTTAATTCACGCCAGTTATCTGCACTCGGGCTCCAGCGATCTTCATGCTGATAATTAAAAGCGGCTACTGGCTGCTGATATAAGGTATCGATAAAGCTGCGAATTTTTGTAAAAGCTTCTTCTCGGTTAAGTTCGCCCAATGTGTCGTGATAAAAACCGGGCAGAATGTGCATTTCTTTGAGCGGATTGCGAATACGCTGATAGAAATCCAGTTGTGGTTGCCTGTGCACTACATAATCCTGACCTGATATCAGCAGTTGCGTAGGTAAAGTAATAGCAGCAGCATCTTCAATGACGCGGTCGGCTGTACGGTATAAATCCAGTAAAATATTTACTGCAATTGCACGGGTAATCAGTGGATCATTATTAAAACTGTTAACACGTTCAGGATCATGGGTCAGATACTTGCCTTTGACATAGGAATTAACAAAGAACAGACCTTTCACATATTGTCCGAAACTAAGCAATGGCCGAGCAAACGGCACGTACAGTTTTACTTTAAATGCAGGAGAGGCTAATACAAGTCCGCGAATTTTCGGGGCATAATCATGTGCCCATGTTGCTGCCAGTACCGCTCCCACACTCTGGGCAATCACTATGATATTCGAAAGGGGAGTTTGGCTGTCTGCGGCAACAAAATGCATAAATTCATCCACATCCTGTACAGAACGAGCCAGAGACGGGCTGTAACCGCGAGGGCCGGGAGAGTGGCCATGCCCGCGGGCATCCCATGCATAAAAATCCGTATCCGGCATGTTCAGCTCATCCACAATGTGCTGCAAACGACCAGAATGTTCATGTCCGCGGTGAAACAATACAATAACTTTACGTATTGTGCCGGAGGTAATTGCAGGCCAGTGTCGATAAAATAATTCTTGTTTATCGCTGGTATAAAATGTACTTTCTTTTGCTTGGCGTTGTTCAGTCATCAGAATCTCTTTTCGTATATTGCGGACGCAATGCGAGTAAATTATTTAATAAATCTGCTTTAAACTGGTCCTTATCCGGCTGGTAATACATGGCACTGCCAATATTAATGTCTATGAATAGGGGCAGCGGAATACGATTACCTTTAGCCATAATCTGTTCAGTTCCCTGTAGCCATACTGGAATGATGGGTACAGTTGGCATAGCAGCGCTTAAATACCAGATACCTGATTTGAGCGGTTGCATTTTTCCGGGTTCGCCACGAGAGCCTTCTGGAAATAGGATAAGGATTTTGTTTTGACGTAAGGCTTCTTCACAGCCCTGAAGCGGATTGTTCTGACCGCCATTCTGACGGGTAACCGGAATAATGTTGAGAATATTAATTGCAAACCAGGCCAGCCATTTATTACTCAGAAAGTAATCTGCTGCAGCTACCGGATGAATCTGATTTTGCTGTAAAGGTGAGTATAGACCCATCAGTGCAAATACATCCATGTGGCTATTATGATTAGCAACAATGATTGCCGGACCCTGTTTAGGCAGATTGTGATGTTGATGAATACGCAAACCCAGCCAGAAACGCATAAACGGCCATTCTATACATAATGCAAATATGGGTTTGAGTAATGATTTAAGCATGATTTAGTAGTAAAAATAGCGAACGAAATGAAAAAATACCGGTGCAGTAAAAATCAATGAGTCCAGACGATCAAGAATACCTCCGTGGCCGGGTAATATCGTGCCGCTGTCTTTAATACCAATATCCCGCTTGATTGCAGACATGACAATATCACCACAGAATCCGCTTATACTGATGATCAGACCTGCAATTAAAGACATTTCCCAGCTCAGTGGTGTCAGTATAGGACCCAGCAGCATGGCTGCAATTGTCGTGCTGGCTATGCCGCCAAGTAGTCCGGCCAGAGTTTTGTTCGGGCTGACTTTAGGTGTTATTTTGATTTTACCCAGAGATTTACCCCACAAGTATTGAGTAATATCATTGAATTCTGTTAAACCCACAAGGAACAGTACCAATAGTGCACCAGTTTGCTGATGATCATTCGGCAGTACCAGCAAACTGGCAACATGGCTGAAAGCAAATACAGTTGTCATCAAACCCCACTGCAATTGAGACACTGTACGCAGAAAATGTTTGGTATCACCAGCAATAACCATTCGTGCCGGTAAAAACAGGAACATATATACCGGAATAAATATAATAAAAAAACCGTACCAGTTACTGCCAATAAACCAGTAATTAATCGGAATAGTGATAAACATCCACAGAATAGGCATACGGTCTGCATGGCGTGCCGGTACCAGCGTTAAATATTCTTTTAACGCCATAAAGCTGACCAGAGCAAAAAAACATATCCCTAACCAGGATGGACTGATTAATGCCAGAGAAAACAGTATAATAATAATCCACCACGTTCGAATACGCAGTGTGAGTTCATGCCAGTCTTTATCCGGTTTCAGGTACACTAATAAGCCATTGATAACTGTAGCCAGTAATAAAAGGCTGAAAATGACCAGTAAGGATTTTTGCAACAGCATATCAGTGTTCTCCGGTCAGTGCACTGCGACAACGGTTAACACAAGTCCAGACCAATAAGACAATTGATATACACCACAGCAGATTGTTCCATGATGTTAATTCTGGCCAGATAGCCAGTAATAAAGACCATGTACCGAAAATCAGGGCACGATCACTTTTACCCATGGGACCCGCATAGCTGCGGATTCCATTAATTGTTTGAGCAAGAATGCCGCAGAATTCCGTAAGTACTGCACAAAAGAGCATTACCAGTACCACAGTCGTATTACTGCCCGGTAACAGAATGAACGGCACATATAAGGCAATATCAGATAAGACATCACCCAATTCATTTAAGACAGCACCAAGCCGGCTTTGCTGGTTACATTCACGAGCGAGCATGCCATCCAGTGCATTGAGCGCCATTCTGATAAATAATGTAATCGGTAGCAGCCAGAATAATCCCGGATGCGGAAAAATAGCCAGTATGACACCGATTAATACAGAAAGACCAATTGCAGAAAGGGTAATGTGGTTTGCTGTAACGCCTTTTCGATACAGCCAGAACATGAGCGGGCGTAATAATTTTTGAAAAGCAGGTTTGATACTGTAAAGAGTCATGCTTTTATAAATTAAGTTATGTAATTTCTATATTATAAAATGTATTTAAAATTTTTGTTTTGTTATTTTTATTAAACATGTTAGGCTGCTATACCGCTTTGTTGAGCCATACTGCAAAACACACGTTAATAAATATTACATGCGGGGTTTATTTTCAGTGTTGTGATTAATAAGTAGTGAACTGCTATACGTTTTTAAATTTTTACTGTTACGTGATGAATTTATAGATGAATTGCCGGTAATGCGTGATAGTATTACCGGCAATTTTCAGGATGTAATAGGTTTATTCACCTTGTGGCAGTGCCCACATCTGATTTTGATTGTATTTCTGCATAAATTGTTTAAATTCTGGTGATTGATAGGCTGCTTTTAAGTCTTTTGCCCACTGTGTATCTTTATTTTTTTCATTAATGGTAACCACCATTTCCATTTCCGGAATTACTTTTTCACGAAGTACGGCTTTTTTCGGATCAAGTTTAGACTGGTAAGCAATTCCACCGGAGGCGAAACCGAAATCTACTTCACCCAGTGTGCGCGGAATCATGACTGAATCCATTTCTTTAATTTTCAATTGTTTTGGATTGCTGACAATGTCTCTGGATGTTGCCAGTATCGGGTTAGTGCCGGATTTGAGCTGAATGAAATGATTATCGGTCAGAATGCGCAATGCACGTGAAGTATTGGCCGGATCACTGGGAATCAGCACAGTAGCACCATTAGGCGCCTGCTGAAAGGATGTGTATTTGTCTGAGTAAATGGCAGCCGGTATGGTAGGGATATGTACCAAAGGATACAGATGTGTACCTTTTTCACGGTTAAAGACATTAAGATAGGCAGTATGCTGATCCAGATTAAAATCAACCTGACCATTATTAACAGATTGATTATTCACTTCCAGCGTGGAAAAATTCATGGTTTTAATGGTGTAGCCCTGTTTTTCCAGAATAGGTTTAATGCCTTGTTCAAATACTGTGCTGTAAGGCATAGCAGAGGCACCAAAAACCAGCTCTTTTTTGGTCGTACTGGCTGCTGTGGAATCTTGCTGAGTTTTAGAGCAGGCAATAAGACCTGTTGTCACGAGACAGAATAAAACGAAATAGATAATTTTGTTCATAATGTGCCTGCTAAAAATTTAATATGGAATTTAAGTATATAATTGGAATTAGTTTGTAAATATACTGATTTTAAATAACTTTACTACTAAAAAGAATATGGGTTTATGCTATTTACCTATTGTTTGAATTGTTATGCTTACTGATTTAGAAAAAAACGCCATACGTGATCATTACCAAAGTATTGCCAGAAGTTTGCCTAATTTCCGGCCCCGGCAGGCACAGCGGGAAATGATTGCAGCCGTTGCTAATGCATTTTCACGCACTCAGCAACAGCAGGATGGTGAGGATGCACCGGAGCGCAATGGTGAGTCTATCGTTGTAGTAGAGGGGCCGACAGGAGTAGGTAAAAGTCTGGCATATTTACTTGCCGGCGGAATTATGGCGCAGACGCGCGGCAAAATACTGGTAGTAAGCAGTGCGACTGTCGCCTTGCAGGAACAACTGGTCGGGCGTGATTTACCGTTTGTAGTCAGGCACAGCGGATTGAGTCTTAGTTTTGCTCTGGCTAAAGGACGCGGACGTTATTTATGTCCCTATAAACTGTATCAATTAACCCAATTAAACGCACAGGACAGTTTGCAGGGTTTTGAACCACAAATGGTACTCTGGGAGCGGAAGCCTAAAAAAGAAGAATTGGCAGTATTGCGTAATATGGCAGATCAGTTTGCTGCCCGTACTTTTAATGGAGACCGGGATACATGGCCGGAACAAATTGACGACGGTTTATGGCAGAAAGTAACTAATGATCGCCATGGTTGTTTGAAATCTGGGTGCCCGAACCGCGCCGAGTGTCCTTTTTTTCTGGCGCGGGAGACGCTGGAAACGGTGAATGTTGTGGTAGCCAATCATGATTTACTGCTGGCTGATATCGGCATGGGCGGTGGTGTAATTTTGCCGGCACCGGCCAATAGTTTTTATTGTATCGATGAAGCGCACCATTTGCCGCATAAAGCTTTACAGCAATTTGCGGCTGAACATAGTTTGAATCAGACATTATGGTTTTTAGACCGGATTGGCAATATTGTAGATAAAGTAGCTGGTGTGCTGGATAAAAGTGAACTTGCAGTGCTGGTTGTTGAAGCTGCATCGGGTTTGCAGGAAAGTTTGCAGGAATGGCTGATTTGTCTGGCTGATGAACCCAGTCTGGCAGTACAGGACGGTATCGAAGAAAGCAGCTGGCTGTGGCCGGATGGTGAAATACCATCGAGTTTGAATATGCTGGTAAATAATACCGCTATTGCCGCACGAATGCTGCTGAAACATTTAAACGGTATGAATGAGGCATTATCTGCCTCCAGACGGGATAAGAATAAGGATAGCAGCCTGCTTGATCAACTCAGTACTGATTTGGGCATGCTGCTGGCGCGAACTGAACAGGTCGTGGATGTATGGGATTTAATGTCCACGGAAAAAGTTGAAGGCGAAGCACCACTGGCTAAATGGATTACTCGGATAGCTAAAGATAAGGTTGACTACAACTTTCATGCCTCTCCCATTACCAGTGCCAGTAAGCTGGCCAGTGGTTTGTGGCGGCGGGCAGCAGGGGCATTGCTGACTTCGGCTACACTGCGCTCACTGGGTACATTTGATTTACTGTTAAAACAAACAGGCCTGAGCTGGTTGCCTGATACTACTATGCTGGCACTGGATAGCCCGTTTCATTTTGCAGAACAGGGTGAGCTGTATATACCGGCACTGACAGCCAGCCCGAAAGATGCGGCAGCGCATACCAGCGAAATTGTTAAATGGCTGCCGAAGCTGATTAGTGAAAACGAACCCATTGGGACACTGGTATTATTTTCTTCACGGCGGCAAATGCAGGAGGTTGCACTGAAATTGCCGGACAGTCATTTGCCCTTATTGCTGGTGCAGGGAGAAATACCCAAACAGATATTATTAGAGCGCCATCATGAGGCAATTGCTGCCGGTCGTCCAAGTATTATTTTCGGTCTGGACAGTTTCGCTGAAGGTCTGGATTTACCCGGTGAGATGTGTGTGCAGGTCATTATTGCCAAGTTGCCGTTTGCTATGCCGGATAATCCGATTGAGAAAACCCGCAATCAATGGATAGAGGCACGCGGCGGTAACCCGTTTATGGAAATTACTGTGCCGGAAGCCAGTATCAAGCTGATTCAGGCCGTAGGGCGGCTGATTCGGACTGAAACAGATTACGGCCGGGTTACTATTCTGGATAATCGTATTCTGACTGCGCGATATGGTAAACAGTTACTGGCGTGTTTACCACCTTTCAAACGTATCGGCTGAATATGACTACAGATGTAATCATCAATGCAACTGTATCCTGCTCAGTACAGGGAAATTGTCATACAAACCCTGTACAGCAATTGACAATCAATTGATTAATCTTTAATATTAGAAGCTTTCGTATATTTATCTGGATTAGCTTTTATGAAAACCTTTTCAGCTAAGCCCCATGAGGTGAAGCGCGATTGGTATGTGGTTGATGCTCAAGACAAAGTTCTGGGTCGTCTGGCTGCTGAAATCGCCCGCCGTCTGCGTGGCAAACATAAGCCAGAATACACGCCACATGTTGATACTGGTGATTACATTATTGTAATTAACGCTGACAAACTGCGTGTGACTGGTCAGAAACAGACTGACAAAAAATACTATCGCCACTCAGGTTTTCCTGGTGGTATTTATGAGCGCACTTTTGCTGAAATGCAAAACCAGTTTCCTGGCCGTGCGCTGGAAAAAGCCGTTAAAGGTATGTTACCTAAAGGCCCGTTGGGCTATGCCATGATTAAAAAACTGAAAGTATATGCTACTGCAGAACATGGCCATGCTGCTCAACAACCTAAAGTTTTGGATATCTAAGGACACGCAATGAACGGTAAATATTACTACGGCACGGGTCGCCGCAAAAGTTCAGTGGCTCGTGTTTTCCTGCAAAAGGGTAGCGGTCAGATTATTGTAAATGGTCGTCCGCTGGATGAATTTTTTGGTCGCGAAACCGGTCGCATGATTGTTCGTCAGCCTCTGGTACTGACTGAAAATCTGGAAGCTTTCGATATTAAAGTAAATGTTGTAGGTGGCGGTGAAACCGGTCAGTCTGGTGCGATTCGTCATGGCATTACCCGTGCACTGATTGACTACGATGCAGCTCTGAAACCAACTCTGTCTGCTGCTGGTCTGGTTACTCGTGATGCACGTGAAGTTGAACGTAAAAAATTCGGTCTGCGCAAAGCACGCCGTGCAAAACAGTTCTCAAAACGTTAATCTGTATTGCCACTACCAAAACAGTTTATATATTCAAAAAAGAGCCTTTATTGGCTCTTTTTTTGTGAATAGGTCAATAAAGATATATTGTAAATTTTGAAACAGATTACTGGCATATTATCCGCAGGAGCAACCTATTGCTTAGCAGCAGGGCGGCAGTAAGCGGGCAGTTCTAGTACAGGCTGCTATAATTACTGCTGGTTATGAGTATGATGAAATTAATCTGAACTGCGGCTGCCTCAGCACCAGCTCGCGGGTACAGCAAGGTGCTTTTGGTATCTGTCTGATGTGTAAAGTTGAACTGGTAGCACAACGCTTAATGCTATGCAGGAAACGGTTAATATTCCGGTTACGATTAAGCATCGCATCGGTCTGGATTAAGTCGAGTTTTACGGACAAATATTAAAGCAAAAAATTACAAGTTATATAGTTTAATAAAAATAAAACAAATCATAATTAGATAATTGTTTAATATTTTTTGCTAAACAAATTATTTATATTTTTAGTATTAATTTTAAGATTAATATATCTGTTTTATTAATAATAATTAATGATTTGTATCTAGTAGAAATTAATCTATATAATTTTATTCAATCTAATTTGTAACTATCCCCTAAAATAGTACAGCAAGAAAGTAGAAAATTCTCTATGATATTTTTAAGGAGAATTTCAATATGAAAAAAT
>NZ_JACFSH010000011.1:0-22275 GCF_016100525.1 Snodgrassella sp. W6238H11 | reverse complement strand
AATATGACACCAATTGAATATAGAAACATGAAACAAATAGCATGATTTTCTACTTGGTTTGTGTGCTAACAATGGGGTATTTACAGGTGATATCTATTGTTTCCGGCTTATGTCTTAGAATATAGCTTAGGAATTTACTGGTTTTGATAATTTTCTCTGACATTAATTTCGTATTCATATGTTCTATATTGTATTAATTTGAAACCATAGTTTATTAAGTTAAGTATTAGTTCATTGGTGTTGTGTTGGCTGATTTTAATATAGTGAATGTATATTAAAAATGAGGAATAGTATATGTTAAAAATATAAGATTGGTTGAAGAATAGTTAGTTATACCGGAAAATTTTTGAAAATTCAGAGGATTAATTTTTTTACTAGGAGGATAACTAAAAGTATTGATGGTAGTGATGCAGTAAAAAATATATGAAGTCAGTAAAATTGTTAATGAGAATGAGTTATTGCGAAACAAATTTTATTTTTAAGCTTGGTCTGCGTTGATACAACAGCCACCGGATGGTTTTTTATTGATGATAGTAATTAATTGTTTATCGCTTCAGAGCACGTGGATTTTATAGAATCAGGCTGTGGTTATAATATTGCTCAGCCTGATTCTATTAGGAAAGATTAAGGTATCAGTACTGCACGGCCATTAATCTGCCCTTTAATCAATTTATCGTATACTTCCAGAGCCTGTGAAAGGGGGTAGGTGGTGTATTCGATATTTATAATACCTTTTCTTTTCATGTCCAGTACTTCCATCAGTTCAACCCGTGAACCCCAATAGGGTGTACAAAGTGATGCTCCCCATGGCTGATTCATGCAGTGCCAGTCGAGCTTGCCGCCACCCAGACCAACTACTGTCCAGTCGCCGTTTAATCCGACTGTTTGTGCACCCAAAGTCAGAGTTGGCTTATTGCCAACAAAATCAAGTACGACGGCACATTTCTTCACACCGGTAATATGGGTAATTTCTTCGACAATGCTATCGGTATCGCGGTCGGTACGTATTACATAATCCGCACCATATTTTTTGGCCAGTTCCAGTTTTTCATCATTAATATCACCGGCAATAATGGTGGCCGAATATAGCTGTTTCAGGATTTGTACAGCCATATGTCCTAAACCACCTATGCCGATTACGAGAACAAAAGCAGACGGTGTTATTTTGCCGGCAGAACGTTTAATTGCATGATAGGGAGTTAAGGCTGCATCGGAGAGAGGGGCCACTTCTTCCGGGTGCAGGTCATGCAAAGGTACGAGTAAACGACTGGAAGGAACAATCATGTATTCAGCCATGCCGCCATTGGTACCCAGTCCACCGCCGAGGATCGGAGATTCCGACTGATGTTCACAGTAGTTTTCCATAGATTGCTGACAAGGCTGGCAATGTCCGCAACCCCATGGTCCGTATACCATGACTGCATCGCCTACTTTAAAATCAGTTACTCCTTCGCCCAGTTCTTCAACCCATCCGGCATTTTCATGTCCCAGGGTAAATGCAGGAGCACCTGCAGGGATACCACTTTCGATCAGGTGTATATCTGAGTGGCACACACCGGCTGCACCGATTTTAATCAGTATTTCACCGGCTTTGGGTTTTGGTTTTTCGATTTCATCTATGCGGATATCGTGTTGTGCATGTAATCTGACAGCTTTCATGTTTTTCTCTTTTTCAGTTGATAAGATAAATATATAAGTTAATAGTTAATCAATTTGTTTAATTTGTGTCAAGTTATTAGTTTTTATTATATATTTTGTTTAAATCTATAGTACAAAATTTTAAAATGTAAATAAAGCTGTATGAATTAAGATATTTTTGATATCTGTCTCCTGATGAGTTACATATTGAAGCTAATCGATAACTGACTGGTGTTATTTATGATGATTAATATTTGATAGCTGATTCAGAAAGATATTTTTCAGCATTGGATTTGCAATTTGAAATAGCTGGTTTGCAATAATATTGATTGTGCCGGAAAACCATATGTAATAAATGTAATTGATTTGACTTTGGTATCAGTAAGGCTATAAATCAGTTTGTACATTGGTGTTATGAGGTTGAATTCTGCTATTTTATAAAATGAAACAGGACGGTTGATTTTTAACCGTCCTGTTCTCATGTTGTTGATTTCTGTCTAAGCTCAGTGCTGATAACCTTTATTGTATTTTTTCTCCAGCCATGAGAAGAACCAGCTTAAGGCGATGGTCATTATCAGATAGATTATGGCAATGGTGTATAGCGGTGTCTCGTAGTTAAGATAACGTCCGGCTGCTGCGCGGGCAGCAAAAGCCAGTTCGACTACGGCGATGGCGGATAAAAGTGAGCTGTCTTTAAGTAAGGTAATAAATTCATTACCAATTGGCGGCAGCATACGGCGGATAGCCTGTGGCAGAATGACATAGCGCATGGCTTGTGTATAACTCAGACCAAGAGAGCGGGAGGCCTCGAATTGTCCACGGTCTATTGACTGGATGCCTGCACGGAAAATCTCGGTAATGTAAGCTCCAGAATTAACTGAAAGTGCGAGTACGCCGGCAATCAGTGCACCGTAGCTGCGGCGCAGTTCGACAGCCAGATCGCCGCTGATAATCAGACCGTCAGCAGGGTTGATGAGCAGTGGAAACCAGACAAAATACCAGATGAAAATCTGTACAAACAGGGGTGTGCCACGGAAAATGGTTACATAGAGCAGGGAAATCTGGCGCAATGACCATACGAAAGCACGCATGGGCAGCCCGCCTTTTTCAATTCGGATAATGCGTGCAAGGGCAAAAATCAGACCGAGAAGTGTGCCCGTAAATGTGGAAATCAGGGTGACGCCGAGTGTTGTAAGCGCACCGTAATAAAACATTTCGCGGTATTCGTAGATGATGTCAAAACGAAAGGCCATTGTGTTACCTAATAAATTTTCTGAGGTGTTGCTGGCTATTGATAGCCTTAGCGTCAGGGTGGCGGCTATTTTAGCAAGAAATAGGGGGATAACTGTATTAAAATTTGTTTGTTCTTGAGAATAAAGTGGATTTGATGGTTGAAACGGCTGGAAAATCCTGAGCAATTGCGCTGGCTAAGGCTGGCTGAAATGTTTACAATGATACGTTTTATTATTTGATTTATTCAAGAATTGTATGCGAGTTTGGTTGGGGAGCGGGCAGCAGCCGGATTGGACGGATGGCACTGCGGTGACTATCGGTAATTTTGACGGGGTTCATTGCGGGCACCGGCATATTTTGATGCGTTTGCGTCAGGAAGCCGGACAGCGCGGGCTTAGTTCGGTGGTAATGATGTTCGAGCCGCAACCACAGGAATTTTTTGCGCAGCAGGCAGGGAAAACTTTGCCGTTTCGTCTGACTCCGCTGCGCGATAAGCTGGATCTGCTTGCTGCAAGCGGCTGTGTTGATGCGGTTTATGTTGTGCGGTTTAATCAGCAGTTTGCAGCTATGCAACCGATGGATTTTATCAGTCAGATGCTGGTTAAGCATTTGCACACGCGCTATTTGCTGGTAGGCGACGATTTCCGCTTCGGTACACGGCGCAGCGGTGATTTTACTTTATTGCAGGCGCAGAATGAGTTTGTTACTGAGCACACGCCTTCAATTGTGGTTGAAGATGTGCGCGCATCCAGTACTGCGGTGCGGATGGCACTGGCTTCGGGTAATCTGGCTTATGCACAGTTGTTGCTGGGGCACGAGTATACGCTGAGTGGTCGTGTGAAGCACGGAGCCAAACTGGGGCGTGAACTGGGTTGTCCTACTGCTAATGTGCATTTACCGGCTTTGCACTATGCTCTGAACGGGGTATTTGTGGTCGATGTATCCGGAGCTTTCGGGCGTAAGCGCGGGGTAGCCAGTTTTGGTAAAAATCCGACTGTGTCTTCAGGCAGTTTACAAAAGCTTGAAGTGCATATTTTTGATTGTGAAGATGATTTATACGGGCAGCGTTTACAGGTGCATTTTTTGCATAAGCTGCGCGATGAGCTGAAGTTTGAGTCGCTGGCTGCGTTACAGACGCAGATTTTTGCTGATATGGAAGCTGCCCGAATATGGCAGGCTGCCTGAATAGCAGGATTATGTTCGGGTGGCCGTAAAATTTATTGAGCTGAATTTATTCTGAATATTAAAAGTTAAATATATTTTAAAGAGAAAGTCATGACTGACTATAGTAAAACAGTAAATTTATTGGATACGCCGTTTCCGATGCGCGGTAATCTGGCCAAGCGTGAAGGCGGCTGGCTGAAATCTTGGTATGAACAGAAGCGTTATCAGAAACTGCGTAAACTGGCAGCGGGAAGACCTAAGTTTATTCTGCATGATGGTCCTCCATATGCAAATGGTGATATTCATATCGGCCATGCTGTAAATAAGGTATTGAAGGATATTATTATCCGGAGTAAGACGCTGGCTGGTTTTGATGCACCATATGTTCCGGGCTGGGACTGTCACGGTTTGCCGATTGAGCTGATGGTGGAGAAAAAGCACGGCAAGAATATTCCGGCTGCAAAATTCCGCGAGTTATGCCGGGAATATGCACGGGAACAGATTGAACGGCAGAAAAAAGATTTTATGCGTCTGGGTGTACTGGGTGACTGGGAACATCCATATCTGACTATGGATTATCAAACCGAGGCAGATATTGTACGTACGCTGGGACGAATTCAGCAGAGCGGTTATTTGTATCGTGGTGAGAAGCCGGTACAGTTCTGTCTGGATTGCGGCTCTTCGCTGGCAGAAGCAGAGGTAGAGTATAAGGATAAGGTTTCTTATGCGATTGATGTGGCTTATCAGTTTAAAGATAATGCTGCTGTGGCGAAAGCTTTCGGATTGAATGAGCTGCCGGGTGAGGTATATGGTGTTATCTGGACAACAACTCCGTGGACTTTGCCGGCCAGTCAGGCAATTTGTGTCGGGCCTGAAGTGGTTTATCAGTTGATTGATACGCCTAAAGGTAAGCTGGTGCTGGCTAAAGAGCTGGCTGAGGCGGCTTTAGCCCGGTTTGGTTTTGGTGCGGATGATACGGCGGTACTGGCTGAAACAGCTGGCCGGAAACTGGAAAATCTGCATTTAAATCATCCGTTTCTAGATAGGGATATTCTGGTATTACTGGGTGACCATGTTACTACCGAGGCCGGTACTGGTATGGTACATACTGCTCCGGCACATGGTCTGGATGATTATTTTGCCTGTCTGCGCTATGGGATTAAGTTGTATAACCCGGTAAATGCTGAAGGGCGCTATATCAGTGATGTGCCACGGTTAGCCGGTATGACAGTCTGGGAAGGTAACCCGGTGGTAATCGACTGGGTTGCGGAAGAAGGTAAGTTACTCTCTAATGGCAAAATTACCCATAGTTATGCACATTGCTGGCGCCATAAAACACCATTGATTTACCGGGCAACCGGTCAGTGGTTTATCGGTATGGATAAGGAAGGTACCGATGGTAAAACATTGCGCAATAAGGCTATGAATGCTGTTGATGTTACTGAATTTTTCCCTGCATGGGGACGTGCGCGTCTGGAGGCAATGATTGAAGGGCGTCCGGACTGGGTGGTTTCCCGCCAGCGTTACTGGGGTACTCCGATGGCGTTTTTTGCGCATAAGGAAACCGGTCAGTTGCATCCGCGTTCGGCTGAGTTACTGGAAGAGGTAGCTAAGCGGATTGAGCAGCACGGAATTGAAGCCTGGTTTGCATTGGATAAGCATGAGCTGTTAGGGGCTGATGCAGATGAATATGAAAAGCTGCCGGATACGCTGGATGTTTGGTTTGATTCGGGCAGTACGCATTATGCAGTATTGCGTCAGCGCCCTGAACTGGCATGGCCGGCTGATTTGTATCTGGAAGGTTCGGATCAGCATCGCGGCTGGTTTCAGTCTTCATTGCTGACAGCTTGTGCAACGGTTGGCAGTGCTCCTTATAAACAGTTGCTGACACATGGTTTTGTGGTGGACGGTAATGGACAGAAGATGTCCAAATCTGTTGGGAATGTGGTTGCACCACAAAAGGTCAATGACAGTCTGGGTGCTGATATTCTGCGCCTGTGGGTGGCTTCTACAGATTACTCCGGTGAACTGGCCATTTCTGATGAAATTCTGAAACGGGTTTCTGAAAGTTACCGTCGTTTGCGCAATACGCTGCGCTTTTTGCTGGCCAATCTGAGTGATTTTAATCCGGAAACGGATGCAGTAGCGATTTCAGATATGCTTGAGCTGGACCGCTATGCTCTGGTATTGGCTCAGCAGTTGCAGGAGCGCGTAGCCAATGATCACTTTACCCGTTATGCATTCCATTTTGCGGTACAGGATATTGTGCATTTCTGTTCGGAAGATATGGGTGCTTTCTATCTGGATATTCTGAAAGACCGTCTGTATACAATGCAGGCAGGCAGCCATGGTCGTCGGAGTGCACAAACTGCGCTTTATCATATTACGCGTAATCTGGTGTTGCTGCTGAGTCCGATTCTGTGCTTTACGGCTGAAGAAGCCTGGGCTGTTTTAACAGGTAATGATGAGGATAGTGTACTGTATCATACTGCACATGTGTTCCCCTCTATGGCCGAGGCGGAGTTAGCCGGTCTGGCGCAGAAGTGGCAGGCAATCCGTGCTGTAAGAGATACAGTTAATGCGGCGATTGAGCCTTTGCGTGCTGATAAGAATGTTGGTTCGTCATTACAAGCTGATGTGGCTATTCGTGTGCCGGCGGAAATTCTGCCTTTTATTACGGCAATTGGTGATGAGTTACGCTTTGTGCTGATGGTTGCCAAGGTTACTGTTGAACAGGGTGATGAGCTGTCGGCTACGGTCACTGTTGATCAGGGTACTAAGTGTGAACGTTGCTGGCATTATACAAATGATGTGGGTTCTGACCCGAAACACCCGACAATCTGCGGTCGTTGTGCACTTAATATCGACGGTGTCGGTGAACAGCGGTTATATGCTTGATGCGGGTTAATGATTTTAATATTGCCGGTTATTTTGGCATGATTTGAATGATTCAGGCGTAATTGGTTTGGCCGGTTACGCCTGTTTGGTTTTTAGGGAAGGCTATGCTGAGTAAAAAATTGTTTTTATATGGTGCAATTATTATTGCGGGACTGATAGCTGATCAGTTAACAAAATATCTGGTTTTATGCCATATTCAATATCTGGAAAGAATTACGGTAATACCGGGTTTTTTTGATCTCACACTGACATATAACCCCGGCGCGGCGTTCAGTTTTCTTGCAGATGCCGGAGGCTGGCAAAAATTCTTTTTTATGGGACTGGCTCTGGTGATTTGTGTTTATCTGTTGCGTGCAATTATCCGTGATGAATTCGCAAAGCTGGGTAAAGTTGCTGCAGCCATGATTATAGGAGGGGCCGCAGGTAATGTAACAGACCGGCTGGTGCACGGGCATGTGGTTGATTTTCTATTGTTCTACTACCATAATTGGTTTTATCCGGCATTTAATGTTGCTGATAGCCTGATTTGTGTCGGTGCGGTGTTGCTGGTGCTGGAAAGTATTTTCCATCAGAAGAAAAAGGCGGTCTGATTGATTCGTCTGTGATGAATTCAGCCAGGTAACGGGATGTTTAATGAGTGACAAAAAGATTTTACTGGCCAATCCGCGTGGATTCTGTGCCGGTGTAGACCGTGCTATCAGTATTGTAGAACGGGCACTGGAAGAGTATGGTGCTCCGATTTATGTACGGCATGAAGTAGTACACAATAAGTTTGTGGTTGATAATCTGCGCAATAAGGGTGCGGTATTTATCGAAAATCTGGATGATGTGCCTCCTGATGCGACGCTGATTTATTCTGCTCATGGTGTATCTCAGGCTGTACAGCAGGAAGCAGTTGCACGCGGCTTTCGTATTTTTGATGCTACGTGTCCTCTGGTAACTAAGGTTCACCGGCAGGTATCACGGCTGGATGAACAGGGTTATCAGATTATTATGATTGGTCATAAAGGCCATCCTGAAGTTGAAGGAACGATGGGGCAACTGCCGCCGGGTGTGATGTTGCTGGTGGAAACAGTTGCTGATGTGGCAAGTTTACAGGTCCGCAATGAAGAAAAGCTGGCGCATGTGAGCCAGACAACGCTTTCGGTTGATGAAACCAGCGGTATTATTGCCGCTTTAAAACAGCGTTTTCCTCACATTAAAAGTCCGCATAAAGAGGATATTTGTTATGCAACCACCAATCGTCAGGATGCAGTGAAAAAACTGGCTGCTACCTGTGATGTGGTGATTGTGGTGGGATCTCCTAATAGTTCGAACAGTAATCGTTTGCGTGAAGTGGCAGCATTACTGGGTGTTGATGCCTATATGGTTGACAATGCCGGCTGTCTGCAAACACAGTGGTTCAGTGGTAAGCATCAGGTTGGTATTACAGCCGGTGCTTCAGCACCTGAGGTACTGGTGAATGATGTTGTACAAACTATTGTTTCCTGGGGATACCCGACAGTTACCGAAGGTGCTGGTGTGGAGGAAAATATTATGTTTGTTCTACCGAAAGAACTGCGTGGCTCATCATGAATACGCCGATTTTATCCGGTGAGTGTGTGTGTCAGCGTGCCCATGATGATGGCAGGATGTTATTACAGGATATCGATTTTCAGCTCTGGGCTGGAGCACGTGTGGCAATCAGCGGTGCATCTGGGGCAGGAAAATCGGTTTTTTTACGTACGATTTCTCTGCTGGATTTACCAGCTTCGGGCACGCTGTATTGTCATAATCAGCCGGTTCGTCTGAATGCACACTGTATTGCACAGCATCGCAGCCAGATCGCGTATGTACGGCAGCAGGCGGTTCTGATTCCGGGTACAGTGCGTGATAATCTGTTTTTACCTTTTACTTTGCATCATTATCAGCATAAAAAATTTCAGCTGGATGATGTACAGCGGGTGTTAGAGAGTCTGGGTAAAGATGGTAATTTTCTGGAGCGGGATGCAACGGATTTATCCGGAGGAGAGGCTCAGCTGGTGTGTCTGTTGCGTATATTGCAATTAAATCCGCCGGTTTTGCTGCTGGATGAGCCAACGGCTTCTCTGGATGAAGATTCGGCACAGGCCGTACAAAAGTTGGTCGGTCAATGGCAGGAAGATAATCCTCAGGCTGCCTATATTTGGATTTCACATAGTGAGCAGCAGATTAATCAGGTAGGTGATGAAATCTGGTATCTGGATGCCGGACGGATTACTCACACCAGAAAATCATCACGGGCGGGAGGCAATAATGCAGGGAACTAATTATATTAGTGTTGCAGAACTGGCTCTGGCTTCATTGCTGATTCTGGTGAGTGCCGGTGTTTCATTATGGCTGAAGCTTGGATTGACAAAACGTATTTTGATTTCAGCAGTTCGGGCTATTGTGCAGCTGTCCGTTGTGGGTTTGTTATTAAAATGGATATTTGCCTCTAATCAATGGTACTGGGTACTGTTGATAATTGTTGTTATGACTGTGATTGCCGGTTTTTCTGCGCGTTCACGGGGCAGTTATGTATATCGTGGTCTGACCCGTGATGCTTTATCATCTGTATGGCTGGCTTCGTGGTTAAGTGCTGCTGTGGGATTATATGCGGTACTGCATATCCGCCCATGGTATTCACCGCAGTATGTGATTCCCCTTCTGGGGATGGTATTGGGTAATTGTCTGACAGCTGTAGCATTGTGTCTAGACCGTTTAACACAGGATTTACGTCAGCAGCAGGCTCGTGTAGAAGTGATGCTGTCTATGGGCGCTACAGGCTGGGAGGCTTATCGGGATACTGCGCGTTCAGCGGTAGTAGCAGGGATGTTGCCAACAATTAATCAGTTGAGTGTAGTGGGGTTGGTAAGCTTGCCGGGTATGATTACCGGGCAGATTCTGGCCGGTGCCTCTCCTGATCAGGCAATCAGGTTTCAACTATTCACTATGTTTCTGATTTGTGCCGGTTCTGCCGGTGGTTGCTTATTATGTGCGGTTTTTGTTTACCGGCATGTATTTAATCGTTGCTGGCAATTTTGCAGTTGGCGCTTGCGACGCAGAAAAACTGATAAGATTTAGTGATTTAATTTATATATTAAACAAACCGGTTGCCTATAGAAGTTGGCAACCGGTTTGTTTCAGTTATAAGCCGGACATCATCTGTAACATCATTATTTGTACGGATATTCTGATAAGTTTAGATGACTAAATTCAGGCAATTTCATCAATCCATGCCTGCTGAACCGCTTCGAGTATGCGCTCGCCGCAGTGCTCAGGGTTGTCATCAAATTCTGGTAAAGCCAGTATCAGATCACGCAGCTGGGTAAAGCGGATGTTAGTAGGGTTGATGTCTTCGTAGCGGTCGGCCAGTTCTTCGGCGATTCGGTGTATATCAGTCCATTTCATGGTTTAAGCCTGCACTTAATTAGATAATTAAAAAATATTATTAAATCAATCGGTTTAGAGAGTATTCTTATCAAGTAAGGTTAATGCTCTTCACGTGCATGATTGATGGTATATTTTGGAATTTCGATGGTAACATCACTATCAGCCAGACGCGCCTGACAGCTCAGGCGTGAATCGGCTTCCAGCCCCCATGCCTGATCAAGTAAATCTTCTTCCTGTTCAGTCGGTTCAGGCAGGCTATCATATCCTTTGCGGATAAGAACGTGACAGGTTGTGCAGGCGCAGGATTTTTCGCAGGCGTGTTCAATTTCAATATCATGCTCAAGTAATGCATCACAAATACTGGTTCCTGTGGGAATGTCACTTAAAACTTTACCTTCAGGACAGAGTTGAGGATGGGGCAGTACAGTAATTTTGGGCATGGTAATTCCGTGTTTCTAAATAAAGCAGGCGTGTTCGGTTTTAAAATAAAACCATTCACGCCGAATATGTTATTAAATTATACCTTGTACTTTCAGTACGGTGGATACACCGGTATCAGCACTTACGCGCTGATAGAATTTACTCAGATTATGATATGCGCTCAGATCAATGTTACATCTTTTTGTCCAATGTGCTTCTATAAAAATGTAAACATCTGCAATAGTGATATTATCGCCAGTCAGGTAATCCTGCTGAGCAAGAATATTATCAACTAAGGAAAATAAATTTTTCAGAGCAGAACTAGCATAGGCCTTCAGATTCTCCTGTGCTTTTTCATCATCGACCATGCGAGCTGCATAGAAATAAGGTTTAAAGCTCATGTGTAAATCAGAATTGGCAAAGGCCAGCCATTGGCGGGCCAGGGCTCGTGCTTTGGGATCATGTTGTGCTGTAACGCCATAGATACCTTTATCCGGTGCAAGATCATTGATGTAATCAATGATTGCCACATTCTGACGCAGTGCCCAGTTGCCGTCAGTCAGTAATGGTACTTGCCCCTGAGGGTTCAGTGCCAAATATTCCGGCGATTTGATTGTGTCGCGGCCTACCTCTTCAGCGGTATATTCAAGTCCGCTCCATTCTAGTGCCACATGCGGTATAAATGCACAGGTGTTTGGTATGTAATATAGCTTTAACATGATGTTATCTCCATCGTATCGGCAGACAGTTCAATTTGTCTGCATTTGAAATATCAGATTTCTCTGACGTTTTTACCTTGTAAAGCACGTTGGATATTGCGGTTCATGCGTTTGGCAGCAAATTCATCAGTTGCGTGATTCAATGCATGAATAGCATCACGAATATCCTGAGCATCTCCTTGCTGGATTTGTTGTTGGGTGTGTTCCAGTGCAGTTTGAATAGTCTGTTGTTCATCATTGCTAAGTAAGTCAGCATCCATAGACAGTGCATTGGTGACCGCCGCAATGATGCTTTCTGCTTCTACTGTGGCTTCTGTACGGGCACGTTGTCTGGCATCGGTTTGTGCATGAGTAAAACTGTCTTTCAGCATTTGGGTAATAACGCTATCGTCAAGTCCGTACGAAGGTTTTACTTCAATATGAGCCTGTGCTCCTGTGGTTTGTTCGCGGGCAGAAACAGAAAGCAGACCATCGGCATCAACCTGAAATGTTACCCGTATGCGTGCTGCTCCGGCGGCCATCGGCGGGATACCGCGGAGTGTGAATTGTGCCAGACTGCGGCAGTCTGCGACTAATTCACGCTCACCCTGTACAACATGAATCATCATGGCTGTTTGCCCGTCTTTAAAGGTTGTAAAATCCTGAGCGCGTGCTGTAGGTAGGGTACTGTTGCGCGGGATAACCTTTTCAACCAGTCCGCCATAAGTTTCCAGTCCGAGTGATAACGGGGTTACATCCAGTAACAGCCATTCATCATCATTTTTATTACCAGCCAGTACATTGGCCTGCATCGCAGCTCCCAATGCTACAACCTCATCCGGATTAAGGTTATTCAGCGGAGTCTGACCAAAGAAAGTGGCTACAGCCTGCTGTACATGCAGCATGCGCGTAGCTCCGCCTACCATAATTACCCCTTTTATCTCACTTTTACTGATGCCGGCATCGCGCATTGCCTGTTTAACCGGTTCCAGTGTTTTGGCTACCAGAGGCTGAGTTAGCTGATGAAAGGTGTCACGGCTGATATCAGTGAGGATTTTTTGTCCGTTAGAAAGAGTGGCGGCAATGGTGGTTGAAGTTTCACTTGTCAGAGCTTCTTTGGCTGCACGTGAAAGTGATTGTAATAATGCGCTATCCTGTGCATTTAACTGTGATAATTTATTCTGTTCCAGCAACCAGCAAAACAAACGCTGGTCGAAATCGTCACCACCCAGAGCACTGTTACCGTTTGTTGCTTTTACTTCAAACAGACCGCGGCTTAAGGTTAAAACTGAAACATCAAATGTTCCGCCGCCAAGATCATAAACGATAAATGTTCCTTCAGCGGCATTGTCCAGACCATAAGCAATTGCAGCTGCGGTGGGTTCATTCAGTAAGCGTAAAACATGCAGACCGGCCAGACGGGCAGCATCTTTGGTTGCCTGGCGCTGTGCATCGTCAAAATAGGCCGGTACGGTAATCACTGCGCCGGCAAGTTCACCACCGAGTGTGTTTTCTGCACGGGTTTTCAAAACACGGAGAATATCTGCAGAGACATCTATCGGGGTTTTATTTCCTGCACGGGTGTGAATGCTGATAATGCGTTCATCATTAGTAAAATGATAGGGCAGATAACGGGTTTCAGACTGATTTTTGATATCTTCAAGAGTACGGCCAATCAGACGTTTAGCTGAACTGATGGTGTTGGCCGGATCGATACGTTGTGCTTTTAATGCATCTGTGCCTACTTCCGGTACGCTATCCTGCTGGTAGCGGACAACAGAGGGCAGGGTAATCCTTCCCTGTTCGTCTGCAAGACATTCGGCATAACCACTGCGTACAGTTGCAACTAAGCTATTAGTTGTGCCTAAGTCAATGCCTACAGCACGACGATGTTCATGCGGTACAGCGGAAAGGCCGGGTTCGGCAATTTGCAATAAAGCCATAATCTGAATTTAGTCCTGATTTCTTAAATATTACTTAATACTTCGATTTTTTTATCAAAGCATATCTCTGATACATTGATTCTGATGATGTCAGGGAAGCGCAGCTTGAATTTCACTTTGTAATCTGTGTAAAAAACGCCCCTGGCGTACCAGTTCTGCTGCTTTTTCCGGCTGATTCTGTATAAAGGCCGCATACAGTTGCTGGTATAAGCCAGTTTGTTCGAGCTCAATAGTGGCTGCAAGTTCTTTCAGTGTTGTCCAGTCAGCTTCTGCACGGGCGTCTTCGAGTGTTTCACGCCATTGCATCTGCTGCATTAAAAACTCAGCCGGAAAGTGCGTATGCTCTGGTGCATCCGCATCTACTCCCTGTTGTTTCAATAAATATGCAGCCCGGTCAAGCGGATTGCTCAGAATACGATAAGCTTCGTTAACGGTAGCAGCCATCATCATGGCCTGCTTTTGTTCAAAAGCACTTCTGGCAGCAAATTTATCCGGATGGCACTGTGCTGCCAGCAGGCGATAATTCTGCTCCAGTTGCTTATCATCAATATTGAACTGTTCAGGTAATTGGAAAAGCGCAAAGTATTGGTTCATGTGGCTCACCTTTATGGTGAAAATTGGGTCAAAGCTAAAGATACCGGACATGAAAAACAGGCTTTTCGCAAAATTTGGCTGTAATGCTGTATTTTGCTTATCAGCCGGCAGAATTGCGACATTCCGGCAATAGGGTTATTTATTTAAACATGAAAGCTTTCACCACAACCGCATTCATCTTTGGCATTGGGGTTGGCAAATTTAAAACCTTCCTGTAATCCTTCTTTAACAAAATCCAGTTCAGTACCATCCAGATAAACATGGCTTTTAGGATCAACAAATACTTTGACACCATGTTGTTCAAACAATAAATCTTCCGGCTGGATGTTATCAACAAATTCAAGAGTATACGCCATACCCGAACAGCCACTGTTTTTAACCCCGAGACGAATACCTTCGCCTTTACCACGTTTGGTCAGATAATTGCTAATATGCTTAGCGGCTTTTTCAGTCAGAGAAATCATATTCTCACCTGTTGGAAATTTGTCCTGAATTTACTATGCAGTACCTTCAGGGTTTTTACAATTATGATTAAAACGACGTTTGTAAGATGAAAGAAATGAGCGCTTAATGGCAATATTTTCTTCACAGTTAATACAAAAACGTGTACCAGGAAACTGAAGCTGATGTTCAGATGATATTGATTCACCGCATTCCAGACAAAATTGACTGGTACACATTCTGATATCGTTTAGGCGTACTGCATTAACCGATTGATTGTCATTATTTTCAGTAGTGGGTTCGTTGTTATTTGCGGTACTGCCAAAAATCATCATATTACTCGTTATGTTTTTTTCGATAATCTGCTACAGCAGCCTTAATAGCATCTTCTGCCAGAATAGAACAATGTATTTTTACTGGCGGTAATGCTAGTTCTTCAGCAATGGCACTGTTTTTAATAGCCAAAGCCTCATCCAGACTCTTACCTTTAACCCATTCTGTAATCAGACTTGAAGAAGCAATAGCAGAACCGCAGCCATAAGTTTTGAATTTGGCATCTTCAATAATACCGTTATCACTTACTTTGATTTGTAATTTCATTACATCGCCGCAGGCTGGTGCGCCTACCATACCGGTACCCACGCTCTGGTCACCCTTTTCAAAAGAGCCGACATTGCGCGGATTTTCATAATGATCAATGACTTTGTCACTGTAGGCCATAATAAGTTCCTTTTACAATTCTTCTAATGCCAGAATAACTACAATTGCTTTTATATTCGCAGCAAATAACCTGTTTTTGGTGTACAGCCCTGCGATATAGCAGGGCAGAATATATCGTTTCAGTCTGAGCTGATTAATGTGCTGCCCATTCGACACTACTCAAATCAATACCTTCCTGATGCATTTCCCATAATGGAGACAATTCGCGTAATTTACCGATTTTGGATTTAATCAGTTCAGCAGCATAATCAATCTCGGCTTCGGTAGTAAAACGTCCGAATGTAATACGCAGAGAACTGTGCGCCAGCTCATCATTGCGACCCAGTGCGCGCAGTACATAGCTTGGCTCCAGACTTGCGGAAGTACAGGCAGATCCGCTGGAAACAGCAATATCTTTAACAGCCATAATCAGACTCTCACCCTCAACAAAATTGAAGCTGATATTCAGATTCTGATACACGCGATGTTGTAAATCACCATTGATATATACTTCTTCAACACCTTTAATTGCATTGAGAAAACGGTCACGCAGTGCTTTAGCATGAGCATTGTCTTTATCCATTTCCAGACGCGCCAGACGGAATGCCTCACCCATGCCGACAATCTGATGAGTAGCCAGTGTGCCGGAACGGAAACCACGCTCATGCCCGCCGCCATGCATCTGTGCATTCAGGCGGACACGGGGTTTGCGGCGTACATACAAAGCACCAATTCCTTTAGGGCCGTAGGTTTTGTGTGCAGACATACTCAGCAAACCAATCTGATTGGCTTTTACATCAATATGAACTTTACCGGTAGCCTGAGCGGCATCGACGTGAAAAATGACTCCTTTTTCAGCACAAAGTGCACCAATAGCTGCAATATCCTGAATCACGCCGATTTCATTATTTACCCACATCACACTGACTAGGGTTGTATCAGGACGGATAGCAGCTTCCAGCTCAGCCATATCAATCAAACCATTTTCCTGTACACCCAGATAGGTAACTTCAAAGCCTTCTCTTTCCAGCTCTCGCATGGTATCCAGAATAGCTTTATGTTCAGTTTTGACCGTAATCAGATGCTTACCTTTACTAGCATAAAACTGTGCCGCACCTTTCAATGCCAGATTGTCAGATTCAGTGGCTCCTGAAGTGAAGATAATTTCTTTAGAATCCGCACCAATCAATGCAGCAATTTCATTGCGTGCATTTTCTACGGCTTCTTCTGCCTGCCAGCCAAAGCTATGGCTATTGGATGCCGGATTACCAAAAAATTCCGTCAGGTAAGGAATCATTTTTTCAGCCACACGCGGATCAACCGGTGTTGTAGCTGAATAATCAAGGTAGATAGGAAGTTTTACGGTCATTGTCGTGTTCTCTTTAAATATCTATGGCTGCGCCGGAGTATTAATGCAGATTAATTAAGGTAACAGGCTGCTCCGGGTTGCTTTTTTTTTCATTACTGTTGTTATGGTAAGTTCGCTGATTCAGAATGCATTGCAAAGTAATGCCGCGCAAATAGCTGTCTATGGTTTTATTCAGATTTGCCCATAAGTCATGAGTCAGACAGGGTGAACCGTCCTGACAATCAGCATGACCGCCGCAAACGGTAGCATCCAGAGTGTCTTCCGCTGCAGAGATAATATCTGCAATATTAATCTGAGCAGCATCATGACTCAGTACATAGCCGCCTCCCGGCCCGCGAATACTTTCTACCAGCCCGGCACGGCGTAATTTTCCGAACAGCTGCTCAAGATAAGACAGGGAAATGCGCTGGCGTTCACTTATTGCAGTCAGGTTTACTGCACCAGATTGCGCATGCATAGCTAAATCCAGCATGGCAATGACGGCAAAACGCCCTTTGGTGGTTAAACGCATGACAAAACCCGAAACAGATTGACAATGTATGAATTATCTAATACCCGACAATTTTAGTCAACTTTATTCATGGATAAATCAAGTAATTATGTCAGAATAAATTCCATCACAAATACATAAGATTCTAAAATTAATACTGGTTAAAACACTGGAAATACAGACTGTTTACAGCTGCCTGGCAGCAGAACCGAACGAATGGTTTTAATTTTAGCGGATGATATTTCCAGATTATTAATAACATTCATCAAATCAGATCGTTTGTATACGATGAGCACAGAATGATTAAGAAATTCGAAATTATCAGTTTTTCTGAAAACAGGCCGGAATCAAGCTCACGGATAGTAAAGTGAAAAAATGTAAGCCGTAAAAATACTGAAGTTGTTAATAAAGCTGAGCTAATAGCTTAACTTCAAAAGATATTGATACTTTGTTTGAGAAGAAATTAAAATTCAAAATATTTATGCTGATTAAAAAATAATATTTCTGATAATAAAACAGGTCTGAATATATTCAGACCTGCAAGAAATGTCCGGAGTAAATGTTATAAACTGGCAAAAGCATCGGTAGCAGCCACCAGAGCAGCCTGATTTGCCGGTTCAAAGCCAGAATGACCAGCCATAGTGACTACCAGTCTGGCATGCGGTAAAGCCTGCTGCAATTCCCATGCGCTTTCAATCGGTGTGCACATATCATAGCGCCCCTGAACAATGACAATCGGAGTATCAGCCAGTATCTGAATATTTTCCAGTAAGGCAAATTCGCTTGCCAGCCAGCAGCGATGGACAAAATAATGATTTTCAATCCTTGCAATTGCCAAGGCACGCTGCGGATCATTATATTCGTCTATACCAGCCTGATTATGCTCTAAATGTACAATACTACTTTCCCATTGGGCCCATGCTTTAGCTGCATTGAGCTGAGTTGTTTCATCCGTATAAGGATGGCATAACAACTCATGATAGGCATCTACTAAATTATGCCGTTTATCTTCAGCAATCGGTGCGAGATAATTCTCCCATGCTTCCGGAAAAATATGATTTGCGCCTTGCTGATAAACCCAGGTAATTTCATGTGGTCGGCACAGAAAAATACCGCGCAGTATCAGCTCACTGACTCTTTGCGGATAAGTTTTAGCATAAGCAAGTGCCAGTGAGCTACCCCATGAACCGCCAAATACCTGCCAGCGTTCAATGTGCAGCATTCTGCGAACTTTTTCTAAATCTTCAACCAGATCCCATGTAGTATTGTCGTCGATACAGGCATAGGGCAGGGAACGACCGCATCCACGCTGGTCAATAATAATAATGCGGTATTTTTGCGGATTGAAGAAACCGCGGCATGCAGGCGAGGCTCCGGCTCCCGGCCCGCCATGTAAAAAAATAACTGGTTTACCGGCCGGATTGCCGCTTTCTTCCCAGTAAATCTGATGAATTGCAGAAACCTGCAATAATCCAGACTGATATGGTTCAGTTATTGGATACATAAATGTGTTCCTAAAAGCATCTGCAAACTAATTAAATGATTATTATTAAATTATAATTTAATTGCATTTGGTTTTATCACTGTTCTGCAGGTTGTCTGCGGTTATCAATCAGCGAAACCACTTACGTACGGCGTCCAGACCGCCAAAGCGTACATTAATAGACGTTGCAGCCTGTGTTTTCGGTTTGGCGTGGTAGGCAACTCCAAAACCGGCCGCCTGTAGCATCGGAATATCATTAGCACCGTCACCCATTGCCAGTACCTGCATTGGGTTTAGTCCAAGTTTTTCTCTGAATTGAACCAGTAAATCAGCTTTAGCCTGAGCATCAATAATTCTGCCTGCCAGCTTTCCGTTCAGAACATTATCTTGTATCACCAGCTGATTAGCAAAAGTATAATCAAGTCCGTATTGTTGCTGCAGCCGTTGAGTAAAATAAGTAAATCCACCGGAAACCAGCATGAATTTAACTGCATGTTTCTGACACTGCTGCAACAGCCATTCTGCACCCGGAGAAAGTTTCAGTACATGTTCATAAACCTGTTTTAATTCTTCAACCGGTAAACCCTTCAATAAAGCTACACGCGCCCGTAACGATTGCTCAAAATCAATTTCACCGCGCATTGAGCGTTCGGTGATGGCCGCAACCTGTGTCTGTAATCCCACTCCGGCAGCAATTTCATCCACACATTCAATGGTAATCAAAGTGGAATCCATATCACTAACAATTAATCCTAAGTCTGCAAAATTCTGATCTGGCAAAATAGCAAAATCAATTTTTTGCTCAATCAGCTGAGTCTGTGCTGATTCAGATAATTCGAAATCAACACTAACCGGCAGCCTCAGCACAGAATTATCAAATGTATATTCCGGATTTGACGGCATAATTGCGTTTAAATGGGATAAATCGCACAGACGTAAATCCGTATGTTGTAAAACCAGAACAGGAAGCATAACAAATATACAGCCAGAAAAAAAATTCAGTATAGACATCCACAATAGGCTTGACAACCAACAGTTAAAAAGAAAATAAGTGCTGAAATCAGAATCCGGAAATTGAGTAAAATTAATCTTATTTAAACTAAGAATAAAAATAAAAAACTTAATTTACATTAAATTCTTTAAACATAAAGAAAAATTACAAATGAGTTTGTACAATGCAACTTTTTGTCCAAAATTGCGGTTGTGAAAGGATAAATAAATATCCAGAAATTTTAGTATTATTGCTATTATTCCAAGTCGCATTTTTATGGAGTTATTACATGCAACACCCCTCAACCACCTCATCGGCGGTCGATCAGTATCGCGAACTTACTGTTCGCGGTATGATCTTAGGTGCATTAATTACAGTAATATTTACTGCATCTAATGTATATCTGGGGCTGAAAGTTGGCCTGACATTCGCTTCATCCATACCCGCTGCCGTAATCTCTATGGCTGTACTCAAATGCTTTCATGGTTCAAATATTCTTGAAAACAATATGGTACAAACACAGGCATCGGCGGCCGGTACCTTGTCTTCAATTATCTTTGTTCTGCCCGGTTTGTTAATGATTGGTTACTGGCAGGGTTTTCCATTCTGGCAGACAACCTTGATATGCGTTGCCGGCGGTATTCTTGGTGTTATTTTCACTATTCCTTTACGCCATGTACTGGTTGTTAATAGTGATTTACCTTATCCGGAAGGTTTAGCCGCCGCTGAAATACTCAAGGCTGGTGACCACAATCAACCACAGGAAAATGATGAAGATTCACCGCAAAGCGGAGTTAAGCAGATTGTTACCGGTGGTATTTTATCCGGTATTTTCAGCTTTCTGGCCGGCGGCTTACGCGTAATAAGTGAAAGTGCCAGTTACTGGTTTAAAGTAGGCGGAGCCGTATTTCAGGTGCCCATGGGCTTTTCACTGGCTTTGCTGGGGGCCGGTTGGCTGGTAGGTATTACCGGTGGTATTGCTGTACTGCTAGGCATGTTTTTTTCATGGGGAATAGCCGTACCGTATTTCACCAGCACCACTGCAATGCCTGAAAATGTTTCAATGATGGATTTTGCAATTAAACTTTGGGTAACCAAAGTCCGCTATATTGGCGCCGGAGCCATCGCTGTTGCTGCAATCTGGACATTAATTACCCTTTTCAAACCTATGCTTGAAGGCATGAAACTTTCTTTTCAGGCCTTTGGATCGGATTCACAAACCAGCAAGACACAGGAGCGGGTAAATCAGGATTTATCGCCTAAAACCATGATGCTGATTGTAGTGGCTACTCTGATCATTCTGGTTGCTACCTTCTACAGCTTTATTGCCACTGCGCCGATATCTTTCGGACTGGCCTGTGCTTTGGTTGCGTGTGCCACCATCATGGCCTTCATTATAGGTTTTCTTGTGGCTGCAGCCAGTGGCTATATGGCTGGTCTGATTGGTTCTTCTTCCAGCCCGATATCCAGTATCGGTATTGTTTCAATCATCATTATATCGCTGGTATTCATGGTGATTGGTCAGTCTAGCGGTATTTTCGCACAAGCTGGTGGTAATCAGTTTATGACAGCTTTAGCATTATTTACTGCTTCTGTGGTTATGGCCATTTCCACTATTTCTAATGATAATCTGCAGGATTTAAAAACCGGCCATCTGGTTCAGGCTACACCGTGGCGCCAGCAAGTAGCACTAATTATTGGCAGCATTGTTGGTGCGATAGTAATCTCACCTGTACTTGAACTGTTGTATAACGCTTATGGTTTTACCGGAGCCTTACCACGTGCCGGAATGGATGCTGCTCAGGCACTGTCAGCACCGCAGGCAACTCTGATGACCACTATTGCCAAAGGGATTTTTTCTCACAATCTGGAATGGGCATACATCAGAGCAGGCGTATTTCTGGGTGTATTCCTGATTGTGCTTGATGTGGTGGTCAAATATCTTCGTCCGGGCTGGAGTGTACCGCCGCTGGCAGTGGGTATGGGTATTTATCTGCCGGCTTCCGTCAATATGCCAATCTTTATCGGAACAGTATTATCCTATTTATGTTTGCGTTATATCAAAAAGCGCCATACTGATCCAGCTATTCAGGAGAAAGAGGTTAAAGCCACAGATCGTCGTGGTACATTACTGGCTGCCGGATTAATAGTCGGTGAAAGTATCGTAGGTGTAGTAATGGCTATGGTAATTGTTGCGTCTATTGCTCTGGGTGGCGGCGAATCTCCGCTGGCTTTGAATTTGCAGGGTTGGGATAAAATTGGAGAACTATTAGGTTTACTTCTCTTTATCTCATTTATGGCAATTCTGGTACGGCAAATAATAAAAAAATAATAGTTAATTAATTAAAACAGCGCATAAAAAGCGCTGTTTTTTTGTATATCTCTGAGTTATACAGACTTAAATGAAATAATTCTACAGTATATTTTTATGCCATTCTACTTAAGAAAAATAAAAAAATAGCTTCAATACTAGCTGTCTCGAAAATATCTAATGTTAATATAAAATCATATAAATTATTCTTGAATAGATATTTTATTAGTATTTTTCATATATCCTCATAGAGAATAATTTTTCGTGTAACGAATATTATTATAAAAATGAATACAGTAATAATTGAAACACATTGTCAAATAAACTGTTATTGCAAATTAATATTTCAACTAACTCTGATTTCTAAATTCATTATATTTGTTGTAATAATATCTCTTTTATTATAGTAAATTTTGATATTCACATTGTAACTATCCCCTAAAATAGTACAGCAAGAAAGTAGAAAATTCTCTATGATATTTTTAAGGAGAATTTCAATATGAAAAAATT
>NZ_JACFSH010000010.1:0-30567 GCF_016100525.1 Snodgrassella sp. W6238H11 | reverse complement strand
ATATGACACCAATTGAATATAGAAACATGAAACAAATAGCATGATTTTCTACTTGGTTTGTGTGCTAACAATGGGGTATTTACAAATTTCAGATCATACTTGATAAATATTTATTAAATTGATATGACGATTTTTAATTAAATAATGTATTAAATAATTTCTGAATAATTATAATTTAAAGATAATTCTTCTGTGATTTCTATATTGTTTGTATAAGATATAGTTTGCTAATTTTTCGATGGTTTTTAGATAGCAGGTCTGTTTTTACGCCATTTGTACCGGTTATAGCCAAACAGGTACTGGCTTGGGAAACGTGTTACCCATTTTTCAACATTATTATTAATAATCTGTGCATCATGCTCGCGGTTGCCGTTGAGTGTGCCTTCAAGTGGTGCGATATGAAGAGCAAAGCCGCGACCGTGCGGCAGGCGTTCGCCGCAAAAGAACAGGGGAGTGACTTCAGGCATGATGGCCAAACGAGAGGCTAGGGTCATGGTGTAGGCAGGCTGACCAAAAAAGGTTGCCCATACACCTTCTCCTTCGCCGGGTACCTGATCGGGCAGTACAATAGTAGCCTGCTTATTTTTTAATGCCCGTACAATTTGTTTTACCCCCAGCATATTGGCAGGAGCGGTATAGCCGTTATCACGCACACGTCCACTATTCATAACGCTTTCTAGCCAGCTTATTTTAGGCGGACGGTACATGGCGGTAAGCGGAAAAGGCAGTTTTTCGCTCAGGAAACGGCCGGCAAGATCATAATTGCCCAGATGTGGTGTAATTAAAAGCAAACCTTCGTTGCGTTCAATAGCGGCTTCTATGTGTTCCCAGCCGTGTACTTCTTTAAATAATGAGACGATATGCTTGCTTGAGCGGGTCCAGGCTATGGATAACTCAAGCCCGCTTTTGGCTGTTTCTGCAAAAATGGATTTAACCAGTTTTTCTGATTCTTGGTCGTTGGCGGCAAGTTTGCTAAAATGCAGATTTTTAGTTGTGCGTTTACGTTCACTGGTGGCGAAGTAAAAGCCAAGGCGCCCCAGTACGGAACCTAAACCCTGTAAAACAGGTAAGGGGATTAATGCCAACAGGAAAAATATGAAATAAACCAGCTTTTGCATCCGTTCTGTATCTCAAACTCGAAAATTTGGGCGACATTGTAACAAAAGCATTTATAACTGCCCATCATAATGCTTGATTAGCATCAGAAAGTATCCGCCAATTATGAGTGAATTTCTGTTTACTTCCGAGTCGGTATCCGAAGGTCATCCGGATAAAGTTGCCGACCAGATTTCCGATTCTATTTTAGACGCTATCCTGACTCAGGATCCTACTGCACGTGTTGCAGCTGAAACTCTGGTAAATACCGGTTTGTGTGTTCTGGCCGGTGAAGTTTCTACACGTGCGCATATTAATTATATACAAGTTGCACGCGATACAATTAAACGTATCGGTTATAACTCATCAGAACTGGGGTTTGATGCCAGTGGCTGTGCGGTGATGGTGTGTTATGACGAGCAGTCTCCTGATATTGCTCAGGGGGTTAATGAAGGGGAAGGGCTTGACCTGGACATGGGTGCAGGCGATCAGGGACTGATGTTCGGTTATGCCTGTGATGAAACGCCTACGCTGATGCCGTTTGCAATTTATTATGCACACCGTTTGATGCAGCGTCAGAGTGAAGTGCGTAAAAGTGGTGAACTGCCGTGGTTGCGTCCTGATGCCAAGGCACAGCTTACCTGTGTGTATGACAGTGAAACCGGAAAGGTAAAACGTATTGATACTGTGGTGCTGTCTACGCAACATGAGCCGGATATTGAGCGTGATGAGCTGGTTGCAGCTGTTAAGGAATATATTATTAAGCCGGTGTTACCTGCTGATATGCTGACTGAAGAGACGCAATATCTGATTAATCCGACCGGGCGTTTTGTCATTGGTGGTCCGCAAGGCGACTGTGGTCTTACTGGTCGCAAAATTATCGTGGATACTTATGGCGGGGCGGCCCCTCATGGCGGCGGTGCTTTTTCCGGTAAAGATCCTACCAAGGTTGACCGCTCTGCTGCTTATGCCTGCCGTTATGTGGCGAAGAATATTGTTGCCGCGGGTCTGGCCAGTCAGTGTCAGATTCAGATTTCCTATGCTATCGGTATTGCACAGCCTACTTCAATTGCGATTGATACTTTCGGTACCGGCAAAATCGATGAAAACAAGCTGATTGAAATTGTGCAGGAACATTTTGATTTGCGTCCGAAAGGTATTATTAAAATGTTGGATTTGCAGCGACCGATTTATGCGAAAACAGCGGCATATGGTCATTTCGGGCGTGAAGAGCCTGAATTTACCTGGGAACGTACTGATAAAGCGCAACTGCTGCGTGAAGCCGCAGGTATTTAATTCTGGTTATGTGGAAACAGGCTGCTTTTGAAGCAGCCTGTTTTTTTGCTGATGCAGGAGTTAGTCAGGATATGTATATATTGTGATGATGTTGTATCGGTAGGTTGTCTGCGGAATAAGCTGAATATGCTGCTTATGTCGTTATTGGTAATGTATTTGCTAAGAAAATTGCAGTTTTGTACAGAGTGGAAGATGCAATTTTGTTTAAGGCTGGTGTCAAAGGTTGTTGTGGAAAAGCCGGTAAAACAGGTATCTGGTTAATAAGGCGTAAAAAAATTCAAAATGTCTCTATATTTAATCTGTTATTAAATATAATTATGCTCTTAACACATAAGTATGGTTTTGAGTTGTTACTTTATGGTTTGTATAGAAAAATAATTATGTTTATGGTCTTTGTAGCCAATTATTAACAAGTTTAAGTGATGGTTTTTTTGAGTTGAAAACTGGTTAACCGGTATTGCTGAATACTGTCCGGGTTGTTTCATTTCTGCAACGACGGATAATGCACTAAAGCAATTTGCTGTTCTGGTCTGTAGAGTCTGTTTCCGGTAATTGTATTTGATAGGTGATAGATGAGGGCTGGAAAAAACGATAACGGTATAGGGTATTTACTGTTACCGGCAATATGCAGATATACAGATAGATAAGAGGGCTTTTCAAAAAATTTGCTAAGGTAGTGACTATTTTAGGGATGGAATATTTTCAGCTAAATAATAAGCTTCATTTATAATAAGTGGTATGGTTATTAAAATGGTTTATTTTTTGGATTTTGAGGTGTTCTAAGATGGGTTTTTCTCTTCCTGCTACCGAACTGGAAGCTACTTTAGAGGTGCTGGCAGTGAAAATGCCAAGCATGAATGTTCAGTTGGTGATGCTCAGCCGGTTAATCCGTCTGGTACATACGTCGATTCACGGTGAGCTGAATGAGCGTTTACACAAGCACCATTTATCAGAAAGTCTGTGGCATGCATTGCTGGCAGTGTATTCACGACCGAATCATGAGATTTTACCATCAGAACTGAGCAGTATTCTGAATCTGACTCGTACCAGTGCAACCCGTTTATCGGATGAACTGGTACTTAATGGTTGGGCTACGCGCTCTACTCATCCTTATGACCGGCGCAAAATTACGCTGAAACTAACTAAAGCCGGTGAGGATCTGATTCAAACGGTTAGTCCGGAAACCAATGAGGTACACCGACGGGTATGGTCAGCCCTGAGTGAACCGGAATATGAACAATTACAGCAGCTGTTAACTAAGTTATTAACCGCTGCTTAACTTTTTGCTGAGATTTGCATGAAATTAACTGTATCTGCGCCCCGATTACGTCAGCTGGCTCTTGTTAGCCCTGTTGCTTTGCTGCTGTTATCTGCTTGTGCCAATTTTGGCAAACAGCCTGAGTTAGAAAATCCACAGGATGCCGGTCAGCTGCAATTGCCGGCAGGGCAGACTGTAGCAGTAAAACAAAACTGGTGGCTTGGGCTGAATCAGCCATTGTTAAATAGATTAATGGAAACCGGCTTGTCCAATGCGCCGGATTTACGTATTGCGGCTGCGCGTATTGCAGAAGCTGAGGCTCAATGGCGTGGTGCCAGAGGCGAAGCTGGTGTTCAGGTCGGGGTACAGGCTAATGGTGTGGCCGCCTATCTGAATCCGAAGCCTGACTCAAACCGGGACGGTGATAACCCGAATCATGTTTTCAGTAATGAAATGGCTGCGGTAGCGGTTAATTATACTTTTGATTTCTGGGGCAGGCAGCGTAATCTGATTAAGGCTGCGCTGGGTTCCCGTCTTGCTGCTTCTTATCAGCAGGAACAGGCCCGGCTGGTACTGAGTCAGAGTATTGTGTCGCAATATACGCAATGGCAGCAGTTACAGGAACAGTCGGATATTCTGAAACAGCGTATTGCAGTGAATCAGCAGTTGCAGAAGCTGGTTGCAAACCGGATTCGCGCAGGTTTGCAGCCGGCAAGTGATGAGTATGCTGTTACGCAGACTGTACTGAATTTGCAAAGCGCTCTACGTCAGACACAGGCGGATATTGAACGTACCCGTCATGGTATTGCGGCACTGGTCGGATTATCACCGACCCAGTTGCCGGAAGCAGTACCACAGCCATTGGGTAAGGTGCCGGCAGTTGCGACTGATGGTTTGCGGGCGGATATTTTAGGGCAGCGGCCTGATATTGCTGCACAGCGGGCGTTGTTACAGTCAAATTATTTTGGTGTAAAGGCGGCTGAGGCTGCTTTTTATCCTAATATTGAAATTAAGGGTCTGGCAGGTCTTGCGCATGTTGATGCGTTTGATCTGGTGCACTCTTCTTCACGGATGCTGGGCGTTGTACCGGCCATTACTCTGCCGTTATTTACTTCAGGCAGTTTACAGGCGGCATTATCCGGTAAACGCTCTGCTTATAATGAACAGGTAGCTCAATATGATAAAACCGTATTGACTGCCTTGCAGCAGGCAGCTGATGCAATTAGTGATTATCAGCACAGTACTGTGGCACTGCCATTACAGCAGCAGGCATGGCAGGTGGCACAGAAAAATGCGGCTGCCAGCAGCAAGCGTCAGGCAGCCGGTCTGGACAATGCTATTACCAGACTACAGCGTGAAGACGCTGCTCTGAGTGCACGGGCTGATTTGGTTAAAACCATTGCCTGGCAGCAGCAAAGCTGGAATAGTCTGCATGCTTCTCTGGGCGGCGGTTTCCAGATGTCAGATGCTGAGGCTACTCGTTAATTTACTGTTATTTTTAAATTTTATTGAGCTATTTTCGTATGAGTGAACAAAAGCAAACTAACGAGGCGGTAACCACCTCACAACCGGCGGTTCAGCCGCAGTCAGAACGTGTACCGGCCGGCCGCAAACGTAAACTCGTGTTGTTGACCGTGTTTTTTCTGCTGATTGCACTGGGTTGTCTGCTGATGTATCTGCTGGTTTGGCAGCATAAAGAATCTACCGATGATGCGTATGTAAATGGTCATCTGGTACAGATAACCCCGCAAATTACCGGTACGGTACAAAAGGTAAATGTGGATGATACGCAAACTGTGAAAGCCGGTCAGGTGCTGGTAGAGCTGGATAATAGTGATATGCAGCTGGCGTTTGAACGGGCACATGATGAGTTGATTAATGCGATTCGTCAGAATCAGCAGCAGACTGCTCAATCACGTCAGGCCAGTGCACAGGTTGCAGCGCAACAGGCACAGTTAAAACGTTTGCAGGCTGACTTACAGCGCCGCCAGAGTCTGGCCGGTACAGATGCCATCTCTGCTGAGGAGCTGAGTCATGCGCGTGATGCAGTACAGGAAGCACAGGCTAATCTGAAAGCTATGCAGGGACAGGAAAGCGCGGCCAAAGCTGTATTGGGTCACAATGTTCCGCTGCGTCAGCAGCCGGCAGTGATGACTGCTGTCAGTCATCTGAAGAGTGCATGGCTGGATTTGCAACGTACTCAGATTAAGGCTCCGGTTGACGGGCAGGTTGCCAAGCGTAATGTACAGGTAGGGCAGAAGGTAGCAACCGGTGCTGCACTGATGGCGGTTGTACCATTGAATAATGTGTGGGTGGATGCAAACTTTAAGGAAAGTCAGCTGGCTAAAATCCGTATTGGTCAGCCGGTGGAAATCAGTGCCGATGTATATGGCAGTAAGGTGACTTATCACGGTAAGGTAGCCGGTCTGTCAGCAGGTACGGGAGCTGCGTTCTCACTGTTGCCGGCACAAAATGCAACCGGTAACTGGATTAAGGTGGTACAGCGTGTGCCGGTGCGGATTGCTCTGGATCCGAAAGAGCTGGCTGCACATCCGCTGCGGGTAGGTTTGTCAATGGATGTTGAAGTGAATACGCGCAACCAGAATGGTCAGGATTTAACTGCGGCTAATGCGATTCCCACTAATGGAAATATGGCTGCAATTGATTGGACTCCAATCAATAATATGATTGAGGAAATTTTTGCTCAATATGCCCCCTGATTGAGTTAATGCTGAACCATAATCCGACGGCTGCTAAAGCAGAAGGGCATATTCTGCCGCCAGCAGCCATTATTCATGGTAATGATTTTGCCTGATTTTTTTGTTATTCCGGAAGTATCGTCTTTGTGAATAGTATTGACTGTACTTGTAAGTACAGCTATCCGGATATGCTGCAGATAAAAAATATTTCTGCGATAAGGCTGCTTGAATGACGCATTCTCCTTTAAAAGGTCCGGCACTTGCTCTGGTTACGGTGGCTCTATCACTGGCCGTTTTTATGCAGGTGCTGGATTCAACTATTGCCAATGTGGCATTACCGACTATTACCGGTAATCTGGGTGCAGCCAACAGTCAGGGTACATGGGTAATTACGGCGTTTGCTGTAGCAAATGCTATTTCCGTACCGCTAACTGGCTGGCTGGCGCGCCGTTTTGGTGAAGTAAAAGTATTTGTCGTGGCTACGCTGTCCTTTGTGCTGGCCTCGTTTTTATGTGGTATTGCCCCCAGTCTGGCATTGCTGGTGTTTTTCCGTGTATTGCAGGGGGCTGTGGCCGGTCCGATGATTCCGCTGTCACAAAGTCTGCTGATGGCAGCTTATCCGCCGGAAAAGCGCCCGATGGCGCTGGCTATGTGGTCAATGGTGATTATTGTGGCACCGATTTTCGGCCCGATTCTTGGTGGGATTATCAGTGACAACTGGCATTGGGGCTGGATTTTCTTTATTAATGTGCCAATCGGGTTGCTGGCCGCGGGCATCTCATGGCAGATGCTGAAAAAACGCGAAACTGAAACCGAAAACCAGCCAATCGACCGGATGGGGCTGTCCCTGATGGTTGTAGGTGTGGGTGCCTTACAGATGATGCTCGACCGTGGTCATGAGCTGGATTGGTTCTCATCCAATGAAATCATTATATTAGCGGTTATTGCCACGGTATGTCTGAGCTATTTTGTTATCTGGGAATGGTATGCAAAATATCCGATTGTGGATTTACGCCTGTTTAAAGACCGCAATTTTACCGTAGGTGTGATTACGCTCAGTACCGCCTATATGACCTATATGGGCGCAATTGTATTATTGCCGATGCTATTACAGATGCAGTTGGGCTATACCGCTACCTGGGCAGGGCTGGCAACGGCACCTATCGGTATTTTCCCGGTATTGTTGTCGCCATTGATTGGTAAGTTTGGTAACAGGCTGGATATGCGGGTGCTGGTAACCATCAGCTTTACTGTATATGCCATCTGTTTCTTCTGGCGTACCAATTTTAATGCCGGTATGAGTTTTATGGATGTATTCTGGCCGCAGTTTGTGCAGGGGATTGGTATGGCAATGTTCTTTATGCCGCTAACCCAGATTACTCTGTCTAATATGTCCGGTTCACAGATTGCCAGTGCTTCAAGTATTTCCAATTTTGTGCGCATTCTGGCCGGCGGTATTGGTACTTCAATGGTCAATGTGTTATGGGATAAACGTGAGGCTTTGCATCATACACAACTGGTAGAAAACATTCATCCTTATAACAGTACGATGAATGAATCAATTCAGGGAATGAACCAGCTCGGTTTAAGTGGTACTCAGCCGCTGGGCTCGATTGAGCAGACCATAGGGCAGCAGGCTCATATTATGGGTGCCAATGATCTGTTCTGGCTGTATGGGATGACATTCCTGATTCTGATTGTACTGGTGTGGTTTGCCAGACCGCCGTTTGGCAGTGGCGGTGGCGGAGGGGCACATTAGTTTGTCTGTATCCGGTTCATACGGTCTGTGTCTTTGCAGGCCGTATTTATTTTTATCCGGAGTATTTTGCCTGTCACCACTTGCTCTGGGGTTATTGCAATAAGTTATATACAACAGTGAATGTAAAGTGACCGCAGCTTGTGTACAATAGAGCGCAGTTAATGATAGAGCTGGCGATAATCAGTTAGGTAACAATAGTAATGATGATGAAATTGGCGTTTGCTTTTTTGTATGTGCTGCAATTACTGCCATTATGTATGATTCATGCGCTGGCACGCTGTGTAGGCTGGGTAAGTTATTATGCGGTAGCACCAAGACGACGTATTGGTCTGATTAATTTGCGTCACTGTTTTCCTGAATGGACAGAACAGCAGCGGCGCAAAATACTGCGTGAACATTTCTACCATATGGCCATGTTATTACTGGAATATGGTTTGTACTGGTATGGAGATGCAGGCCGGCTGAAAAAGCTGGTGCGTTATCAGGATAAACATTATCTTGATGAAGCTCTCGCCGCGGGTGAAAAGGTAATTTTACTTTATCCGCATTTTACTGCTTTTGAAGCAGCTGTATATGCTCTTAATCAGGATGTACCACTGATTAGTGTTTACTCACATCAGAAAAATAAACAGATGGATGAGCAGATACTTAAGGGACGTCATCGTTATCATAATGTTTTTCTGATTGGGCGAACGGAAGGGCTGCGTGCAATTATCAAGAAAATCAAAACCAGTACCGCTCCGTTTCTTTATCTGCCCGATCAGGATTTTGGCCGGCGTGAATCAATTTTTGTGAATTTTTTCGGTATTCCAACTGCTACAATCGCCGGTCTGAGCCGGATTGCTGGTCTGACTAAGGCAAAAGTGATTCCTGCTATTCCAACCCGCGAGGCTGATGGTACAGTAACTCTGCGCTTTTATCCGCAGTGGGAACATTTCCCCAGTGATGATGTGGTTGCCGATACTCAGCGCATGAACGATTTTATTGAAGCAAGAATACGTGAACAGCCGGCACAATATTACTGGCTGCATAAACGCTTTAAAACCCGTCCGGAGGGTGAAGCGTCGTTTTATCGAAAAATCCGCAAATAATAAATCGTCTGCCTGCTACAGCAGACAGACGGTCAGATATATCTTATAGCAATTATTTATTCAGACGCCGGATAATGCAACAGATTGTCCGATATAAGCATCATTGTGCAGTGCTTTCAGCATAAAATGTGCCACATCTGCGCGGGCAATACGACCACTTCCTGCTGGTACACCCTGTGCTGCTTCAAGATAATGAGCCGAAAGCGCATCATTAGTTAAGCCAAGCGGGCGCACAATGGTTGCAGACAGACCGGCTGCCTGAATGATTCCGATTGCCGCCCGATGGTCTGCCAGCGGATAACGTAAAAATTCCATTGCCGCCTGACCGCGCTCGCCTTCAAGCTCATTATCCACGCCGGCAGAGGCGCAATACACAATACGTTTAATGCCATGTTTCTGTAATTGTGTAACGATGTTGTCAAGCATGCGCTGCAAATCATCACCCGGTTTAACTCCCTGATTGGTATTCAGAGCAGAAGCGACAGCATCATACTGGCTGTTACCGGTAAATAGTGCCGCTACATCAGCAGCGTTAAATGCATCACAGTGGCGAATATGTAATTTAGGATGCTGTAAATCAAATTTTTCCGGTGAACGTAGTGCAGCAGTTACTTCATCTCCGCTGTCTAATGCCTGCTCAACCAATGCTCTGCCAACGCCGCCACTGGCACCAAAAATCAGAATATGCATAAAAATTCCCCAGCTGAATAGTTAAAATTAATTCAATAACCCAATGTTAGCAAAATAATCACGATAAATTGCTGCCTTGCGTTCCAGTGCAAGCGGATAAGCACGCGATGAAGAAGGCAGTCTGGATAAAGTTAAATGCCGGCCGTCCAGTATAGTATGACTGGGATGGCCGATAGTCGGTACTGGCGTATCTGCTGGTAATAGTTGTAATAATGTGCTGGTAGCTTTGTCTCCGGTAGTCATAATATGCTGACAGTGCGGAATCTGAGTCAGTACTGCCGATAAGTTTACCGGTGTAACAACTTCGAGGAATTTGTCGGCTGCATTATTTTGTAAACGTCTGATCTGATAAGCAGCGTCATTAATGGCTATACCGCGTTCTGATAAAAAAGTACGGATGAGTTTCTCGTTGAATGCTTTATTGTTATCAGTAAAAAAGTAATGTTTGTCCTGAAAAAATACCAGCCCGAAAATACGCCACATATCATTTTGCAGATTCGGGTAATAAAAATTCATTTTCCATCGTCCGGCAGGCGGAGGGAATGACCCGAGCATCAGCAGCCGCGCATTTGCGGGTAAAAAAGGTTTCAGCGGGTGTGTTTCAACAATAATTTCAGCCATAAGTATCTATAATATAACCCGTACTTACTAGCAGCGGCCGAACAGACAGGCTACCATATGAGCCTGTTCATCTGTATAACCTGCTTCTCCCAGCCGTGCAGCCATTACCCATTCACTGGAAAAGCCTTGCAGACTACTGTATTCCTGCCATAAACGCAGTTGTTCGGTTTTATTACCGTTTTTTTTGGCAAGTTGCAGACGTTGCCTGATTTCCGGTGGTATAGATTCATCCATTATTATTTCCTTATAGTTCAGATATCCTGTCCCTGATTTTCATAGCGACGGTGAAACCACAACAGGCAGGCACAACCAATTAATGTCAGTGGCACCCCGAGTAATGCCGGATATTGATACCCCCAGTGATGGCTGATGGCCAGCCCGCCATTATAAGAACCAATGGCATTACCCAGATTAAATGCCATCTGTACACTGGCGGCTCCAAGCAATGCACCACCCGGAGAGTGACGCAGTAATAACAATTGCTGTGGTGCGGATACGGCAAACAGACAGAATGTACATACACACATCAGTATGGCTGATAACCAGCTATTCGAAGCAAACAGAAAAATCAGTAATAGTGCTGCGGCTGCCAGTCCCTGTAAGCCGGCTGCGACCTGACCCGGTGTATAACGGTCGGCCAGACGGCCACCGCACCAGTTACCGGCGACCATACCGGCGCCGGCCAGTACCATCAGTAAGCTGACTTGATTACCACTGAAACCGGATACCTGTGTGAGTAAGGGGCTAATATAGCTGAACCAGCAGAAAATCCCGCCGTTACCAAACATGGTGGCAGCCAGTATCAGCCATGGTGCAGCAGATTTCAGAAAACGGAATTGTCCCAGAATACCGGTATCGGGTAAACGATCCATTTGCGGGATAAAACGCCGTAAGGTGAATACCAGTATGATGGCCACTACAGCCACCAGAGTAAATACCAGACGCCAGCTTAAATGCAAACTCAGCCATGTACCTACTGGTACACCAATCAGATTGGCTATTGTCATTCCGGCAATCATTAGTGCTACAGCCTGCGCAGAGCGTCCCGGTGGTGCAAGTTTGGTAGCAACAATGGAGCCGATACCGAAGTATGCGCCATGCGGCAGACCGGAAATAAAACGTGCTACCAGTAAAGTCATATAGCCCGGAGATAATGCAGCCAGTATATTACCAATGGCAATCAATGCCGATAATGACAATAAAATAGTTTTGGGTGGCAGACGGTAACTTAATACCAGCAGCCATGCACCGCAGCAGACACCGATTGCATAAGCAGCAATAAAATGTCCGGTCTGAGCGATACTGATATTCAGTGAAACCGCCACATCCGGCAGAATACCCATCATGCTGAATTCTGCCATACCCAGTGCAAATGTGCCTAACGATAATGAAAGTAAACTTTTCAGTAGCATAATAATTTACAGCTATAGTTTGTTCAGCAATAAACAGTCAGTTTAGACGCAGCCTGCCGGCTTGTCACTTTTCGCACTGGTAAATACCATAATCATATAAACAAATTTTGTTTAGCCACGCGGAGCAAGCAAAATGATTGCTGCACCAAGCAGGCATACCAGTGCACCACTGATATCCCATTTATCCGGTACAGATCCTTCTACCAGCCAAGACCACAGCAACGAACAGCAGATATAAATACCGCCGTAAACGGCATATGCCCGTCCGGCAATATTGCTTTCCACCAGCGTCAGCAACCATGCAAACAACAACAGTGACAGTGTGCCGGGTAGTAGCCAGAGTACTGATTTGCCCATGCGTTGCCAGACCCAGAAAGAAAAACAGCCGCTGATTTCAGCAACAGCAGCCAGAAAATAATAAACAAAAGATTTCATGGTGAGTTTTCGAATCAGTCTGATTGATTGTGGCCACCTGCCTTGCAGATGCAGAAATAAAGAGAACCGCTTATACCATAATAGTCTTACCTGCACCGGACAATCTGATTTCAGCAGGATATCTGCCAAAGGTGAGTGCTGTTGCCAGTGTAACTGCAATACAAAACCTGATTCAAACCTTGCTGTTCTGAATTTAAATACATTATCAAAATAATTAATTGATTCTGCTGATGTCCGGTTATTTATTGGTATTAAATTGACCAGCAATAACCATATAAACATTGTTTATTCAATAAATTTTTATTTTAGAGTATATTAATATGTAAATAAAATTTATTGTCTATTCTCGGAGCAAAAAATGAAAAAAGCAATTGTCCAGTTTTCAACCATTAATGCATTGATGGCAGGGTTGTTTGATGGAGTATTTAGTGTGGGAGAAGCAAAAAAATATGGTGATTTTGGTTTAGGCTGTTCTCATGCTCTGGCCGGTGAGGTAATTGTTGACCATGATTTTCTGGAGGCCGACGGTGATAAGGCGGTTAAGGTGATGGGCGATAATGAGCTGTTGCCGTTCGTACAGGTTACAACATTTCAGCCTGATAAAGTCGTGGATATAACTGATGTCTGTAAAAGCAATCTGTATGCGCATCTGGCGCACTATCTGCCTCTGGATAATGTATTCGTGGCAGTAAGAATCAGCGGACAGTTTGATGAGCTGAAGATTCGTCGTCCGTTTGCTCAGCATAAACCTTATCCGTCTGTTGTTAAAGTTTTTGAACAGCAAGTCGTGGATACGGTAGAAAATGTCACCGGCACATTAATCGGTTTCTGGACGCCAGAGTTTTTCAAAGAATTATCTGTAGCCGGTTTTCATCTACATTTTATTGATACTACACGTAAACTTGGTGGTCATGTTATAGATTTTTCTGCAAGTAATGCTGAGCTGGCGTATGAGTGCAAACAATCGGTTCAAATTGCTTTACCTGAAAGTGAAGAATATTTACGCAAGAATCTGAAAATGGATGATTTAAATAAAGTTATTAAGCAAGTAGAAAATTAATCAGCGCGTGTTACACTATTATTGATTATCTGGAGTAAATTAAGGGGAGAGAACAAAATTTTCCGGTATTACCGAATAACTCCTGTCTGTATCTGCTCTGAAAGTGTCAGCCATGAAAAAAATAATTGCGCTATTTTGTTTGTGCTTACTGGCAGCCTGTAACCGGCAGCCGGATGAATCAGGTGCAGCTTCTGCAGAAGCTGCCAGTAAACCTCGGCATATGCCTCTGGCCATTGATCCGGTATTGACTACGTCTGTAGATCAGCAATTGCTGGCATTACAGAAGAAACTGCCACAGCAACACAAACAGAATCTGTTTACAGCAGCTGTACGGCACAATCAGACTATTTATTATTCGTATACCATGCTGGACAGTAAGCGAAATCAGGCTAATTTCAATCCGGCATCAGTGAAAAAGGATTTAGAGCAGGCGTGCCGTCAGCCTCTGACACGGCGTATGTTGTTGGGGGGATTTAATTTTGTGTATGTTTATACTTTTCAGGATCATTCACAGGTAAGTGTGCCGTTGTCTGGCAAAGATTGTCGCTAAGATATTATATGCAGGCTGTTTAATGAAAAAAGGGGCAGAGGTGCCCCTTTATAGCGGTCTTTTGTCTATTGCTGTTTTAACCGGGCAAATGCTGCCGCCATAGCATTATCTGTGCCGGATACATTTTGTGTTTTACCATTTTGCCGGCGTGGTCGTTCGTGTTGGCGGGATGCAGGCTGAGCATCGTCGTTCAGACGCATGGACAGAGCAATACGTTTACGCGCTATATCAACATCGATAACCTTCACTTTAACTACGTCGCCGGTTTTAACAATATCACGAGGATCAGCAATATAGCGGTCAGCTAAGGCAGAAACATGTACCAGTCCGTCCTGATGCACGCCAATATCGACAAAAGCACCAAATGCGGCCACATTACTGACTACGCCTTCAAGAACCATGCCAGGTTTAAGGTCGCTGATGTCTTCGATACCATCAGCAAATGTTGCGGTCTGGAATTCACCGCGCGGGTCACGACCGGGCTTTTCCAATTCAGCCAGAATGTCGTTAATCGTAGGTAAACCGACATTAGCATCGATATAATCTGCGGGTTTAAGTGTTTTGAGCACACTGCGGTTGCCAATCAGCTGGTCAGCCCGCAGCTGAGCCGTTTTGAGCATTCTGGCAACGATAGGATAGCTTTCCGGATGGACTGCACTGGCATCCAGAGGTTCATCACCGCCCTGAATACGCAGAAAGCCGGCTGCCTGTTCAAAAGTTTTACTGCCCAGACGCGGTACTTTAAGCAGAGTTTTGCGATTGGCAAAAGCACCATTCTGGTCACGATAACTGACAATATTCTGTGCCAGTGTACTATTAAGACCGGAAATGCGCGCCAGCAGGGCAACTGATGCGGTATTCACATCCACTCCGACAGCGTTTACACAATCTTCTACGACTGCATCCAGACTTTTGGCCAGCTGGCTCTGGTTAACATCATGCTGATATTGACCAACACCAATTGATTTAGGGTCGATTTTCACCAGTTCTGCCAGCGGGTCTTGCAGGCGGCGGGCGATAGACACAGCACCGCGCAGACTGACATCAAGCTCAGGAAATTCTTTGGCTGCTAAAGCAGAAGCGGAGTAAACAGAGGCACCGGCTTCAGAAACAACGATTTTTTGCAAATGATAATCAGGCAGGGCACGAATCAGTTCACCGGCCAGCTTGTCGGTTTCACGACTGGCCGTACCGTTACCAATGGCAATCAGCCGGACTTTATATTGTTTTACCAGATGCATCAGTGCAGTCAGAGCACCTTTCCAGTCGTTACGCGGCTGGTGCGGATAGATAGTAGCTGTTTCCAGTAGCTTACCGGTATCATCAACTACCGCTACTTTTACTCCGGTACGGATACCGGGATCCAGACCGATAGTGGTAAGACAGCCGGCCGGAGCTGCAAGCAGCAAATCTTTCAGATTTTGGGCAAATACACTGATGGCAGCCTGATCAGCATTTTCTTTAAGCCGGTTGAGGGCTTCAAGTTCCAATGAAAGAAAAATTTTGGCACGCCAGCTTAAGCGCACTGTGTCACGTAACCAGCGGTCAGCAGCACGTCCGATATCTGCGATACCAAACTGTTGTGCAATCAGTTGCTCATAAATACTCTGTTCGCCGGCAGGTGTATCATCAGGCTGGTATTTCAGACTGAGCGACAATATACCTTCATTACGACCGCGCAGTATGGCCAGAGCACGATGGCTGGGCATGCTGTGAATCGGTTCACGGTGATTAAAGTAATCTTTGAATTTCTCACCGGCACTTTCCTGACCTTCGATAACTGTGGCATGGATTTCGCCTTCACGCCACAATTTCTCGCGCAAACGTCCTATCAGAGCGGCTTCTTCGGCAAATTGTTCCATCAGAATTGCGCGCGCTCCGTCCAGAGCGGCTTTGCTGTCAGCGACATTGTCATTTAAATAATTTAGTGCGGCAGTTTCCGGATCCAGATCTGGCTGAGTAAGCAGTGATTCAGCTAATGGTGCCAGCCCGTACTCGCGTGCAATTTGTGCCTTGGTACGGCGTTTGGGTTTATAAGGAAGATAGATATCTTCAAGAGCAGTTTTATTATCAGCGTCTTCTATGCTCTGGCGCAGCTCATCAGTCAGTTTGCCCTGTTCTTCGATGCTGGATAATACAGTTTGTTTGCGTTCCTGTAATTCACGCAGATATTGTAATCGTTCAGCTAGCGTCCGCAGCTGAGTATCATCCAGTCCGCCTGTGGCTTCTTTACGGTAGCGTGCCACAAACGGTACCGTAGCGCCATCATCCAGCAGGTCAATCGCTGCCTGAATTCGTGCGGAAGCAACATTCAGCTCTGAAGCAATTTTTTCAGTGATGTTCATAACAGTCTAATAAGCAATAAAAAGGCAAGCATAGCCGGCTGAAGTGGCTTTGTCACCTGTTCATGTCAGTTAAAAAGCCAGTTAGTTATACCAAATGCTGAATAAGATGAGCGGTATCGATAAAAAAGCTATTTGTCTGAGACAAATAGCTTTTAAATATCCTTAGAATCAGGCAGATTTAGCCGGCTATCGGATAGGTGCCCGGTATCAGAATATCTTTATTAACGGTTTTGATATCAGTGTGACCGGTAAAGGCCATGCTGATATCCATTTCGTTATAAATAATTTCCAGTGCACGTGTTACACCATCCTCACCATATGCACCCAGACCATACAGGAATGCGCGGCCAATTAGTGTACCCTTGGCTCCCATAGCAATAGCTTTGAGAACATCCTGTCCGCTGCGGATACCACTATCCAGCCAGACTTCAATATTATTGCCTACAGCAGAAATAATATTGGGTAATGCATGGATGGTCGAAGGAGCGCCGTCCAGCTGGCGACCACCATGATTAGACACTATAATTGCATCTGCGCCGGATTTCACAGCCATTTCAGCATCTTCGGCATCAAGAATGCCTTTAATAATCAATTTTCCGCCCCATAGATTTTTGATTTCTTCAATGTCTTTCCAGCTGAGGCGCGGATCAAACTGTTCAGATGTCCATGAAGACAATGATGTCATGTCGGCAACACCTTTGGTATGACCGACAATATTACGGAAAGTGCGACGCTGTGTATTCAGCATAGCCAGACACCATTCCGGCTTAGTAGCCAGATTCATCCAATTGCGCAGTGTGGGTTTAGGCGGCGTAGACAGCCCGTTTTTAATATCTTTATGCCTTTGTCCCAGAACCTGTAAATCAGCAGTAACCACCAATGCTGAGCATTTGGCTTCCTGAGCGCGGCGAATCAGATCGCGCATGAATTCGCGGTCACGCATAACATATAATTGAAACCAGAACGGAGCACTGGTATTTTCTGCCACGTCTTCAATAGAACATATAGACATAGTAGACAGCGTAAACGGCACACCGAATTTTTCGGCCGCACGTGCGGCCAGAATTTCTCCGTCGGCATGCTGCATACCGGTTAATCCGGTAGGTGCCAGTGCCACCGGCATTTTTACTGTCTGACCTGCCATTGTTGTTTCCAGTGTACGGCCGGTCATATCGGTCAATACACGCTGGCGTAATTTAATTTCCTGAAAATCATTACTATTGGCATGATAGGTAGATTCAGTCCACGAACCAGTATCAGCATAATCATAAAACATCTTAGGTACTTTGCGTTTGGCAACTTTACGCAAATCTTCGATACAGGTTATTTTGCTTAATTTGTTTTGCATGTGGATACCTATTTTTCAAATTTTCTTTGAAGAAAACAGTCTTAGCTAGAGAAGATAATGTTATACATCAATTTTATTTGGTTGTAATCACCATCATTGATTTCCAACTGATTCTTAAATAGTTATTCATCTGCCGGAATCAGAATGAAGCTGGCAGACAGGAATCAGAATTCAGACAACGCGCGATAGTTTATATATCATCACCATAATCAGAATTAGCAGGCAGCTAATGCCAACCAGCATAGTCCATGGTCCCCAGCGTTGTGAGCGTCCGCAAAATCCGGCAGTTAGTATGGCACAACAGACACCAAGTAAAATCAGTAAAATATAAAAATCCATCTTTCGCTCCAGTTGTATTTCTTTATTGTAAATAATCGCTACGATTATTGTAACGGTCAGTTTGCCAATATGTCTGTTTTTTTACAGGACATTAAATATTCACAATTTCTGCTTATTGATATTTTTATCTGTATAAATGATTATAAACTGGTAATAATAATAAAATCAGAAATTTTGCGGCAGAAATGACAGATATAAACAGATATAAATGGTATTTTTTAGTCTGCAGAGCTATGGCCAGATAAAATAAAACCCCGCTTGGAAGCGGGGTTAAATAGTATCAGGAAAAAATTAGTCTTTTTTCTCTTTATCTTTTACTTCTTCAAATTCAGCGTCTACAACGTCATCGCTGCCTTTGCTTTGTGACTGTTCAGTCTGAGTACCGGCCTGCTGACCTTCGGCCTGTGCCTGAGCATACATCATTTCACCCAGTTTCTGGCTGGCTGTACCTAAAGCCTCGGCTTTAGCATCAATGGCAGCTTTATCTTCGCCTTTAACAGCTTCTTCAGCTTCCTTGATGGCTGCTTCAATTTTTTCTTTTTCAGCAGCATCCAGTTTGTCGCCATATTCAGTCAAAGATTTCTGTACTGAATGAATCAAAGCTTCAGCCTGATTGCGACTGCTTACCAGTTCGGATAGTTTGCGATCTTCCTCAGCATTAGCTTCTGCATCTTTTACCATGCGTTCGATTTCTTCTTCGCTCAGACCGGAAGAAGCCTGAATGGTGATATTAGCTTCTTTGCCGGTACCTTTGTCTTTTGCAGATACATGCAAAATACCGTTGGCGTCGATATCAAAAGTAACTTCTACCTGAGGTACACCACGGGGTGCAGGAGGAATATCACCCAGATTAAATTGTCCCAGACTCTTATTAGCAGAAGCACGTTCACGTTCACCCTGTAATACATGGATGGTTACCGCACTTTGATTATCTTCAGCTGTAGAGAATGTCTGAGTTGCTTTAGTCGGAATGGTAGTGTTTTTGTTGATGAGTTTAGTCATCACACCGCCCATGGTTTCAATACCCAGAGACAAAGGTGTTACATCAAGTAACAGCACATCGTTACGGTCACCGGCCAGTACGGCACCCTGAATAGCAGCACCTACAGCAACAGCTTCATCAGGATTAACATCACGGCGCGGTTCTTTACCAAAGAAATCTTTAACAGCTTCCTGTACTTTTGGCATACGGCTTTGACCGCCTACCAAAATAACATCATTAATATCATTTACGCTCAGACCGGCATCTTTAATTGCAGTGCGGCAAGGTTCGATAGAGCGGGTAATCAGATCTTCTACCAGACTTTCAAATTTGGCACGGGTAATTTTCATCGCCAGATGTTTCGGGCCGGAAGCATCCATAGTGATGTAAGGCAGATTGATTTCTGTCTGCTGACCACTGGAAAGTTCGATTTTCGCCTTTTCAGCAGCTTCTTTCAGACGTTGCAGAGCCATTACATCATTTTTCAGATCGATACCCTGATCTTTTTTGAATTCATCAATGATGTAGTTAATCAAACGCTGGTCGAAGTCTTCACCGCCCAGGAATGTATCACCATTGGTGGCCAGTACTTCAAACTGTTTGTCGCCATCAACTTCAGCGATTTCAATAATAGAAATATCAAATGTACCACCGCCAAGGTCGTATACGGCAATCTTGCGGTCGCCTTTTTCGCCTTTATCCATACCGAAAGCCAGAGCTGCGGCAGTAGGTTCATTGATAATACGTTTTACATCCAGACCGGCAATACGACCGGCGTCTTTAGTAGCCTGACGCTGACTGTCATTAAAATAAGCCGGCACGGTAATAACAGCTTCAGTTACTTTTTCACCCAGATAATCTTCAGCTGCTTTTTTCATTTTACGCAATACTTCGGCAGATACTTGCGGAGGTGATAGTTTTTCACCATGTGCTTCTACCCATGCGTCGTTATTATTTGCTTTAACAATCTGAAAAGGCATAGATTTAATATCGCGCTGTACTTCAGCATCATCAAATTTGCGACCGATCAGACGTTTTACAGCATAAATAGTATTTTTCGGATTAGTAACAGCCTGACGTTTGGCTGGTGCACCTACCAGAATTTCGTTATCGTCCAGATAAGCAACAATTGAAGGCGTAGTACGTGCACCTTCTGCATTTTCAATTACTTTAGTCTGGCCACCTTCGGAAATGGCAACACAGGAGTTGGTGGTACCTAAGTCAATACCGATTACTTTTGCCATAATTAATAATCTCCTAATTATTTAATTTCGTACTTTGCGCCGCTATATTACGGCTGCAAACAGGGTGGTTAATTACCACCGCCATACTATTGCTAATGAATCGTAAATGGGTATGCCCGGCACGATTTCAAGCATAGTTTTGCAAAATTTATCTATTTAATCGCATCCGGAAAATCTGCTTTAACATCAATAGCGTTTACTTACACAGCTGTATGTTATATTCATTCAGGCTTAAACAGTATAATCATCTGACTTTCGTTAATACCGTCTGATACTTTTTTGCTTTATATCAGACGGTATTTTGCTATAAAAGTATACAATCACATTCAGGTTAGTGATTTCTGTCTGGCTGTAGTCTGTATCTTTATGATTTAGGAGTATGTTGTATGCCTGTAAAAATTGGGTTTAAACCCATTCCCGCGGCTATTGCGCTGATAATCGCTCTGATTATCTGGTTCATACCGGTTCCAGAGGGGGTTTCACCTCAGGCATGGCATTTACTGGCCATGTTTGTCGGAGTTATTGCTGCCATTATCGGCAAAGCAATGCCAATTGGTGCACTATCTATTATTGCCATTATGCTGGTTGCCTTAACCGGTGTAACCAATAATGATCCCAGTAAGGCTATGGGTGATGCCTTAAGCAGTTTTGGTAATCCGCTGATCTGGCTGATTGGTGTGGCAATTATGATTTCGCGCGGTTTATTAAAAACCGGTCTTGGTGCACGTGTGGGCTATCTGTTCATTAGGTTATGGGGTAAACGTACTCTAGGTGTTGCCTATAGTCTGGCCGTAGTGGAATTAATACTGGCTCCGGTTACACCGAGTAATACTGCTCGTGGCGGTGGCATTATTCACCCAATCATGAAGTCTATTGCATCCAGCTATGATTCTGATCCTGAAAAGGGCACAGAAAAACGTATGGGTAAATTTCTGGCTCTGGTAAATTATCATGCCAATCCCATCAGCTCAATCATGTTTATTACTGCTACCGCTCCTAACCCGTTAATTGTGAGGCTGATTGCCGATGTAACCAATAAAAATATTAATCTGACATGGGGTACATGGGCTTTGGCAATGTTAATACCGGGTCTGATAGCGATGTTCCTGATGCCACTGATTATTTACTGGTTGTATCCGCCTGAAATCAAGCAAACACCCAATGCCGTTGCTTTTGCTCAAGAGCGTCTGAAAGAGCAGGGGCCGATGACCCGTGATGAAAAAATCATGCTGGGTATTTTTGCAGTATTGCTGATTTTATGGGCAGGTGTGCCGGCCATGCTGTTTGGTGATGCATACATTATAGACGCGACCACTACTGCATTCATTGGTTTGTCATTGTTATTGTTAACCGGTGTATTAAGCTGGGATGATATTCTGAAAGAAAAAAGTGCATGGGATACCATTACCTGGTTTGCTGCATTAGTCATGATGGCTACTTTCCTGAATAAACTCGGATTGATTAAATGGTTCTCTGGTGTGCTGGAAAGCAGCATAGGCGGACTGGGTATGGGCTGGATGGGTGCCTGTGCCTTATTATTACTGGCTTATATGTATGCGCACTATATGTTTGCAAGTACTACTGCTCACATTACAGCCATGTTTGCTGCCTTCTATTCTGCCGGTCTGGCGCTTGGCGCACCTCCGATGCTGTTTGCACTGATGATGGCTGCAGCTTCCAGCATCATGATGACACTAACGCATTATGCTACTGGTACTTCACCTGTGATATTCGGTTCAGGCTATGTTACTTTAGGCGAATGGTGGAAAGTCGGTTTCATCATGAGTGTAGTCGAACTGATTATATTTGTGTTTATCGGTGGTGTTTGGTGGAAAGTTCTGGGTTATTATTAATCTGATTAATCTATTATTGCAGGCTGCCATAAAGTATGGCAGCCTGTTTCGTTGTCTGAAATCAAATTCAATGAATTTTTAAAGAATTTCACTTGTTGCGTTTGTATAGAATGGGTTATGATGCCCTGCCTTAAGGGAGTAGTTGCACAGGTGGTTTCTTCAAGCCTGTGGTTACGGTCAACATATTTACAGTTTTTGCTGTATGGTCGTAACGTCCTTGCCTGTTGGCGGACTAACGAGACTTGAGACACATAAAACCGTTACGGCGGGGGTTTTATTGTGTCTTTTGTCTTTTGCCCGCCAACGGTATTCTGAAAATGATTCATGCTTTTCTTTCTTCTGTCATTCCAGTTGCGCTTGCTGAAATTGGTGACAAAACTCAATTACTGACTTTATTTCTGGCAACCCGATTTTCGCGCAAATATTCCATCATTGCCGGTATGCTTTGTGCCACCTTACTTAATCATATTGTTTCTGCATGGTTTGGCGTAGAAGTAGCACGTTTTTTTACGCCGCAGTTAATGGGCTGGGTTGTAAGCTTCAGTTTTCTGATAGTGGGTTTATGGCTGTTAAAGCCGGACAAAGATGATGGTGTAGATACTCGGTTTATGCGTTATGGTCCGTTCGTGGCTACCGCAGTATTATTTTTTCTGGCAGAAGTGGGTGATAAAACCCAAATTGCTACTATTTTGCTGGCAGCTCAATACCGTGATTTATTTTCAGTAGTTCTGGGTAGTACAGTAGGTTTGTTATTAGCTAATGTTCCGGTAATATTTTTCGGAAACTGGCTGATGCAGCGTTTACCCTTAAACCGTATCCGTATAGGAGCCTGCATTCTGTTCTGTCTTTTAGGTATTATCACCCTGATTCAGACATGGTTATATTAAAAATTATCAGATAACTCTGCAAAATTTATAACATTAAGCGGATTCAAATATTATGCAAAAACAGTTGAAACAACGGTGTGAATGGGTCAACGCCGACCCATTGTATGAACACTATCATGATTTTGAATGGGGAAAAATACAGAGAGACGGGCAAAAACTGTTTGAAAAGATTTGTCTGGAAGGCCAGCAGGCGGGCTTATCATGGATTACTATATTAAAAAAACGCGATGAATACCGGCGTTGTTTCTATGATTTTAATCCGCATCAAATTATTACAATTACCGATATTGAACCACTATTACAGAATTCCGGGCTTATTCGCCATCCGGCCAAACTCAAAGCAATTATTAATAATGCCCATGCATATCTATCCATGCAGCAACATGGGGAAGATTTTGCCAGTTTTATCTGGTCATTTGTTAATGATCAACCGATTATCAATCACTATAAACATTTATCAGAGGTGCCAACACAGACAGAAATTAGTCGCGCTATGTCCAAAGCTTTAAAAAAGCGTGGTTTTAGCTTTGTAGGTCCGACTACGTGCTATGCGTTTATGCAATCAATGGGATTAGTAAATGATCATTTAACAAACTGTTTTTGTGCCCAGCATTAAAATAACTATTAAAAGATCCATTTTTTTTAAGCTATAAAAATAAAAAATGTTATTTTTGTTTTTTCTGTTCGCAGTATTTAAATTCCAATAACTCTGAATATTTTTTTTGACACTCAATTATGTTTTTTTGTTGTGCAATAATTGACTGTAGTTTCGCAATAGTTGATTGTAGTTTCGCAATAGTTGACTGTTGTTGTTCAATAACTGGCAGTAGTTGTCTCTTTAATTCAAGACAACCTTGAGTATAACCCTGAGTATAACCATTTTGATATATTTGGGATGATTGATGTCTAAACTCCATTTGTGCTTTTTTATAACCATTGCTGAATCCAAAACTCTCGCTATTAGCAATCATATTGCCCAAAGCGAAACCATTCAAAATGGAATTGGTACTCATAATTATTAAACTCCGAACTATTCTCAATTAATCAATAATATAAACTACCATAAAGCAAGAAGTTAATCCATTAAAACCGTATGAGAATTAACAACTATTTCTGTGATTCATCATGTAATTTGCTTTTAACGTTTACGCAAATAACCTAAAACACGAAAAGAATCTATTTTCCATAATCCATCTTTATAAATTAACGGAAAAGTGGCACGACTACTGGCAGTAGGACCAGGATTTTGCTGAACGATCTCAATATCATTGTCAGTAACTTTACTGATAATGGCTACGTGGCCATATTTAGACCAGCCTAAGACAATAATATCGTCAACTTGAGGTTTTGTAGGGGAGCCGTTATGGAACTGAAGTAAATTACGTTTAGGATTAAGATTTCCATCTGGTATCGAATCATCAAAAATTGTTTGGCATGCCCGTAACTGTCAGGCATTTTATGATTAAAGCGTTCATAATAGTAGCGCTTAATAAATTCGACACATTGATACTTTAATCCTAAATTATAGCCATCTGGTGCTATATTTCTTTCACTTACATGGCTGATTTTTCCATTGTAGTAAACCTTAACACCATTATATTCATCGACAACCGTACCTATTTTCTCTCATCGACAAAGAGATCTTCATATACATAATAAAAACTGAATCCTAATAATATTAATACAATAATTATTGGGAAGAAAACTTTTTTAGATTTAAGTAACATTTTGTTTTCCTATTATTTAATATTTTATCATTATGTTAATTAATAATTAAAAGTAAATTTAAGAAGGATGAATTAATTTTATGATTTTTATTTATGTAGTTAAGTACAATCTTTGGAATTATCAAAAACATCAGGAGAATAAATTAAATAACGTAAACTCTGTATATATATATTACAATAATATAAAAATACCCGTACACCAGATAATTTGCCTTACAATTATATTTTGTAAAGATTTCAGTCACTGGTTAATTATCCAAATCAGCAAATTGTGCTATAAAACTACATTGTGTATGTATTTAAATGTGGACGTAACGAGTAATTGTTATGCAAAACAAGTTCAGATTTAGCTTTTATTTCATTATCTGTTTATTGTTTTTCAGTGATATGGATGTGGTTTGGGCTGAAGACACAACAGCAGCTGTATCCACAGCCAGTGAGCCTAAATCTGTGGTCTGGTATGCTTGTCCGCTGGCAAATAATCATGTCAGCTATACAACCAAACCTTTAGATGTTCAGTGTCAGATTGCAAAGTATCCACCTGCAGATGATGATAATCTAAAAAAATATTCTCTGGAAAATCAAAATACTCCGGGTTTGGAGCAGTTGCAGCGTCTTTGGTACAGTGCTGAATTTGGACGAGACAGTGACTTAATGAAGACACCGGCTTCACCCAAAATAGGTATTTCACTGCGACAACAGCCCCCGAAACCTGAAACTGTGACTATGATTAGAAACAAAAATAATATGGTTACAGTACCGGCTAAAATAATCACTATACCCAAACTGACACCAAAACAACTGGTTCAACGTGATATTGCCAGTGAACAGAATGCATTGACAATAGCCCAGCAAAAGTTACGTCAGGCACAAAAGCAGGGAGCAACAGCACAAATTCAGCGCTGGCAACAAAATATAACAGACCGGCAAGCCAATATCCGCGTATTAAAGCAGGAACTCAGCCGATACTAAAAATTAATTTGTTTGCTATTGAATAAAATATAAGTACTCAAACTTGCAGCCAGAATGTTACCGGTCCGTCATTAATCAGAGAAACCTGCATATTTGCGGCAAAGATACCGGTTTTAGTCACAATTTGTTTCTGGCATAATTCAACAAAATAATTATACAAATCATTGGCTTTTTCTGGTGCTGCACCTTTTGTAAAACTAGGGCGCATCCCTTTTTTAGTGTCGGCAGCAAGCGTAAATTGCGAAACAACCAGTAACTGACCATTAGCCTGCTTAACGTTCAAATTCATTTTATTATCCTGATCACTGAAAATCCGATAACCAAGTACTTTGTCACAGAGACGTTCAGCTTTTTGTAAATCATCTCCTTCTTCCACACCTAATAACACCAGTAATCCCTGATCTATTTGTCCGACTATTTCAGAGTTTACACAGACGCTGGCTTCTTTCACACGCTGTATTAATGCAATCATAGAAAATCCTGTTTCGAATCTGTTTGAATTTAAATTCATTTATAGATTACAGATTATTTAATCAATTTCATATGATTAAATAATCTGTAATCATATATAACTTAAATCATTAAATCAGAAAATTTTGTGCATCAAAAAACGCCTGCTATAGAGTACAGGCGTTTTTTGATTGCTCTAAAACTTAATCAGCATCATGAATAAATTTTACCCCAGTTAACTGCGAAGCCAGAATAGCAGACTTAATCATGCGCAAGGCTTTAGGACGAACAAAATTTCGTCTGGAGGCCAGAACCACGCGCCGTTCCGGTGTCGGACTAGTAAAAGGAATAATACTGAACAACAGATGATCATTCTCTGTTAAAGCTGTAGCTGGCATGACACTAATACCCAGACCACTGGCCACCATATGTCTGATCGTATTGATAGAACTTCCCTGAATACTATTAGACAGTCCCTGAATTTTCTGACGCGAAGCCAATTCCTGACAGCTAGCCAGTACATTATCACGCATACAGTTGCCTTCGGTGAGCAGTAATACCCGTTCTTCACCTAGTTGCTTTGGTGTAACCTCGTCCAATTGCTCGAAAGCATGGCCTTTTGGAACAATAACAAAAAAAGGCTCATCATAAAGCGGAATAGTTTCCAGCCCGGTTTCAACAAATGGTTCTGCTACTACAATAGCATCCAGATCACCACGCTTAAGTGATTCTTTTAATACATCTGTATAGTTTTCATCCAGCTGTAATGGCATTTCAGGAGCCATCTCTCGCAAAGATAAAATCAACTTTGGCAGCAGATACGGTGCAATGGTAAAAATCAGACCAAGTTTAAATATTCCTTCCAGCTCACTCTGTTCCTGATTCGCCATCAGCTTAATACGATCAGCTTCTTCAAGAACACGGCGAGCCTGTACCACAATTCGCTGGCCAGCATCAGTTGTCATTACCTCATTACTGCTGCGATCAAATAATGCCAGCCCAAGCTCCTCTTCCAGCTTCTTAATTGCAATGGATAAAGTAGGCTGACTTACAAAACATCGCTGGGCAGCACGTCCAAAATGTTTTTCCTGAGCTACAGCCACAATATAGCGCAATTCAGTCAGCGTCATTAACTGGCCTTTTTCTTTCCTGTTTCAGGTAAAGTAATATTCAATGCCAATACATCCATACCGTTTTTCTTTTCCTGAGAAATATGAATATCATTTAAAGAAACATGAACATATTTTGATAACACTTCCAGTAACTCTTTTTGTAGTGTAGGTAAATAATCCGGTGTATGAGTGGCTCGCTCCTGCGCAATAATAATTTGTAAACGATCGCGAGCCGTTTTTGCGGATTGTTGCTTCTTACCAAAAAGAAAATCTATTATAGACATGTCTTATCCTCCAAACAGTCGCTTGAGAAAACCTTTTTTCTCAGTATCCAGAAAACGGATTGGACGATCCTCACCCAGCAAACGAGCGACAACATCTTTATAAGCTTCAGCAACAACTGAATTTTCCTGCAAAATAACCGGCGTACCAGAATTAGATGCCTGTAATACATTTTGTGATTCAGGAATGACACCAATTAATGGAATGCGCAAAATATCCTGAATATCCTGTACAGACAGCATTTCACCTTTTTCTACACGTTCAGGTGAATAACGGGTAATCAGTAAATGCTCTTTTACCGGTATTCCATTAGTTTCGGCACGGCGAGATTTGCTGGATAAAATACCCAGAATACGGTCAGAGTCACGTACACTGGAAATTTCCGGATTAGTAGTGACGATGGCTTCATCGGCAAAATATAAGGCCATTAATGCACCTTGTTCAATACCAGCAGGTGAATCGCAGACTACATATTCAAAGCCCATCTTCTCAGTCAGATCTTTTAAAACCTTTTCTACACCATCGCGGGTAAGTGCATCTTTATCCCGGGTCTGAGAGGCAGGTAATACATAAAGATTTTCACAATGTTTATCTTTAATTAATGCCTGATTCAGGGTAGCTTCATCCTGAATAACATTAATCAGATCATAAACTACACGGCGTTCGCAACCCATAATCAAATCCAGATTACGTAAGCCCACATCAAAATCAATTACTGCAGTTTTATGGCCTGCTAAAGCCAGACCTGTTGAAATACTGGCACTGGTTGTGGTCTTACCAACACCACCTTTACCTGACGTCACCACAATAATCTTTGCCACAATCAAAATCCTTTTGTTATATAAATGAATCTGTCAATACACTCAAAAATCAGTCATAAAATTAATGTGCCTGAATCGCACTAAGCACCAGCCGGTCATTCTGCAGGAAAATCTGTACAGGGTGACGATACAGATGTGCTGGTAATTGCTGATCAAAAATGCGATAAATTCCTGCTACCGATACCAGTTCGGCCTGCATAGACTGTGCAAAAATGCGAGTATCCTTATTTCCGGCAGCACCAGCCAAAGCCCGGCCGCGTAAAGGGCCATAGATATGAATATTGCCATCCGCAATAATTTCCGCCCCTTCACTTACCAGTCCCAGAACAATTAAATCAGATTTTTCTGCATAAACCTGCTGACCGGTACGAATAGTGCGATCTATTACCAGAGTTGGTAAGGCAGAAACAGATGAAGTAAATTTTTCTTTTTCAGTAATTTGTGGTATTTGCGCCTCAGTTACAGCTTTGACGCGTGCACTGGCCTGTTCCTCTGGAAGAATGCTAAAGGCAATATTATGCTGTTTAGCCAGATTGGACCAGGATAAATCGGTATGGCGGATAGCAATAATGCGCAAATTATATCGTGCAAACAGCGCAATCAGCTTCGCTAAATTCACATTTGCCTGATTGGAAAGATTTTGCAGATCCAGAGTAAAAGGCATATTGCGTAAATTACCAAAACGTTCTGCCCGTTGCTTTAGTTCCTGGTTAATCAAAGTCAGATCATCTGTCAGTAATTGTACTGACAGCGTATCCAGACGCGCAGATTTCACATTAAAAGCAGCATTCATTAACGTGTTTGCCCAAGTAAATTATGGTTAGAATATAGAGTAAGTATTGAAGTGTACCGTTTTGGTTAAAAGGCTTCAATTGCAACACGAAGTCTCAGGTAAAATAATCGTCTTTTAGTTAGAAAAATTAATAATGACAACTAGCTCCATTTGCCTGAAAAAAGCACACAGGCCAAGCGTAAACATTGTTGGTGCAGGTAAGGTTGCCTCAACATTAGCCATAATCTGGCATCAAAGTAAACTGATTAATATTCAGGCAGTCTGGAATCGTAATTTTTCAGCTGCAGAGTATCTTAAAAATCACATACCGCACATCCAAGTACACAAACAGCTAGAAACATTACCACCAGCGGATATTATAGTCATAGGTGTAAGCGATCAGTTCATTGAAGAAATTAGTAGGAAAATACATCAAATTGACTGGCTAAAGGCTGACACATTGATACTTCATTTTAGTGGTGCATTAAATAGCAATATATTAATACCTCACAATCAACAAAAATTATTAGTAGGTTCATTACATCCGGTATTTGCCTTTGCTTCGATAGAAACGGCCATCAATACTTTACCGGGGCATCTATGTGCAATAGAAGGCGATGCAGAAGCATTACCTTTATTATATAAATTGGCACAGGCAGCAAATTTATCCTACTTTAATATTGATTCTGCTCAGAAAAGCCGTTATCACGCAGCTCTCTCCATCAGTGCAAATTTTTTAGTAACATTAAATGCTTTCGCAAGAAATATATTGGCTTCACTGTCTTTGTCGCAAGAATTAGCAGAAACTCTAGTAAATCAACTAATGCAGCAAAATCTCAATCAATTACAGATGATGTCTCCAGGCAAAGCCTTAACCGGCCCCATTAAACGTGGTGACAGCAATACCATTGCTCGCCACTGGCAATCATTAAAACAATCAGAACAAACACTATATAAAGCATTGGCAGAGCAAACCTTACACTTAACCACATTGAGTGCAGAAAAACAGCAACAGATTTTGCAAATAATCAATACGCAAGAGAATTAGAAAGTAAATACACAGCTATAGAATACGAATTTGAAGTAATCAAGAATAGAGGATCAAAAATAAACTCAGTAAAAACAGTTGAGTGAGGAGAAAGTGAAAAATAAATGCAGGCAGGAGTTGACAGAGGATTAGTGGAGGCGTATAGTTCGCCTTCTTCGCTGATGACGCGACACGAAACAAACGAACAGTTTAAAGTAGAACGCAGTCGAAAGCAATGCTCTTTAACAGAACAGATTACCGATAAGTGTGAGTGCCAAGAGGCCTCACACTGATTCAGAGAGACAAGATAAAAACATTTCTTGTCAATAACTTTGAAGCAGACCAGTGAAACCGAAGGGAACTTCGGGATTACAAAAAAGCTAAGATTAAACATAAGAGTTTGATCCTGGCTCAGATTGAACGCTGGCGGCATGCTTTAC